>WRBK01000014.1 GCA_009784575.1 Defluviitaleaceae bacterium | reverse complement strand
TGAACTCAACCCCATTGAGAATTTTTGGTCATGGCTAAAGAGTAGGTTGCGAAAGATTTTGCCCTATTTTGATAGTTTCGATGATGCTTTGATGGACTGTTTTTTGGTTTAGTGGGTATAGTACAAAACTGCCATAGCCAAAAGCTCCTTTCCTCGTTCGGACATGAAAAAAGGCTGGGAGTGGTTTTCTCACTCTCGACCTTGCCTAGCTTTCATAGTATTATGATAAATGAACATAAAAATAGGGCGCATTTTATGTCTGCGCCCTGCTCTAAGCTACTCCATTTTACCCGCCCGCTCATAATAGTATTGATTTTGCTGAGTTTTTCGAGACCTTATTACGGTAGGGGGCTATTGGGATTGCCCGTTTTGAAAGTACAAAATTATTACTGCCCAAGAGGCAATTCTGTTAATCTAAAGCCTGTTTCAACATCGAGTGGTGCGCCGCTGCTTTGGATTACAAGTGTAGCGATGTCAGCGAATGTTCCCATAGGGATTTGTAGAACGAAGCCTTCACCTGGCTCGAGGTATACGTCAAATAGAGGCAGGCTAGGTACAGATGCAAGAGTAGCGTGAACGATGTCTGTGCCGTGATTAACGATAAATACGTTGAAATTAGCTATGTCTGCAACCAAAAGGTTGATGATGCCAACTGCAAAGTCGCCAGCAACTGGAAGAGTTTCTCTAACTTCTAGGTTGTCTGCGCCAAACTCTAGGCTTCCGATTTCGGCAATAGCAACTACAGCTTCTTCTAATTCAGCAGGAAGAGGCATAATGTCTACGAAAAGGTCATCAAGATTTACAACTTCGTCAATTACAGGCCAAACGATAGTTGGGTTGTAATCAACATCCAAATCCATAGTGAAGCTACCAGAGATGTCCATATTGCCTAAAATGCCAAGGTCTAAATCTAGGGCAAAATCCATGTTCATTTCCATAAGGTAGCGAGAAAATGTAAGTGTTTCTTGGTCTATGTAGCTTCTGTATACAGCTTCAAAATTGATGTCAAGGTCTTCTAGTATAGCGAGCATTTCGTCCATCATGCCGTCAAGCTCAAGCATAGCCATGTCCAAATCTTCTTGGATTAGCACCATATCTGCTTCTGGGATAAATGCCATCATGCCATCAAAGAACTCTGGTGTCATGAAGAGGTCTAACATGTTTACCATGTCGTCCCAATCCATAATTTGCTCAATAACATAGTAGCCGTCTACTTGGTCATCTGCAAATTGTATGGTTATTTCGTCCATGATAAGTTCGTTGATTTCTAGGCTCCAAGCTGTAAGGGCTTCAATGTCCATCATGCCAAGCATATCGTCCATATCAGACATATCCATAGATGGGTCCGTGAACCAACCAATAGTGCTTTCATAAACGAACACGGTTGTTCCGTCCATAAATACTGCAACTTCTACGTTTTCATCGAAGGCTTCGCCAGTAATTGGGTCTGCCACAGAAATTTGCATTGGCATTCTCATGTACATCATCATTGCACCTGTTTCAAGGTCAAAGTCCATGTCCATAACAAAGTCCATGTTAAGGCGTAAAAGCTCCATGCCCATAAGGTTGACAACACCTGCAATATTACCGCTTACAGACATTGTTGTTGCGTCTGTACTATTTGCATAAGCTTGACCCACGATTTCTCTAGGTGTTTGCGCAAATACGGTAGTCGCAAATAGAACGGTCATGGCTAGGGTTGCAGCCATAATTCTTTTCATTTTTTTCATTTAACACACTCCTTTTATTATAATAGACTAGCACAAAAACAAGACATTGCATTTGTGCCGTCATCAACATTATACATCAAAATACGTGAATGTACAATAGGCAAAATCAGTTAAGGTTGTTAAAATCAGTGCATTTTTAATGCGCAATATGCCAATGCTCATCGCAGAGCTGTAGAATGCGGTGGTCGTGGCTAATCACTAGGGTTATTCTGCTACTTTTTTGGCGATTAAGCACATCGACCAAGATGTCTACACTTGCATCATCAAGAGCTGATGTAGGTTCGTCCAATATTGCTATCGCGCTATTTTTTGACAATGCACGAGTGATGGCGATTTTCTGCTTTTCGCCGCCAGAAAAATTGCTCCCACTTTCGGCTATGGGTGTGCTTAAATCAAACTTGCCTAAGTCGAATATGTCGATTAGCTCTTGTTTTGTTTTTTGAACAACCTCTGTTTGCTCTATGCCAAAAGTAAGAAATTCTTCCAAGCTCATATTTAGAAATTCCGGTAGTTGCTCTACAAAAGATATTCGGTTGCGCCGCATATAAGCCATATCCAGCTTATCTATTGGAGTGCCATCAAACAATATCTGCCCAGATATAAGGTCTAGGTACATGCCCATTATGCAATTTAGCAAACTTGTCTTGCCGCTGCCGTTTTCGCCGCATATTGCGTAAATTCTGCCAATTTTGAAGCTATGGTTAATTTCGGAAAACACCTTGTTATCGCCATAGCTAAGCGATAGGTCTTGGAGCTTTAACTCTTTGATATGCTCTGGCTTGATATCCCCTGTTTTATCTATAGGGTTATCAAGGATTTCCCTGGTGCGCTCGGCGGCTAATATGCTTTGCTGATATGTGCCTGCAAAGAGAAAGAAGTTTTTGCAAGATGTCATAACCATACCGAAATACAGCATTATCATGGTAAAGAAGCCTATGCTTATCTCATTATTGATGACCCTATATCCGCCGAAAATGAGTATGGCTACATGGAATAAAGCCGATGTTATTTCGCCTGCGTTTTGGAAAAAGAAATTAATGATGGCTACGCCTATAGCCGTTTTTCTGTTATCATAAAAGGCTTTGTCGGCGCGGGCTTGCATATCCTCTGCCAGCTCGTTACGCTTAATGAAGCCAATGCGGTTAAGCTGCTCTGCTCGCTTAGAAAAATACTTTGCACCGCTTTTTCTGTATGCTTCGTGCTTTTTATATAGTTTTTTGCGGAAAACAAGATATATAAGGAAATACAAGGGCATTGCCCCTAGCATAATAAGGCCTATGGGTATATCGACGACGAAGAGAAGGATAATGCTGGCAATTAATGTAATGATTTCAATGACAAGGCTGCAATTGTTGCTAAAAAAGAAAGAAAATACCTGACCATCATCATTTACCTTTGCCATGATGCTGCTTGTGTCGGCATTATGATATTTGGAATACCTAGATTTTAAGATATGCCGCACAGAACCCATCATCATCATGTGTTGCAACATAGAGTTAAACATTTGCCCGACGATGGCTTGAAAGAAATTGATTATGATTCTTAGTATGTACATGCCAAGAAATACCATGGCAAATATCATGACAATGTCCATGTCGGAATCTACCAGTAAGCTATCAATATATAAACCAGTTACAAAGGGGAGGGACAGCCCAACCGCCCAAGCTATGACCATATTGAACATATATGCAAAGCCAGCTTTTTTCTGACGCTCCATGGCTGGTTTGATGATGTTAAAAACTTTTTTGAAGCCCAAAGTGAGCACCTCCTTAATAAAAGCAAATCACCCCTAGTGACTTCGCACAAAGGGGTGATGATTTTATTGTTATTCTACAATTATTGGTCCAGTATAGTTGATTGAACCAGCAAGACCGCCGCAACGTATTTCCACATCACGTACTATTGGTTGAACTAATACTGTCATGTTAAACCCTCCTTTCAAGTTTAAATTTTAGGTATATGTATTACTGTACCGAAATATGTTTGTCATTTTGTAAAAACTTTGCACACTCAAGCAAATATTCATTTATGCTGTATTTGAATTGAGAGCAATTATCAATATTATTCATGCGAAGATGTGGACATCCTCCTAGGCATATTGGTAACAGTTTGCAAGATTTGCACCTATCTACGAGCGTGGGGTCGTGTAGAACATAGTCGTGCATAATAGGGGAAAAATCAATATGCTCATCCAGCAACGAACAAACCTTTTTATCCTCTCGACCAATATCAGCAAAACATTTATACATATCGCCATAAGGGTCAATCACAAAACCATTGGTAAAATCAGATATACAAAAATTCCCTTTAGGCTTGGGATAGAAAGTCATTATTGGGGTCTTTCCGTCAATCATATATTTTAAATTTATTTTGCTGAATTGTTGATTTGACAGGCATCTGCTTTGTTTGAGAGTGTCATTAGCACTATTTACCTGTGCCAAGTAAGGTAATACATCGCCGTAAACACCCTCATTTTTCAAAATAGAAGCTACCTCATCTCCCTGAATGTAATTATCTGTATCTACGTTAACTCGCAAAGTAACGGGCAGTATGCCTTTTGTCAGCTTTAAGTTATTTATAATTATATCAAATGTGCCACTACCATCCTCTAAAAAACGCCTTTGGTCATGAATTTCTTTTGAGCCATCTAAAGTGATTTGGACAACCCCAACACTACAGGCTTTAAGCCGCTCTGCAATTTCTGGTGAATAATAATATCCGTTTGTTACAATGGATGCGGAGTATCTTATCTTATTATTTCTGCAAATATTTATAAGTTCTTTTGATAGACTTTCTACCCTTTCTATAGCCAAAAGTGGTTCGCCGCCATACCAAAAAACATTTAGCCTTTCAAGCATGTTTGCCTTTTTTGCAACAAAATCAATCAACTTTGTTGCAATTGTATCATCCATATGTACATTATGGAGCTGCCCTTGCTCAAAGCAATAAGTGCATCGGAAATTGCAGTCCATAGTTGGAGCAATAACCAATCCCAAAGAAGATGTAGCAAAGCGACTTCGGAGCAAACTAAATTGGATTTCACCTATCTCGTTTAGGTTGTCATCAACAATAAAACCACAGCGAACAAGCTCATCAAAGATGTTCTTGTCAGCGAAAACAAGTCCACTTTCCCGAAAATCGTCAAATGCACTCATTGTTTCAGCATCTAACAACACCATTGCGCCAGAGCGTGAGTTGTAAACGATATTACTAGCATGTTCATTGTTATTATCAAGGAATATGAAGTTGTACCTTGAATCTTTCATAATCAGTACCCACAAATCATTTCTAACGTTGTTGTATTTTTCTAGGAAATTTCCTAAAAGTAATATGCAAAGTTGCATTGACGACATGTTAATACATATATCGGGAGTATATCATATATATATACATACTGTCAACACATATTTTAGAACTTTTGGACTTCTTTAAAAAATAAACTTGTGCAAAATAAAAAGCAAGGCTAGATTGCCCTGCTTTTAGCATAGCTACTATTCTATCTCATCCAAAATCCACACATTAATATGTCTTCTGCCAAAGTTAAAGACCTCTTCGCGTGTGTCGAAGAATAAGTCTACTTTGTCGCCGCGTATTGCGCCGCCCCTGTCGCCAGCTATAGCAAAGCCGTAGCCCTCGATGTATAGGCGGGTGTGGAAAGGTATTACATTTGTATCTACTGCCACTACGCCTACCTGTGCCATCATGCCGCTGGCTGTTACGCCGAAGAGCGGGTCGCCTGGGTGGCGGCCTGTGGATGCAAAGTCCAGGGTGTATGCTGTGGCTTCGGCTAGAAAGGCACGTGTGTAAGCGAACACCTCGCCACACGCTGATATGGCATGACCAGGCGGCAAGTGCGTGCCGATGTTTACTTGTGCATTTATTGGCTGCCATAGCATTTCATCTAGCAAAACGGTGCTGCTGTATGGTATGCCGCCGATATATGTCACCTGTGTGCTGATTTGTCGTCCGCCGAGTGCGCCAAATTGATAAACTTCACGAGTGCCTTTTAGCAACTCGTCATCATACGTATAAATTGTTTCGTAGTCCACATTTTCAAAAACATCATAGGTGACACGCTTCACAGTTGTTAGTTCGATGATGTCGTGTGGCTCTAGCTGGTTTTGCCAGCTATCTCTATCGAAGATAAAGTCTAGCCCTGTTTGAACCCTCAGGTCGTTTACAAATGTTAGTAAGAAGCTGTTTGGGCGGGCATATATTACTACACCCTCTTCTGCGCCATCCAATTTTAAATACACAGGGAAAGCTCGCAAGATTTCAACTTCGATTGGGCCTTCGATTACTGTGTTTACGCTAGGGGTTACTTGGTCCAGCTCATTTAGTCTGATGTGTAGAAAGTCCAAAAACTCGCCTATGGTTTCAAGCTCTGTGTTTGCGGATAGTGACATGCCGTCTTCTACTAATGTTACTGTTACTCTGTAACCTGGTATTGCAATTTCTTCTGTTTCCATTGCATTAGCTGTGGTGATAAATACCGCAAAAACCAACATCAGTCCCGCCAATGCATAAAGATATTTCTTCATTTTTTATAGCCTCCTTAAAAATTTTGCAATGCTCTAGACCTGCCCTCTAACTTCATTCTGCCATCTTTTCGGCATACTCCCCATTCTGCTGCGTCAAGGTCTCCTGACGAAAGCAGATTAGAGGACAGGTCTATTAAAATTCTTGTAACATTTAGGATTGTTGACAGTATTTGGAAATTTGATACCATGCAACATTCCGAGCTTGCATCGCAAAAAAATAAAGAATATACTATGTTCAAGTACATTCTTCATTAACAACTTATTAATATCTTAACACATTCGTAACAATTTGTCAACCCTTTTTTGTAAAAAATAGCCTTTTGGCATTTTCGTATGTGATTTTTGCTACATCTTCATGGGGCAAGCCTAAAATTTCCCCAATCTTTTCTACGATGTAGCATAGATTTTGTAAATCATTTCTTGTACCGCGCTTTGGCTCTGGCGGCAAAAATGGGCAATCTGTCTCTATGCATAAGGGTCATAAGAGGTACTTACAAACATAAAAAGAGGTGACAACTTATGATGGCAAATCTTGTAACAAAAAAGAAGATATATCAGCGACAAGCTGACATATCTTCTGTGAAATCTTTTGCTGTTGAACGAACGCAAATTCTGCAACAGCATTTTGTAATAACTTAGAGCCCGCAAAAGGGTCTAAGCATCATGACGGAGAAGGAGGGATTTGAACCCTCGCGCCGGTTGCCCGACCTACATCCTTAGCAGGGACGCCTCTTCGGCCACTTGAGTACTTCTCCAAACGCTATCTGCTATTATAAATGAAATTAGGGGTTTTGTCAAGGGGAAGTTTTGCAAAAGAAATGCTATTGTTTCTCTAAAAGTAGATAACTATACCGCAATGACAAGCTACACAAAATACTAATCATAGCAAATAGCATAGATATGAATATAGCTAAAACAACATTTATATTCCCAATTATGTTCGCATCTACAACCCTGATATGTGCAATCCCAATTGCCAGAAATAAAGGTATCAGAAAAAACACAGTCATTGACAATATATCTCCGCTGAATATTTTAAGATGCTGTTTAATAATATGCCTTATATCGACAAAACTATTTCTTTTGCGCAAAAAATAAATAGTAATCAAGATAAAGGATAAGAAAGCAAACCATTCGTACCAACACAATCCGAAAACATATCATCACCTCACATTATCGTGAAACTGTCAGCACCATAACATTAAGATAGTCGCGGGTAGCTGTCACAAAGTAATTAATTAACTCAACTGCAACAGGATGACCGTTGCTCATTCTGATGCTATCAGGTATTACCTCTATTATGCCTAAGTTATCTAAATTATGTAATTTTATTGTCCTTGTTTTTCCTCCACCTATATCTACTTTGACACTCACGTTATCAAATTTGCTATTATCGTATTCGAATAAGCGATTTTTGCCTCCAGCCACATATCTAAATTTTTCAAATAGCGAGTCCATATGTTTTTCAGCTCGGGACAAGCGTGAGTAAATGCGCACTTCCTTTTCGTGACCTTTGCCTAATTTTAGATTATCAGATAAATCAGGAGATTTGATATTTTTTATAACTTTTAATTCTTTGATATTTTGTGGTGTAATCATCTTTTTTAGAAACAGTTCGGGCGATATGGTTCGGTACATAAATGAAAGATTGTAGTTATCTCTAAAAAATTTCTTCATGGACTCGGTTGTAATAGTTTTTACGCCATAAGCTCCAACATTCTGAAAGAAAATCAGCCCCTTTTGAGCCGCAATATCCTTTGGCAATGCAATGTATATGTAAAACGGTTTAACATGAGCATCTGTAGCCCCACTTTACCTGTCTCAGGGTCTGTTATTTCAGATTCTATGCCATAGCTACCAGATTTAATAACAGCATAAAAATAGTCAAAATCATCGGCGACCCCATTATTGGAATCATTGTATTCACAAACAAAGGTCTTTTTAACATCTTGAACATCAAGCAATTTGCCATATGCCGAAAAAAAGTTCTTAAACAAGTCTGCAACCGAAAGTATGCTACTACTAGACAGCGGTTGTTCATTGAGATTATGCACACTCTCATTGTTATGTGAATTTATTTTTCTAAAATAAAAACTAGATGCCGAGAAGCTCAAATTGGACACATTACACCTCCTTTAAAAGAACCGCAGGTAACAACAAAACATAAAAGCGAACACGTGATCAAGGAATATATGTTTATCACGTCCTAATTATATAGTATTTCAGACAATCCCGCAACCTTTTGTGCAGCTTTTCAAATATAAAAGCCTGTAAACGTTTAATTTACAGGCTTCTGATTATGGAGGCGAGGAGAGTCGAACTCCTGTCCGAAAATCCATTGGCAAAGACTTCTCCCATTACATTCGGTTTCGGGCGTTTCCCCACATCGGTCGAAACCGAAAAGCTCCGATGCGGGTAGCCCTTAGGGTCTTTTCGCTACCTCAGGGCGCAGGCGGCAAAAGTTGCCCATCTATCGATGCCAGATTCCAGACCGATGGGAGAGTCTGGGCTGACAGCTACATTTTGGCTATGCAGCGAGCGCTAATTTGTTATTGCCGTTTAATTAAAAGGTTTGCTTTGATAACGTGGGTAGCATCCACGAATGGCTATCTTTACTTTCCAAATCCCCGTCGAAACCAGTACGCCCCCGATTTTGATAGACTTGGCACTGTATGATTATAGCATGTGCGCCGCGTTAAGTCAATCAAAATTAAGAAATCCCGCGAAAAGCAAATTTCGCGGGATTTCGTGCTATTATAGTAATATTACCTGAAAACAGTAACATCAAATTCTTAAATGAACAATATGTAGCAGCAAGAAGGCCGCCGCCCGTAGGGCGCATTGCCAAAGGCAATGTACTGAGCTTCAAGTTCATTTAAGAATTTTGAAGTTATATTGCTATACTCACTCTTCCATCATTTCTTCCATATCCGTCTCTATATCCATCATAGCCCTGCATGGTCTGCCAGGGATATTTATGCTCTCACCCGACATAAATTCAGGCTTTTGCGGCGGAGCGAAGGTATCCATAGGAAAATCTAGCCCTTCAAAGAAATCACATGGATTCGGCGGCATAATATTTCCACAAGAATCAGGAATAACAAATCCACGGGATTCCACAAGTAGCGACACAAGGCGGAATAGCTTCACCATAGAGAATAGCCCAATGGTAACAAACACATGATTGCGATTGCGATGACCGCCATGCATAGGCTCTATTTCTTCATCAAACAAAATATGCCCATGACCATGCTTGCCACGACAGAAGTCACGCCTTATTTCTGCTGCAAGCCCGATAGCTTTAGCCTCTACTATCGCAAATGGGTCGCCACCTAGTGTTGTTACGCCGCCAGCTATGAGGTCTGTAGTCACCGCCACTTCCTCGCCCCTAGAGCCAAATAAACTGCAACGTTGTGTAAAGGAATTTGTAGCAGGAATAGTGCCAATTTCCACACCGCCACGGCTTACATAGCGCAAGTGATAGTCGAAATCATATTGAATTTCTATGTCCCAATAGCCTTTTCTAAGCTTATTGCGCTCTTTTGTCAAAATGGAGATGCGGCTAATATGCAGGTCTTCAATGCTTACAGATTGCGCATTATCAGGAGCTTGCACAGGCTCGCCGCCCATAGATAGCGCAGGCCCAAGGTCTGACGGGGCAAGACAATTTTTATAACGGCAAGAATCATAAATTTTCAAAGCCATTATCGGTTCAGAGCGTAATCTTGGCGGTATAGCCGCAAGGGCGGCCGCTTCATGTTCTATTTGCTCCATTTGTGGTGCTTCATGATGCGAGCCAGCATGTGGCGGACGCGCAGGTCTTTCTGGATAGTTTCCAAATTCAAAAGCTGCCATAATTTAAACCTCCCTAAATAATCATAGAAAATATTTTTATAAAGTCTGGTGTAGCTTTGGCATTCGTAATATAGCCTCTCAAGCCATAATATGTGAATGACATCTTTTGGGTGAGATAATATTCATAATTTTTTTGTTGAAACTATCACGCATATTTGGTAAAATATAATTATGATAAAAGAATTATGGAGCAAACTAATAGAAATAACACATAAAAAGCAGATACAATGGGCGTTGCGGGCATATGCCTGCATATTCCCCTTGCTTTTATTTTTGACCATGGAGGGCTTAAACCCCACATCAGCCGAAGGGCTAATGGCATCACCGCATACAAGCCTTGACATAGTGCTGTTTTCTTCGCTTTTTATCGCACTGTGTGTCATGGTAGTCTTCACCTTCACGGGTCGAGTTTTTTGGTCATATGTAATAGTTTCAGTAGTTTTGGGTGTCGGCTATGTTGTAAACAACTTAAAGCTAATGGTTACGGGTCAGGTTTTTGTACCTACGGACATAATGCTAGCAGAAGAAGCTTTCGCAATGGCTGGTGGCGCAGGTATCACAATAGAAATGACTCTGCTTTTGCATATAGCTTTGATAGCCACTCTGCATTTGCCGCTGGTCTTTGTTAGCTTTAAGCCTGATTTTACTAAGCGTTGGTTTATGTTTAGCGGTGCTATATTCATATTTGTCTTAACCTTTGGCTCAAATTTTTATACAAATACTATCATGTCTGCTTTGGAGATAAACCCTAGGGGGCCGCTAACAGCACTATATCGTGACACAGGCTTCATTATGGGTTTCCATGCGGCTTTAATGGACCATCATACCCGCAATGCAAACGCAGGAACAGCAAGCCATACCGCACAGGATTTTTTTGGATGGCATGAGATAGAAATTGCCGATGGTAGCAACAACGTGCAACCAAATGTGATAATAATAATGTCCGAGGCGTTTATGGACCCCACCGTCATATATAATTTGGATTTCTACCCTGACCCTGTGTCAAATTTCAGACGGCTTACTCAGAACCATATCAGCGGAGACCTCGTTGTACCTGTGTTTGGCGGCGGCACAGCAAACACAGAAATGGAGTTTTTAACAGGTAGCCCGCAGTTCTTCATGGGTTCTGCATATTATGTTCCTTTTAACAATGTTGGTCGCTATTTTTTCCGCGATACACAAACAGCTATGCCATGGCTTTTCCGCCTAAATGGCTACCACACTGTGGCCATACATCCTTTTACAAGATATTTCTACAACCGCAATGTGGTGTATGATAGGCTTGGCTTTAATAATTTTATAGCATATGAAGATATGGAAGACCCTGTGTACAAAGGTCTTTTCGTATCAGATGAATTTTTTACAGATGAGATTATTTCACAAATTTTGCTGGCAGAGCAGGCAAATGAGCCGCTATTTCTCTTTGGCATATCCATGCAAAATCACTGGGAGTATTGGGGCAGCAAATACTATGGCTGGATGCAAGACGTGTTTTCATCCAGTCCATATTTGACACAAGATGAACTAGACCGCGTAGATTCTTTTGCGCAAGGCATATATGATGCCGACAAACAGCTAGGGCGACTGATAGATTTTATAGAATCACGGGACACCCCCACCATAGTCGTATTTTTCGGCGACCATTTGCCCATTCTTGGCTATCACAGCGACCGCTTTTTTGAAGGCTTGGGCTACATAAGCGACCAACGACCAGAAATGTGGAATGAGGACGATAGGCGCAAGATGTTCACCCTACCTTATCTAGTGTGGAACAACTTTACCACAACGGATGAGGATTGGGGAACAATATCCACATATTTCTTGGCGGCACAAACACTGCACCATAGCGGCATAGACCTAAACCGCTATTGGCATTATATTTTATACGCAAACAGCTATTTTTCAGCACTTACAGAAAATCACTATGTGGACATGCATGGAGATTTTCATACTATCTGGGATATATGGAATCGCAATTATGTAATAGCCATGGAAGCATTAATACAGGCAATGTGGTTCGGCACAGATGATTTTCACTATTCATTAAGCGAAGTCTTCAATAACGAACGATAAATTAATTTTATTTTTTAGGAGGAAAGTATGGCAGAACTTGGGAAAATCGAAAACGAGCAAATCGAAGAGGTTGGGCAAGAGCAAGAGGCAATAACTCTTGTGCTTGGCGTTATAGGCGCAGATGTACATGCCGTAGGCAACAAAATCCTTAATTACACCTTCACCAAAGCGGGTTTTAATGTAGTAAACCTCGGTGTTATGGTTAGCCAAAAGGAGTTTGTAGAAGCCGCCATAGAGGCAGATGCCGATGCCATCATAGTATCTTCAATGTATGGTCATGGCGAAATCGACTGCAAAGGCTTGCGCGAAAAATGCGACGAAGCAGGGCTTTCGGACATTTTAATGTATGTAGGCGGCAACATAGTAGTTGGTAAGCAAGATTTTGAACAAGTAGAAAAAACATTCCTTGAAATGGGCTTTAACCGCGTTTACGCGCCAGGTTCAGACCCACTTGTAGCAATCGAACATCTAAAGAAGGACTTAGGGCGTGTGGACAAATAGCTGCCGCACACCTTTTCGGTCGATTTTCCGCATTTCTTCGTCAGCGATTTTCGTCTTGCCTATGGGCAATGCCAAAAATCGTCTGCTCGAAATGACGAAAAATCGTCTTGAAAATCTGCACAGCCCATATTTGTACACACGCCCTAGGCAAGGCTTAGGCAGGACGTGATTTTTTATGAAAATTTATTTATTAACAGACTTTGGTTCAACATACACAAAGGTGACGGCAGTGGACGTGGACAGTGCTAAAATTGTCGCGTTTGCAAAATCTTTTACCACAATAGAAACCGATGTAAATATGGGCTTTGATGCCGCAAAAAGAGAAATAGCCGCACAGCTTGGTCATTCAGATTTTGAAATGTCATTATCAGCTTCTTCTGCCGCTGGCGGATTAAAAATGATTTCATCTGGTCTTGTACCAGACCTAACTGCAAAAGCATCGCGCTTAGCGGCGGCTTCAGCAGGAGCAAAGGTAGTGAAAACCTATGCTTATGAGCTTACAGATGCCGAAAGCGAAGAAATAACTGCTATAGCCCCCGACATCATGCTGCTTTCAGGAGGCATAGACGGCGGAAACAAGCGTGTTTTGCTGCATAATGCTGAGGTAATAGCATCTGTGCCTGCTAGTTTTTCGGTAATAATAGCTGGCAACCGCTCTGCTGCCGCAGAGGCGGCAAAAATCTTGCAGGCTGGCGGCAAAAATACTGTTATCTGCGCAAATGTTATGCCGCAGTTCGGCAAGCTCAATATCTTGCCCGCAAAAGCCGCCATCCGCGACCTTTTTATTGAAAATATCATTACAGCAAAAGGTTTGGATGATGTGCAAAAAATCATGGATATGGAAATCATACCTACACCACTTGCCGTTTTTGAGGCTTGCGAACTTTTAGGTCGCGGCAACAGCTCAGAAGAAGGCTTGGGCGAGCTAATGGCATATGACCTAGGCGGCGCAACCACCGATGTATATTCCATGGCAGATGGCAATCCCAAAATCCCAAATGCCTTCATAAATGGCATAACAGAGCCATTTGCAAAACGCACAGTGGAAGGCGACGTGGGTATGCGCTATAGCCTTACCGCTTTGCATGACCTTATCTTAGAAAGCGGCGCAGACACATTTTATCAAGCATATGGAACAAACGAAACAGAAGTGACAAACTGGCTAGAAATCTGCGAAAAAGACCCAAGCGCACTTCCTTTTGGTGAATATGAAAAATACAGCCATGTGGACTCTGCATTTGCAGCGGAAGCTATTCGCATATCTGCAATACGCCACGCAGGCTTTAACGAAAAGGTCTACACTCCCGCAGGCGAAATGAACTCGCAAAGTGGAAAAGACCTAACACAAGTACGCTATGTGATAGGTTCTGGCGGTGCTGTAATAAACGCCGCAAACCCACGCGCCATCATGGCAAACGCCGCATATACCCCACGTGATGGTAATGCCCTAAAACCTTTAAACCCCAAAATCCTTCTGGATGAACAAAATTGCTTAGCGGCGATGGGCTTGCTATCTCGCTTTGCACCAGAGGCTGCTATAAGAATCATGAAGGATAGTTTCAAGGAGGTGCAGTAAATGGAGTTAAGAAAAGAAAAGCAGCGTTTTACCTATGCAGATTATTGTACATGGGGTGATGATATAAAATGCGAACTCATAGATGGGGAGATTTACCTGATGTCAATGCCCACAGTCAACCACCAAAGAATTTCTCGTAGACTAATGAGAAAGTTTGACGAGCATTTAGACAACAAAAGATGCGAGGTATTTCCTCCGCTTGATGTACGCTTAAATTGGGAAAAAGGCGACGATACAGTTGTTCAGCCAGATTTGCTGGTAGTTTGCGACCCCGAAAAGATTGACGACAAAGGTTGCAATGGCGCACCAGACCTCGTTATCGAAATTCTTTCTCCCTCTACTGCAGGTTATGATACATTAAAAAAGTTCGCTAAATATCATGCGGCAGGCGTAAGGGAATTATGGTTTGTAGACCCCGAAACAAAAACAGCATTGGCACACATTTGGAGTAACAACACGCATTCATTCACCTTGTACAATTCAACTGACAAAATCACCGTCGGCATACTACCAGAATTAACAATCGACCTTAAAGATATTTTCCAAATACAAGAAGAGGAGAATTCCTAATGGACATCACGCTAAGAAATGAAAAACTAAGCGACGACCTGTTTTATAAGCTCCAAAAAGAGGTGCTTGCAGACTGGAAAACAGGTAGTGCAGTAAACTTCAAAGAAGCAGTGGATTATCAAAAATCACTGCCAGAATCAAAGAGTTTTTCAGCAAAGCTAATAGAGGCTGACCGCGATGGCATAACCCTAACTCAGCCTCGCGCAGGCGTTGCTTTACCACAGCAACATATTGAGCTATTGCGCTATCTTGAAGAAGCAGGGCTTGCCGACCTATTGCCAAGCACAATAGACAGCTATACCCGCCACAATCGCTACGAGGATGCGCAAATAGGCATAGACGAGAGTATAAAAAACGGTCGCTCTATGCTTAATGGTTTTCCCGCAGTTAATCACGGTGTAGAGATTTGCCGCGAGGTAACATCATCTGTAAAAAGCCCTGTGCAGGTACGCCACGGTACACCAGACGGCAGATTGCTCGCCGAAATCACAATGGCTGGCGGCTTTACGTCCTATGAAGGCGGTGGCGTTTCATATAATATCCCATATTCCAAAGATATTCCGCTAGAAAAAACTATCTTTGACTGGCAGTATGTAGATAGGCTAATGGGCAAGTTTGAAGAAGAAGGCATAAGCATAAACCGTGAACCTTATGGCCCTCTAACTGGTACGCTTGTACCTCCATGCATTTCTCATTCTGTTGCCATTATCGAAAGCTTGCTCGCTGCTACGCAGGGTTGTAAGAATATAACGGTCGGCTATGGTCAGCTAGGCAATATAGTTCAAGACGTTGCGGCAATAAAGTCTTTACGTAATCTAACGCGCTTTTATCTTGATATGTTTGGCTTTAATGATGTTGTTGTTACCACTGTTTTGCACCAATGGATGGGCGGCTTCCCACAGGACGAATCTATGGCTTTTGGCGTTATTTCTTGGGGTGCAGCGGCGGCCGTTCTTGCTGGTGCTACAAAAGTTATCGTTAAAACCCCACATGAGGCAATGGGCGTTCCTACCATGGAAGCAAATGCGGCTGGCCTAAAGGCTACAAAACAGGTTGTAAATATGCTAAAAGGTCAAAATCTCCTTGAGCTACATGACGTATACTTAGAAACTGGTCTTATAGAAATGGAGACAAAATCTATAATAGATAAAACACTGGAGCTAGGCTATGGCGATATAGCAATCGGTGCTGTACGCGCCTTCCAAGCTGGCGTTATCGACATTCCTTTCTCACCAAGCAAGCATAATGCCGACTTAGCCTTCCCTGCCCGTGATTCTGACGGTGCTGTGCGCATCCTTGACTTTGGCAATTTGCCTTTTAGCCGCCATATTCGCGATTTCCACCGCAAAAAGCTAGAGGTGCGCGCTAAGGGCGAAAAGCGCGAGGTTTCCTTCCAGATGTCTATTGATGATATCTATGCAATTAGCGAAGGGCGGCTTGTTGGGCGACCAAAATAGCAATTCGTAAAGGAGGGGCAAAAATGTCAGCTATACGTAAGCCAGAAGAGCGGTACACATATTCAGACCTAGCAAATTGGCCGGAGGACGAAAGATGGGAGCTGATTGATGGTGTGCCGTATGCAATGGCAGCACCAAACACAAAACATCAAAGGATTTCTATGAACTTAAGCTGGAAATTCCGAGAGTATTTGGAAGGAAAAGGATGCGAAGTTTTTGCCGCACCTTTTGATGTACGCCTTAATTTCGATGAAGCTGATGATATTGTTCTTCAGCCTGATTTGCTTGTTGTTTGCGATAAAGATAAGATTGACGAAAAAGGTTGCAATGGTGCGCCAGACCTTGTTATAGAAATCCTATCACCTTCTAATACTACTCGCGATACCATTTTGAAACTCCAAAAATACCGAAATGCCCATGTACGTGAAATTTGGTTTGTGGACCCAGATATCAACAAGGTGCAAGTATTTAAGCCAAATAATGGCGAATACAGTTTTAAGATTTATGACTCAGAAGATACTGTACCCGTCGATATTCTCCCAGAATTTTCAATAAACATGAAAGAAATATTTTAGGGAATGCAGATAAACATGGGCTGTGCAGATTTTCAAGGCGATTTTTCGCCATTCCGAGGAGACGATTTTTGGCATTGCCCATAGGCAAGACAAAAATCGCCGACGAAGAAATGCGGAAAATGAGCTGAAAAGGTGTGCAGCAGCTATTTGTACGCACGCCCTAACCAAACCATACAATCCCGAGAGGAGAAAAAAATTATGAAAATTGTTGATGTGGTATGCTGCCCTGGTCGTTCTGGCTTTTTCTTTGATGACCAAAAAGCCGTCAAAACCAATGCTGTAGCAGACGGCAATACCTACAAAGGTGAACCTGTTACAGAGGGCTTTCGTAGCGTTCGTAAGCCTGGCGAATCCATTTCCGTTATGTTTGTGCTTGAAGATGGTCAAGTAGCCCATGGCGACTGCGCCGCTGTGCAGTATTCTGGTGCATCTGGTCGCGACCCATTATTTTTGGCAGAGGATTTTATCCCCGTTATAAACCGTGCCGTAAAGCCACTTTTGGTAGGGCGTACAATAACAACTTTCAAAGAACTTGCCACAGAGCTTGACTCTATCGTAGACGATGGTCAATTGCTACATACCGCTGTTCGCTATGGCATAACACAAGCCGCGCTAGATGCAGTAGCTAAAGCTAGTCACAGGCTAATGGCACAAGTTATAGCAGATGAATACAATACAAAAGTTTCTGACAAAATGATTCCTATTTTTACTCAGTCTGGCGACGACAGATACCTAAATGCCGATAAAATGATTCTAAAATCTGCCGACGTTTTGCCGCACGCACTTTTTAACAACATCAAAAAAGCGGGCAAAAAGGGCGAACTTATTATGGAATATGTACTATGGTTGCGCAACCGCATCTACCAAGCACGTGTGGATGAAAACTATAAGCCAGTTATTCATCTTGATGTATACGGTATGCTTGGCGAGATTTTTGGCTCTGACTACGATTCTCTTGTGGACTATCTAGGCAAACTTGAAGAAGCAGCAATGCCTTTCAAGTTGCGCATAGAAGGTCCTATAGATGCTGGCAGCCTGCAAGGTCAAATAGCCGCAATGGCAAAAATCCGCGAAATCCAAGACAAACGCGGCATACAAGTAGAGCTTGTGGCGGATGAATGGTGCAACACCCTGCAAGATGTGAAGGACTTTACAGACAACAAGGCGGGTCACCAAGCTCAGATTAAAACCCCAGACCTTGGCGGCATAAACAACTCCATCGAGGCTGTGTTATATTGCAAAGCAAATGGCATGGGTGCATATCTTGGCGGCACATGTAACGAAACCGACCGCTCCGCCCAAATTTGTGCGCATATAGCCATGGCTACCCAGCCTGTGCAAGTATTAGCAAAACCAGGTATGGGTGTGGATGAAGGTTTTATGATAGCGCATAATGAAATGAAGCGCATCCTTGCACTCAAAGACATTGTAGGCAAATCATCTAAAAAGCCCGCAAAACAAGAAGAGCCTAAAAAATAAGCCTCTATAAATAAGGTAGCAGTGGCAATATCTGTCGCTGCTACCCCTAATTTGGGAGATATTTTATGACGAAATTTAGCACAAAGTTAAGATATTTTGTAGCAGGCTTTCTAGCCGCCACAATATTATCCACAGGCATTGCCGTAATGGCTAATCCCGAGATGCGCCAGCTCTTTTTTGGCGTAAATGTAGTGATTGGCGACAGGGCATTGGAGCTTGATGGCATAAACCGCCCCTTCATCATGGATGGTCGCACATTTTTGCCCGTTTCCGCAATTGCAGATGCTTTAGGCATTCCTATTGAGTGGGACGGGGATACATCCACCGTTTATATAGGCTATAGGTCGTCTATAGTAGGGCATTGGGAACTTGTGAGGATTAGCGGGGTGTCAGATAGAAAGTTCGTGGAGGATGTTGGGCGTTACGGTTCTCTTGAGCTAATTTTCTATCCTGATGGAAGACTAGATTACATCGACGATGTTTTCTCCATCTCCGATAGATGGCATCATCTATGGGGTGGTCATATAATTATCAACGATATAAGCCATTGGCACTACGAGGTTTCAGAACCATATCTCACCATCAGAAATATTTATAACTTTGAATACACAGTTTACAGACGAATCAACTAGGAGGATAATCAATGCGAGAATTTAGAGTATTATCACCCACAGCCATACTAGGATATGGCTTTCCCGCCGCATCTTTTGAAGAAGGTATACGCCGCAAACCGCATGTAATAGCGGTAGATGCTGGCAGCACAGACCCTGGCCCATACTACCTAGGTAGCGGCAAATCCTTCACAGACCGCGGTGCAGTTAAGCGTGATATGGAATATATGCTAACAGCCGCCATGGCAGAGGGTATCCCTGTAATCGTTGGTTCAGCAGGAGGCGCGGGAGCAGATAGCCACCTAACTTGGAATGTAGAAATTGTAAAAGAAATAGCGAAAGAAAAGGGATTGTCATTTAAGATGGCAGAAATTTCTGCGCAAATGGATAAAAATTTGGTTAAGAAAAAACTGGACGAGGGCAAGTTGGTGCAGATGAAAGCCGCGCCAATGCCTACTGCCAAAGATATAGAGGATAGCACAAATATAGTCGCACAAATGGGGCACGAACCCATAATAGCTGCTTTGGAGGCTGGCGCACAAGTTATTTTAACAGGTCGCGCCTATGACCCAACCGTTTTTGCCGCTTTGGCTATAAAAGAAGGTTACGATGCAGGTTTGGCTCTGCACATGGGCAAAATCTTAGAATGTGCCGCCATAGCCTCCACCCCAGGTAGCGGCAGCGACTGCATGTTCGGCTATCTGCGTGATGATTGCTTTGAGCTTGCTACGCTTAATTCTGTACGCAAATGCACCACAACATCCGTAGCCGCCCATACGCTCTACGAAAAATCTGACCCAGCAAGGCTACCAGGTCCAGGCGGCACACTAGACCTAACACAGACCACTTTTGAGCAGGCATCCGATTCCACTGTAATAGTGCGCGGCAGCCGCTTCATCCCTGACAACGGCTCATACCATGTAAAGCTAGAGGCAGCAAAACTCCTTGGTCATCGCACCGTGTCTTTTGCGGCAACAGCAGACCCTATTATGATTAGCCAGCTAGATGGTATCGTAAAAGCCGTAAAGGAACGTGTTCATAATAATTTTGACAACACCATAGGCGAGTTTTTCCTTGACTTTAAGGTATATGGTCAAAACGGCGCAAGCTTCTATAGCAAAAACCAAAACCAGCCCACTGAAGCCGCAATCATTATAGAGGCCATAGCAGAAACCCCGCAATTAGCCGACACCATTTGCTCTTTCGCCCGCTCCACCCTGCTGCATTTTGGCTACGAAGGGCGCAAGTCCACAGCGGGCAATCTTGCTTTTCCATTTTCTCCGTCCGACTTCCACGGCGGCGCAGTCTATGAATTTAGTCTGTACTGCTTAATGGCAGTAGACAACCCTTGCAAACATTTCCCAATGAAAATTTATGACTTGAAAGAAGGTGCGGTGTCATGATAAAATTATTTGATGTAGCTGAAGTTATACGTAGCAAAAATTCTGGTCCATATGAGCTTACCTTTGACATAATGTTCAAAGACCAATCCGTCTTTGAAGACTTTGCTGCACGCAATATCATGACCCCAGCCGTCTTTGCCAAACTTTACGGCATAGATGAATCCCAGATTATGTCTGTAATAGCCTTTGCACCCTCAAAAGCCGTAAAAATAACCATCGCACGCCCCATCTCCTCTGGTGCATTAGGTGAAAAGGATGTTTACGGCGCACAGCAACACGGACCTCTGCTCAATTTTGAATACTCGTAGGAAGTTTCATGAAAAAACTTATAACATTATCAATATTCGCGCTGGTGCTAGTTGCTCTAGCACCAGCCGCACTAAATGCTAACGAAATCACTGTAACCATAGATGGCATTGCGGTGGATTTTGACGGGCAATCACCAGTAATCATAGATGGTCGCACGCTAGTGCCTTTGCGTGGTGTGTTTGAACTCTTAGGCTTTACTGTAGACTGGCATCAAGACACACAAGCTGCGCATTTACTGAGAGCCGAAGATATAATCATTGTTACTATTGACAGCTATGTGTTCACTGTCAATAGTAACAAAGTCGCTTTAGATGCTCCCGCACAAATCATTAACGACAGAACTATGTTGCCTATTCGCGCAGTTTTGGAGAGTGTAGGATATCGTGTAGAATGGCATGAATCAACATCTACAGTGCTGATTAACCGCATATACACCGTTCAAGCAGGCGATACCCTTTGGAGCATTGCTACAAGGACACTAGGCGATGGTTCTCGATATCCAGAAATTCTCACCGCAAATAACCTAGACATTAACTTCACTTTTTCTTTAGGTCAACAATTAATCATCCCAATTTTTGAGCCACAAACCACAGAGACAGACAGTAATGTTATCGTTAGCTTCTCCCAGCGCGACCCCCGATGGGCAGACCATATGTTCGGCAGTTTCACCATGGCAGAGGGTGGCTGCGGCCCTACCTCCGTAGCAATGATAGTCTCCACCCTGCACGGCACAGAGGTTTTGCCAGACTATGTAGCCACATGGGGCAGCAGATTTTACGTTGAAGGCATAGGCGCATCACATGCCCTATTTACAAGCCCCGCAATGCATGAACATTTTAACCTTGAATATCAGGCAATATCCATACATAATGACGAAGAAATTCTGGAAGCTCTGCACAGCGGCGCAATGATAATAACATCGGTGCAATCCACACAAAGCCCAAACGCCAAATCGGGCAACCAAGGCATCTTTAACCCGCAGGGGCTGGGTGGTCACATAGCTGTAGTCCACGGCGTTACGCCAGAAGGAAATGTGCTGGTAACAAGCCCGAGAATAGACCTATCCGAATATACAGAAGGATGGTCGTTAGATGTGGTGCGCCAAGAGTTGCATAGCGGCATAGGCATTTTTTGGACTTTTACCGCAAATGTCAATTGACCCAGGGGGATATTATGAAAAAACTATTTCTGCTCATGCTGGTGCTAACCTTGGGCATACTAACTCCCATCGCTTTGCAGGCAAATGAGGTGACAGTTACCATTGATGGCGCGCCTGTACATTTTGAAGGTCAGCAGCCTGTGATTGTTGATGGTCGCACATTAGTACCTGTTCGCGGTGTGTTTGAGATGTTAGGCTTTGATATAGATTGGCATCAACCTACACAAACAGTCATTTTAACCAATTATGACTATCGTATCGAAATTTCAATCGAAAATGCTACCTTTACAATAAATGAAGAGTTCATCCCATTGGATGTACCAGCGCAAATCATTAACGGAAGAGTTATGCTACCCATTCGAGCAGTGAAGGAAAGCCTTGGGCATCATGTACATTGGCATTCTGATTTATTGCTAGTAACTATCACGACATCTATTCCTGAAGGTTTTGTGGTGATAGGACACAGGCGTTTTAGTACATCCACCACAAGTTTAGATTTGCGATGGGAACAGCTTAGCAACGAAGACATTGTCCCATTGCAATATCTAACGAAATTGACATCACTTAGGCTAGATAACAACCAGATTAGCGATTTAACGCCTTTGGCAGGGTTGCAGAATTTAGAGGTGCTTTGGCTACGTTTCAACGAAGTCGAAGATTTAACACCACTCGTAGGGTTAGAAAATTTAAACGAACTACAGTTAGGTTACAATAATATAAGCGACCTTTCACCATTGTCTAAGCTAGAGAATTTGACAATTCTAGAATTATGGTACAACTCCATAAGCGATTTAACGCCGTTGGCAGGGATGACAAAATTAGAGAGGCTGATTTTTAGCAGTAACGAAATAAGTGATATCACACCGCTGGCGGGTCTTGTAAATATATCAGAGCTAGATTTGCGCAATAACCAAATTAGAGACCTTACGCCGCTTTCTGGACTCATAAATCTAGTCCAACTAAATGCAAGCAGCAACCAGATTGTAGATTTAGCACCACTGGCGGAGCTTTCTAATTTACGAACCTTATTTCTACGCAATAATCAAATTAGCGACTTAACGCCGATGTTAGAGGGTTTTGCCGCAATTGAAGGTTTTGACATGAGCAGCAACCAAATTAGTGATTTAACGCCGTTGGCAGGGCACACAAATTTAGTTTCTATATTTCTTAACGATAATGAGATTAGCAACATAACGCCCTTATCAGAGCTTACAGGCATGGTTTTACTAGAATTGAATGATAACCAAATTAATGATATTGTGATTTTGATAGACTTTATACACCTAGAGCGTTTGCATTTAAACAATAACCCAATTACAGATTGGCTACCTGTTGCACATTTGGAAAGGGTATGGGGCAGACCATAGGGGAAAATTGTACACAAATCCGAAAGGAATGAGACCATGAGAGAAATCCACGTAAACGAAATTACAAAAGCAGTAGCAGAGCTATGCATCAAAGCCTGCACAATCGTTGCGCCAGATATACGCGCATATATGGAAAAAGCCATAGGCGTAGAAATGGGCGTAGCAAAGCAGGTACTTGACGACATGATTAAAAACCAAGATATCTCCATAGAGCGCAAAATGCCTATCTGCCAAGATACAGGCATGGTTGTAGCGTTTTTGGAGATTGGGCAGGATGTGCATATAACAGGCGGCAATGTGGCAGATGCTGTGCAAGAGGGTGTACGCCGCGGCTATGAAGAGGGTTATCTGCGCAAATCTGTAGTGGCAGACCCAATAGACCGTGTGAACACAAAAGATAACACCCCAGCCGTAATCTATTATGACCTTGTGCCAGGCGATAAGCTCAAGATAACCGTAGCCCCTAAAGGCTTTGGCAGCGAAAACATGAGCCGCCTGCAAATGTTTGTACCAGCAAATGGGCTGGAGGCCGTGGAAAATTTCGTGCTGGAAACTGTGACAAAAGCAGACGCAAACCCATGTCCGCCTATTATTGTTGGTGTTGGTGTTGGCGGCACATTTGATTATGCCGCAAATATGGCAAAACGCGCACTTTTGCGCAAGATAGGTTCACGTCATGAAAATGATTTTTGGGCGGACGTCGAGGCTCGTTTGCTAGAAAAAATAAATGCTACAGGCATTGGCCCTGCGGGGTTTGGCGGCTTCACAACATGTATGGCGGTGCATATAAACACTTATGCTACGCATATAGCAGGACTGCCAGTTGCTGTAAATATAGGCTGTCACGTAAACCGCCACGAAGAAGTCATACTCTAAAAATCACGAGGGGGAGTAACATTATGATGATATTTTGGATGAAAATAATTGCCTTTGTAGGCATTTTAGCTATTGTTTTTGGCATGGGTAGTGCAAAACTGCGCAAATTAATATTCAGAAAGGGGCAAAATGATAATGGGTAAAGCAATCGAAATCAACACGCCTCTAAGCAAAGATGTCATAAAAACCCTAAAATGCGGCGATATGGTATATATCACAGGCGCAATATATACAGCGCGCGATGCCGCTCATAAGCGCATGGCAGAAATGTTAGATGCTGGTGAACAGCCACCCTTCGACTATGAGGGCAATATAGTCTTTTATGCAGGTCCCGCACCAACCAAACCAGGTGATGCCATAGGTTCTATAGGCCCAACAACAGCAGGGCGCATGGATTTGTATGCTCCAAAATTAATCGAAGCTGGCTTAGCGGCGATGATAGGCAAAGGAAACCGCGCCAATGCCGTAAAACAAGGCATTATAGCTCATGGCGGCATATATTTTGCTGGAGTTGGTGGCATTGCCGCTTTTATGAGCCAATGTGTAAAAAAAGTTGATATCGTAGCTTTTGATGAACTAGGAACAGAAGCCATAAGAAGACTAGAAGTGGAACGTTTGCCTGTGGTGGTAGCAATAGACAGCGAGGGGAATGACATTTATGACAGATGCAACAATAACTAATCATAGCTGGATACAAGAGAAATTTTTGCGTAAGCCATATAGAGTCCATGCGTTGCTGTTTGTATTTTATATTGCCTATGGTTTCATCGTAGCAAGTCCACAGGAAGTTTTTGACGGCATGATGGTGATACTTTTCGCACCAAATATTCTTGTAACCGACTATATTTACATAGCTGGTCTTGGGGCAACCTTTGTAAACGTGGGCATTATGGGACTTTTGGCCATTGCCGTACTATCCGCCACACGCCATAGGCCATTCGGGCTTGACATGGGCGTTCTTGGCTTGGTTACAGGCTTTGCTTTTTTTGGCAAAAACCCGCTAAACATGCTACCTATACTGATTGGCGCATATCTTTACAGTCGTGTTGTTCGTCGCCCCTTCGAAGAAAATGTTGTGCCTGCACTCTTAGGCAACGCCTTAGCCCCCGCCGTTAGCGCGCTTGCTCATGTATACTATATCCCAACATCATTGGGCATAGCTCTTGGCGCATTTGTTGGTATCTTCATCGGCTTTACCATAAGCCCGCTAGCCGCTTGGATGCGCCGCGCCCATGACGGTTACAATCTCTATAATATCGGCTTTACCGCAGGCATATTTGCTCTATCGCTAATGGCATTATATCGAAACCTAGGCATAGAATTTGAGCCGCGTGCATTATGGAGCAGCGGTAATAACAATGCATTGATGATTTATCTAGCAATAATTTCCATATACTTCACTGTGATAGGTTTGGTAACGGATGTAGGCAAAAAAGTTACATTAAAAGAGCTTATACTGCTAAAAACCGAAGATTTTGACTATTTCAAATGGTATCGCGAAAAATCTTATATAGCCATGGGTATTCTGGGCTTTGCTTGCCTTGCATTTATGGCGGCTGTGCGTGCAGAATATACAGGTCTGGCAATTGGCGCAATTCTTAGCATTATAGGCTTTGGCGCATTTGGCAAGAGCTTATTACATGCCATACCAATTATTATAGGCACACTCTTAGCAGATTTTGCCAACGTAATTAGCTTTGGTACAGATATGTTTGCAAATGGCAATCTCGTCGCAATACTATTTTCGACCTGCCTAACGCCAATCAGCAAGACCTTCGGCTGGAAATGGGGCATTGTAGCTGGTTTTATGCATCTTTCCTTGGCAACCAATATCAGCATGTTCCATGGCGGAATGAATCTTTACAATAATGGTCTGGCAGGTGGCTTTGTCGCCATGATACTCCTGCCCATCATCAAGGTGTTTCAACGCAAAAAAGAGGAGGCAGTATGATAACCTTAATAACAGGCAATGGCAAGGGTAAAACCACATCAGCCCTTGGTCTAGCAATGGCGGCTGCCTTGGACGGCAAGCGTGTATATATTGGTCAATTTATGAAAGAAGGCGACTATAGCGAAATTGCTATGCTAAAATCCACTTTCCCAGAAATCACTATAGAGCAATACGAAGGCAGCATGGTGATAAATAGAGCCGCTAAAGACAAGGATAGAGAAATCGCGCAGGATGGCTTGCAGCAAGCTATTTCCGCTATAGGTTCAGATAATTATGATTTAGTTGTGTTAGATGAATTTAATGTTGTGCTTTTCTTAGAATTTATTAGCCTTGAACAAGCAATTCATTTAATAAATTCATCAAGAGAAAAAACAGACCTAATTTTGACAGGACGCTACGCAGACCCTGATATTATAGAATTAGCCGATAAAGCCTACGAAATATCACAAATAAAGCACTATTTCAATGACGGCATAGCTGCACGAAAAGGTATAGAAATGTAGAAACCCAAAAAATGGCGATAACATTTTATGCAATTTTTGGTTTTGTCCATTTTTTTCTTGACAAGTGAAGCAAAAACAAGTATGATAGTTATAATTATTAGGGTTGTGGCTATATGAGAACAAAAGTAAGAGCAAAAATAAGAAAAAAAAGATTCGTCACGTCTTTGGTTGTTGCGATGACGGTTTTTGTTGCGGTAGCGATTTTGCTATCCCCGCTCTTTGCCATACGCCAAATTGATATCATCGGAAATAGTTTTTTATGTGCAGAAGATATACTGGGTCGCACAGAACTAGAAACAGGGCAAAATATGCTAGCTTTTAGCGCAAGCACAGTAGAGGCGCAGATAAGCGAGCTGCCCTATGTGCGAGAAGTAGAAGTGCTTCGCGAATTTCCAGATACCATAGTTATTTCTATAGCGGAGCGCGTACCTGTAGCAAATATTCGTGTAGCAAATTCTGCTATATATCTGCTCATTGATGATGGAGGTATGGTGCTAGAATCAGCCGCAGAACCCATCCACGTCCTCCCTGTTATAACAGGCATAGATTTCGCAAATTTTGCCGTGGGCGAGTATCTGGATGTCGAGGGTGAATCCATCTTCCGCGATGTGTTGCGTTTATCAAGGTTATTTACGCGTTATAGCTTTTTCCCCGATATTGTAGACATGTCAAATCTCGCTGACATCGTGTTTCACACAGATAATTTAAATATCCTTTTTGGAAATATGTCCGATATGGACCGCAAGATACAATACATATCCGCCATAATGGAGCAATTTGCGGTGGAAACAAGAGGTTTCATAGATATACGAGATATAAATGAACATCCTAGATTTGGACTTATACGGTAGTTTTAGATATATATGGGAGGGTTACATAATGGTTGACATTGATAGAGAATTTTTTGACCAATCCTTTGACCAAAAGGCAAAAATATGCGTTATTGGCGTTGGCGGCGGCGGAAATAATGCTGTAGACAGAATGATAGCAGACAGTGTGGAGGGTATTGATTTTATCACAGTTA
This sequence comes from Defluviitaleaceae bacterium, assembly GCA_009784575.1. Taxonomy (GTDB): domain Bacteria; phylum Bacillota; class Clostridia; order Lachnospirales; family WRAX01; genus WRBK01. Next base: position 19,769 of record WRBK01000014.1, on the reverse strand, counting down.
ATACCGATAGCCAAGTCTTGAAGCGTTCTCAAGCACCAACACGCATACAGCTAGGCGAAAAGCTAACAGGCGGTCTGGGTGCAGGTGGTCAACCTGAAGTTGGCGCAAAAGCTGCAGAGGAGTCAAAAGACGATATCTCTAAGGCTGTTCATGGCGCAAATATGCTATTTGTTACTGCTGGCATGGGCGGTGGAACAGGTACAGGGGCAGCTCCTGTTATAGCGCGTATAGCAAAAAGCCTAGGCATACTCACTGTTGGCGTAGTCACAAAGCCTTTTGTTTTTGAGGGCAAGGTGCGTATGGCTAATGCCCAAAAAGGTATAGATGAATTGCGCAAAAATGTTGATACCCTTCTTGTAATCCCAAATGAAAAATTAATGGATATAATGGACGAAAAGTCCACTTTCAAGGATGCCCTCAAAAAAGCCGACCAAGTGCTTACCGAGAGTGTTGAGGGTATTTCTAGCCTTATCTCCCGTCCTGGCGAAATTAATCTTGACTTTGCTGACGTTAGCACCATCATGCGCGATAAGGGCGTTGCCCATATCGGTATTGGTCGCGCTTCTGGCAAAAACCGCGCTCAAAAGGCGGCAGAAATAGCCATCAACAGTCCACTGTTAGAAACATCTATCCAGGGCGCACATAGCGTTCTTGTAAATGTTTCTGGCTCAAACAATCTCACGATGTTTGAGGTCGGCGAAGCATCCAGATACGTCACTGCCAATGTGGAAAACGAAGATGCAAACATTATCTTCGGTTCTTCCATTATTGATGATTTGGATGACGAGGTTATCGTAACTGTTGTTGCCACAGCCTTTGATAATGTACGTCGCGAAGTGCCGCGTACCGCATATGAGCCCATTTCATCCTTCCAAGACAGAGGGGTCACGCCAATCGGCAATATGTCATCTGACACGCAGCAGCAGCCTAATGAGTCCGAAGCTCCACCTGTTCCAAGGCTAGGCGAAATCGGCGAAGAAGAGCAAATAAGGCTTCCTGTCTTCTTACAAAAAAACCGTAAAAACAATAGGGATTAATTATGAATAATAATAACACCTTTATTCCCTTAATTTTTCGTATGAAGTACATAAACCGCTGGGGTTTAAAGTTTAATACGCAAACAGAAAATGTTATGCAACATACTGCAGAATGCGCATTTATTGCGCATTTTCTTGCACTTGTGGGCAATCGCTATTTTGGCAAGAGTTATGATGCCAACAAGCTCGCTGTAGCAGCATTGTTTCATGATGCCACAGAAATAATGACAGGCGACCTGCCCACCCCCATAAAATATTTTAACAACGAAATGCAGACAATCTATAAGCAAATAGAACAACAAGCATCAGAAAAAATGTTAGAGCATCTGCCGCATGAGCTACAAGCAGACTATGACACATATCTAAACGGAACTTCCCTATCAGAAGAAGAAAGAGACATCCTAAAGATTGCCGACAGGCTCTGCGCTTATATAAAGTGCATACACGAAATAAATGCAGGAAACAACGAGTTTAGCCTTGCCCACAAAGAAATAAAGGAATATATAGAAAATATTGATAGCCAAGAGCTACGATATTTCTTGGATAATTGTTTGGCAGCTTTTTCTCAGCCCCTCGATGACCTGAAAGCAAAACTTTAGTGTTTTAGCGATTATTTTCATAATACACATCCACAGTCTCATTTATCTCTCTCAAGATATTCTCATCCACCCTAGACGAATCAATCGTATTCGCCTGCGGTGGCGTTTCTATTTGCAACGGAATTACATTTGTCCCCGACCTCTCATTATGCACCTCAAAATATGGCATTATAGCATCATCAACAATGTCATCATCCCTAAAAATACTTAGCACAGAGTCCATCCAGCCACCAATGCCCCCCTCTTCCGCAAGCATATTAAACGAAATATTTCTATCAATCCAGCTAGTTACGCTGTTTGTAAACCCCGTATCAATAATATTGAAAAATAGCAAAATAGCCAAAATTCCACCACATATCGTAGCTTGCAAAACAATTCTCTCTTTAAATGTTCGCGGTGTTTTCTCCTTTGCACTTCCACTTTTGCGCGTATAGTCACTATTGCGCATTACACTTGCCTTACCCACTGACCTGCGATATCGAGACCTAGCATTAGACCTCGGATACTGCCTAGTGTAATTGCTCGTGAGTATCTCCATTTTTGCCTCTTCCATTTCCATAACAAATCCCTCCTATGTACAAAGATTGTCCATCCAATACAATCCTATGCAATAAAATACAAGTACATGCCTTGTAGTCCAAAAAATTTCTCAAAAAACTACTTGACGTGACGTAGTAGTTCATGATATGATTATTACAACGTCAGACGTAGTAGCTTATAAAAGGGGTGATTCCTTGGTCAATATTGAAATCAGCAGCGATGTAATGAGGGGATATATAGACCTTATAATTCTTAGAGTGCTTTGCGATGGAGATTCTTATGGCTATGCAATTTCAAAAATGGTCACTGACCTATCAGAAAATAGCTACACAATGAAAGAAACAACTTTATATTCCGCTTTCTCGCGCCTAGAGAAACTGAAATACCTGTACTCTTATCCTGGCTCTGTTTCGGGCGGTCGCGAAAGAACATACTACACATTAACAGAGAAAGGGCGGCAACACTATCAATATAAATGCAACGAATGGACAGCCACAAAGGAGTTAATATCAAAATTTATTATCAATAATGAAGGGGATGATAACAATGGAAGCAATTAAAACCTATCTTGACAATGTTTTCGCCGCATATCCGCAAACAGATGAGGTGCAGACACTAAAGCAAGACATGTTAGCAAATATGCATGAAAAATACAATATGCTTAGGCAAAATGGAAAAAGTGAACACGAGGCAGCATATAGCGTAATAGCTGATTTTGGTAATATCGAAGAGATAACCGCCGAGCTTGGGCTAAATTCCAAGAGTAGCAGTACAGAAGAATCAATTTTTCTTTCTTGGGACGAAGCAGAAGACTATGTTAAGAAAACAAAAAGAAGCGGGATGTTGATAGGACTTGGAGTATGGCTAATTATAGCAGGTGTGTCGTCTGTAGTCTTTTTTGGACACGCGTTTTTGATGTTTGTAGCAGTAGCAATATCTGTAACTATGTTTATAATTGTCGGGAGCAAGATGGGCAGATATGAACCATTTGAAAAAACATCTCTCCGCTTTGATGCAAGAACACGCGAAATAGTCGAAAATGAGCGTACAAGGTTTGTGCCGCGGTGTACGGCAATGGTCGCCATCGGCGTAGCCATAATAATTCTCACGGTAGGCGCATTCACTATCACCGAAATCCCCGTGCCGCTCTTTTTGAACATAATTGGCTTTTCCGTTTTTTTGTTTATTATGGCAGGCTACATTACATCGGCTTATGACGTTCTATTGGATAAAGGTGATTACGTCAACAAAGAAGCCACCAAAAAGTCTGGGCGTATTATTGGCGTTATCGCCGCTTTTTATTGGCCCATCACTACAGCAGTTGCTCTGTGGCTGCTGTTCACAGGTCATACGTATTTCTGGGTAGTTTGGCCCGTGGCAGGGGTTTTGTTCGGAGGAATCGCTGGGGGTATAGGCATTTGGCATGGCACTAAAGAGAAAGAAAAAGCACAATAAGTTCAACCACCTTGTCGGGGTCACAAGCCCAATCAAAAGTAGCGGTGACACATATTTGCGCTTCACCGCTACTTTGTATTTTTTCAGCAATTAAGTCTGGGTCATCATCATATAAATCATGCAGATAACCCTCAGTCCCATATACCTCTATGTTATATGCTTGTGCCAAATCAGAATAATCAAGCTCGACCGCCTTTTCTTTAGACAATATAAACTCCACCCATATAGCATCTGTACGTATGCCAATATCAGCTACATTAGGAATTGTCAGCACAGGTATAGGAAAATGTTCTATCAAAAATCCATTGTCACTCTTTATGTAATGATTATTGAAAAATCCACTTTCCACTTTATATCCAGCCGCCCTAAGCGTAGCCGCAATCTCGCGCGACTTCTTGCATAGTGGCTCGTATATAGCGTTTAGTGTTTCAAAAGTCTCCATGCTCATTCTCCCATTTACAACTTTAGCTGTACAAAAATATCTCCGCCATTGCTTTTGCCAGTATCTTCAAATCCAAGGGAAGCATATAGTTTCGAAGCAGTAATGTTGGCAGAGTCGCACGGAACAACAACGGAACGAGCCTCTCCTTCGGGATTAGTTTTTAGATGTTCTACAATGACACGCATCGCAGAGCGACCCAATCCCTTTTCTTGGTGGTTTTTATCAATCATAAATTCCCAAATAATGTAATGGGGTTGTGGGTTGTCATTGTCAATCTGACGAGGATGTTCGGCAGACCTATGCTCCATCATCACAAAACCAATTGGATTATCGCCGTCATAAATGCCATATTCAAAGGATTTTGCTCCATTCACTTTTAGGTCAATATAGGTCTTTACAAGACACCTTTCGTTACTATCCACAAATATCTCATTTCACAACAAAATTAACCAGCTTACCAGGCACAAAAATCTCCTTAACGATAATCGTGCCTTCCAAGCGAGCCGCCACAGATGCTTTTGCGGCAGCCAGCACCTCTTCTTTGGTAGCTTCCGCCGCCATCTGGATATTTTCACGTAGCTTACCATTCATCTGCACAACAATCGTTATAGTAGATTCTGCCATTTTTTCTTTATCGTAGGTCGGCCATGTTGCATCAAATACAGACGTGGTATAGCCACAAGTCTCCCATAGCTCCGCCGCTATATGCGGTGCATATGGCGCAAGCAAAATAATCATGTCGCGCAAAGTATCCGCATCAATACCGCCAGAACGTGCCATATCCGTAAGCTTATTGGTATGCTCCATAAAGCCCGAAACCACAGTATTTAGCGTTAGATTTTCCATGCGGGTAGATATATCATGAATCATCTTATGGCGCGCCTGTTCAAGTTCGGGTGTTGTGGCCACTGTTTTGCCAACATTTTCAGCAACCAATCTCCATAGTTTGTTAAGGAAGCGGAAAACACCCTCTATGCCATTGTCATTCCAATCCACATCAAGCTCTGGCGGCCCAAGGAACAATATATACAAACGCAGAGCATCACGACCGTATTTGTCAATCAAGCCATCAGGCGATACACCATTGCCCTTGGATTTTGCCATTTTCATACCAAAACGGTTCACCATGCCTTGGTTAAACAATTGCGTGAATGGCTCTTCAAAATTTACCACGCCAATATCATATAAAAACTTGGTGTAGAAACGCGCATAAAGCAGATGCAGCACGGCATGTTCTATACCGCCCACATAATAGTCCACAGGCAGAAACTTCTCCATGGCCTCTTTGCTAATAAGCTCTGCATCATTATTTACATCCACATAGCGCAAGAAATACCAAGAAGACCCCGCCCATTGTGGCATAGTGTTTGTCTCACGTTTTGCCGCTTTGCAGCAGGTTGGGCAAGTTGTGTTCACCCAATCATCTATAAGCGCAAGCGGTGATTCACCCGTATCAGTTGGCTGATAAGAATCCACATGGGGCAATGTCACAGGCAAATCCGCCTCTGGCACAGGCACAATACCACAAGCATCACAATGTATTAGCGGAATAGGCTCACCCCAATACCTCTGGCGACTAAACACCCAGTCGCGTAGCTTGTAGTTCACTGTCTTTTCGCCTATGCCTAACTTAGCAAGATGACCAGCCACAGCCTCCTTGCCGTCGACAGCGGGCAAGCCATTAAACTCACCAGAATTTACCATAACGCCATCGCCTGTATATGCCTCTTCAAGCTCATGTAGTTCACCATCAAGCGAAATAACCTCGAGTATGGGCAAACCAAATTTCTTAGCAAATTCAAAGTCACGCTCATCATGACCAGGAACACACATAATAGCTCCTGTGCCATAATCAGCAAGCACATAATCAGAAATCCAAACCTCGAGCTTTTCTCCGCTTAGCGGATTGATAGCATATGCACCTGTAAAAACACCAGTCTTGTCCTTTTTCGCCATTCTATCCACATTCGACAATGCACCCGCATCTTGAATGTATTTTTCTACACTAGCAAGATTTTCGCTCGTTGTTAGCTCTTTAACCAAGGCGTGTTCTGGCGCAAGAACCATAAATGTTGCGCCAAAAAGCGTGTCAGGGCGCGTTGTAAACACGGTTATATTATCATCACGCCCATCTATCTCAAAATCAATCTTTGCGCCATAAGATTTGCCAATCCAGTCCGCCTGCATTTTCTTTACCTTTTCGGGCCATTTAAGTTTATCAAGGTCAACAAGCAGCCTTTCACCATATTCAGTAATTTTTAGCATCCACTGGCGCAAATTTTTCTTCTCTGGCGGCGCACCACAACGTTCACATTCACCGCCTGCCGCTTCTTCGTTAGCAAGCACAACTTTGCAGGCAGGACACCAGTTTAGCGGCATTTCTTTCTCATATGCCAAGCCCTTTTTAAACATCTGCACAAAAATCCATTGTGTCCATTTATAAAACGAAGGGTCGGTGGTAGAAAGCTCCATATCCCAGTCGTACATAGCGCAAATGTCTTCTAGCTGACGTTTGAAGAGCTTCGCGCTTTCTTTCACAGCAGCCTCAGGATGCACATTGTTTTGTATGGCATAATTTTCGGCAGGCAACCCAAAAGCATCAAAGCCCATAGGATGTATAACATAATGTCCCTGCAAAAGCTTGTAGCGCGCAAGCACATCGCTTATCACATAGCTGCGCCAATGCCCCACATGCAGCCCACTGCCAGATGGATAAGGAAACATGTCCAAACAATAAAATTTGGGACGTGTCTTATCAGTATTTATCGGTGCTTTCTCCCAATTATCGCGCCATTTTTGCTCTATCTGACGAAAATTGTATTTTCTGTCTTTTGTGTCCATATTATTTGCTCCTCTCAATTACATCTTCAAACACTTCTTCCAAATCTATAACTAAACCACCTGCTATTGACGTTTTGAACCTCGTAGTGAACTCAGAAATTTTCTCTATTGTCATATCTTGTTTCTCGTATTCAGGTAAAATAGTGAAAACGTCATGGAGTAGGTATTTTCCATCCGTCAGCCAAAATACTTCAATCGATAGGTTGTCTATATCCACAATCCAGTATTCTTTCACCCCGCACTTTTCATAAAGGCTCTTTTTATATGTTTTATCACGCTTAGAGGTCGAAGGGGACAGTATCTCAACAATCAAGTCAGGTACACCAAAAATACCCTCATCCTTAATGATGTTTTCATCGCAAACTACTGTCACATCTGGCACAACTCTATCATTTTCGGTCAAAAAAACTTTCGCAGGGTCACCAAAAACATCACAGCTTTTCCCCCTGAAATATTTCTTGAAAATATCCTCAATATTCCTTCCAACGCGTATATGCACCAATCTAGGGCTAGCCATCATATATATTACGCCATCCAGCATTTCTGTTGGTCTTTCATCTTGATAATCATAAGCCAGATTTATCACGCCAAACCCCTCCCTTCCAATTCCTCTAATTCATTCAAAAAAGTATAGCATAAAACAATTGACTTGGCAATGGTTTTAGGATATTATGAGAGTATATAATCCACGTAAATTTTCATACAAAGGAGAATGAAAATGGAATCTATTCAAATGATTAAAGAATTAACAATGGCATTTGGCGCACCAGGCTTTGAAGACGATGTTCTAACGGTAGCGAGAAAATATGCACCAGAAGGTGCAAGGATTGTAGAAGACAACACAAGAAATCTCTATATTTGCCCAAAAAACGAAGAAAATCCAGACCTGCCCACCATATTGATAGATGCCCATTCCGATGAGGTCGGGCTTATGGTGCGTACAATTAAAGAAAACGGCACACTCACCTTTACAAATCTAGGCGACTGGGTGCCATATGTACTACCCGCCCAAAGGGTATCCATCAAGAACATGGAAGGCGAGCTTATCACAGGCATAGTAGCCACTCGCCCACCCCATTTTGGCGGAGACGACGAGCCATTATCAATAGACACCATGGTTATAGACATTGGCGCAACCTCCAAGGAGGAAGCGGAAAAGGCATTTAAAATAGCTCCAGCTTGTCCTATTGTGCCAGAAACTGTCTTCACGCATGACCCAATCCATGATATCATGATGTCCAAGGCCTTTGATTGTAGGCTCGGTTGCGCATCTGTGCTAGAGGTTTTGCATGATGTTAAAGACCTCAATCTCAGTGCAAACGTAGTTGGTGCACTTTCTGCACAAGAAGAAATAGGCATGAGGGGCGCAATAGTAGTGGCAAACCGCGTAAAGCCAGACCTCGCTATATGCTTTGAAGGCACGCCAGCCGATGACACCTTCGCAAAAGACCATCTTATACAAACCCGCCTAAAGCATGGCCCAATGCTACGCCATATAGACCAAGGCATGATAACTCACCCTCGCTTTTTACGTTTCGCACTCAATGTGGCAAAAGAATTACATATCCCAGTGCAAGAGGCCGTGCGCACAGGCGGCATGACTAATGGTAAAAGCATACATTTATCCAATCTTGGCATACCTACAATCGTTATCGGGCATCCTGTACGCTATGGTCATAGCCACAATTCCATAGCATCACTTTCAGATTATAAAAAAGGTGTGCAACTAGCAGTTGAAATAATTAAGGCTATAAACAAAGATATTTTTGCAGGGTTTTAGAGGGGGATAGCATGAACACAACATTAGTAATCCTTGCCGCTGGCATGGGCAGCCGCTTCGGTGGACTAAAGCAAGTATCTCCCTTGGGCAAGCATGGCGAAATCATCGCAGACTTTTCAGTCTACGATGCCCTTCAAGCTGGCTTTAATAAGGTCGTATATATTATCAAGAAAGACATGGAAGAGCTTTTTAACGAAACTGTTGTTAGCAGGGTTAAAAGATCAGGAATACAAGTAGAATTTGCATTTCAGGATATAAATGACCTGCCAAATGGTCTAAAAACTCCATCCACTCGTGAAAAACCATGGGGTACATCCCATGCTCTTTGGGCGGCACGAAATGTAATAAACGAACCTTTTATGGTCATCAATGCCGATGACTTTTACGGGCGAGATGTTTATAAGTCCATACATAGTTTCTTAACCAGCAGTACTAATGGTGACTATGATTACTGCATGGGCGGATACCTACTAGAAAACACCGTGAGCAGTTATGGTAGTGTTTCTCGTGGGGTTTGTCGGGTTGAAAGTGGTCTCTTAGTAGACATTGAAGAGGTATTAGCTATAGAAAAACGCCATGACGGCATAGGCTATACCATTGATAACAATTTTAAATATCTGGCTGGCTCTACGGTGGTCTCTATGAATACTTTCGGTTTTAAGCCCAGCATTTTTATAGAAATCGAAAAAGGCTTTACACATTTTCTGACCGAAAATCTACAAAGCCCTAAGGCAGAATATTTCTTGCCATTAACCATAAAGGAGTTGCTGACTGCCAATAAAGCTACCATAAAAGTTTTGCCAGCCCTTGATACTTGGTATGGTTTTACCTATCAACAGGACAAGGAAATCGTGCAAAAAGCCGTATGGGAATTGATAGAGCAAGGCAAATACCCAGAAAAGCTATTTTAATCGTCACATAGCATCAATATAGCAGCTAAAAATAGTAGGTCTTGCATATCTGACCTGCTATTTGGTGTAACACCTTCAGCATCTAAACCCGTGGCAGATATTTCTTGCGCCTCGGCTTCCGCACCTAAAAACTCACGAAAAGGTTCGGGTATATCATTTATATTTGTCATATTTGGCACCTCAAAATCATTATTTTCCATTATATGATAAAGGAAAATCGAATATGAATTTACCACAAGATTTCATCAACAACACCAAGAAAATATTCGCCGACTCGAATGAGGCGGCGGATTTTTTCGCGAGCTTTAACGAGCCGCGTCATTACGGCATAAGGGCAAATGAATTAAAAATCTCTTCACAAAATTTGGCGACAGTCTTTGGCGATGATGTGGGGGCTGTGCCTTGGTGCAAGCAGGGTTTCTATTATACAGGCAACAAGCCGCCATCCAGAAACCCACTATATCACGCAGGTTTGTACTATATCCAAGAACCCAGCGCAATGAGTGCCGCCGCCATCTTGGGCACCAAGGCAGGTGACAAAGTGCTAGACCTATGTGCTTCCCCAGGCGGCAAATCCACACAAATAGCCTCCGCTTTGGGAAGCGAAGGTCTCTTAGTATCCAACGAAATAAATTTTGGACGTATGCCAGGGTTAGTGCGTAACATTGAAATGGCGGGCGTAAAAAACGCCATCATTCTTTGCGAAAAACCCACAAGGCTAGCCCAAAGATTCCCCAATTACTTCGACAAAATTCTTGTAGATGCACCATGCTCGGGCGAAGGTATGTTTCGTAAAGACCCAGAGGCGATATCAGCCTGGGATAAAAACAAAGCCGCTCGCCTAGCAGTCATACAAAAAGGTATACTGCAAGATGCCGCCAAAATGCTAGCACCAAGCGGACATCTCGTGTATTCTACCTGCACATTTACACCATCCGAAAATGAAAATATCATCGAAGATTTTCTGCAAAGCCATCCACATTTTGATTCTGTATGCATCAATCATAAATATTATGGTTTAAGCCCAGCAAATCAAGGACTTACCACAAACAATTCCCATGCCGCCAGAATCTGGCCACACAGGCATCGCGGTGAAGGTCACTTCATAGCCTTGCTACGCCGCAGGAGCGAACTGCATTCGCCCGCTATCAAGCAACAGCCAAACCCAAAATTCAACAACAAAGACTTCAACGAATTTTGTGATAAATACCTCACAAGCTTGCCCTCAAATAACATTCTTGAGCATCGCGGCAATCTGCTAGCCCTACCAAAATATTGTCCAGATGTTACAGGCCTAAACATAGTGCGCCTTGGCGTTTTGCTTGGCAGCTTAAAGAAAAACCGCTTCGAGCCATCCTATGCACTAGCCATGTCGCTGACACCAACAGACTTTTCACAAGTCATTGATTTACAATCTCAAGACCCACACATAATTGCTTATCTTGAAGGTCAAACACTTGAAATAGATGCACCAGATGGCCACAATCTTTTTTGCGTGGATGGCTACCCATTAGGCTTTGCAAAAATCTTAAAAGGTCGTCTAAAAGGGCGCATCAATGGGCGATAGCATCACAACAAAGTAAAAAGCATTGAATAGCCAACCAAATTAACCCTTATATTTTCTGCTACTTAGAAAGGGGAGACATGAATGAATAACAGAAATGGTATGACTTGGTCGCAATATAACGAAAAGACCAAAAATAAGCCTATACGGCCATTATTGCTAAAATCACTAGAGCTGTTTGATGGATATAAAGGTAATGCCGTCGAAATTGGGAGCGGTGCAGGAAATGAAAGCATATTCTTACATAACAATGGCTGGAATGTGCTTGCTGTTGACAAAAATTTAGACGGATTAAATAATTTGCAGAAAGAGTATCCGCAAATACAAATACTTAACGATGCATTTGAAAATTTAAACAAACTTCCTGAATGCGATTTAGTTTTCAGCGCATATAGTATTCCTTTTTGTGAACCTCAATATTTTAACGAATTTATAGACACTCTTTTAAAATCATTGAAAACAAACGGCAGATTTGCAGGTAATTTTTTTGGACTAAACGATGAATGGGCAAAATTAAACACAGATATGACATTTTGCACAGCCGAAAAGACGAAGTCGTTTTTTGGCAAGTTTGAAATTGAGTATTTTAACGAAGACGAGTTTATCGGTAAGATTGCTAATGGAGAAGAGAAATACTGGCATACCATAAATATTATTGCAAGAAAAATAAAATGACAACTCACATCAGATGAGTGTTTACCCAGCCGAGGTGAACATGGCTTCGTGCTGACAATCTTAATTATCAAAATGGTGAACGCATACGTTTTCTCGTAACCTCCATTAATCCAAGTGTCGTCATTCCCACAACCACATTAGGTATGCGGTCTTTTATCATCTCTTTCCGCAAAAGCTCTGTTAAGCTAGCAACATCATCAGGCGACTTCATCGCAATAAAATCTATAATTATAATACCAGAGAGATTGCGCAGGCGCAACTGGTAGGCAATCTCTTTTGCCGCCTCCATATTCACTTTTAGTGAGGCATCATCTCTCTTTGTGACAACTTGTTTGCCACTATTGACATCAATTACAACACAAGCCTCGGTTTGCTCTATAACGATAAACGCACCAGATTTAAGCCAAACCCGTTTTTCGCGTACTTTATCAATTTGGGTTTTAAGAAAAGATTTTGAAAAGATAGATTCTGCCCCATCATAATATTTTAACTTCGACCCATATTGCCCAAGCAATTCGCATGTAGCAGCATCATCAACCATAATCTCATCAATATCATCCGTAACAATTTCACGCAAAGTCTTGATAATAGGTGGCTCTTCAAATAAAACAGCAGGGGCTTTCACATGTTGCCATTCTGCATGATGTACAAATTTTTCTGCAACTTTTGGTATCTCTAAGATAATTTTATCTTCTTCTTGTCCCTCTGCCTCAGAGCGAAATATAGCAGAAAACCCAATTGGCACATGCTTTTCACCTATTGCGTGTAATCTTCTTAACTCTACATTCTCTTTGATTTTCTTAGAAATATTAATTTTATCTCCCTCAACAGACTTTGAAAGCACAATATAGCGACCCGCATACGATATGCTAGACGTAGCAATACACCCTTTGTCCCCTATGCCATCACGCAAAACTTGCACAATTAAAGTATCACCCTGCTTAACCTCAAGTTTACCTTCATGAAAGAGGCTGCGCTCCCTATGGTCTCGCGTATCTAAAAAAGCTTGTTTGACTAATCCTATATCTAAAAAAATAAATCCCGTGTTTATTTTTTTCACAATACCAGCATAAATATTTCCAACAACAGATGCGTTCGCATCATCATCACGAATAATTTCTATCAACTTTCCGTTTTCTGCTACCGCCGTCAAATATCCGTAAGGCTGACAATTTACATAGACTTTCTTCATAGCTTAGGCACATCCTGCCCTATCGAAAGTCGCTCATAAGTAATGTCGCAATCATTTTGCGCAATCTCCGACAGCCCTAAAATATGATGTGCCAAGATATTGGCTTTTAGGTTTCGCTCACTACCACAAGCAAGTATAGCCCGCAAGCTATTATCTTCATCTACCACAATCTCAAAGATATCAGGTCTAATATCAACAACCGACATGCCTTTTTTACCTTTTTTCTCTACTTTTATGCTCTCGCTAGTCAATATATCAGAAATTATTTTTTCAAGCCTAATGTCAAAATTATGTGAAAATGTGATTCTATATGTTGCTTTTTGTATTATTGCTGCGGCAGACCTGCCTATCGCAGGCACTTCCACAACACCCACTATATCAATTCCATCAGGTAATTGGTCTTGTAACAAAGTTACAATTTCTTTTACATTAACTTCATATATTAAAAATATTTCTAGCATCTCTTCAAACCCACCCATTCCCAATGGCAAGGGTGCTGCAAAGCTCAATAATTGATGAGGATTAAAGCCTTCGGAATATGCCACTGGTAGCTTAGCACGTTTAATGGCTCTTTGAAATAAGCTCTGCAAATCAAGGTGACCAATAAAGCGCGTAGAACCAAGTTTTGTAAAGCTTATGCGATATCTAAAATACGACTGTTTTAAGCTCATTATAGCATGTCCTCCACTTTCTGACTTTCCTTGATGAGGTAATCCTTATTAACACCCGCCATATCAATAAAATCCCATGGCAATATCTCATCATAAGGTCTCGTGCGATGGGCATAAAAATCCAAAGAAACGCCCGATTCTTCAAAGGCATTTCGCCAAATATCTGCGCTAAAATGCTCGCTCCAACCATCAAAGCGTGCACCAAGCCGCCAAGCCCGCTCTATCACCGCAGCCACGCGTCTATCACCCCGCGAGAGCGCACCTTCCATTACAGATGTCTCCGCATCATGATATTTATAACTTATTTGACGGCTTTTTATGGATTGCTTAACATGTCGCTGTTTGCTCATAAAATTTTCAACAGTTTCTTGCCCAAACCACTGAAACGGTGTAAAGGGCTTAGGCACAAAGCATGATGTGCTAACAGTAACAGAAACAGGTCGTCTGCGTTGTTCTTTTGGAAGCTTATAGTAAACACTAACCAAGTCTTCAGAAAGCTTGCCAATAGCCGCTAAATCGCTATCCTTTTCAGCAGGCAAACCTACCATAAAATATAGCTTCAGCCTATCCCAGCCACCCTCAAAAGCAACCCTTGCGCCCTGTAAAATTTCATCCTCGCTAATATTTTTATTAACAATATCTCTCATACGCTGGCTACCACCCTCTGGCGCAAATGTTAAGCTAGATTTGCGCACGGATTGTACTTTGCGCAGCACTTCGCTATTGGTTGCATCTATGCGCAAAGATGGCAGGGATATGCTCACATTCTCACTTGTAAACCGCTCGCAAAGCAGGTCTACAAGCTCATTAAGATGAGGATAATCATTGCTTGCAAGCGATAATAGAGAAATTTCTTCATGCCCTGATGATTCTAGCAACTTTTGTGCTTGTTCAAACAATGTATCCACAGATTTTTGTCTATGTGGACGATATATATAGCCTGCCTGACAAAAACGGCAACCCCGCACACATCCACGAAAAATCTCTATCACAGCACGGTCATGAACAGTCTCTATCAGCGGCACTAAGGGCTTTTCTGGGTAAAATGCTCTATCCATATCTTTTACATGTACTTTTTTCACTCGCTCTGGCGCACCTAGGTTATTCGGCGCAAAATTATCAATGCTACCATCCGCATTATATCTCACATCATAAAACGCAGGAACATATACGCCTGGCAATACCGCTATTTTGCTCAGAAACGTCATTTTATCGCCTTTGTCCGCCTTGTGCTTAGCGTAAATATCAAATACCCCATCAAACGCCTCTTCCGCTTCTCCTATGAAGAAAAAATCAAAAAATTCAGCAAGCGGCTCAGGGTTCACAGCACAAGGTCCGCCGCCGCATATTATCGGGTGCTCCTCGCCGCGGTCTTTCGCCTTGATTGGTATATTTGCCAAATCTATCATATTCAAAATATTAGTATACGTCATCTCATATTGCAACGTAAAACCTACAAAATCAAAATCCGCAAGCGGACTATAGGTCTCCAGAGATTTTAATGGCAAATTATGCTCACGCATCAACATCTCCATATCTGACCATGGCGCAAAGGTTCGCTCACAATACACATCATCACGACGATTAAACAATGCATACAAAATCTGCAAGCCATTATGCGACATACCAACCTCATAGACATCAGGAAACGCAAAAGCAAAGCGCGTAGCCACCTCTGTTGGGTTTTTACGCACCATATTTATCTCATTGCCAACATAACGCCCTGGTTTTTCAGCTTGCAGCAATATCTTATCAGGATACATTCTCCTTGCCCCCTTCGTACTCCACCACAGCTAAAGATAACATATCCCCCAGTCTGCGATGCTCCTTATTGAACGCAATTGCCACAAAGCCGAAAATATCAACGATACGCAAGACATTGCGCACTAGGCTTTGCACAAGATTTAGGCTACCGCCGTTATGGTCACGCACCACAAGCCCAAATATGCGCTTCCCAAGTGTTTGTCCACCACCAAAGCTTTCAAAATAAATATTATATATCGTATAGACAGCAAAATAAGCAATAATCGTAATAACCACAGCAAGAAAATTCATTTGCTCTATCATAAAAACTCCGCCAGAAGCGAGCAAAGCAGTGCCGTAAAAACATATACCAAACACGCCAGCAACAATTGCCAAATCAAGCACGGTGGCCAATGTGCGCGAAGCAAGGTTCGGCTGTTCATGCTTCATATCACCGCCTCCAGAACTGTTCAGCACAATATATGCCAAAATCTGTATTTTCGGCGTTACAAAGATAGCTACAAGATGAGCCAAAAACAGCAGAGCTACCACACCCAAAGGATTGACCAAAATTTCAAGAAATCCTAATAGGTCAGTAGGGTATTGACTAAAAATAACTAGCAAAAATATAAACAACCCAAAAAATATACCAAAATTTATAGATGTGATGAGGGTTGTAACTGCAAAAATACGTATTATCCCTTTTTGTGCCACCATCTTCATACTTTGTAAAAACGCGGAAAGAAATCTATATTCACCCCGAGATGCCAAATTTGACGCAAAGAAAAACAAAGTTCGTAATGCCACAAAAACAAAATACAATACCGATAGCAAAGGCATAGCCAATTGCTGTATTGAAGAGAGATTTGTAGCTGCGGCAAGCGCGATTATTGCCAGAAATGGCATAAAAATAAGGATATTAGCAAACAGCACACCGACAACGAGAAAGGCAGATTTTGTAACATCTTTTAGACTAAGGCGTGGTGCTAGTTGACCACCCTCCCTTGTATCATTGTTCGCACAAATAATTATAGATGCTGCCGAATACCATGCAAGAAAAAAAGCTACAACAAACAACATCAGCACAGAAAACACACCCAAAACTATACCATCGGTTATGGGTTGATTTCCTGTAAAATTAGGTATTGCAGGCCACACCCAAACCAGCGACACCCAGCCGATAACGAATATGGATATAGCAAAGATAACGCTGATAAAACCAATAAATGCAGCATATTGCGCAAAATTACTTTTGTATTTTGCAAAGGAAATATCAGTTAAAATACCGATATTCCCAAGCTTTCCATGATTATCCAAAATATTTCCCCCATAATTTTAATCACACCAATTATTACAGTATACACTAATTATTCCCAAAAATCTAGTGCAATTATCGTAGGCGAATTTAAACTTAAAGAAACTTGACACAATTGCTATATCCTGCTATATTCATATACAACACAAATAATCTTGCGGGGGCGATATTTTGCGTAAATTTTTAAAAGAGTTTAAGGACTTTGCTCTGCGAGGCAATGTGGTAAACCTAGCTGTTGGCATCATCATCGGCGTGGGCTTTCAAGACCTTGTTTCATCCCTCACAGATAACATAATTTCCCCCATCTTGGGTCTTTTTCTAAACCAAAACTTTGATGCATGGCATCTCAATATATTTGGCGTAGAGATACGCTATGGCGCATTCATAACCAGTGTTATTAACTTCGTCATTATGGCATTTATTGTATTCATGCTAGTCAAATTGATGAACAAAGTGACATGCATCACCAAGAAGCCCACCAAAGATGCGCCATCTACAACCAAATCCTGTCCATTTTGCAAAACCGAGATAAGCATGAATGCCACAAGATGTCCCGCTTGCACATCGCAGTTGTCTTGACTGTTATATTGATACATTGTATTGCTAGTCTCATTTATCTCAACACAAAAAGACCAAGCGTAAGCCGTGGTCTTTTCAAGGATTAATCACTATTTTATAATACAATTATAGGTCGCCATCAACACCTTCTTCATTTTCCTCTGCAAATTCACCTTTGGTTAGATGACGGTTGCAAGATTCCCTTAGCAGGTCTGCATAGATATAAATATCATTAAGACTTGATATATCATAACGCACAGGGATTCTATTTTCATCTGGGATAGTTATGTATATACTTTTACCCTTAAACCAAAAACGACATATACGCTTATTTTTGTTGTCATCAAGAAGAATGGATATGTATTTAACAGCGTTGCGATGCGCAAGGCGGTTAATGTCACACAAATCACGCAAAATAGATTTTACAATAGCAAAAGCCTCTATCTCATCCGTGGTTAAAACATTCGGGTCTTCCGTAATCACGGTAGCGGCAACTTCGGCTATTACTTTTTGCTCTGTCATGGCTGGTGTTTCTGTGTCAGATTCACCTTTCATTGCTTTTTTTAACGTCTCGCGGATATTGTCGCTTATGTATTGATTAAAGCCACGCTTAACAATAGGGCGAAACATATCAACGGCCTTTTGATTGCGAACACTATCATAAATCTCCGACATCATACACTTAACAAAATCGTCAGAAGGCTCTGTGCGCAAACTGTTTAGAAACTCTCGTATTTTATTTGTATATTTTAATTCCACAGCCGCAAAATACACAGCTCTACATCAAGAGATGACTTAGCAAAACGCCTTAATTCCACCACGAGGTGTTCATGGATATCAAGTACATTAAATATCAAAAACGGCTCTAAATCCATTTTGTTTTGCTCATTTAGGTCTGTGTAGAATTTATATATGATTCCATCTGTTAATATGGCGAATTTTGCTGTAGTTGTACCAAAATATCTAAACAACTGAGATGAATGTTTGTCCAATACTTCGCCGAACTTCTTACACTCTATTAAAATTATAGGGGAATCGTCAATCACAATGGCATAATCAATCTTTTCAGCTTTTTTACGCCCACATCCGCTGTAAATTAGCGCACGTGATGCAAAATTGCGTATTTCGTCTATAAAGTCCATACAAAATCCTCCTATTTCCTTCTCCTAATTTCTTGACACCATCGGTTACTTTCAACATATCAAATAGTTTATTCACTTTGTCGTGACTCTATCGAAAATTTCTTGTCTATACCGCAACTCCCTCATATTTGCATAACGCAAGTGTTTCATAATATTTTGCAATCAAAAAACACCCTTGAAAACAAAACACTTTTCAAAGGTGTTTATGAGTCACCGGGGGCTCGAACCCCGGACAACCTGATTAAAAGTCAGGTGCTCTGCCAGCTGAGCTAGTGACCCACAAGCATAGAAAATGCTCACAACGCTCCATGTGCGCTTGTTCGGAGCGGAGCGCGCTTTTTGCGCGCATTCATAAATATTACTTAACATGTTACATACAATCGCTCCGAAACGCACGCCTGAAGCATTGCGTGCGTTTCTTCGCGAAGGGCGAATAACGGGATTCGAACCCGCGCCCTCCAGAGCCACAATCTGGCGCTCTAACCAGCTGAGCTATACCCGCCACAGCACCATGCGGTGCAAAACGTCCCAGTAGGGATTCGAACCCCAGACCCACGGCTTAGAAGGCCGTTGCTCTATCCAGCTGAGCTACTGGAACAAGTAACAATGTGCATAACCTAAAAGGTCATGCACTTGTCTAATTAATCGGGGTGAAAGGATTTGAACCTTCGACCTCCTGATCCCAAATCAGGCGCGCTAGCCAAGCTACGCTACACCCCGCAAATAATATCTCTTAGTTCATTAGTGCCACTAACAATTTTTGTCACTCAGGCAAATTCTAATTCTTTAAGACCACTATATCCCCACAAAACATTAACATTATCAATTTTATGAGCATTTGCACCGATTATATCATGCTTTCAGTCACCTATCATCACGGCATTCATTCTACGACTACCATCCATCCCAGAACCAACAACCACACCAAAGCAGCATCTCAACCCAAAACAACAGAGGATTTTCTCAGCATATGTTCAGACTTTAGAAGTGATATAACAGTCATTTTATCCCTAAAAGAGTCACAAACAAGAGGTCTAATAAATTCAGCACCAAATCATACATAACAAGAACCCTCAAAACCAAACACAAGAACCAACACATCCAAACCAAGTCACTTTACCAAACTAGTATAAACTCATATCAAGCTCTAATCTCTCGTTCCACTTCATATCATAAGCAACTCTCATTGCTTTTTCACTCCATTTCACGAACAAGCCCTCGACCTATTAGTACACCTCAGCTGAACATGTTGCCATGCTTACACCTGGTGCCTATCAACCTCGTGGTCTTCGAGGGGTCTTACT
>WRBK01000013.1 GCA_009784575.1 Defluviitaleaceae bacterium | reverse complement strand
TGAACTCAACCCCATTGAGAATTTTTGGTCATGGCTAAAGAGTAGGTTGCGAAAGATTTTGCCCTATTTTGATAGTTTCGATGATGCTTTGATGGACTGTTTTTTGGTTTAGTGGGTATAGTATCCAAGCCACCTCACCTCATATCCAAATTTGTCAATATGTATTTCAAATAAAAACGCCATGGCGTTTTTATAGCGACATGGCGTTTGATTAATATTAATCTTGCGTATATGGCAACAAAGCCATATGGCGCGACCTCTTAATAGCTATTGTAAGAGCTCTTTGCGCTTTTGCGCAGTTACCAGAAATACGTCTTGGCAAGATTTTACCGCGCTCAGAAATAAATTTTCTTAGGCGGTTTGTATCTTTAAAGTCAATATATTTGATTTTTTCTGCTGTAAATACGCAAACCTTTTTTTTTCTACGTCCGCGTCTTCTTTGTTGTTGCATCATATATTTGTCCTCCTATAATTTAAGCTGAATAGATATTAAAACGGCAAGTCATCATCATCCAACGCAGGGGCTGGGTTTGTATCCACCTCGAAAAAGCTGTCCGAAGGCGGCGCGCTTTGCGCTGATGGTCTTTGATGTTGCTGTTGTGGCGCAGGCGGCATATAAGGCGTTCCATAACTATCGTTATAGTTAGGATTTTGCCCACCTCCTTGCCCGCGAGATTCAAAGGATGCACGACTCTCAGCAAAATGGTGGTCGTCAGTTATAACCTCTGTATACCATTGTCTTTGACCATTGTTGTCATCAAAGCTACGTATTTGTAAGCGTCCTGAAACACAAACCATCTGCCCTTTGCGGAAATATCTTTCCACAAACTCTGCAGCTCTGCCAAAAGCAGTGCAGTTAATAAAATCTGCCGATTGTTCGCCCGCATCGCGCCTTTGTTGGCTTACTTGACGATTCACCGCCAAAGTATAGCGCACGATAGCCAAAGGTTCTGCTGCGTTAGAATATCTCATTTCTGGGTCTTTGGTCAAGCGACCCATAAGTATAACTTTGTTCATACGACACCCTCCACTATTGCTTTTCGAGGTCTTCCCTGCGAATGGTCAAGTAGCGTATCACGTTTTCTCTGATGTTTAAGCGGTCTTCCAGCTCGGCTGGCATGGTCGCAGGAGCATCAATGTAATAAAATGTGTAATGACCTTCTGTAAGCTTGTTTATTTCATAAGCAAGCTTACGTCTGCCCCATACATCCGCCTTTTCAATCACGCCGCCAAAGCGAGCAATAAGCTCCAATATAGCATCCGATTCGGTTTTGATACCCTCTTCATCTAAAGCAGGATGCAAAACAATTCCCAGTTCATATTTGTGCATTAAAAGCACACCTCCTTTTGGTCTTTTAGGCCCTTTGTCTATGCAAAGAGCAAGGAAAATTCATACAATCACAAATTATACCACAAACCCCGCAATATTGCAAGCTTTTTTTGCTCGTGTTTTGCCGCCTATATAGCAAACGATAATGAAAAACGTTGAAGCAAGCCAAAACAACCAACGCTCCAAGGGTGTTTTGGCCATGTTGGTGCAAGTACCAACATGGCCTGAAACGATTTTGAATGTCGTTTGCTATAGCAACACAAAGAAATTCCAATTACGCAAAATAAAAATTAGCAATGCCAGAAGCACAATCGTCGTGCCATAAATCACTTTGCTTTTTATACTTATAGCCCCTTTTTCTTTGACAAGAAACAGAATCGACCCAATAGCCATCAAAGCCGATAGACCAGCAAGTAAATAATTAGTCCAAATATGCGGATTAACGTTTGAAGCCGTTATAGCAATCGCATCCGAAACGAAGAAGCGTAGCACAACATTCAGTACGTTATTCACCAAAAGGAAAAGTCCACAAAGCATCATCCCAACATTTAATAAACGGAATTTTGTTTTATCAATCGGTTTGTTCCTCATTTTCTTCACTACAAATGCTATTAGTAGGACAATAGGCATCACGAGGAAAAATAACACAGATGTAGTCACGACACCTACAGAAAACATTGTAAACGGCACACGCCACTGTGGAGGCAGTGAAAAATCCGACCCTGGCGCATAGATATGCATTGGTTCGCCATTTTCCATTCTAAAGCGCAATTCACTAAAGCTCGCATATGCAAAAGGTTCGCTTGCAGAGACCAACCTAAAAACATAAGGCTCTATTTGCACAAAATCTAAATCAAATGCTCCCATAGCTAAACGAATAGTATTTTCGTCCAATGCTGTAACATTAGCAATGGCCGTATTTGTTAGGAAATCCATGAAGCTGCCTTGTGTGCGGCGCAATGGCATGAACTGTCCTTCCACGACCGATGCGTGTGGCAAATCGCCCAATGTAGGTACAATTTGACCAATTGTATTTTCAGCCAGAATATGTGTTAAGCCAAGGGTAATATCAAATTCGCCTTCAGTATTCGACAAAACAACCCAGCCAAACCTTTCCTCTGGAACAATGCCAAAGTTTGCAGTAAAGCCTGCAATCCCCCCGCTATGACCAATGGCATCAAAAATACCATGTGGCATAAAGCCATGGTAAAACGAAGGGCGGTTCTCGGGGTCGGGCGAACTTTGAGTAAATAACAAGTCAAGCGTTGCGCGATTTTCAAAAAGCGAGCCAGAATTGCCTTGTTCTGGTGTTAGGGCAATAATAAATCTTGCCAAATCTTCGGCAGTCCCCATAGAGGAGCCAGCGGGATAATGTCCGCCCAAATGAGATATTGACCGCTCTCTAAAGCCACTGTTTATAGCACTATAGCCTACAGCCATGTTTTGCATAAAGGCTTGATTGCTTGTCCATAATGGCTCATCCAAAGTGTTTTCCATACCTGCGGGCAACAAAATATTTTGCATATTAAAGTCAGCAAAACCAAGTCCGCTAATCTGGCTGACTATATACCCCGCAAACGCTGAGCCCCAATTGGAATAAGAACTGGCTGTGCCAGGGGTAAAAATTTGGCTGGGCTGGCTTGCAAGCAAACCATCTCTAACGCTAAAATTTTGCCAATCAAACACGCTTGCACTTTCTAAGTAATGAAAAGTTTCAGCAAAGCCCGCACCGTGGTTCATCAAATCGCGCATTGTAAAGGGCATTTCAAAATCAAACAATGCTATATCTTCAGGACTAAGATAATTAGCAATATCTGCATCCAAATCAAGCAATCCACGCTCCGCAAGCTGCATCGCAGCAACCCATACAAAAGTCTTGTTTATCGACCCATGGCGCGAAACAGTTATGCTAGGGTCAAAGGGTGTGTTGTTCTCGATATCTGCATATCCCCAGCCGCGAGAAAAAATAATTTCACCTTCATGCACTATAACAATTGCAACGCCAGGGGTTGAAATGCCTATATGCTCCGTTACAAAGGCATCAATTGTGCTATCCAGCTCCGAAAAAGGTATGCCTGATGGTGTTTGTCCTGTGGCTTCTGTGTTTGCATAAACATTAGCCGACAACATAACAAAAAGCATCGTCATCAGTAAAATTAAAACCTTTCTTGCCTTGCAAGCCTTAATATTCATTCACTTTCTCCTTAAAATTGTGACTATTTATGTACAAACTATATACGTCCAGGATTTACAAAAGTTTTTATGTAAAATTTGATTAGAAAAAAGTGCTTGACAAGAGAGATGTTTTTATGTAAAATATGAAGGTCGGGATAATCGGCACAAAAAAATATTTTGCCCGGATAGCTCAGATGGTAGAGCAGTGGACTGAAAATCCACGTGTCGGCGGTTCAATTCCGTCTCCGGGCACTTTTTATTCTAATGCGGGTGTGGTTCAATGGCTAGAACATCAGCCTTCCAAGCTGAAAGCGTGGGTTCGATTCCCATCACCCGCTTATATTTTATAAAAAAGTCTGGCACATGACCAGACTTTTTTCTATATGGCTTTTCTCGTATAAATCGGCTTATTTAGCATATATATCACAATTGCAAGCACTATGCAAAAAGCGATTTGTATAAAGGCATTTTCATGAAAAATAACCATTTCAAAAAACCACACAAGCGATTGACGCAAAAATGCTATGGGGATAAATACCGCCAATATAGCAGCTATAACAACATTCGCCGCCCAACCATACCATTTGCCCTGCACAGATGCTAGGGTATGCACAAAGCAGGCTAATAGAAACAAAAATGCTGCTTGTTGCAAAAAAGCAATGGCAAAGCCATTTTGTGTCCAATCAAACACCTGAACAGGATTCATTACGCCGCCAAGAGAACCAAAGTATCCAGAATTTTGTATGAACAGGTCAAATGTATAAAACATCACTGTGTTAATCATTGAACCTAACACAGCTATGATGACATACGCCATTAGCGTACCCCAAAAAAAATTATCACGTCTGCCACCCAGATTAATAACCTTGCGGAAATTTGAAGCAGGTATTATCATAGCCGCCATCAACACCACTAAAAATACATATGCACCAGGTGCTACTGTTGCATTATCCATTCCGCTGCCGCTGGATGATGCGATGATATAAAATATGCTCGTCTGTATAAGGGCAACGAGTGCCAATATTATCGCCGTGATATATGCCGCTTTGATATGTTTCAAATTCAGCCTTGCAATTGTTGCCGTACCCTTACCCATTTTTTCTACCTCCGACAATATTAATAAAGAAATCTTGCAAACTCAGCCCGCCAATAGCCACACCTTGCGGCGGCTGAATCCTCTCATCATAAATATGCGCCGCCATAACATTTCCCGCTATCTGTTTGCCAATGCAGTTTAGATTATCCAAGAGCGGCGTTACTTCTGCTAAGGAGCCAGATAAAGTATATGCTTTTTCGTCTATATCATCCATGCCCGCCTCTATAAGCAGCTTGCCCTTGTCTATGATAATAAGCCTTTCTGTAACCTTTGCCACCTCATCTATAAGATGCGTAGAAACAATTATCAGGCGCGGATTAGCATGATAGCTCTCTAGCAAAAGAGTGTTGAACTGGTCGCGCATAATAGCATCAAAGCCAGTGGTTGGCTCATCTAGCAATACCACCTTGGAGTTATTGGCTAAAGACATTATGGATGTCACCATGGTCTTCATGCCAAAAGATAACTGCTTAAACCTCTTTTTACGGCTTAGTTCAAATCGCTCTACCATTTCCTGCGCAAAATCACGGTCAAAGTCGTCTTGCAGTTTTGCAGCGGTATCTATTAGCTCATCCACGCGCATATTGAATTGCACAGAGCCACTTTCGATATAGTTCACGCTCTCTGGCATTTTGCTTGGCGAAATTTCTTTGCCGTCAATGAAAATGTCCCCATCCGTAGCTGCTATATGCCCCACTAGCATTTTCAGCAGAGTAGTCTTGCCCGCCCCATTTCTGCCAAGCAAGCAATATATGCCTTTTTCTGGCAACTTTAGTGAAAATCGGTCTATTGCTGCCATTTTACCATATTCTTTGGTCACATTCTTAATATTAATCACTATCTTGTTTCCCCTTCCTTTTTCTTGATTTCTTCTATCAATTCATCCAGCGTAATACCTAAAGCCTTTGATTCCGCTAGCATCATGCTAATGGTTACACTAAGAAAAATATTTCTGCGCCTTGTTGCTATCTTTTCCTTTGCCCCTTCTGCCACACACATACCAATACCTCTCTTTTTGTATAGCACGCCAGCATCCGCCAGCTTGCTCACAGCCTTTACCGCCGTAGTATGATTTACAGAATACACCTTGGCTATCTGTGTCGTAGAAATAATCAGTTCGTCCACCTGATACACACCAGTGATGATGTCCCTTTCGATTATCTCGATTATTTGTTGAAAAATTGGCTGATTATCGTTCATTTCACCACCTCGTTTCATATTAATGAGTTAATGACATAACTCATTAAGTACATAATACCATAAGCATTTCATCTTGTCAATAGGGAAAATAAAAAAATTAATGCCACGAAAAAACCGCACGCCAAGCGCGGCATAACGGCTGAACTGCACCATCAAAAAGGCTGCCGCTTGAATACAGATATTGGCACGCAATCTATATGCGATATTCTCGCTGGGTTAAATTCGTCCAAAAATCACGCGTTTTATTGGGGTGGTTTTCAGGTTTAATGACTATAATTGATGTCTTTATGGTTGTTTGCCACACTATAATCAAGCAATAAAAAGGAGCTTGCTAAGCTCCTTTTTATGAATTACACGTATAAAATTATTTCTCATAAGTCGTTATGGCTGAACCACCGTCTCGATTACCAAATCTACAATGCCAACCACAGGAGCAAAATTCTCAATGCGGTATGCGCCATTTACATTTACAGTAATATGGGTAGTTTCTAATGCTGCGCTATCAAGAACCCTAAAGCGAACTGTAACAAGATTGCCTGTATCAGTTATGATATCAAGCGGGTTGTCCGAGTTAAAGTTCATTGTGAACGGATGGGCATTTGTAGGCGGCTTTACGGGCATTTGCATAATATCTGATGGATTGATACTTACTCTTTGCAGTACCGATGCATCATAACCAAGGTCGAGGCTTAATGTGCTGATGCCCTGATTGTTATCTAGGTTAATTATTACATCCACATAGCTAGCCGTAGCTATACTTCTGCCAAACGCCTCTGAAGTATTGTCAAGAGCCATAAAGCCACTAATTGTATAGGTCATTTCAGCTTGTTGATGCTCTGCCGCTATAAAACCTCTTTGTGCCAAGCTCCTTTGCGGTCCTAAGATAATAGGATGCCCTGCAAGGTACATTGAGAGCAATATTTCGTCCACTATGTCGATAACACCATCCACATTTACATCTGCGGCTTCGCGATTGATTGGAACATTATGCCCTGCTAAGTATAGCCTTAGCAACATTAGGTCTACACTATCCACTACACCATCATTATTTAAGTCACCTAGAAGAACGGAATCGTGAATATAAACCTCACCGATGGTAGTTTCGACACCTACAGGAATGGGGGTAAAGCCCTCCATCCTGAATGCACTAGTCGCCTCTATTCCTATATAGGTATGCCCTAGCGGGGCATCATCGAGAACTCTGAATTGAATAAGGGCAAGAGTGCCTGTTTCTATAGTAACACCCAAAGGATTTTGTAAGTTAAAATTCATTAAAAATGGATTTGCGTTAAGAGGTGGGTGTACAGGCAATTGCATAACCGTTTGTGTCATTGGCATAATCTCTATTTTCTCAAACACTGCAGGGTCATAATTTAGGCTTAAACTCAGGCTACTCAAGCCCTGGTTTTCAGACAACCCCGCATAGACAAATACATTCTGACCACGCCTCATATCGGCATCTTGACCTACCAAATAAACCCTTGCAGTGATAGGAATTTCCCATGTGGCTCTTATGATTGCGGGTTCATCAGGCATAACGAACCAAGTTGCGGATTCGGTTGGAGAGTCAGTATGTGTTATATGTAGATTTGAAGGCGAAATCACTTCCCATCCAGCAAACACATGCCCCCTAGATCCGTCACCTGCATAAATATTTATGATTTGACCAGCTTCCGCTGGATTAGGGTTAACGAATGCGCCCGCCCCGCCATTTAATATGGTTATCGGATGGGTTACAACTTCGACAATGGTTATACCGCCAATGCTTGACGATACATCTACGGGAACGACCGTAAAGTTTTCGAGTCTATGCGCACCCACCACATTAGCCCAAATTGACGAGGTCATACCTGTCCACACATGTTCATTAACCTTAAATCGCACAGTAATCAAATCTCCTGTGGCATGTGTAACATCTAATACATTGGCCATGCCTAAGTTCACCCTGAAAGGATTTGCTCCTATAGGCGGCTGAACTATGGCTCCATCAAAGACATTGCCTTGAACAATATCTCCCGTTCTTTGCATAAACCAATCATCAAAGAAGATATCTAAGGATATAATGGATAACCCTTCATGCCAGCCTAAACCATGAACATCATTCAAGCTGAATGTAATATCTATATATTCTCCTGCTTGGGCTGTTACATTAGGGGCAGAAATATGGATATTATGCCCAAAAGGAGGGTCTATAGAGAAAAAGGCCGTAAGGTAAGTGCTGGTAAAATAACCCTCTTTCTGAAATGTTACCTTGAAAGAGCCAGCAGTGGTAGGGATTCCGAAGATACCACCATGGTAATCAAGATACAATCCAGGTGGTAGTTCGCCATCTATAATATCCCACGATGATAACCAAGCTATTGAAAGCATATAGTTCCCTAGCCATGCATAGTAATGCTCGCCTACGGTACCTTGTATTTCGATTGCGGAGTTGTGTACAGGATGCGGGATGATTTGAGGAAGATTTCCATTCCATACGTCAGGCACATAACCAAACCCCCAACCCCACAATTGATAGTTAGAGCATATTGCTGTTGTTTTCCGACTACTAGTTGAAACCTCGACAACATTGTTCATTATCCATGTAGGGTTATGGCGTTCAATGGCTGTACCGTCACCAAGCTGCCAGTTCGCATTATCGCCCCAGCCCCATAGGCTGCCGTCAGTTTTTATAGCCATTGTGTGACTACCAAGCTCAATACTTATAATCTCGAAACCTGACCATATCCATTGAACAGCGGTATTGGTAGAAACTGATGCTACATCATTCATTATATGTATAGGGTTAATCCGTCTAGTAGTTGTTCCATCGCCTAGTTGCCCACTTTCATTATTGCCCCAGCCCCATAGGCTGCCGTCGGTTCTAATAACCATTATATGACCGCTAGAAGCAGAAACATCGGCTACATCATCCATTATGTGTACGGGAATAGCCGAACTGTCGCTCGACTGCCAGCTCGCATTATCGCCCCAGCCCCATAGGCTGCCATCGGATTTAATAACCATTGCATAATTGTCAACAACATAGACATCAATTACGCCATCCATTATCCATACAGGGATACGTGGGTCTACATCTCCATGATACCCATGCTGTCCATTCCAGATTATACCCCAACCCCATAGGCTACCATCAGATTTAATTGCCATTGTTAGGTAGTTGCTCGTTGAGACCGCAACCACATCTTCTAGCATCATTAAAGGCCTGTCGAGCCAATCCATCCACCCATGGTCCACTTGCTTTGCGGCGTTAGCACCCCAGCCCCATAGGCTGCCATCGGACCTGATTGCCATTGCAGTAGCATCAGCACTTGAAACAGCAACTACATCATGCATCATTTTAGTAGGACTCTGACCAGAAGGCCACCAAAATAAATTATCGTGAGTTGGATAACCCCAAGCCCACATAGTGCCATCTTCCATCACCACAAATGAGTAATCCTCACCCGAACTTAACCTATTCCCTTGAGCCTCTATGCCAATGGCAGGCTCAATATTGTCAACCTCATTGGCAAACATCATCGAAAAGCTACTAAATACCATTATTAACGATAGCGCAAAAGTTAGTAAGCCTCTTCCTTTTCTTTTGTTCATAATTTGATTTCTCCTTTCCTAAATCACGATGCATTTTGTTGGTTATTAATAGTTATATTACTGTCTGATATTCACCTCCTTGCAAATTGTAGCTAGTCTTATTATACATGCACAGACTACATGATAATACTGATACAAAAAGTAGATATTTACCATACAATACATCATATAGTGTAATTTTACCATATTAGCATGATGATTACAAGTATATTCTTAACAACTATTTTAGCATATTTATATAAATGCATCATTCTCAAATATTATCAAATAGTATAAGTTTTGAATTATCAAATGATATACTACATTTTTGGCACGATTTGTTTTTCAATTGAGCTGTTCACACTAATCGTTGGATTCGTAACACACATCTTCTTCTTGAGGATTATATGGATACAAAGTGTTATTAGAGCCTGTTTGCCATCTTGCTTTCGGCAAATCCGCAATGGCTCACATTTTTCGTCAGGCAAAGAGAGGCTCGACCTTTGTGGTTTGCCTGCGACCTTGCTGGCACTTGCATCAATAAGTTGAACAAAGCCCACTCATTACCGTGACAAAGCAGCCTCTTACGCACAGGTTGGTGGGTTAATTCTGATACGGGTTTAATGACGATTCTGGATTATCTTGGTTTCTCTGTTATAAGCGTAATCCACAACAACTTCGCCGCAAGGGCTATGGGGATTATAAGCCAGCGGCAACCCATTGTGAAGTTACTTGCGGCACTATTTACCCACATCCAATTCACAAAAGAAGCAAAATAAACCAGTAATAATCAATACCGTATGGACTTTTGCCATCATATGTTTTATAATCAAGATATGCATAAAAACAGGGAGGGATTTTTTGTGAAAAAAACCATTAAGGCATATGTGGCGGGTTTTTTAACCTGCATATTCATTGTAGCCACTGCCGCCTCATCCATGGCATGGGCAAACGCCGTTAATAGCGCAATGCGCGAGATATCCTACGGCGTACGGGTGGTGGTAGATGGCATGGAGATGGAATTTGACAATGATATGCACCCATTTATTATGGATGGAAGAGCATTTCTGCCCGTGCGTGGCATTGCGGATGCTTTTGGTGTGAATGTGGAATGGGAAGGCAGCACATCCACTGTATACATAGGCGACAGACCAGTGCAGGTAGCGCAAACACAGCCACAAGTAGGCAGCGGGACAACCAAAACTCACTTAACCATAGCAATGGCAGCACTGCCATGGAGGCTAGACCCATCAGTGGCAAATGATGCTTCATCGCAACTTGGCGTTAAGCAGATTTTTGACACCTTAGTGATACTAGACTATGACACCATGGAAGTTATGCCGTCACTTGCCATTGCATGGGATATGCCAGATGCTCAAACGATGAATATGGAGCTAAGGCGGGATGTGTACTTCCACAACGGTATGCCTCTTACGGCGCGGGATGTGCAGTTTTCGCTAGAGCGGGCAGGGGCTTCTGTGCAAGCAGCACCAATTTTAGGAATGATAGACACCGTAACAGTGTATGATGAATTTAACTTTACCATACACTTAGAAATACCTTTTGCGCCTATTTTACGTCATTTAGCACATCCTATGGGTGGCATAGTGCCGAGGAGTCACGTACTACGTGTAGGAGATAGCATATTTGAAGAAAACCCTATAGGCACAGGACCATTTATGCTCGATGGACTTGAGCATGGGTGGCGTATGGATTTTGTAAGAAATGATAATTATTGGGGCGAACTGCCTCAAATAGAGACTATGACAATGTGGTCAATGCCAGACCCCGCTTTGAGAAGTATAGCCATAGAAACGGGTGAGGCAGATATTGCCCTAGGTGTTCAGCCCGCTGACACCGCTCATATAAGGTCTGTAGACCATATAACATTACTGCAAGAGCCAAGTCTGGGTATAGATTATATAGGGTTTAACATGCAGATAGAGCCATGGAATAATCCGCTTGTTATGCAGGCGATGAACTACGCGCTAAACACCCAAGAAATGATAGACATTGCATTTTATGGCATAGGCAGTCCTGCCACATCTCTTGTACCGAATACAGCTTGGGGATATTCAGAGGTTGAACCATTTACCACAAATATCGAACGCGCACGCGACTTATTGCGATTGGCTGGATATGAGAATGGCTTCGGAAGACCTGTGGAGATATGGTTTAATATTCCTAATTTACAGCGTGAGAATGTTTCGGAATTAGTGCAGCTTACTTTGGCGCAGCTTAATATTGATGTGCATATGGTCGCGATGGAATGGGGTACATATCTTCATGAATTAGATGATTTTGCTGGGCATGATATGTTTGTATTGGGTTGGGTAGCCACAACAGGCGATGCAGACTACGCACTATTTCCGCTGCTGCATTCTACGAACTTCGGCGGAGCAGGCAACCGCACTTGGACAAGCAATCCAGACATAGACAGGCTGCTAGAAGAAGGACGCTCAGAGCTTGACCCAGCACGCCGTGCGGCTATATATGCAGAAATCTTGCAGATACAGCGCGAGCATCCATCAAAGGTAATTATAAGACAGCATGAGCATTTAGCAGCTACATCTAATAACGTGCGCGGCTTTACTTTAAGCCCAACAGGTATCCATAGCTTTGCAAATGTATACTTCGCAGATTAATCGCATAAAAACCAACCGCCGCAGGCATCATGCTTGCGGCGGTAATTTGTTAAATCTCCAAATCATCAAAGTTTACATCCAATTTCAAAACAGTTTGTGCTACTTGGTATACTATGCCTAGGATGGCAACTACCAAGACTAATTTTAATAATGTTTTCATACTGTTTCCTCCTTATTTTTTTATAAACTGCGGCTACCTGGCTTAATGAGCGGCTCGTTACCTGCTACACAGATAGGGCATTCGTCAGCATCATACGATACTATATTTGCGGTATATGTTGCCACGGTTTTCGTGCCAAAGTCTATTGTACCGCCGCTGCGGTCCACAAGCACACCAACACCAACAAGCTCGCCGCCGCTGTTTTTTACAATATCGATAACCTCTTGCACACTGCCGCCCGTGGTAACAACATCTTCCGCCACCACAACACGCGCACCCTTGGGTATTTCAAAGCCGCGGCGCAGGGTCATTTCGCCGTTTTCACGCTCCGCAAAAAGGCTGGTAACACCAAGCTGACGGGCTAGTTCGTAACCAATAACAATGCCGCCAACAGCAGGAGCGATAACAATATCCACATTCTCCTCTTTAAAAGAATCAGCTAGATAGCTAACCAGCTCCACTGCGTAATTAGGATTTTGCAATATCTTGGCGCATTGCATATACTTGTCGCCATGACGACCGCTTGTGTATAAAAAATGCCCTGTAAGCAATGCGCCGCTGTTTTTTAGAATTTCTTCTACTCTTTGGTTTGTTAGCATGGTTTTCCCTCCATAATCCATATTAACCGTTTCGTCTCAAAATTAACGGTGCTTATAGTAATATCAAGTATATCATCTGGAAGTTTTTCGATTGAAATAGTCATTGCTAATAACTACAGCAGGACGAGTCCCCACTTGCTCATATTCAGACTGTGGGTTAAAATTTATCTTATCAACCTTACCTCCCTAAAACCATTATAACCGAAATTATATTGACCTGCAACCATTTTAACGCTATAATATAATCTGCACCAAAAAATTATTGAAATGAGAGAGAAATAACATGGCTAGAAAAAAAATCGAAAAAATAACTACATATAACGAAAGCCCACCCATACTGCAAGGCATTGTGGAGACACTAGAGAGTAATTACATGCCATACGCTATGAGCGTTATTGTGTCGCGGGCTATACCAGAGATAGACGGCTTCAAACCCGCGCACCGCAAGCTTTTATACACCATGTATAAAATGGGTTTGCTATCAGGCAATCGTAGCAAGAGTGCCGATGTGGTGGGTACAACCATGCGTTTAAACCCGCATGGCGAGCAGGCCATCTATGAAACTC
Source organism: Defluviitaleaceae bacterium (assembly GCA_009784575.1). Lineage (GTDB taxonomy): Bacteria > Bacillota > Clostridia > Lachnospirales > WRAX01 > WRBK01. The sequence continues at coordinate 35,217 of WRBK01000013.1, read as the reverse complement.
TGGTGCGACTAACGCGTGGAAATGAGGCTCTTTTGCATCCCTTCGTAGATAGCAAGGGTAATTTTGGCAAAGTTTATAGCCGTGACATGGCACATGCTGCCAGCCGCTACACAGAGGTGCGCCTAGATAATCTCTGCGGTGAGATTTTTAAAGATATCGACAAAGGAACAGTGCAGTTTGTGGATAATTACAATGGCACAATGGTAGAGCCATCGCTTTTGCCCACAACATTTCCGAATCTTTTGGTTACGCCAAATACAGGCATAGCCGTAGGCATGGCCAGCTCCATATGTTCCTTCAACCTTGCCGAGATATGTAATGCCACAGTATCGCTTATAAAAAACAAGGACTTTGACCCCGTTGCAGAAATATCTGCACCCGATTTTTCCACAGGCGGCGAAATTATCTACAATCGCGAGGACATGGCAAAAATTTATGCCACAGGGCGCGGCTCTTTCAAAATTCAGTCACGCTGGCGTTTTGATGCGCAAAATAGCTGCATAGAGGTCTATGAAATCCCGTATACAACCACCATTGAGGCCATTATAGATAAAATGCACACCTTAGTAAAAAGCGGCAAAATGAAAGAAATAACGGATGTACGCGACGAAACCGACCTAAAGGGTCTAAAAATAGCAATCGACATAAAAAAGTCCGCAAATCCAGACCTATTGATGCAAAAGCTATTTGCGGCAACGCCGCTTATGGATAGCTTTTCTTGCAATTTTAATTTGCTTGTAAATGGTCGCCCGCAAACAATAGGCATAACGCAGATTTTGACACATTGGATAGATTTCCGTAAAGGCTGTATAGAAGGTCGCCTAAAGCATGATTTAGAGAAAAATCACGAAAAGTTACACTTGCTAAATGGTCTTGCCGCTGTGCTTTTGGATATCGATAAGGCAATAAAAATTATCCGTGATACAGAAAAGGAAAAGCAGGTCATACCAAACCTCTGTATAGGCTTTGGCATAGATGCTGTACAAGCAGAATACATAGCAGAAATTCGCCTACGTAACCTTAATAAAGAATATCTTTTGCGCCGCATACAAGAGCGCGAAGGGTTAGAAAAAGAGATTGCAGAAATTATAGAAACTTTGGGTGATGAAAAAAAGGTATTAAATATCATTGTCGCGGAGCAGAAGCAGATAGCGAAAAAGTACGGCAAAGAGCGCAAAACAGGCATAGTAACTCAAAGTGCGGAAACTGTAAGCCTGCAAGAGTTCGTAGAAAATTACCCCATAACGCTATACCTTACAAAAGAAAACTATTTCAAGAAAATAGCAAATGTTTCACTACGCACTAGCCCAGACATAGCCGTAAAAGAAAGTGATGCTATCATACAGCAGATATCCGCACAAAACATTGACGACATCCTATTTTTCTCAGATAAGTTCAATGTTTATAAGCTACGCGCACATGAGCTGGAGGATGTACGCCCAAGCCAAATGGGGCAATATCTAAATAATATTCTGCCATGCGATAGCGACGAAAAAATTATCTTTATAACAGCCACTAGCGACTATAGCGGTCATCTAGTCTTCGCCTTTAGAAATGGCAAGGTTGCGCTAGTTACGCTAGATAGCTACGCGACCAAACTGAACCGCAAAAAACAGGTACACGCATACTCGGATAAATCGCCACTAATATTTGCAGAGCATATAGCAAAGCATAGCGATTACCTAGCCATACGCAATGATAAAAAAGCCCTAATTTTTAATACGGCACAGTTACCCATATATTCTGCCAAAAATTCTGGTGGTGTGCAAGTGGTGCGCCTTGCCAAAAATGGCTTTATGGAGAGCCTAGCCGCCGCCACGAACACAGAGGGAGACTGGGAGTGGTTGCGATGCGATAAGTTGCCAGCCGCAGGACAGAATATGGATATACCACCAGATGCTCAATTGCAGCTTTAATATTTGTCGGGCAAGCCTAGTCATCAGACTTCTTTATTTCATCCATCTTAGGTAACCTTCTGATGCTTGGGATAAGTATTATTAGTACACCAATAACCACAAGGCTTATACCGCGATAGACAAATAAATCATCTACGTTTGGTACAATGCTACCCAAAAAGCCCCCTACAAAAGCCCCTAGCGCAACAGCTATTGCATTAAATGTTGTTGAAATTGTAGTCACTCGAGCTACCATATCTTTTTTTGGTATTTTTTGGTACAAAGATGAAAAAACTATGCCCGCAGCGGAAGCTAATGCAGAAAAAGCCGCCATTGCAATAAGTGCTCTAGTTAAGTGAACTGGTACGAGCAGTGCATGCATAATGTATACAATCCCAGCACCTACAATTAGTATAAAAATAAGGTTGCCAATTTTGAATCTTTTCCCTAGTATGCCCACAAAGCTAGAAGCAATAACCCCGCCTACCAGAGCCGCTAAAGAAAAAAGCACATAACCCTGCGCACCTACATGGTGTTCAAGAAACATGGGTCTGTTTACATATGTAATCTCCCCTGCAAAATTCATCATTACAGTAGTAATGAGTATAAATAGCAAGGCACTGTGCCTAATAAATTTGGCACCTTGTTTTAAGTCTTGTAGATAGTTTGGTGATTGTGATTTTTCCGCACCTTCCTTTATGGCAGGGTTTTTCAAAAATAAAGCAAAAACAAATGCCAGAGCTATAAACACCGCAGAAAAGCCGTACAAAAAGCTAAAGTCAACATCCCCAGCTAAAGATGTAAATAATACGACACCAATGGCAATACCTCCCACCATGGCAACAATATTAATCAGTGAATTTGCTTGGAGTATATCTTCTTCTCGCACAATCTGCGGCAAAAAGGCTGTGCTTGAGGGAACTTCAAAAAGAGCCGCCATACTAAAGGCAAAAATGACAACAAGCATAAACAAAATACCAATTTGTTCCTGTAAAGGAGTAAAGGCTAGTAAAGATAGCACCGCAAACTCCAGAAATGTTGTAAGGCGCATAATGGTCACTTTATTGCGCCTATCTACGATAGGTCCTACTGCAAAAGAAATCACAAGTGGGGCGGCTATTAGAAACCCCGCCATGCCTGTATAGATTGGATTTTCGTAAATGAGGTGTACAGAAAGCAGAATAAACATCTGAAACATAGCCCCGCCGATGGATGAGAAAAATTGGTACATCAAAAGCACGCGAAACATTTTGTTTTGTTTGAATAATGTGAACATAAGTACAACCCCTTTTTATTTGATAGATTCCAAAATCAGCCTTATATTAAAGCGACAGCCGCGCAACAAGCTCGCCTTCACTCACTTCCCCAGTTTCAACAAATTCTAAGGATTTATACCATTTCCTAACTAAAATGTTTGTCGGCTCATAAGATACATAGCAATAATTGGCCTCGCCATGCTTACTATTAAATTTTTTCGTGAAGTAACCATACATTATAAACCCCACCATTATTCCATGGGCATAAATTACGTAAGGGGTAGCCACACTACCTTTGCCTATCACTCGCCTATTAAGCCCAAAGGCATCTATCAAACTACGGCAATTACTTGACACAAAACTCTCTTGCTCGGGTGATAATTTAAGTTTAATGCATTTTCTCATATTACCAATAGAAATTTTTCTAAGCTCAATCATGATGCAACTCCTCATATTTAATATGTTTTATATCTTGCATTATACCCCGCGATAAAAATGCTGTCAAACAAGTAAAGGTTGAGTTTTGTGCAAACAATGGTTGCTTATTCTGGGAAAATCATATAGCTTTCTGACAATATGTCCGACACCCTTTCTTCCCACACTCGAATGTCTTTAGGGCTTTCCATTACAGCAATGGATGCCAGCCCTTGAATCATTGCCCATTGGGCTATTATAGTTTTTAGCCATTTTTCTTTTGGGTAGTTCATGTTGTCAAACATTTTTTCCATAAAAGCCATATAAAAATCGTAAGGCTCATACTCATGACCATAGCCAACAGAAATTTCTGACCGCGAAAATATAAAGCGAAAGTATTCTGGGTTTCTTGCAAAAAATAACACATATGCACAACACATGCGAAAAAGCCCCTCGGGTGTTTCACCAGCCTCTTTTACCGAATCCTTCAGCACTGTTGCAAATTGCTCTGTGATGTGATTTTCAATAGCCAGATACAGCTCTTGTTTACTTGCAAAGTGGCTATATGGCGCAGCATGGCTCACTCCGCAAGCTGCCGCAAGCTTTCTCAAAGAAAGAGTGCTTACGCCCTGCTCGTTAATAATCTCAAGACCCCTTTCAATCATGGCAGTACGCAAATCGCCATGATGATATGATTTGTCGCTCATAAGCAATCCCCCAATCTTGTCGATGTAAAGATTATAGCATAACATCTTTACGCTGTCAAGATATTTTTTCAAAAAAATAAATGTGGATTCCTCCTTCTTGTAGAGGCAACATCCACATTACACTTTTATATAAGGTCATCTTTCACAAATTTCTCATTAAGCCACTCTATCCCCTGCCTATGCAGTCTCTGCACATGTGTTAAGGATAAGTATGTAGCATCCGCTACCTCTTCCCATGTCATCCTATGAATATATCGAGCAATAAAGATACGGCGTATCTCCCCTTCTGGCAAGGTTCGCATTATCTTAATTGCTTGCTCGGATTTTTCTTGCATATATGTCAAATCTTCGGCGTATTCTTCCATTAGGTTATCCGTATCGACATTTTTGCGCAAGACCAAGCTCCCCAGTGCCTCAGCGGTAGCCCATGCTTCTTTTTCTATATCAATACTATCTTTTAACAGCTTTTCAATGTCCATGCAAATTTCTCCTTGTCATATCAGATAAACTTATGATATAATGCTACTATATATAATGAACATTGTCAAGGGCGTGGTTTTGTGGCATTAGAATTTGAAACCAAATTAATAGAAAACATTGCAGAATTTCGCCGATTGGAAAGCGAGGCTCTGCTTTCAAAATTCGACAAATCAGAGCTTTTAGACCATTTGCGCGAAAAAGCAGATACAAATACAAAGATATTTTCGATAAATAACTATATTATCGAGCAAAAAATAAGACCTATGCTTGCAAATTTGAACAATACCGAAGATGTCGATGCCCTTTTTGAGCTATCTCAAAAGTTGTATTCTTTCAATGCTAATCTTGATAATGGCTTAGCAATGGAGATTCATAAAGGCATTATAGCTTGGGCCAGAGAACACAAAGATACTGACCGCCTTTTACGTAGCCTTTACAGCATAGGCTTTATCTATCAACAAATCTTGACATTAATGGTTGCCCGCAAAAATCATCTGTTTTTCTACAAAGAAGCTTTGGATGCCTTCAAAGAAGGTGCATCTTACAAAGAAATATATTTTGAAATTGAAAACAAAGAAACCAGGAGATATATCAACCGTTGCCTAGGGAATGTTTATGTGGTATACAATGCCTCCAAAACCACTTCCGAGACCTTTTCCCTTAGTGAAATAACAAAGCTATTTTTCGAGAATGTGGATGCCGCGATTGGTTTTTGGAATGATGAAAAAGTAAGAGCCCATGACCCCGATTTTCCATGGGATGCTTTCATAGGAAATGCTCATCAAAATGTACTTGTATGGGAACAGGCACTCCGCGATAGGCTATTGCCCTCTGATATCGAAAATCAGAAGCTAACAGAGCGTGTATGTGAAAGCTTTGCATTTTTAGACGAAAACAGCAAATCTCTAGCCATAAGCCAATTTTGGACATCATCACGAACAGAAAATTCACGTAGGTTTAATAGATATTTCCGTGGTTTTATTAGCCACGAAGAGCTAATTGATGATTTGCGAGAATCTATTAAGACCATGAACTACGACGACTACTCTACAGATGGTCTTTTTTCCGCATTTAACGTGCCTTTTATACTTTTGGGCCAGCTAAAGTTTTCCGAAAGCATAAAACAAGAACAACTTGAATGTGAAACAAAGGCTATATTAGCTCGCACCATTAAATATTTTAGAAATATACCAAGTGGTGTAAATAGGCATGATTCGTTTTTTGTTCAGGCATTATCAAATTGTGCAAAAGCTGTAGGCACTTTTTTGAGCGCGGAAGAATATCTAGAAATACTACTAAAATTTACATCATTTACGCATTTGCCAACATATGTGCACACCCTAAATGTACGTAGCCTAACCAGAGTTTTGGCTAATTATTTTATGAAACACGAACCGCAGCTTTTCCTTGGTATATGCGATACAAAAAGTGCAGACGATGTGATATCAAAAAAGCAAGAGATTTTTGAGCTAATAGACATGGCATCTTTGTGTCATGACATAGGAAAAGTAACATACCTAGACACTGTTTCTCTGCATTCGCGGCGGCTATACGACTTTGAGTTCGATATCATAAAAGAACATGCTCGCGTAGAGACAATGCTAGAAAAACAAAACGAAAACGAAATTATAGCATGTGTGTCCGATGTTGTATCTGGTCATCATAAATGGTATGATAGCTCACGCGGATACATAAGCTCTTTTGATAACCTAAGTTCGAAGTATCGTTTTATCGTGGATATGGTAAGCATAAGCGATTCTATAGATGCAGCAACGGATACGGTGGGACGTAGTTATGCTCAGGGTCTTTCATTAGAGCAGGTTATCAAAGAGATAAAAGAAGGGTCGGGTACAAGATATTCACCTATTATCGCAAAAGCATTAGATAACAAAACTCTTCTTTCGCAAATACAATATTGTGTGGGAGAAGGCAGAGAAAATGCCTACTATGAAGCCTATCTGGACATTCTTGGACAAAAAGAGGGTAATGTGACATGAACAGAGTAAAAGAATTACGAGAAAAAAAGGGGTTAAAACAAACAGACCTTGCCGCCATGCTAGAAATTTCGCAAGGCACACTTTCTAATTGGGAGCGCGGCGTACATGACCCTGATAACGAGACATTGCTGCGCCTAGCGCAGATTTTTGAATGCAGTGTGGACTATTTGCTCGGTAGCACCGAGCTACGCAAACCACAGCTAGGCGAACTAGATGGACTTTTTATGCGTGTAATGCAAGATGCGCAGGAATCAGGCATAACGCCACATGACTTACAGCTAGCCGTAAATTTCCTAAAGCAAGCAAAAGAGAGGAACGATAATATTGGCAACAATCCTCTCTAAGGCGAGCCTGTACGGCATAGTAACAAAAAAGGCGGCCGAATTGGGTCTCAATATGTATGCCCAAAATTATAAAGTGGATGCTATACAACTTGCCATGCAGGTTTGTGTTGCGCCAAAAATAGAGATTATAGAATTTGATAACATAAAGATATGTGGCTTGCTGTATAAAGGAGATTCCTCCACCACTATAGGGCTTAATGCGCGACGCTCTGCTGGCGGCAGAAATTTTGACTGTATGCATGAATTAATGCACTATTGGCTGCATAATGACAAGGACAGCTTTTATTGCCTTGACGGCATGTCAAGCCATATAGAATGGCAAGCAAACGAAGGTGCGGCGCAATTTTTAATGCCATACCAAAGCTTTATCCCAAATTATTGCTATCTGCATGACAAGCTGTATGCAAAGTACATGCCGCAAAAAGCTTATGAAGTGCAAGTATCTATGCTAGCTAACAGCTATATGGTAGGCGAGATGTCAATAAAAATTCGTATGAAAAGCCTGAAAAACGAGATAGCTCAATACATAGATGGCGCAAGCATAAACAAAATAAAAATTGTGCCAAATAGACACAAGCAAGTATAAAATAAATATCCAAAGCAAATAATACCCCTAAAACATGATTTCGGGGGTATTTCTTATGAGACAATTCAATTGGCTATTGCTTGGGTTATTTATTTTTGGCAGTTGCGGCATAGCTGGCGGCGGCATGACAGAAAGTTCGCTGGCAACTACATTGGTAGAAGCTGTGGTAGACAGCACAGAGGTAACATCTGTGCCAATCCATGGAGCAAACCTAACCACAGACTACAATGCGGATATAAAAAACCGCACAACAAATATGGTAATAGCTACAAATACCATAAATGGCATAGTGTTACAACCAGATGAGGTTTTTTCGTTTAACGAAGTAATAGGCAAAACCACGAAGGAAAAGGGTTACAAGCCCGCAAAAATCTTTGTACGCGGCAAAGAGGAGCAAGGCATGGGCGGCGGCATATGTCAGGTTAGCTCCACGCTATACAATGCGGCAGATTTCGCGGGGCTAGAGATTGTGGAACGTCACCCACACTCCAAAAAAGTAACCTATGTGAAAGAAGGGCGCGATGCCGCCACATCTTATGGTGGTGTGGATTTAAAATTTCGCAACACCCTGCCACATCCTGTGAAGATTGTGGCCACGGCTGTGGGCGGCAAGCTTACGGTGGGTATTGAGGCCGTAGTTTAATGGTATAGCAATTATAAGAGCCTGCGTTCTTTAGTTTGTCGAACGCAGGCTCTAAACAATTTGTAATTCAGGCATTTTTGTTGCAGTATACAGTTGTTTAACCTGAAAATGGGCTTCTGTACAGACACGGTTTTGATTTAGATAAGCTCAGATACATATTAGTTATTCGACTACATTAGCCATTCTCACAAACATTGCAGCAACCTCTGCCCTAGTGGCAGTAGCCTGCGGGTCAAAGCTTCCTTCAGGTCTGCCAAATATGATGTCAGCTACTTGGATGGCTTCAACGGCTTGGGTAGCCCATGGTGATATTTCTGCTTGGTCTGTAAAGGTGATGCTTTCTCCTTGTGGTAACGTAATGTCCATTACCTGCACATAACGGTACATCATGGTAGCTATCTGCTCACGAGTTGTTGCTTGGTTTGGACCGAAGTTTCCATCACCTATACCTATGACTATACCTAGCGATGCTGCCCATTCTACTGCTGCAAAATACCAGCTGTCTGACTGCACGTCGTTGAAGGTAGGTGGTACATCCACAAAGGTCGATAGATCCGCCCCTTCCAAATTGGCAAGCACTTGAACAAACATAGCTCTTGTCATGTTAGCATGTGGGGCAAATATTCTTGAGGTCATACCTTGGAACAGATTACTATGCACAGCTACTGTAACATAGTTATGATACCAAGCATTTGCGGCCACATCATCAAACATTTGGCTTGCAGGGAGTGCTGGTGCTTGTTGTGGTGGAAATGGTGGTGCTTGTTGTGGTGGGGTCGGCTCTGGTTCATCAGAAATTACAGGGCTCGGCGCAGGTGGCGCAGGTGGTCTTTGGCCTCTGGCTGGTGCATCAGTGTCTTGGTAATCTTGCCCTACATTATCATCGGTGGTTGGTGGTTGTGTAGGAGGTTGTGTAACCTGTACAGCAAAGTCCACAGCAACGCTGAGTTCTGAATTCGTAAAATTCGTAACATTACCGATTGCTCTGACTTGGATGGAATGCGTTCCAACAGTCAGGTTCAAATTGGCTAAGTTAAGTGAGGTTGCCGTAATAACCGTTCCAACAGCCTGCCAATCAGCATATACCCTGTAACCACTGGCATTGCCCACAGCATTCCAGCTTAATGTTGTACCAGAGATAGCAAGTCCTGATGGAGCAGGGAGTTGAGTCGGGATTGGTGGCGTAACCGTAACTGGTGTCCAGTTGGCGGTTACGGTTACAGCAGAGTTCAGCATGGTAAAAGTTGTGTTTTCACTGCTTGCATTTGCAAAGGTTACGCCTGGCGATGAAGTCCAACCGTCAAAGTCAAAGCCTTCTCTTGTACCTGCATTCACGGTTACGGTTGAGTCTGAGGCCGCTGGATTCGGGCTTGCACTTGCTCCGATGCCACCGTCGTTTATAGTTACGGGGAAAGTTGTGATAGCCGAATGTAGTATAACATTTTGCGAAAGCGGCGTAATGTTCATATTGGCGGGATTGGTGAGAGAAACAGTTACCTGCACACCGTCATCCCATGTGCCTGATATATCCACATTGCGGCTGTTGCCTATGCCAGAAACGCTATCTACCATCACGGCAGAGCCACTACCTGTTATTGTGATATTCGCAGCAGTTAGCGCGTTAGGGCTTGCGCTGAAATTGAGTGTTAGGCGTGTTGTTGTTATGTCACCAGCAGTGCCATTTGCCGCCACGCCAATAAATGTTATGTCCCCTCCTACAGGCGATCCAGATGTTATAATAATCAAGTTTTGGTCATTACGCATTATGCCAGAATTTGCGCGCACTCTATCACGTGCATCTGCGGCTGGCAGCACATGAACGCCCATGCCCTCTTCACGCGGGCTAAAGAGCAGGAAATCAGCGGCCATGCCATGCTGCAAAGCCGTAGTGCCTGATGGATGAGCAACAATCACATTTGGTTCTAAGGTAGCGGCTAGTGCATTAATTTCTGCATTGCCTGTGGTTAAGTTGGTGATAACGCTGCCGCCAGCGTGTTCATTAATCTCTGCGGTATTATGGAAATAATTTCCTTCCATAATGAAATGACCATTTCTAAGGGACATGCCATTATTTTCACTGCGATATTCAACAAGGTTATTGTAAATATGAGCTTGAGCGTGGCGCATCAAAGGTATGTGTTGATGAATATTGAAATACCAATTGTTATGCACGCTGGCCCTAATGCGAGGAACATTATCATTGCCGCCAAAAAGACCGCCTCTACTGTTATCACGTATGTCGTTGTAACTCAATGTTATGTAGTTGAAACGAGACGTATTCACAGCCACATCCCAGTCGCCATCGGATGTAAATGTGTTGTGATGTATCCATGCATTAGCAGACATTGCATCAGTGGTAACTTCTGCACCAACAGAAGCGGGTGTAACGGTAGGTCTAATGAGCTGTCCATCTAACTGGCTTCCGCTGCAAAGGAAAATACCGTCTTTGTCATTATGCACGTGAAAATGAAGATTGCGTATTTCTATATTTGATGTGTTTCTGATGTAAAGACCCCAATGCTGAAGTCTGGCATCTGTGCCAACACCCTCAATTGTCACATTTGCAGTGTATCTTACAGGCATAGTTTCATAATTGCCACCTAGCAACACCGCATTATGGCTTTGCAAAGCCCCTAAAACACGCACCACTATTGGCGCGGCATCTCCCAAAGGTGTAGCATCGCTGGCGCGGTTAGCAGCACGGGAATTAGGGAATAAACCTGCAAAACCGCCCGTAGAAAAAGGCGTAACAAAGCTTTCTCTGTTATCGTTAGTTACATAAACTACTACAGCATCATTGCGCAAAGTGCCGTCAGGGTTGTATCCGCCTGTTGTCACACCAAAAGGCGAACTAGGGTGAAAAGCAAAGCCTTGTCTGTCAAAGGCTGGCGGAGTAATACCGCTTATTATAGTTTCCTCGCCGTCTGCATTTGCAACTATGCGTAAATCATGACTTTGATTACCTGCCAACCCAGGCACATCAACACGCCACACTTGCTGGCTGTTCAAAGTTACTTGCCTAACCAATGGACTATGGTCATTTGTCCAAGATATTCCTGATACAGGTTGTGCTGGATTATTAACCCACGTCCATACGGTTGAACCTGTTTCACGAACATAAAGCTCAAATGGCCGTATGCCTGTATCGATGCTCCTTGCAGTCCAATGGGCGTAGATTTTTTCAAACCAAACGCCAGCTTCAATTCCAAATGGACTAACTGCGGCATAAATGAACTCCGTTGCCAATGCTCGGTCAATAGACCAGCCATTACTGTTTCCTGCGCGCACTGCAAATTCGTAACTGTTCTCATTTTGGAGACCTGTAAGAGTGTGAGTTAGCGCATTGCCAACTTCTACAGCAGACCAGCTACCAGAAGGCAATAGGCGAAAATACACGCGATAATTATCCGCAAGGGCTACTTCATTCCAACTAAGCTCCGCCGTGCGTGAAATACCAGCAGAAACTTGGAAGTTTCCAGGTATGCCCGTTGGTCTGGCTGTTATAGCAGTAACCTCGGCATCATCATACACGGTTGGCGGAATCTCGCTTGCCCCAGCATAATTAACAGGAATAACTCTCCAGCGGTATATTCCAGGGGAAAGGCCTGTATCTGTGAACGTTATTGCGGTCACATAACCAGCTGTTACAAACGACCCTGCCGTACCACTAATAACTTGCGCACGCTCTACTCGATATCTTGTCGCGCCAGAAACACTAGACCAATCCACGGTTGCTTCGCCAGGATTGCCTATAGCTCTTATCCGCGTTATGCCCCCCAAGCTAAGGGTAAAAGAAGTAGTCGCAGGGGTATCAGAAAATACACCATCAAATCCAGCGAGTATACCAACATCGTGTGTAGTGCCATTTTGCAGACCATTTGTGATGACAAATTGCTGTGTTGCATCACCTGTAGCAGTTACTACAATTGCATCAGCCGCATTGCCATCAATTGTGATTTCGTATTCGTTAGCCCCAAATGATGAAGGCCAGGTCAGCTCTACTGTGCCGTCAGCATTAGCAGCTGCAGTAATGCTGGTCACATTAGGGGGAGCTGTAGAGGTGGTGGGGTGGGTATAAAAATAGTCGAGCAACAAAGGTGTCTCGCCTACATACCCAGACTCCTCGTTATCGACATTCTCTTCGTTGTCAATATCTTCATATTCATTATTCTCAGGGTCATCATCAGGTAGCGGGTATACGGATGTAAGTTCTGGCTCTGCCGAAGTGCCTGTCAAATCTGCATTATATTCTGCCGCCAAAAGAACGGGCGGAACAGATGTAAGCATCATCACCAAAGCAATAAGACTTGCAACGCCTTTTTTTAATCGTAATCTCATCAACATTTCACTCCTTTATTCAGTATTTTTCAAAACACCATAGCAAGGTACACTGTTTTATCAGCCATATCCCCCCTTTTTTTTATCATAGAAATTATTTCCTATTTCTGTTGGCACATCCTATGCCAGTAATTTAACGTCTATAGTTTAATAATTTTACCATAATTTTACAGATACTGTCAATATAAATTTTTGGTGTGAGGTGCATAAAGAACAGCATCATTCCATCACATGTCTATTATATCTCTACATCCATATATAAATCTTCATTGTCTTCATTTTGATACGCTTCGTCTTCATTGTGATTATCCTCCTCTTCATCTTCATAAACTTCTTCTTCATCTTTTTCATCTTCCTCGTAGGCTTCATCTTCCTCGTAAGCCTCTTCTTCATCTTCTTCATCGTCTTCATCATTGTCTATGAGATTGTTGACCACATCACTTCCAAACGGAGGTAGGGCAGTAGGCAATTCAACAAAATCAGGCTCATATGGAAACTGCAATGCAATTGTAACACCTACAGGCAATTGCCCTGGGGATAGCGCATATGCTGTACCTACAACGAACATGGATACAAACACGATAACAAAGGCAATAAATCGTCTTTTATTTTTTGCATTTCTCATAAGTTCACCCCTTGTTGCTAACAAAAACTTTCAGCTTTGATATTGGCGAAAGTTTATCTGGCACAGTATCCTTCAGTATAGTTTCGTCGTTCTTTGCATCATAATCTATGCCATAGAAGTATGCATTTTCATCAACAAGCACTGCAAATGTAGCCATTTCATCATTATGATAGCACATAATATGCTTATTTAGGTTTACAGATAATTTCAAAAGGTCATGGAATGTAGCCACATTCAGAATTTTGTAGCTAGGAAAATCAAGAATGGTGTCAGAAACAACAATTTCGTTTTCATATTTTTTAAGCAGAATTAATGCTTTGTGTCGGTGCGGATTTGAGTCTCCATGCATATCGTGAATCCCGCGTTGCAGACCAAGCACGGCTAAAGCAACAAAAAACACATAAATAGCAACCGAAAGAACGGTAAGCCGTGGCGGCGGTTCGCCGATAGGGATTGAGCGACTAAAAGATGATGTTGCTTCGTCTAAAGCAAGCATGCTATAAACTTCGCTGGAGATAGGAATTCGGTAGCCAGCCTCAATTCTTTCATTAATACCTTTGGCAGGTACAGAGATATTGTACGAAAAGCTTATTGAAATCTCAGCAGTAAAACCACGAAACCCTGTTGCAATAGTATTTTCGCTAACCATAAGCCCTCTATGAGACTCAACAAAGCCTAGATATAAGTCAAAATATTTTTTCGGATAAATTGTAGCAATATCCGTGGACAAGCTGAAACTGTTTGTTCTGATACTACCTTGACGTGCTGAAAGAGGGGTTTCAAGCCTATAAACAACAGGAGGCAGCTGTCCGCTTATGTTACCCATATAGCGTATTGTAAGGTGTTGAACCGCCTCATAGCTGTAATGTATGTCAGATTCTTCATCCAGCAATACATTGAGGTGGCTGTCAATTTCAACAAAATCAGTAAGGGACATCAAGAAACCAAGGCTAGGGTCTATGGGATTTTCAGCAAACAGCTCGTTGCCCTCAATATAAAATACTCTAAAGTTTGCGCCTGCACTTCCGCTAGCCCTAAAGGATTCTTCTTCATGCCTTTGTGTAACCAAAAAAACAAACGCAATAATAGCCATTGCAAAAAGAAGTATAGCCGATACGGCTATCATAATTTTTGGAATTGTCAAGCGTACCCTTAATTTATTAAAACCCATAGCTACACCTCACTAGTTAAAAACATTCAAAACATCTTGAAAAAATATATATGGAAACCCAAAAAAGGGTATAGAAATCCAAACCACCCCTATAACCTCATCAGGAGGAACAGGGAAAGCATCTGGTCCTGAGGTTGCATCACCTTGGGTTACATAATGCCGAACCCCTTGAAGGTCATACCAATATTCTGTAACCCTATGCACAAATGGCGTATTATTTCTGCCAAAATGTATAATGTCGCCTATCTCAATCTCGTCAAAAGTCTGTTGTGGCGGCACCCTCTCAATGATAGCAATGCTCCCGCGCGAAATGGTTGGCTCCATAGAGCCAGTTAAAACAACTACGGGATAAACTGGGAACACGCCTCCAAAGAACGTAACCAAAGCAATTATAAAACCAATGAAAAAGGCATAATTAAGTGCAGATTTTTTAGAATATTTTGCCATACGGTTAGTCCGCACTCTTAATATGCGGCTTTTCTCGCTAGTTGCAAAATTACAGACGATAAGCGAAACAAAAGCTGCTCCAGCCACCAATAGAGAAAAAGCTAAGTTACCAATATTCGGTGTTACAGGTACAGCAAATGGCAACATGGCGTAAGGGATGCCAAATAAAGTAGCAGATAAAAGTCCGCCACGAAAAGCAAAATAACTTAAAGCTATACTAATGGTAAGTGGTCTGAATATGGTTATAAAGAACAAGTCCGCTGTAAAAGCCGCTCCATCTATCGCCGCTCTAAGACCACCCATATTTGTTAATGCAAAAACGATGGTCAAAACAATAATCAAACCCAATTGTCTGTACTCAATGGCATTTCTGATAAGTTTACATTGTAAATATACACTTAATATTGCAACAAAACCCTGCTGCCACAAGTTGTTAAATATCACACCCAAATTAGGTGCCATAGGATTTACTGCCACGCCGTAAAGAAAAGAAGCAGAAAGAAACACCATCCCTAAAAGCCCAGCAGAAGCCACAGCAATGAGATTAGTAACATAGGCTGCGCGTAATGGCCGAGCATCTATACCTATTTGTACAAAAATAATCACTGAGAGTACAGCAAATACAAGCGACCGTACAGCCATGTTGAAAATAGAAATCCATGCAACAGGTATAAGCAAAAATACAATAAACAAGGATATCAAAACCAAGCACACAATCAAAGAAAGTCTCATGTTGCGGTAATTCATATGTACCCTAATACCCCCTTTTTTTTTGCTATTTATGCATAGCACTGAATGACAAATGCTCCCGTGTCATCCAGTGCTATGCATCTAGCTATCTATCTTGGAACATATCGGCAACCTATATTTTACGGTGTTTGATAAACAAGATTGAAGAAGAAGTTGTTTGCCCAGTCATAATTTGCAGCATTACCAGTATTACCTATGATGAGGTCGGTAAGCCAGCCGTCAAGAACCCAGTTATTATTGGTAGATGAACCAAAAGGCATTAATGGGTCGTAAAACGGTCCCATCACTCCATCCCAAGCCACTGTTATTCTAATGTCAACCGTTTCACCTGGCTCAATTATAACAGGGAAGTTCACACCAGTAACAGCACTGCCGTCAATAGCAACTATTTCTTGGGTTACAGTAAACATTGAATGAACAGCTGGGTCAGTATCATCCCAGCTGAAAAAAGTAGGAGCTAAAACTTCTGCATCTAAAACGCCTACATTTTCAGCTCTGGCTGTAATGCTGGCCGAGCCTGCTCCAATAAAGCCGATAGCCCATTCAAGTCTGTTATTCTCACTTTGGCTACCTGTAGGTGCTGTACCCAAAACAGGCATAAAATCAACTATACGTGCGAAGTCAGTCGTAAGGTGAGCTGGCAGGGTTGCAGGGGCATAGCCAGCCACAGGACCCAAAGCTCCAGGTAAAGTCCCTGCAGTTCTGCCTTGAATACCCGACCATTCTACACGCAGATTAGGGTCACCAACACCTATACCACCGCCAACTTGCAAAGCACCTGGTATGCTGGCAAATACAGCACCCACACCAAATACAAGCATAAAGACTATAACCGAAATAGTAAGATATGTTTTATTTTTGTGTTTTTTCATCTAAAATCTCCTCTCGTCATAGGGCATGTAGCCGAACAAGGGTTCAGCAAGAGGTTGAAATTAACAACCTCTTGCCCCCTGTCTTAATTATTGCGATGCACGATACGTGCTATGCTTAGTTGAGAACTGAAACAAGGTTGTTTATTGCACTCCATAGCATTTGTGCTGCATCTACGGTTTCTTCTGGTGTAGCGTTTACATCATTGTATACCGTTATAGCAAAAGTAAGTGCTTGTTGCAACATATTCCAACTACCGCGATTGAAATGCGATTGGGTCAAACCTTGTGCATGTGCAATAGCCGCTCCAAGGTCATTCAAGTCAATCGTGTCCATGCTCTCTACCAGAGTATCCACAGCTGAGCGCAATGCAAGATAAGCATCGGTTATTGCTTCTACTGTAAGCATTGAAACGTTGGCAACGAGAATATTTTCAGCTCTTTCAAGAGGTGCAGCCAAATTTGCCCAGCTTCTAGGTGTGAAGTCTGTCTCGTCAAGAGCATTTACGTAATCAACTAGATATTGGAGGTCAGCTAACGCTTGCCCAGCATTAACTAGCGTGATTGCTACAGGTAAGCTTCGATTGGTTTGAGCCCATACAACGCCAGTTGCAGGCGAAAACTGTATGAACAGCGAGCGGGCATCAAGACCAATTAAGCTACCAGAAGCCGTTGTGGTAGGCGTGTTAAAGTTGATTGTAAATTCGCCGTTTGCATCGGCGGCAAAAAGCGAATCATTCATAAGAACAACATTATTTTGCTGACTTGCTGGTGTCATTACGAAGTTATTAGCTGCCCAGCCTGTAGCAATATTCCATTCACGCGTGATTGCTTCAGCTACAGCAGGAGAAACAACGCGTCCAGTTACAGGTATAGTTGAACCTGTGCCTGCGCCAATAAACTCTGTTCTTCCGCCTTCAAGCTCTATGGTTGGCCTCTCATCAGTCACCATAAAGTGGAAAGTTTGCTCCAAGGTATAACCTGCGCCTGCTTCATGCTCTACAACAGCAGTAACAGCCCAAACACCAGGTGCAAGGATAGTTCCATTTTCAACAACTCTCGCATCAGTAACGCCGACTGTCCACAAGTCTCCGCCCATAATGGTACTTATTGGGTTTCTGAAGTGGTTCAATGTGCCTGGCGCGATTGGAGCAGAAGTGAAGAGGTGAATTTTATCTTCAAGTGCTGTGCCTTCTGGGCCATAATAGAGTCTTACAGACCTAGGCCCACCACCAGCTGGGTCTGCAAAGCCGAATGTGAATGAAGAGTAATTCGACTGTGTGACAACGCCAGTGTCGCCAGGTATCCAGAAGTCTGGGCCAACATAAATACCATGAGCTCTTATATCTTCAGCACCATAGTTGTAAGGAGTGTTGACAAAAGCTGAAAGGATTGGTCGTGCGATAACACTGCCCACAAGCGGCGCAAGCGGTTGTGTTGGAAGCTCAATGTCAAAGTATGCCGCAAAAGGCATTCTAAGCGTTTCGATACCATTTGTTAATGTTATGTAGCCCTGAGCAAGACCACGGTCTGCTAGAGTGCCATCGTGGAGTATGCTTACATCAAATGTAGTTGGGGTTGTTCTGTCAATTACAACAGTAAAGCCTGTTTCGGTATGCGTTAAAGGTGGTCCCCAACCTGGTCGGCCAGCAGGACGAGCAAGCTCTTGTGTAGGCAAAAAAACATCATAGCTGGCAGTCCAATTGCCCGAACCATGCACAGTCACAGGTATAATGTCTGTTGCAGTTGGAGTGTTTTCTCTTACGCTAATGTTACCAAAGCTCAAGGAACCCATCGTTTCGTAAGACCATACACCAGGTGTGCCGATT
Organism: Defluviitaleaceae bacterium; assembly: GCA_009784575.1. Lineage (GTDB taxonomy): Bacteria > Bacillota > Clostridia > Lachnospirales > WRAX01 > WRBK01. Next base: position 16,866 of record WRBK01000013.1, on the reverse strand, counting down.
GGACGGCCTGGCGCATTTGCATCCCATGAAGGGCCGCCAAGAGGAACAGGATGTTCGGCAGTAGCAAAAGCATCACCGCGAAGTGCATCAAGAGGAACAACAAAACCTGCACCTTGCTGCATTACACTATATCGACCAGAATAATCATTAAGGTCGCGAGCTGTGTTCATCAGCCTTGCCTTAATTTCTACAGGCGAAGCATTAGGGAATTCCTCTATCATCAAAGCAACTATGCCTGCAATAGCAGGAGATGCCATTGATGTGCCGCCCATTGTTGTGTATGGTCTGCCATCAATAGTTGTTGTATGAGTGGTAGTATTGGTAGAAACAATGTTTACGCCTGGTGCAAGAATATCAGGCTTAATATGCATAGTAGTCCAAAGGCTTGGGTCAGGATGCACTGTAACACCGCCACCAGGAGCTTGCAAGTTAAAATCCAAGCCCAAAACAGGTCCTAAAGGTCCTACGCCTGAAGAAGCAGTGAGTATCTCTGGGGTGGTAATTATGACGTTTCTGCCAAAATTAAGAACGCCCCGCGAAATTACTACTTCAGGTACAGGTCTAACTGCTACAGGGTCACCAAAACGCTCATGACCTTCGTTCATGCGTACAGAAAACGCAGGAATTTGTTGCCCAGGATTGTTAAGGGTGATGCCTGTCGCATGTGCATCAAGGTTATTTACAAGAACAAAGGCAATAGCACCAAGGTCATATGCCATGTCCATCATAGTAACAAATTCGCCGCCGCCGCGGTTGATTACTGCAACTTTTCCAGCCAAATCTCCGCCTTCAAGAAGCTGATTTTGCACACTTGCAAGGAAGGAAGCATAAGCAGGATTATTTCTGCCGCCAGAAGGAAGCTCCATACGACCAAACCACACATAGTCATACTCAGTATCTTCAGCTATGACGTTATTGTTGGATGCACCAATAAGATTGATTTCTGTCGGTACACTATTAACACTAGCACCAGCAGAAGCAAGCATGTCTCTGCCGCCAGCAATGCTAGAGCCTACCACGATAGCAAGTGATGTGGTCGGAACACCGCCGCCGATAGAGAACCAGCCGCCTCTTTCAAATGTTACAGTTGTAGCACCAGCACCATCGTTACCAGCTGCACCAACTACAACCATGCCTGCAAGGGTAACAAGGTTAAGGGCATAAGCAGTCGGATCCCATGGAGTGTTGATACCATGACCCAAGGAAAGGTTAATTACATCCAAGCCTCTGTCGTATGCATCTTCAATTGCAAGGGTAACAGCATTAGGGGCTGCCGCTGGGTTTGCGCCTGCTTGAGCAGTCAAAACTCTCCAAGCGTAAAGCTGTGCATCAGGAGCCATAGCCAAAGCAGTTCCAGCTACGTGCGTACCATGATTAGAATTGCTTTGTAGATTTTCCATTGGGCTTGTGTTAGGTCCGTGAGGACGGTTAGGAAAGCCCTGTGCCACGCCGCCGCCCATGTAGTTTGCGCCAGGTAGCGTGAAGAAGTTGCCATGTTCATCCTGAACATGACCCCAGTCGGCAGGTACAAGATGGCGTTCAAAGAACGGGTGACGATAGTCAACACCTGTATCTATAATGCCAATGCGAATACCATAGCCTGTGGCTATATTTTCGTGGATATAGTCCATTTCAAAAAGATTAAGCGCAGCCCTATTAAACTCGGGATGCGGTACATACACTGTTCCTAAAGGTATGTAAGTATCAACTTGCTCGTCTTGCTGAATCGGTTGAGATTCTATTCCGCCGCGAACAGCAGTTTGTCTTTCTGCTAATTCGGCTGCGGTAAACCACTCGAAATTAGGAGTAACCATGAAAACTTCGGGTAGATTAGAAATTTGTTCTACCATTCCAACTGGAGCAGTCATAAACATCGCATTAAGCAAGGTGTAGTGACTGCCAGTAACACGTGGTTGTGCAGAAATTCCAAAAGGTACTGGGATAGTATTAAGCTGTTGTGTAAAACGTTCGTGAGCTTGTAATGCTTCATTTGCAAAAGCTGAATCGGCACTACTTCCCATTGCAGAATTACCTTGCATTAAGCGCAGAGCAACTGCAGGGGGTGTCCTGAACTGAACAACGATGTCAACCATTTCTGTAGGGTCGTTGGACAAAGTATATTGCTCAACAAATCCCGACATTCTGCTCTCAGGTTCGGCTTGCAAAGTGCTTTGCAAAAAGCTAATATGCTCTTCGCTAAGCTCATCAACCACACGCTCGCCTCTGACAGCAATAGGCACATCTACTTGTTGGGTTCCTTCAAAGTCTTCTAAGGTAATAACTTGACCTGACTGTTGCAACTGCTCATCAATAATAAACTCAGCAGCAGACACTGGTTGCGAAAGGACTGACACAGCCATAATACTGGCCAGCAACGAAGCCATAAGTTTTCTTTTGTTTTTTAACAATTTAACAACCTCCTATACAGTTCTTTGACTAGTTATCGGATACCCTGTTTTTGGAATCACCCTCCCTTCGTAGTTTATTTTGTGATGCTAACCAATTATGTGCTATCAGCAAGCTCAAAGGATAGAGCTTGACAAATAAAAAGGCAGAAACTTTATCACTGCATACACAGAGACAAATTTTCTGCCTTTCGATAGCTAGAATTGGTTGTAAAATTGACAAGGCGTGGCAAACATGCAGAAGAACTCTCCGCATAGACCGAGTGATGTGAGTATATCATGCAATAAACTGACATAACATAACCTCCACTGCAAATCAAACCACCATTAGTGCCACGACTTAAACTAAGTTTATCATAAAGTTTTAAAAAAAACAAGCTTTTTAGTAAAAAATATTCCAGAAGTTAATATGAAAGATTGTCAACCTGTTAAATATGTTGTATAATGTACATGTTCCAAAACTATTTTGCACAATCCCTTTTGGCACACCTAAATGCTTTTGCGGCACATATGTCTGCGCCCAGTCTGCCAATGGGAACGAAAAAGCACAATAAATATATCCCACTTATGATTTGAAGGAAGGTGTTTTTATAATGAAAATTCTCAGAAGGATAGCCGCCTTTGCAACTTGCTTAACCATGATTTTTCCTGCTGTTACCGTCTTTGCAAGAGAAGTACTGCCCTCACCAAATATCACGCCCATATCAGGCAGAATCACAGAAATAACCAATCATGGCTATGTCATACATATTATGACCGCGCATGGAAGCATTGTGCATTTCTTACAAACTAACTTCACCTTTTTACTGGGCGAGCATATCACCGTGGGTGATAGCGTTACAATATTTCACGATGCTAGTTTAATGACAGCGGCTGTTTATCCGCCGCAATACGAGGGGTTGCTAATTGTAAACGAACAGGATGTCAATATTATCTTTGGTTATCTTCAGAATGATATAAAATACTACGATAACATACCTATATATTTCCAAAATGGTCACGATTTCAGAGAGCTTATAGGACAGGCAGACTTGTATCAGGTTCTAGAAAACCGCCTAGCAGCAATTATATATGATACAAATAACGAGATAAGCAAAATTGTGATAATGTCCGAACCAGAGAGACCTTTGCCAGGCGTTTACGTAAACAGTATTCATCTGCCCGCTGCCTCATGGCACATTATCCACGGCACAACATTCGTTCCCTTGCGCTCCGCAGTGGAGGTCTTGGGCTTCGGTGATACAATTGCTTGGGATAACGGTACAATAACCCTTTCAAATGGCTCGGAAGTCATACGTTTTAGCATAGGCAGCACAACAGCAGCTTTGACCCATCCCGCAATTTTGATAGACAGCACAACTTTTGTGCCTATATCATTCTTCTATAATGTTTTTCCTAAAGCTACTATTACTCTTGTCACAAGATAAGCTGCACAAAATAAATGATATATGTCAGCATTTGCACTAACATCATGATGCATGGCACTTTTGGCGCATATACTTATTTCGTCATAATATTTTTAACAACGACCTTTTAATCCTATTCGCACTACCAAATAGCCACAAAAACCAACACAAGCTGAATAAACCCAATCAACATACTATCGAGCTTTTCGTATCTTGTGAATATGCGGCGAAACCCTTTGACGAGACGGAAAACCTTTCAATCTCGTTTCACCTTTTGTACAGCCCTATTCTACTAGGTAGTCAGTATATAGTCAATGCCTTTCACTTGACATTTTTGTCCATCTGAAATACAATAAGGCGGTATATAAATAAAATCACAAGGAGCGTTATCATGAAATTAAAATCTCTTGCATGGCGGCTTGCAAACATCATTTTTGCCATAGTTCTTATAGCTTTTGGCGTAAACATGTTTTTGGGGCCGCATCAAATAGCAGCGGGCGGACTTACGGGGCTTGCTATCATCTTAGAAGCCGCCATAAATATGGATAGGTCAATAATCGTATATATAGGCAATGGCATTGTGGTTCTGGCTACGCTGTTTTTCCTTGGGCGCGAGGTATTTATCAATACTATTATTGGTGCGGGACTTTTGCCTGTGGCCATCAGCTTTGTGCCGCAATATATGCTAGTGAAGGACACCATGCTCTCTATGGTTGTTGGTAGTGTTATTTTCGGCGTGGCGGTTTCTATTCTTTACAAAAACAGAGCATCATCAGGCGGCACGGCTGTACCACCACTTATTCTCAAAAAATATTTTGGGCTAAAGCCATCTATCGGACTATTTGTAACAGATGGCGTGGTCGTTGTGCTTAGTTTGCTTATTTTTGATGTGGATTCGTTTTTCTTTGCGATATTATCAATCTTTATTACAATGGTGGTAATGGGCTATATCGAAAACGGTGTTAGCAAGAAAAAGCGCGTGCATATTATAAGCAAGCATAGTGATGCCATAATAAAGGATATTATGGATGACATGGGCAAAAGCGTTACTGTTATCCCCACTACAGGTTCATATGAGCAACAAGAAATGCCCATGCTCATGGTTACGCTAGATGCCAGCGATTATAGAAAACTCATAGAAATTGTGGACAGACATGACAAACAGGCATTTTTGGTGACAGATGTGGTGTCTGATGTACATGGGCGCGGGTTTACTTATGGTTCAGGCAGTGTGTAAACTGTAATGCAACTGTAATATAAGCCCTGTAATGCTTTACAGCATATCAAGGTTTATCTTAATAGGGGACGTGTACACACATGATTTTTCTAACCTTTGCTACGCCAGAAGATAAAAATAAATTTGAATATATATACGAAAAATACAAACGTCTGCTGTGGTATAAGGCTTATGACATATTAAAAGACCACAATATGGCAGAAGATGCCACTAGCGAGGCTTTTATTCGTGTATACAAGCATCTGCATAAGATAGATGACCCAGATAGCAACCAAACAGTGGCTTTTTTGGTGACCATTGTAAAAAATATAGCCATAAACCAATATAATCGCAATAAAAAAGCAACCTTTGTGGATATATCAGAGCATGAAGAGGCCGATAGTTTTGACCTAGAGGCCTACATAGTAAACAAAGATGCAGCGGTGCAGGTAATGGAGGCTCTCGAGGAGCTTAGCGAGGAGCTACGCGCTGTGTTTTTGCTAAAATATGCCCATGACCTGCCTCATAAAGAAATAGCAAGCATATTAGGCATTACTGAAAACAATGTAACGGTGCGGGTACATAGAGCAAAGGCGAAGTTAGCAAAATTGGTAAAGGAGGGCGAGCAAGCATGAAAAACATACATAGCAACGAAGCTCAAGCTCAAGACCTCCTGAAAGCCTTAGCAAAACAGTATGTGCAAAAAAAAGGCATGGCTTTGCATCAAGAGCGCGTAAATATAGATGAATACTATGCAGGCAGACTGCAGCTACACCGCTCAGATGCCAAAGTACGCACCTCCATAGCCATAAAAAAGCGCGGCAGAAATATCGCAATCTGGACATCTGCCGCGGCTAGCATAGTTGTTATTCTACTTGCATCTGCGTTTATGCTGAATATGCCAAACAATCTGGTTGTAAGTGATGATGATTGGGCAAGCGCACCTACCGCTATGGACAGCGAGCCACAAGCCATTATGCCCGTATCCCTGCCGCAACCAGAGGGTTGGAATATAGTATATATCGACCATGACGGCGACTTAACTATCTTTCATATTGAGGGTCATGGGACTAATATGGCAGTCATAGTAACGGCAGGCTCGCCGCTTGATGCCGATGCCTTTGAGGACTTTCGCCGCATAGAAATAGCGGGTACGGTGGCGCATCTGCGCACAACCCAAAGCCATAGCATATTGGCATATGAGCAGGACGGCGTACAGTGGATTCTTACCACGCCTTATGACTACAATGATTTGATTGCCCTTGCGGAATATTGGTTATAGCTATAAAGGAAACTCCGACGATGTCATCGAAGAAATTTTATATTAAACGGTATGGAGGATTGACAGCAATGTTCAAAGAATATGGAGAATTAAGCACAATGCTATATGAGCATAAAAGTCCCGTGGGACACTCGTATGGTGGGGACATCGAATATTATTACGATAAGTTAAAAAGCGTTTCCAGCCCTATCCTCGAAGCTGGAGTTGGGACAGGCAGAGTGCTTATACCGCTAATTCAAAAAGGCTTAAAAGTTGATGGAGTTGACTTATCTCCCGAAATGTTAGCACAATGTAGGACTAATTTAGGCAAGCACGGAGCAGAAGCAGAGCTACATCATCAAGATTTAACGAAAATGTCTTTACCAAGTACATACGGTGCAATAATTATGCCCACTGGCAGTTTTTGCCTGCTTCCCAAAAGCATAGTGAATGACGTTTTAACTTCATTTTATAACCACCTTGATGAAGATGGTGTAGTTATTTTGGATTTGTTGTTACCAACAGACTTTGTTAGCGGCAAAGTTGAATCTTTATCCTATGAACTTGGCAATGGCGCGGGTATTTTATTTACTATCCACAGTCGAGATGCCGACTGGGTTTCACAAAAAGTATCATATATCATAGGTACGAGCTATTAGAAAATGGGGAGATAAAGCAAACTGAAATTTCTAACTTTATCCTTCATTGGTATGGTCTATCAGAGTTTGAAATGCTACTTAAATCTGTGGGATTCACAGAAATAAACCATGTGTTTGGATATGGTGATGATAACCAAAAATCTCTTATAACTTTTACAGCGGTTAAAAAAGCCAATGATAAAAAATAAGTATTATCTTCGGGTAAACAAAAGCGGGTACTTCTTATAAGAAGTACCCGCCTAAAAATACCGCCCCTACAAAAACCTAACACGAGCCAAATCCGCAAGCGATTCTTGACTAAGCTCGTTTTTACTTAATACATAAAACATCGGTTTGCTAGCGGCAAATTTGCTATGTTCAGCCATTAATTTTCCTTCAAAATGTGCCATAAAGATTTTATTATCATTACTAACGCCTGATTTATACTGGGTCAAAAGATGCAAAAACTCACCAGATTCTTTCTCTAGCCTAATAAATTTATCAAACCAAGCCGAGAAGCTCTCACCAGCAACTCTAAAATCATGGTCTTTGCCATTTACGCATCGGCATTTAACACCAATGATATCTCTTGGGTATATAGCCGCATCTATACCCACTTCTTTGTGATGACCCGTATTGTTTGAAAAACGTATGAAGCTGCACAGCACAGGCACTCCAGGCAGAGTTAGGTAATGCGAGACCCACGACACACCCTTATGGTCTTCTAGTTCATTATAGTGGGTAGTAAGGGCTATTCCACTCCATGTATTTCCAAAATTGTCACAGATATCAACAAACTCCGCTTCTCGCTTTTCTTTTGCTTGCACGGCGGTGTTTGCTCCATCAGGGCGAGAATTTAACCCGCCTACAAAAGGATTCCACCAAGCGTGTGGGCCGCTTTCTGGATAATTAGAGAAAAGCCAGTCTTGCCCTGTGTCCTTTGATACTAATGAAAACAAGGTATCAGCAAAGTTCGTATCTGCCTTAAAGCAAATCGCGCCATTATCTATGATATGAGCAGAGCCATCAAGTCTCTTTGCTACTTCGCCTTCCATAAAAAACAAGGCGTGTTCGTAGTTTCTATTAAGCTCCGTCAACGCAAGCTTGCTTTGCACAAGCAAGGTGCGGCTTTGCGGTATCTTGCCAACCACCGCAGAAATGCTAACACTTTCGCAGATTTCATCCTCTGGGAAGGCTTGCTCGCCACCTGATATAAAGTCACCATTATCATCAAGGATAAATTTGCCTGATAGCTCGCCATTACGCTTATTGATAAAGCTCACATCAATTTTTGCAGTGCTTTTTGCAACAAAAGAATTATGCCCATTTATCTTTACACCAATATTTGGCTCAGCTGGCATTGCATCGCTATTTGAAACCTGCATAGCATAGTCACGATATTCAACATAATTACGGAATACACCAAAGGCAAATTCATATGGAATGGTCTCAAAGGTAACGCCCACAGCAAGCTCTGTCACCTCATGCTCAAAATGGACGAATGACCCCCAGTCAACAACTGGCTTGTAGCCTTTATCCCACATAATCCCCACAGGCATAGCCGAATGATTTTCAAAAACCCAGTTTTCTCCGCCTTTTGTGGTAAATTTATCAGGGTCGAGCCTCTCTAGCTCAGAGCTAAGCCCATCAGCATTATTTGTAATTTCGTGATTGTAGCCAAAATAGGTATTACGCCCTAATGGTAGCTCTACGCAGTCTTTTAGCATGAAACTTTTCGCTTTGTCGCCATTATTTTTTATGCTATGATGGCGAGTAAAAATACCCGATGGCGACAGGCTAAAGTGTTGTGTCACCTCAATTCCCACATGCTTTTTAGACACAAAAATTGTCTGCATTTTCATGATGCCATCTTCATTAAAGCAGCGTACATCAGGTGTTACATGGTCAAACTCATCATCATACGGCTTGCCTATGCGTGGCGGATTAAACTCTGTGCCACCGCACCAGCCATGCGTAACATGCTCCAGCATACCATCATTTTGGTTAAGATAGCGGCTAGGTATCGAGCGTTTGCAAAATAGCAACCGCCATGGACCGCATATGAGATTATGGGTTTCGTCATCCTCATAGGCAAAGCAAGCACTTAGGTTTTGATTGATTATATGCAATGTTGTTTCAAGCTCCAAAGTCTCATGACCTTCGCGCTCTATCTTACAGAGCAATGGCAGAGCTATATGCCCGCCCTTTAGCATCTTGGAGGATACGCCAACCGAGGCTGCTCCAAGCGGCGCAATCTCGACCTCATGATAATCTTTGCTAAATTCAATGAAATCGTTTTTTGGCAAGGTAAAGCTAACCTTGCAATTTTGCACCAAGGCACTGGTAAAATTTATGTAGCCATTGCTTGCAAGACCTACGCGCGGCATTTTTAGCTCACGTGAAAATTTTGCAGCCACAGGCGATTTTGAATTTATTCCCAAACCAAATGTAACCATTTCGCCATTTATAGTCACATCAGCTAAAATGCAGGGATGCAAACGAAATGGGTCTTGGATTTTTTCAACAGCACCAACGAAAAACTTTGCCTTAAAATGTTCAAAGCCTGTCACATTGGCTTTGAAGACAAAATCAGCGAATATATTAGCTTCACCATGCCCTTTTATGGCTATATCAAGCGACTTGCCCGATTTATTTACGATATTAAAGCTTGCTCCATGCTCCATTCCAAAAGCAAGCTCATGGCTATCTGCCATCATTTCTATTATGTAATCATCTGTCTCGATAAAGCGAATGCGCCGCCCGCTGCGCTCAAAGCCCACAGCAAGTTTACGTCCACCCTTTTCCCAGCTATAGCCAAAAACTTCAAACCCATTAAGCTTTACTCCATCAGGCTTGATATCAGAAACATTGCGCGTGGAGTCTTTATACCAGTCCGCACTTGCGAAAAATTCTTCAAAACAAGGTGTCGCTAGCACAGTAGGAATAAAATTAACTAGATGGGTGCTATTTGGTCTATCTTCCCATAGATAGCCGCATTTTTTATAAAGCGGCACAGCCTCGATATTGCCGCTCCATGTATGTATGTCCAGCCGCGGATTGCCAAGTTCTATAGTGCGCTCAACACTAAGCAAAGCCATAGCTTTGCCCACACCTGTACCCATATAGTCAGGGCGCACGTTAAGAAGGCGTATATAAAGTGCCTCTGGGTCATTTGAATATTTTGCCAGACCACAATAGCCGACAACCTCGTCATTATCAATTGCTAGATAGGTATTAATATCAAGGGTGGACGCATGTTCATCTATCATAATGCGCTCGGTCAAAATTTCATTATCCCCACCCCAGTTGTCGTTACTCTTATTCCACATATCAGCCAAAGATGCAGCATAAGCGTTAGCATACTCAACTATCTTGATTCCATTGTCAAGCGTTTTGTAAATTGTCATGTTTGATTTCCTCCTAAAAAATAAAAATAGCGAAAGACCGTTGCGCAGCCTTTCGCTCAATCAAAAAGGCTGTGGACGAGAAACGCCCACAGCCTAAGATTTCAATCTTAATAGTTCCGTCGGTAGATGGCATCACCAAATGCAGCATAGAAAACTATGCCATGAAAACCATGTTACCGACAAACCTCGGAAGGCTACCACGCCCTCCTGATTAACCTCCGCTAAACGTCTCGTCGTTTATCCATTTTAACGGAGCAAGGTAACATTGTGAAATTGTAAGCTCTTATGGTTTTCATAAGCACACCTCCAACAAGCACATTATAGAGCATCATGCGGCAAAAGTCAAGTGTAATTTGGCGTTGAAATTTTTTTGTAATATAGCTGTAATGTTTCTCTTTTTTGATGGTTTACATATATAAGCGCGCAAGTTATAATAAAATTTTCCAAGAAGGGATGATTTGTTTATGAAAATCAAAAAATACATCATTTTTACAATTTTGTTGGTTGCTATATTGGCATTATCCGCCTGCGGCGGTAATGACAGTTGGGAGACTTCGACGGCAGATGAAGCTCCTTCTGTTACGCAGCAAGTGCCTGTACCACAGCCTCTATTTGAAATAGAAAACTCAATATCATTTGACTTTTATGATGAAGCAGAAGAAGATATGCAATTTAACCCATTTTCAGGCGAAAGCTACCTAGAAATCAACGAAAACAGATGGATTAGCACCGCTATAGAGCCAACAGTCAGCTTCACGCTACAAATAGACACCGCATCATATAGGAATATAACGCGTTTCATAAATAATGGTCAAAGACCACCAACAGATGCCGTGCGCATAGCTGAAATGATAAATTATTTTAACTATGATATAGTTTTGCCGCCAAATGATACGCCATTTTCGATATACACAGAGCTTGGGGTATCACCATTTAATCCTGATAATCACCTAGCCTTTGTACGTGTACGCGCTAGAGATATAGACAGGTCAGACTTGCCAGGCAGCAATCTCACATTCCTAATAGACACATCAGGCTCTATGGCACCGCACGATAGATTGCCGCTATTACAACAATCTTTCGCGCTTCTTGTAGAAAATCTGGATGAAAGAGACACAGTGTCTGTTGTAACATATGCGGGCTGCGCTAGGGTTTTGCTAGACAGTGTACCTGGTAATGAGCATGAATATATCATGGATGCCATAAACAGCCTACAGGCACGCGGCTCTACAGCAGGCGGACCAGGCATAGTAACAGCATATGAACTAGCCACACAAAATTTTGACCCAGAAAAAAACAACCGCATTATCCTTGCTACTGATGGAGACTTTAACGTAGGCGTTTCCTCCATACGCGAGATAGAAGACCTAATGAACGAGCATCGCCAAAGGGGCATACACATGACCATACTTGGCTTTGGCATGGGCAATCTGCGTGATGATACTATGGAGACCATAGCACGTAATGGCAATGGGCATTATCACTATGTTGACACTTTGGAAGCCGCCCACAAGATTTTCGTAGAAGAGCTTATTTCTAACCTATTTGTGATAGCAGAAGATACGCGGGCGCAAGTGGCGTTTAATCCAGATTGGGTGGAGAGTTACCGCCTTATCGGCTACGAAAACCGCCAAATAGACAATAGAGATTTTGATGACGACGAGCGCAATGCGGGCGAGATTGGCGTGGGGTCTGATATAGTATTTATGTTTGAAATATCCCTGCGTGATGGCGCAGTCACAACCCCTGATGCAGAGCTATTCGAGGTGCGCATACGCTATCATGAGCCAGGCGACACAACAAGCCAACTAATAGTGCTGCCTATAAGACCAGATAGAATAACAAATAACAACTCCAGTGACTTTACCTTTGCGGCATCTGTTGCGGCTTTTGGTCACATATTACGTGACTCAGAGTGGGGCGGCAATGTAGATACTGCCACCGTTTTAAGCATGGCTCGTGATAGCCTAGGGCTAGATGAGTTTGGGCATAGAAGAGCCTTTATAGAGCTGGTGGAGCAGTTTGCAAGGTTGCAGTAGCTGTTAAATATAAAAAAGTGCGCCGACAATATGTCAGCGCACTTTTTCGTAGTGGCGGCACTCTGCTACTCAATAACATTCCCCACCCCGTAGGGGCGGACTGCGCGTTCGCCTATGCATGTATATAAAAAAGCGGTCACAGACCGCCTCTACGAGTTATGTTATAGTTTCATCACCTAACCACAGCAACCCCATCCCCAACACAATAAACCTCCACCTCATCCCCAGCTCTCCAGTTCATAATGCCAATAAGCTCATTAGATAGTTCTATTTCTCCTAAGCTATTTAGTCTTGATACAAAGGATTCTTCTGATGGATATTCTTTAGCAGATTTTAAGACAATTAAAGAGCTTGTTTTTTTCTATGATGATAAAGTCATTTGTTTCTATACCCATTTTGTTTATAAGCTCTCTAGGTAATGCTATACGTTTTAGTTCATTGATATTTATTGATTCGTATTTTTCCATTAAAAAATACCTCCTTCTGCTGGCTGTTTTGGTCGTTGACAAATAAGCCTGAGTGGGGTATAATAATCTCAGGCTCTAAGGGCTGTGTGGTGCTTGTCCGTACTATGTTTTCCGACAGGTGACGGACAAGCACTTTTTATTTGCCCTTATTTTGTTGTAAGAACGCAATCGTGGGAATCGATTGCTACCCTTCTTGCTCTTTTATTCTACAATATTTTACCATATATGTCAAGAACATATTTCTAAAGGTAGTTGGTTATTTACGTCTATATAGAATCAACGTTTATGGATTGCTTCGGGCATGATGGCTATTGGTATTGGTATCGGCGTTGCCCTCGCAATGACGGTGATGCGGGTGACGACAAAAACCATTGTATCTATACAGCAAAACTATTTACCTGCTTCTTTTGCAACCTAACACTTTCACCATAACAGGACAATCAACATAGTATGTATTAATTCCAAAGCAAAGGAGGTATATGCTATGTTTGGACCAATGTGGGGTGGCGGTTTTGGCCCAGGTTTCGGGCCTGGTTTTGGCCCATGGAGAAGACCTTGGGGCGGTGGCTTTCATCATTTCTATCGTTTCCATCGTTTTCCGATTAGGCGTTGGTGGTGGTAGTCTATAAGAAGAATAAAGGGTCGGTTGCCTAAAATCGGCTCTTTATTCTTTTTTATTGGTATGTTATAATTGTGAGAGCTTAAATTCGCGCATGAGGGGGATATTTTTTATGGAGACACCGCAGACAAGCAAGGAGCTTACGCCGCAGGAGCAAAAGCTGGCCACATATGGCATACCAAAGCTGGTGTTGCAGTATTCTATACCCACCATCATCGGTATGTTGGTAAATGCGCTATATGTGGTGGTAGACCGCTTTTTTGTTGGGCAAATACCAGATGTTAGCTATCAAGCTCTAACAGGCATTGGACTTGCTGCCCCCATTCTTAATATTGTGGGGGCTTTCGCACTTTTGGTGGGCATAGGTACAGCGGCAAATATATCCTTGCGGCTAGGCAAAAGAGATACAGAGGGTGCTGAGCGCGTGCTTGGCAATGCGCTTTTGCTTAATCTCACATTTCCCCTTGTTCTTGGTGCTATTGGCTTGATTTTTCTTGAGCCGCTACTAATAGCTGTTGGTGCTACAGAATCCACATTGCCTTTCGCACTTACATATACACGCATAATTCTTGCTGGGTGTATTTTGATGTTCTTGTCTTTCGCTATGAACCATCCCATACGCGCCATGGGTAATCCCAAGCGTTTTGCCTCTGCGCAATTAATTGGTGCTATTTCAAATATTATCCTTAGCCCTATATTTATATTATGGCTTGAGCTTGGCATAATGGGTGCGGCTATTTCTACGCTTATAGCACAGTCTCTTTCTGCCATATGGGTTTTTGCGTATTACCTTACCAATGTTTCTGGCAAGCCCGTTGTTACAATAAAGCTAAAAAATATGAAGCCCTCGCTCAAAATCATACTTTCTATATTCGCAATTGGCATTTCGCCGTTTTTCATGCAATTTCTTGGGTCTGTGATTAATATTGTCGCAAACCGTAGCTTGTTATATTATGGTGCTATAGAATTTGGCTATGCAGACCATGCCGTAGGTGCTTTTACCGTTATCCTCAGCATCTCCATGCTATTTTTGATGCCTGTTTTTGGTATAAATCAGGGGGCACAACCCATCCTTGGCTTTAATTATGGCGCGGGCAATATTGCGCGGGTAAAGCAAGCGTATAAATATTCTGTGATTTATGCTGTAGCTATATGTGTGCTTGGCTTTATTATCGTACAGTTGTTTGCAGGGCAATTAATGTCGCTTTTTAGTAATGACCCAGCCCTAAATGAGATAGGCACAGTAGGTATGCGCATAATCCTATTCACCATGCCATTTATGGGCTTTCAGATGAACACGGCCAATTTCTTTCAATCTATAGGTCGCGCAAAGATATCAGTATTTTTGGCGGTGCTGCGCCAAGGACTGATACTTATTCCTGCATATCTCATATTGCCGCGCATTTTCGGCTTCCATGGCATATGGTTTGCTATGCCCGTAGCGGATACCTTGGCACTGCTTATAACAGGTGGCATGATTATTCGTGAGTTTAAAAGGCTAGATAAAATGATGGAAGAAAAAATATCAAAAGAATCTCTTGACACATCATCTCAAAGCTGATATTATAAGATTAGTAATTCCTAGGAATACAGTTGGAATACTCCCAACAATAAAAGAGGTGCTACATTATGAAAGTTTCCACAAAAGGTCGCTATGGGCTAAAAGCTGTTGTAGATATTGCCTATGCCTTGCAAAAGCAAGAGTGCAAATGCATTAGCGTAAAAAGCATAGCCGAAAGGCAAAGCATATCCGAAAACTACCTAGAGCAAATAATGGCACCGCTGAAAAAGGCGAAAATTGTCCATTCTATTCGTGGCGCAAATGGGGGATACTATTTGGCAAAACCACCCGAAGAGCTCACAGCAGGCGAGGTGCTACGCATTTTAGAAGGGCCTTTAGTGCCCGTGGATTGCCTTGTGGATGGCACAAATATTTGCGCCCAAGGCGACTGCGACCTATGCGTAATGAAAAATTCCTGGAAGACAATAGCAGCAAAAATAAATGAAGTTGTAGACTCTATCACTATTGCAGAGCTTGCAGACGAGTTTGACAAGCTTTCTTTAGAGAAATTGGAAAGGAATATTAAATAAATGGAACAAAAGCGAATCTACCTAGACAATGCGGCAACCACACAAATTAGACCCGAAGTTCTTGCTACAATGATGGAATATCTCTCCGAAAACTACGCAAATCCATCTAGCATATATTCTTCTGCATCTTCTGCTAAAATAGCTATAGATGAAGCGAGGGAGCAGATAGCGGCGGCTATAGGCGCGACACATCGTAATGAGATATATTTCACAGGCAGCGGGTCAGAATCTGTAAACTGGGCGATAAAGTCTATTGCTGAGGCTAATAAAGGTCGTGGCAATCATATTATAACCTCTAGGGTAGAACATCATGCCGTGTTGCATGCCTGTGAATACCTAGAAAAAAATGGCTTTGATGTAACATATCTGCCTGTAGATAAATACGGCATGGTGGATGTAGATGACCTGAAATCCGTGATACGTCCAGAAACCACGTTGATTACAATAATGATGGCAAACAACGAAGTGGGTACTTTGATGCCCATAGCTGAAATTGGTACATTGCTAAAACAAATAAACGCAGAGCGCGGCCGCGAAAATAAAATATTTTTCCATACAGATGCTATACAGGCTGTGGGGCATATCCCTGTGGATGTTAATGTACTTGGGGTTGATATGCTATCCATATCTGCTCATAAACTATATGGACCAAAAGGCGTTGGTGCGCTATATGTGCGCCGCGGAGTGAAATTGCCAGCACTAATACACGGGGGCGGTCAAGAGCGCGGCAGGCGCGGCGGCACAGAAAATGTGGCTGGCATAGTTGCCATGGGTACAGCGGCAAAGCTTGCCTCAAGCGAAATGAGGGCTGAAGCGCGCAGGCATACAGCCATGCGAGACGACCTTATAGAAAAGATACTAAAAACAATACCATATAGCCGCCTTAATGGGCATCAAGAAAAACGCCTGCCAAGCAATGTAAACCTCACCTTCGAATTTATCGAGGGCGAAGGTATGCTGTTGTTGCTAGATGCTCGCGGCATTGCGGCATCCTCTGGCTCTGCCTGTACATCTGGCTCATTGGACCCATCCCATGTTCTTTTAGCCATGGGGCTACCTCATGAGCTGGCTCATGGCTCTTTACGCCTATCTTTCGGCAAAGATACGGCACAAAAAGACCTAGACAAATTGGTGGAGGTTCTGCCCCCTATCGTCGAGCGGCTACGTTCCATGTCACCTTTATGGGAAGAATTTCAAAAAACGGGGAATATAGATAAATTATTGGGATATGCGAAGTAATCGTAGGGGCGGCTCATAGCCGCCTTTAGCCGATAAGGAGGCACATCCATGGAATTCGTCTGGAACGAAATACAAGCC
>WRBK01000012.1 GCA_009784575.1 Defluviitaleaceae bacterium | reverse complement strand
TGTAGCGGCAAGAAGGCCGCCGCCCGTAGGGCGCATTGCCAAAGGCAATGTACTGAGCTTCAAGTTCATTTAAGAATGCAGATGTAGTTGATGCGAGCATCAACAGCTTGTTTGAAGTTATATACTTTAGCTTCCAATAATGCACCCTGTTTTCACCCACGCCCACCATTTCACTTTTGTCTACACCTAGCTCTGTGGCGGCTCTTTTTAGGGTGCTTTCGCTAAAGCCCTCTAGCTTTGCATATGCGTAAAGTTCGCTAGATGGCAGTTTGCCATGCCTTAGCTTTATCTCCAAAAAATACATTGCCTTGTGTAGCGCGGTTGGTTTATTACCCGATTTTACATTATCATCAGGGCTGGATTCCCCTGTTATCATCTCATATGTAACAGGACTATCAGTATTCCAATAAAACCCCATTTTCACCAATACCAAAGCCCTGCACAACCCCAACTTCACCCTTTTATAGCCTTTATAAGAGCCACGCCCTTTTGTTCTTTGTCAGCTCTATGTGTGCCTATCATCAGTATGCTACGTACAGCTGCAGAAAAGTCTATGCTGCCATTACCCCTATACATAGCTTTTCCTGACATTGCCTTGTTCATATGTTCTATAATTAATATAGCGCATTGATATTCTTCTGCTAAGTTCTTTAGATGTGTCATGATAGGGCGAACGGCATTTGCGCGGTGGTTATCCACATCGCTACCAACAAATGCTTGCAAAGGGTCCATAATAACTAGCCTTGGCTGTGACCGCTGTATATATATATATATATATCTCCAGCCATGGGTCAGTGAATGTAAATCCTGTGCCGCCTATTTCGCATATAGAATCTATCATAGCCATTTCTGCTTCCATGCTCTCTAGCCTTGGTTTTATGGTGTCGCCTAAATTATCCTCTGCGGATATGTATAGTACCTTGCCTTTTTCTAATGCACAGCCGCCATTTGGCGGTACAGCACCTTTGCTTATCATAGCCGCCATAGCTAAAGCAAATGTTGTCTTGCCCTGACCAGGGTCGCCACGTAATAAAGATACCTTGCCTATCACAACAAACGGATTCCATAGCCACTCAATTTCTGTTCGCTCCACCTCGGTCGTTAATAAGGAAAGAAGTGTTGCTGTTTCTTCTAAGCTGGTCTTCTTTGCCTACACAAACTTTTAACATAATATCATTCTCCTTTGATAAAAATATTGTATCAGTGCTTCTAATACAATATTAGTATATCAGATGTGGAGACTAACATTCCATACCATGTTTTCGTTTTTTGCAACAGTTGCTCCAAAACACCCAAATGAACAGTTGCTCCAAAACATCAACAGATAGGCTTTAGCCGAAGAACCACGTTGATGTTTTTACGCAAGAAGAGGTAAATTATCATGAAAACATACCCAAATCCAAACTGCAAAAAAATACGTGGAAGCTATATTTTGGAAATAACCTGCGCACATTGCGGCGGCTTTATCGCCCGCTATCAAAAAGTGGGGGAAAGCAATCTGGTGAAGATGTACAATGACCGCATAATAGAAGGTTGCGTGGATTTTTCGCAATATCATGGGGCTATTTTTTGCGCGGGATGCGGCGAGCGCGTGGCGACGAGATATGTAGTGAAAAGAGACAAAAAAGAAGCCTATAGGCTCGTGCCTTCGGGGTTTCATAAGAAGAAGGTGCGGTAGAACTCTCTTTCTTTTCTTGTGTTTTCCTCCACTTATCTCGTAGACGGTCAAAAGCTATAATAATCAATAAAGCACTACCTGCTTCTGTGGCAATTATATTATAGACAGAATCAATTTCCTTTAAATCAACAACACTTGTTAAAAAAGTAAATGCTAAAGCAAGAGCAAACATTAAAACATACAATGCATCATTAAGTATTTTCTTTAAATCACTATCCTTCTTCCGATATGAATAAAACCTAACTGCGACCTTGCTAGTTGCAATCATCGCTATGAAACTGAGAAAGAAAATGCTTGTCCAAATATTTAGAAATCCAAGGTCAATAGGTATTTTAGGAGATGTTATTAGAAAAATGAAAGCAAATGCTATTGGTATTATAGAAAGTAGACTTGCTGCAATAAGTATCAAAAAGAAAATGAAATGCTCGGGATCAAGAAGTTTGTTATACCTGCCAAAATATCTGAGTATATAAGCTATCACATAAGGAATAATTAAGAAACCCCAGAGCAACCATAACCAAAATTTAAAAGTGATTTTGGTTATACTGCTATTTGGCAGACACTTAAAGATACAAGAAAGAAGAAAGAGTACAGATGAAATAAAAAGCAATATCGCAGTAAACTTTAATACAGATGATAAAAGCATATGAATAGGATGAGATTTTACGATGTAAAACAATAACGCACATAGCAGAGCGAATATAATGCATAATAAGGAATGTCCCCAAATTTTATAATCTCTTTTTTGCCAATCCGCATAAAGGTTACTCATGAATGTTGATACATGCTTCCACCAGAGCCTCATTCTGAACCTCCTTTGATATCAACCCCATTCAGTTCCCTCTTCGTATACTCCCTATCCCCTTCCTTCTCCAACCCAGCCGCCGCCGCAAGCCCTTTTTCCTTATGCTCCGCCACCTTCTCATTTTGCCCAAGCAAAGCACAAGCCCTAGCCACAGCCTCATGTCCAAAAGCCAAATCAAGCGCACCAAGCCCATTTTCTAGCGCAAGCGCAAGCGATAATTCGCCATGCAAAAGCGCGGCATCGCCCATGCCAAGGAGCGCGTAGCAACGCGATATCTGCCATTCGCACCGAGCAAAATTCATAGGTTCGCCCACCAAGCCCCATAAATAGCGGTCTGTATGCGCCTTATGTAGCATCAATGCTTTTTGTTCGTCACTTTGCTCAGCCAAATCTATCAAATCCCATGTCTCGTTAAATAGCTTTATTGCTTCGCTTTTCACGTCAATATTCATTTATCTTACCCTCCGCAATTCGGGACAGCATGGCAAACAGCCCGTTTTATTGGTTTTTGTGATATCACGCGGTTCTGCTTCGTCCGCATGAGTGTTATAACTAGCCGAATTTCCTTCGCCCAGCCAGCGCAAAAGGGCGGTTTTTGAAAACCGCCATTCGCGCCCTATTTTGCGTGCTGGCACATTTTCTTCACGCAAAAGTTTTATCATGGTGCGCTCGCTAACGCCAAATAGTTCCATTGCCTGCTCCAAATTAAGTATCTCGTTATCCATTTAACATACCTCCACATCTATTGCTCAACATTATGTAGTAATATAACTTCAAACAAGCTGTTGATGCTCGCATCAACTACACCTGCATTCATAAATGAACTTGAAGCTCAGCGCATTGCCTTTGGCAATGCGCCCTACGGGCGGCGGCCTTCTTGCCGCCACATATTGTTCATTTAAGAATTTGCTGTTACTGTTTTCAGATAATATTACTATACCACACTAATTGCAGATAATCAATACTAAATATCCGCTTAACCATAATTTAATATACATTTGACATAAAAAAGTTCTTGACGAGAAACGCAAATCATGATAATATTGATAGGAAAACATAACAAAACTACAAAGGAGAACAAAATGTCCTTTAAAACTATAAATCTATATGATGCAAAGAAAGAAAAGGTGCTACAGGTAACATTTGTGCCAAGCATTAGTCTGCTAGAAAACCTTGGCTTGCGTAATGGCACAAAGGTTGTGGTGCAAAGCCGCTACGGTTTTGGCGGCCCTGTGTTATGCCGCGTAGAAAATGCCTTTGCGGTAGCCATAGGCAAGGATATAGCAACCCAAATAGCTGTGAAGGAGGTTTCAAGCAAATGAGCCATCATCACGGCAATCAATCAGATGAAAAAGTGCTAAATAATCCTAACAAAATCTTGCTAATGGGTAATCCAAATGTAGGCAAAAGCATATTTTTTACGGAGCTTACGGGCGTACATGCCATTAGCGGCAACTTCACAGGCACAACGGTTAGTTTTACGCAAGGGCAAATAACCCTTGGCGGCAAGGAGTATACGCTAATAGATGTGCCTGGTACATATTCGCTATCGCCCACATCCGAAGCGGAGGCTGTAGCCGCACGGTTTGTGCAAAGCGGGGCGGCGGCTATTATTTGCGTGCTGGATGCTTCCAATCTGGAGCGCAATCTACGCCTAGCTATGGAGCTAACCACATATGATATACCAATTATTTACACATTAAATATGATGGACGTAGCCGAGCGCAAGGGCGTTTCGGTAGATGTGATGCAACTAATGGTTGACCTTGGCGCACCTGTAATAGAGACAATAGCAACAAAACGCCAAGGGCTGGATAAACTAATTCAATCCCTTGAGGTGGTGCTAAAGCAAGCCGAGGGTTGCGAATATAGTTGCAATAAATGCGAAGGCTGCCCGTGGGCGGCGGCAAGAGAGATTTGCAACCGCGCTTGTACCAAGGATGTAAACGCAAATCCAAGCTTTTTGGATAAGCTAGGCGATGCTATGATGAAGCCAAAGTCGGGGATACCTATGGCTATATTTGTGATGGCGGCAGCCATTGCCATTATCGTATTTGGCGGGCGTGGGCTTAGGGCGGGCGCAATATTGCCGCTCGTAAACAATGTAATTGTGCCGTTTTTCCGCAATCTGTTTACCTCATTTGTGCCAGAGGGTGTGTTTCAAAATATTTTGATAGGCGAATTTGGCATATTTGTAATCAGCTTTGAATGGATATTGGCTCTTATTTTCCCATATGTATTAATGTTCTATGTGGCATTTACATTTCTTGAAGATACGGGCTTTTTGCCGCGCATGAGCGTACTTTTTGATAATATTATGCGCAAGCTGGGTGCGCAGGGCGGAAGCCTCATACATGTGCTTATGGGTTATGGTTGCGCTGTGCCAGCCATTATAGGCACGCGAGCCGCGACCAATCGCAAAGAACGCATAGTTATATCTGCGGCAATAGCATTTGCCATACCTTGCATCTCCCAAACAGGCGCGTTAATGAGCTTGCTTGCGGGCTATGCTTGGTGGATGCTGCCAGCCATGATAGCCTTCTCTCTTGTGCTTTTTGCCACTGTAACAATAATTGTCGGCAAAATGGTAAAAGGCAAGGTAGACCCGCTTTTGCTAGAGATACCAAATATGCTTATGCCCAATCCAAAATCCTATGGGCGCAAGCTACTAACGCGCATGAAGCATTTCTTAAAGGATGCACAAGGACCAATGATGATAGCGATTTTGCTCGCCGCGCTTCTGGCAGAATCTGGTGTGCTTGGCATTATTGCAGATGCGGCACAGCCGATTGTCAGCGGTTGGCTTGGCTTGCCAGCGGAGGCGGTTACGGCATTGATACTTGGCATTGTGCGCCGCGAAATGTCTGTTGCGCCGCTTTTGGCTCTTGACCTTAATGCATTGCAAGCCTTTGTTGGCGGCGCGGTGTCGCTAATGTATTTGCCTTGCTTATCAGTGTTTGCGATATTGGCTAAGGAGTTTAAGGCGAAAGTAGCGGTGACTATAGCTCTTTCGACTATTGTGGTGGCGATTTTTGTTGGTGGATTGATTAATCAGGTGGGGCAGTTGTTTATGTAGGGAATGAGGGCTATCGCATGAATTATTTTGTCAGAACTTTTATCCTCCTCGGCATTCCGCTTATATGGTGGTTTGCGACAACAGGGAGTCGCGTTAATTTCTTTGAATATGTCGGCTTGAAACAAGTGATAAATTCAAGTGCTGAGAGAAATCTTGCCAAGTGGATTATAATTGGTGCAATCTTCGTTCTTCTTATGCCATCAGCTTATAGTATTGTTTTTCCTGAATTTTTTGCCAGTCCTGATACAAGCGATATGTTAAACTACACAAATGCTTGGGCTCTTACATATACTTTTGCTATTCATCCGATTTTTTTAACAGGTTTTTTGAAAGAAGTTGGCTTCAGAGGTTTTTTAGGCAAACGGCTTATTGCTAAGTTTGGCTTTGCTATAGGCAATACTGCGCAGGCGGTTGTGTTTGGTATTGGACATAACATGCTGGGGATTTTCTTAGGCTATGGCGCGGTATCTGGCATTGGTGTTTTCTTAATAACGGGCGGCTTTGGCTGGCTGGCAGGCTTTATAACCGAGAAAAGGCGGGCGGCTCTATTGTGCCTGTCTGGATTTTACACGCCTTTGCCAATATGTCAATCCTAAATTTTATTTTATTCTAAAATGTTCATCAGGAGCAATCATGCTTAAAAAAATCACAGACCTAACATACAAAATAGAGAACCTAGCGGCAGAAGGCGGGCTTGTTTATAAGGTCGCCTGCGAATACTACCGCGAGGTAATACAAAAAGAAGCGGTACTGGCGAATATCACCGCCACAGACCACATCCTCTGTATTGGCGGCGGTATCTGCCCCTTTTCTGCCATATTATTCCATCAGCTAACGGGCGCAAAGGTTACGGTAGCTGATAATAACAGAACATGCATCCCGAAAGCAAAAGACGTGATAGATAAAATGGGGCTGGCAGAAAATATACGTGTAATACACCAAGACGGCACATGTGACAAGGCTTGCTTCGCGCAATACACCGTAGTGCATCTAGCTTTGCAGGTGTCACCCATGGAGCAGGTGTTTTCTGTTGTGCAAAATGGGATGGCTAAGGGCGCAAGGCTCTTGGTGCGCCGCCCAAAAAAGCAGTTGGATAGCATGTATAGTGAGCTATGCGATGCCGCGCTGGATTGTTGCCCATATACCACGCACAAATCCCGCAATATAGGCAGCACCGCGCTATATGTAAAGCAGGCTGAGGATGCATGAAAAGATTAATCCCAATTGCTGTTATCGCAACATTTCTCATTATCGCGCTAATGCAAATAGACCGCGAGAGCCTGCTTTGCAGCATAAGTCAAATCCCGCTATGGCTGGCTTTATCGCTGTTTACCATACAAATCATCTCACAACTGCTGGTTAATGCACAATGGCATAAAATAGCAAAAACATCCGATATATCAATGTCTTTTCGCGATATGCTATATGTAAACTGCCAAGGTGCTATCATGGATGCCATAACACCAGGTGTTAAGATAGGTGGCGAGATAACTAGAGCCGTGCAATTAAGCCGCAAGACAGGCTGCAAAGGTGAGCAAGCCGCCGCCGTGGTGGCTGTGCAAAAGCTCTTTAGCATATCTGCCCTTTGCGCCGCGTTATTGCTTATAGCGGGCTGGCTTTTGGCATTGCCTTTTTTGGTACTTCTTGTTAGTATCTTTTTCGTCCCGCATCGCATAAAATTATATATCCAATCAAGAAAAGAACCACGCCACGTGTGGTCACGCAAATTGCGCGGCTTTTTTATAGCCGCATTAGACCAGATTATGAGCATTCGCGACAACAAGAAGGCTTGGTCTATGCTATTACCCTTATCGCTACTCATCTGGTTGCTTTATCCCGCCAAAATGTATCTGCTCGTCATCCAATTTTATCCAGATGCGCAAATTCTACAAATAGCGACTATCGCATTTGCCGCATATATGGTTGCTATGCTACCCATCTTCCCTGGTGGGCTAGGGGGCTTTGAAGCCACAATGACGGGGCTTTTGGTGGCTTTAGGTATGGCAGTAAGCAATGCCGCCGTTATCACCATCTTCCTTCGTTTCTTAACATTTTGGTTTGTGATGCTGACAAGCCTTATTTTTGTTACCATTTACAAATTGCTTGCAAAAAGGAGGGCGCGAGAGTGATAAAATATATACCCAATCTGCTAACCTTACTAAATATGTCGCTTGGGCTATCATCCGTTTTGATACTTCTGCAAACAGACCACCCTCATAAATCCATCATAGCCATATCGCTAATAATCCTTGGTGGTGCGGTGGACTTTCTTGATGGTTTTCTAGCACGCAAACTAAATGCTACAAGCAATCTGGGCAAACAGTTAGATTCCTTCGCGGACATTATCACATTTGGCATAGCCCCTATATGTCTGGTAAATTATGTGTCTGCCAGCTATTATCCCGCGCTTGTGGTGCTATCCTCTCTAATTTTTATGATGGCGGCGGCATATCGTCTGGCTCGCTATAATATGAACGATTTTAGCAAGCATTTTATGGGATTGCCAATTACAGCCGCAGGCATTGCTCTAGCCATATATTGCGGCATATATCCTCTTTGGTCAACACACGCAAGCAACCATGCAACCACCACGACAACAATTTTGTTCATTGTTGTCCTATCCATGCTTATGATAAGCAAGAAAAAGATACAACGAATTGCATCGTAGCAACATTTATGTTATAATGTCCTGAGAAACTGTTTACTATCTATCTTCACACGATTTTTTTTGCTTAACGCTCTCATGATTTTTTCAGAAATCACTGAAAAATCACTACCGCTTATAACTTTTTTGATATCTGTAGCGCAAAGAGCGCACTACAAATATCAAAAAAGACACTCAAAAATCGGTTCAGATTAATGGTAAACAAGTTTTTAGAATCAAATACATCCCTAGGAGGATAAAAAGATGAGAAGGAAAAAGGAATTTGATAGGAGTTTCATGGGTTTTATCCTATGCATAATTGTTATGGCGGTCATGTCTACAAATGCGGTCATGGCAAACCCAGTTACGCACGAGCTTACATTCGGCGTGTCTGTTAGTTACAATGGTCAAATTCAGCATTTTGAAGAAGACATGCGCCCATTCATCATTGATGGCAGAACATTTCTGCCCGTACGTGCTATAGCGGATATCACTGGGTTTTATGTGGACTTTGACGGTGAAACCAATACGGTTCTGCTATCAAGTGGCAGAGAGTACATCGCTAGCACCTCTCCACAACCCAATGTAGCTACCACAATCACACGTGAACTTACATTCGGCGTGGCGGTCAGCTTTAATGACGAGATTCAAGAATTTACAGAAGATATGCGCCCATTTATCATAGATGGCAGAACATTTTTGCCAGTACGCGCTATAGCGGACATAGCAGGGCTTGATGTGGGCTTTGATGGCGTGACAAATACGGTATTGCTAACGAACGAGGGAGCTATCATGGCCACCCAAAACGCCACCCCTCACCCTTTGCAACCCATATGGGATGCGGTAGAACGTTTCCCGCAAACTGTGGTAAATGAAAACCCACCGTTGCAATCTGGTGATGCTGGCAATTTTCTGCGCATAGGACATTTTGATGTATCGGGGACAATGAGCGGGTTTCTTGGCGGTGCTGTTTTTAACACAACTGCGCTAGATTCTGCTTTGGGTGAACTTGCAGGGCTAAATTGGAGTATTTTTTCTGCCAATAGCAATAGAGCCTTCGGCGAAACTGGCATAGCTACATATACCGTAAATATTGAGCAAATGTATATGCATATCACCCTCAATCATGATGTGCTATGGCATGATGGCGCGCCGCTAACACTTGACGACCTTGTGTTTGCATATGAAATTATAGCCCATCCAGATTATGTTGGAATGCGCTTCACGTCTGCAATTCAATCCGTACGCGGTATTATGGACTATCACGAAGGCAGGGCGGACTACATAAGCGGCATGGTGCTTTCTGATGATAGTAGAGAACTGCGCATTTACTTTGACGAAATGCCACCATCTCACTTGCATTTTGGCATATGGTCTACTCCAACCCCAAGACATGCCTTCGATGGCATTGCTGTAGCGGATATGCTATGGTCTGACCCTGTTAGGGTTAATCCAATTGGTTGGGGACCATTCCGCGTTGTTGCTATCACGCCAGAATTTGTTCGTCTTGAAGCTTTTGAGGATTTTTTCTTTGGTCGCCCGCTCATTGACCGCGTAACCAAAGAAGTTGTGCAACCTGACCTTATGGCGGACTTGTTGACCTTAGGATATTTTGATATAGCCGAATTTCCGATTGGGTGGTACTTGGACCATCAAAATAGAGATAATTTCCAATTGCTCTCTATTTTAACTGGCACTTACAGCTACACAGCCTTTAGATTGGGACATTGGGATACTGAAAACAATGTTGTTGTGGTTGATGAAACCCGCCCAACAGCCGACCACAGATTGCGACAGGCTATGGCATATGCCATCGACCAACAGCTTATCATAGATACTGTTTGGAGTGGTCTGCCATCTCTTGCGACATCTATCATACCACCAATACACAGCCAATATCTGGATACAAGCCTGCAAGGCTTTCCTTTTAACCTAGACAGAGCCAATGAGCTTTTGGATGAGGCGGGTTTTGACATGCGCGACAGTCAAGGTTATAGGCTAAACCAAAATGGCGAGCCAATGACCCTTATCCTTGGTATACATGAGGCAGGTGGCAATCATTTTACGGCAATGGCTATGATTCAGCAATGGTCGAATATTGGCATTCGCGTTGAACTACACCAAGGACGTTTGCACGAGTTTTCATCTTTCATAGATGATATGCGCTGGGATGCCGATGGAGGCGTAGTTGACCTTATGTTTGGGCATTGGATACCTGGCTTTAATCCAAACCCTGCGGGCATATGGGGTGCGCATACTTCATCCAATTTTTCGCGCTTTACTAATGCCGAGCTAGAGCGTGTATTTGAAAATCTGTCATCCATGCAAGCATGGAACGACGACTTCCGTATGGAACAATATATAGAGCTGCAACGCCTATTTCATGAGTATTCGCCAGCTATTATTAACCACTGGAGAGCAATTTCTTTGGTGGCTGTAAACAACAGGGTTACAGGCTATACAACCATAATAAGCGACGAAACCACACCTTTTGGTGCTAGTCAAAATTGGCATCTAATAGGTGTTACATCACCGAGACCATATTAAAAGGAGGTATACAATGCGAAACATAACAAGGTTAAAGGGTTTTTTGCTGTGCGTAATAGCTATGGCTGCTCTTTCTGCTATGGTCGTCATGGCAAACCCAGAAACGCATCAACTTACCTTTGGCGTAGCCGTTAGCTATAATGGCGAAATTCAGCATTTTGAAGAAGACATGCGCCCATTCATTATTGATGGCAGAACATTTCTGCCCGTACGTGCTATAGCGGACATAGCGGGGCTTGATGTAGATTTTGACGGCGCAACGAATACGGTTTTGCTTACAAGCGGCGGCACTCCGCGTACATCCGCTGGTAATGCGCCGCAAGCTGGCACAGCCGCACGCCAACTCACTTTTGGTGTAAATGTTAGCTTTAATGGGCAAACACAACATTTTGAAGAAGACATGCGACCATTTATCATCGACGGCAGAACATTTCTACCTGTACGCACTATAGCGGATATAGCAGGGCTTAACGTGGATTTTGATGGCGCAACAAATACGGTTTTGCTAACGAGCGGGGGAGGGGCAACTGTTCAAGCCGCCAATCCCTTGCAAGCCATGCATGATGTATTGGAGCGTTTTCCGCAAACGGTTGTGAATAATAATGCTCCGCTACAACGTGGAGATGAAGGAAATCTTTTGCGAGTGGGCATTTCGTCTTCAATGCCTTTTGACGGGTCTTTTGGTGCTGGCGGCGTTTTTAGCATAGGCAATTTGGATTCTCGTGTAACCGAACCCGCAGGGCTTGCTTGGAGCATCTTCTCCTCCAATGATGGAAGAGCCTTCGGTGAAACAGGCATAGCCACATATACCGTAAATATTGAGCAAATGTATATGCATATTACTCTTAATGAAGATGTTCTGTGGCATGATGGTGTGCCGCTTACGCTAGATGACCTTGTTTTTGCCTATGAAATTATAGCCCATCCAGACTATTGGGGCGTTCGCTTTACCTCGCCTATGCAATCTATACGCGGCATTATGGATTATCATAATGGCTTGAGAGACAGCATAAGAGGCTTGGTTCTTTCTAATGATAACAGAGAATTGCGCATCTACTTTGATGAGATGCCATCATCACATGCAAATTTTGGTATATGGTCTATCCCTGCTCCGAGACATGCCTTTGATGGCATTTCTGTAGATGATATGCCGTGGTCATACCCTGTTTTGGCTAATCCTATAGGTTGGGGGCCATTCCGCGTTACGGATATTGTGCCTGGCGAAGCTGTATTTCTTGAAGCCTTCGATAATTTCTTTCTAGGTCGCCCATTGCTTGATAATATCATAGTAGAAATCGTTCATCCTGATTTAATTCCAGAACTTATGGTTTTTGGGGAGTTTGATATAGCGGAATTTTCCGTTTTGCAGTTTCCATATCATCATGATGGAACAGATTACCGTGATGCAACCAACTTTCAACTCCTCTCGCAGCTGTCGGGCATTTATAGCTATGTAGCCTTTAGATTGGGGCATTGGGATTGGGGTAGCCAGACAGTCGTTGTTGACCCATTTCGCCCAACTGCCGATATTCGCTTGCGGCAAGCTATGGCTTACGCAGTTGACCAAGCGGCTATAGCAAGCTTATGGGATGGCTTACGTTTCCCTGCAACATCCATAATAACGCCGATACATGGCAGATATCTTGACACTACGTTGCAAGGCTTTACGTTTGACCCATACAGAGCTAATCAGCTTTTAGATGAGGCGGGCTTTACTATTCGCGACGATGAAGGCTTTAGGATGAACCAAAATGGCGAGACAATGACCCTTATCTTTGGTATACACGAAGCCACAAATAACGAAATTACTGCCCTGATGATGATTCAAAATTGGGCTGATGTGGGTATACGTGTTGAATTGCATTATGGTCAGATGCAGGAGTTTACATGGTTTATGGATGATATGCGTGAAGATTGGGATGGCGGCGTGGTTGACCTTATGTTTGGCAACTGGGTTTATGGTAACAACCCAAATCCAGTTGGTATGTGGGGTGCGCATACTCAATTAAATTTCTCCCGCTTTACAAGTCCTGCTTTACAGCAAGTATTTGATAATATGGAATCTATGCAAATGTGGAATGATGATTTCCGTCATCAGCAACTTGCGGAAATTCAACGCCTTTTCAATTACTATTCGCCAGCCATCTTTAACAATTGGCGCATTAACCTAATTGCTGTAAACAACAGGGTTGTAGGTTACACTACTATAATAAGTGATGAAACGACACCTTTTGGCACTAGCCAAAACTGGCATTTGATAGGCGTTACCGCTCCAAGACCAGATTAATCCATATCAAATTAATGACAACAAAAATGCCTCCATCATCGGAGGCATTTTTAATCCAAATCTATTCTCTTGTATCGCCCATAAACACCAGCGCGCAAACGCCAGGACCTGTATGTGTACCTATAACAGGCTCAAGATACACGATATGTGTTTCAAAATTCTTGTATTTTGCCTTAACTTGCTCTGAAAGATATTCGGCATCGCCGAGCGCATCAGAATGTATGATATAGACCTTATTGCTTGCGGCAAGGTCTATTTTTTCGCTCATTTTTTCTAGCAAAAAGTCAAGGGATTTTTTGCGACCTTTTGCTTTACCTATCGGCACAAGCTTGCCTTCGTTATTAACGATTAGGATGGGTTTTACGCTAAGAAGCGTACCTACCAATGCCTTGCCCGCAGAGAGGCGACCGCCACGCTGTAAATGCCACAGGTCATCCACTGTAAAGAAATGGCAAAGCTTCATTTTGTTTTCTTCCAGCCAAGCGCGCGTATCTTCGATGGACTTGCCTTCGTCACGCATTTTGCAAGCCTCTAGCACCATATGCGCTTGACCAGCAGATGCCGCAAGGGTATCTGCGAAGTAAATTTTGCGGTCACCAAATTCTTCTTTAAACTCTTCTAAAGCAAGGCGTACGGCGTTATATGTGCCAGAAAGCCCAGATGAAAAGCCAACATACAATAGGTCCTTGCCAGATTCTAGGATAGGGCGCACAACCTCGCGCGCCTGCTCTGGTGTTACTTGGCTTGTTTTTGCTGGTATTTTTGCTTTTAGTGCATCGTAAAAGCCTTTAAGGTCAAAGGTTTCACCCTTCACATAGCTACGCTTCTCCTCCTCGTCGCCCATGATATAAGATAGCGAAACAATATGCAAACCAAGCTCTTCAATGGTTGCCTCTGGCAAATTGCATGACGAATCAGTTAAGATTTCAAAATTCATTGCTGTTCCCCTCCCTCGGTTGGTTCGGTGTAATCTTTATTTTTTTTGTTGAACATAGAACTTAGGTCAAATTTTGATGCGATGGACGGTATGAGGTCTATCAGTTTGTTTACACTGTCTTGATGCTTGATGTTTACAAGCTGAACATTGCCATCCGATATCACCAAAACAGCAGAAGGCTTGATATTTGCGCCCATGCCACCGCCGCTTTTCATGCCTTTTTTAGCTTTGTCATCGCCATCGCTTGCGCCAGCACTGCCGCCACCCATGCCAAAATTAACATCAACAAGGGGTATAATTGTAACGCCGCCAGCCGTGATAGGCTCACCCACAACAGTTTTTGTGGATACAAAACCATCCAGCTTCTCAAACATATTTGCAATATTGCTGCTAAATTCCGTTGCCATTTTCGTCAACCTCCATTTTATTCTTCATTTTCGTTTCTTTGGTTTTCTTGACCTTTTTAGGGAAAATTAATCTCCATATCTCTGGTCTTATTATATATCTAACCACAGGCCAGAAAACCGCCCATAGCCGAAAATATCCAAGCATACGTATGTCTAACTCTAATGCTTCGTTTTCAAAATCGCCTTCTATATGTGTTTCTATAGATAATGCTGCCGATGCGGCATATACCGCCGCTAACACTTTGCCTGTTGTTGCGGGGTTTTCTGTGCCGTATCGCCCACGTACAACGGCGCGTTTTGGCACAAAAGTGGTGAAGATTTTTTTGGCTAGTGAAAATGTGTAACCCGTAATGCGGAATGCGGTGTTAAAGTCTAGTGTTTTGAGGGTGTCTAACCTATTTGGTTTTTCTGGCTTTTCTAGTTTCTTAGATTTTTCTGGTTTTTTACGCTTGTTTGATTTTTCGGGTTTCGCTGCGGGCTTCGGTTGCTCGGGGAGTGGGCGGCTAAGAGCCGCCTCTACGGCAATATCGCTGCTTTTTGCCGCTCTTTTGATTAAGCCGAAGAGCCATCGTATGCGTATATCATATTCCCACTGCGCATCTTTACTTGCCTTCACTATCTTTACCTTATATGTAAATTTGCATAAAAGGGCAATGGCAAACAAAACAAGCAATAGCCCGATAATTGCGGCTATTACAATGCCTATAACGGCAAGGGTTGTTAGGATTATTGACAAAACAATACTAATCGCTAACCCTCCTTTTTAGCAAAGCAGATGCGCCAAAAATTATTGCAAGCCCAGCGGCAAAAAAGCCACCAATAACCGTAGAAAGTGTGATGAAAAAGTCGTATGGCACAATATTTATCAGCAAATCTACGCGCCTATCCAGTATCCAATAGTCATTATCAAAGAAAATTTCGTGAAAGATAACAAAGGCTCTGTGCCAATTTATAGCAATAAGGAGTGCCGTTGTTGCCAATGTAGCAAAAACAGCTACAGATGCAATCTGTAAACCAACAAACAACTGATGCAACCTATCGCGCCCGAAGATGGCAAAAAATGCCGTACAAAGCAAAAGCGCAATAGTCGCCACATTGCGGATAATAAAACCTATAGCAAAAAGGTCATAAACATCAACCATATGACGTATCTCTATATCGCTAAAAAAATAGCGTGGCTGACCACCAACTGTTGTTATAATTTGCAGTCCATAGTCGCGGTCAAGATGCCCCTGCATATAGCGTATCATATGGCGTGTAACCTCATGCAGGTCATCATGTGTCATATTTACTACATTGTAGGTGTCATTGACATTATACTGCCAACTATAAAACCACATACCAAAAGAAGGTACGATAACGGCAAAATAAAGTAACAGTGTGATAAGGCAGAGACCACCAATAATGCCAATAGCTACGAATATAGGCTTTGGTATTGATTTCATGTGCGAACCTCCTTAGCCCAATTATGAAAAAAAGAAAAATCTGTGCCATGGGCATCACAAAAATCCTGCACCAATTCAGCAACAATAGAAAAAGCCTCAGGCTCGTCAGATGCGGTTGCTATAACGCTATACGCTGCATAATGAACACTCCTTAGGTCACTTTGTTTCACAATATGCAGAAGATTTTTATCATTTGGTTTTATGCACAAGCAGTATTCCATATATTTCCCCTCTTAGAACCTATTTACCATTAGGGTGAAAAAATGCGAACCGTTCTGGAAACGACGATAGCTAGATGGTAAACACATCCTTATATTAGTAATGATACCACAATATGGGCGGGCTGTAAACATATAATTATGATGAGGTGAGTATTTATGGTGGAAATTATTGTAAGGTATAGGGGCGATGTATTGGATATAGCTAATAGCCTAGGCGCGAAACTAGAATTGCTAAGCGACCACTTTGCTATCTTGACGATAGACCCAGATGATATTCCGAGGCTAGCGGATTTTTCGGAGATAGAATACATAGAAAGACCAAAGGTGCTGTTGCATCGCATGGCGGAATCGCTTTATCATGCTTGTATCACACAAGTGGTTCGTAATTTTAGGCTTACTGGCGAAGGGACAACCGTTGCTATTATAGATAGCGGTATAGATTATACCCACCCAGATTTTCGCCACGCAGACGGCACTACGCGCATAACGCATCTTTGGGATATGACAGCGAAGGGTACGCCTCCAAAAGGCTTTGCTAGTGGGCATCTGTACACAGCGGACGAAATAAACCATGCCCTGCAATCGCCAGACCCCCTTAGTGTGATTCCGCAAATCGATACTATAGGTCATGGCACTGCTGTAGCGGGGGTGGCTGCTGGTAATGGGGCGGCATCTGGGGGTCTTGAGGTGGGCGTTGCACCAAAGGCGGATATTTTGGCGGTAAAGCTAGTGCAGGGCGGCAGAACTACAGACCTTATGCGTGCGCTAAAATTTGTGGCAGATATGGCAAAGGCTGAAAACAAGCCATTTGCTGTGAATATAAGCTATGGAACTAACGAAGGGGCGCATGATGGCAACTCGCTTTTTGAACAATATGTGGATGAAATAGCCACAACGCCCAAAATGTCCATAGTTGTAGCATCGGGAAATGAAGGTAGTGCTGGGCATCATTTCTCTGGTAGGCTAACTACAGGGCAAAGCGAGGTGGCGGAATTTGTTGTTGGTGGCGGGCTATATAAGCTCTATATAGTGATGTGGAAAGACTTTGCGGATGAGTTTTTGATAGAAATTGTAAACCCATTAGGCAAGACCACAGGTGCAGTGCGTAATGCAGACCATGAGCGCGTTGTGACAATAGACGGCGCGAAAATAAGCATAAATATGGGTCAGCCGACTAGCCATAATCCAGACCAGATGATTTATATTGAAATTTCATCTTCGGCTAATGCGCCTATAATGCAAGGTCACTGGCGAATTATCATAACATCTATACACAGTGTTATAGGGGATTACAATATCTGGCTACCTACAGCAGAAGAAGTGGGGCGTGATACGGCATTTTTGCGCCCAAATGCCGATGCTACAGTAACCATGCCTGCCACGGCACAAAATGTTATTGCCGTAGGCGCATATGATGCCACACGAGATAGTTATGCAGAATTTAGTGGGCGTGGCTTTGCAGATAGCATGGAGGCAAAGCCAGACCTTGTTGCGCCTGGCGTAAATGTATTAGCAACCAGTGCGGGTGGAGGGTACGATAGCTATAGCGGTACCAGCATCTCTGCACCTTTTGTAACTGGTGCGGCGGCTTTGTTGATGCAATGGGGTATAGTGCAAGGCAATGACAAAGACCTGCATGGTCAGCGGCTAAAGGCTTATTTGCATTTGGGTGCAGGGCGAAGCTCAAATAGGGTGTATCCCAATGAGTTATGGGGATATGGTACATTATGTCTAAATAGTACCTTGGAATATTTGCGAGATTTCGGGATTGATAGCATGGATGCCATGGCGAGAGGAAATATTTTGGACTATGATACGATTTCGTTGGCGGAATATGCTGTGATGCCTGGTATTGTAGATATTTTGATGGTAAACAACAAAGAATTTTTGGATTATGCCGCTGAGAGACCGTATATAAAAATCGGTGAAGAAATAGATGGCTCTTGGCTCGTGGTTTATCTGCCAGAGGATAGATTGGATGCTCTGGTAAGAAGCCTGCACCTTAGCTCCATACGCATTTTTTCGCGCATGTATGGACTTCTTGGCAGAGCTGCCCTTATATCTTCAGGTATACTACAAGTACAGCAAAGACCATATCTTGACTTGAAGGGTCGCGGGGTTTTGGTTGGCTTTGTAGACACGGGGATAGATTACACGAACAAAGCCTTTCGCTACGAAGATGGTACGAGCAAAATAGCCGCCATATGGGATCAAACAGCACAAAATATATCTGGTAGCGAGGTATATATTGGTAGGGTGTATAACCAAGGAGAGATTAATGAAGCATTAAAAAACGAAAGTTCGCTGGATGCGCTGCCGCATCGAGATACCGTGGGGCATGGCACATTTCTGGCTTCTATTGCTGCATCGCGTGAAGAAGGCGATTATCTTGGTGCTGCACCAGATTCTGAGATAATTATGGTCAAATTGCGCAAAGCAAATGAGTTTTACCTAAGACGGTATCATGTGCCTGAAGAACAGGAAAATGCGTACTCTTCATCAGATATCATGCTAGCAATACAGTTTCTAGCAAAAAAAGCGGCGCAACTACAGCGACCTTTAGCGATATGCATGTCTATAGGGACTACTTTCGGTAGTCATGATGGGGTAACTTTTATGGAGGAGTATCTGTCTAGCTTAGGAAGAAAATCTGGAATTGCTATATGTGTAGCGGCGGGCAATGAAGCTAATACAAAACGTCATACGCAAGGCAGTCTGGAAAAAGCAGGAGATACAGTGCCTATAGAGATACGCGTGGGTGAAAATGTTCCTACAGCCACGGCATATATCTGGAGCAAGCCGCAAGACACAATGTACATCTCTGTAAAGTCCCCGACGGGCGAGGTGGTCTTGAGAAAAATAGCGTTTCGTGAGGAGTTTTTTACTCAAAAATTGGTTCTGGAGAAGTCTACGGTAAATATAAACTACTTTTTCCCCACAGGAGGTAGTGGCAGCGACCTAATAGAGCTTATAATAGAAGAACCGACACCAGGTATATGGACGGTTAATGTACATGCCACCATAGTGCTGCACGGTAAATTTCATATTTGGATGCCGCTGACAGGCTTTATAAGCAATGATGTGGAATTTATTACGCCTTCGCCTAACTATACCATTGTTCAGCCAGGAACAGCCCTTGGAGTTATTACCTGTGGTGCGTATGACCCCAAGAACAACTCGCTATACCCTGCATCATCATGGGGACCGACACGCTTTCCGTCGATATCACCAGAGCTAACAGCACCTGGTGTGAATGTGCTGGGGATATATCCTGCTGGCTATGGGGAGATGTCGGGAACGTCTGTCGCGGCAGCAATAACAACAGGAGCTGCTGCCCTAATGCTGCAGTGGGGTGTTGTAGATGGTAACTACCCAATGCTTAATAATCTGCGAATAAGGTCGTTTTTGGTGCAGGGTTGTCAGCGTGATGCAAATGTGGCATATCCTAATGACCAATGGGGCTATGGACGATTGGATTTGATGCAGACTTTTAATATTTTGCGGGGATGAAGTTGTGTTTTTGCTAGAATTATGCTACAATATTAGCATGAAGAAGACGAACATTTTTATAATTTTTATAATCCTTATATCTGTCACTGCCTGTACACAAAGGGATTCTTTTGAGAGGGAGCATTTTTTGCGCATAGTAGAATTGCCCCAAATAAGCGTTAAGTTTAGGCCTGATGCCATTGCTGATGAGACATATGTTTTTATTGATTACAGCGAACTGCTGAGTACAGGCGAAATTCTTACGGCTCAAGAGATGGAATCATTAAAAGAGCAAGCTTCGTGCTGGAGGTCAACCACGGCGGCAGTTGGTTCGGCATATAATATAGTTGCCGTTAAAATGGAGGATGAATCGGAACAGCGGATTTACCTTGGTGTTAATATAGGTTGGAATGCTGAAAAAGAACAATTTGAGCATGATATGTACGAAAGATTACAATTACAAATGCCAGACGGTGTAACGGCTTGGATTATGTACGCAATTAGCGGCGCTGGGAGCGGGGAGGTCAGCTTGGTCTATGTGTTCGCCTATGAGAATGCTGAATGGATAGAGGCTTTTTACAACCTTGGTCTTTTTAGCCTTGATGATGGCGAATATCGCGTGGAATGGGAGAACATGGGCAGGGAGCCTTGGATTACACATTGGGTAGGCGAGCTGTCCTTGCACGAGCAACCATTTTGTTTGGCTGATTGCCATTAATGCTTGAAGCTGGATTTTAGCGGCGCGGCTTCGTGC
Organism: Defluviitaleaceae bacterium; assembly: GCA_009784575.1. GTDB lineage: Bacteria > Bacillota > Clostridia > Lachnospirales > WRAX01 > WRBK01. Next base: position 29,521 of record WRBK01000012.1, on the reverse strand, counting down.
CGCTTTTGTGCCTTAACATATATCACACATGTCACAATATACAGCACAAAATTAACAGCAGACATTACAACGACAAATTGCTCAAAAGGCTCAATCCAATAGCTGCGGGTTGGCTGGTTGAGCATACCCCACATAAGAATTGCGTGGTTTATGAAGATGATAACGGTTGCGATGGTCAGCAAGCCTTTTAGCACATGACACAGCTTGCCCGCATATGTGCAAAAGGCGGGTATGGTAAGCAATGGAATGATATAAATCATATAACGCTCATGCATGCGCGGCATAAACATAAAGATTGTGTAGATTATCATTGCTAGACCCAGCCATACATCGGGGTTTTTGCGTGTAAAGTAATATATGGCAAAAGCCATAGTGGCGATAGCTGTAATGGTAATGCCTATGGTAAAAAATGTTAGCGAACCTATGGGCGTGTAATAATCTGGCGTTATAGAGCCGCCTATAAGAGCCATAAAGTTAAACGCACGGTTGCTTGCAACAGGATATTTCCCTGCGCTTTCAAGATATATGCGACTAAAAATGCCGAAAAGTCCCCCTGTGTGACGGGCATAAGGTAAAAGACCCATAATGAAGATGGTGATAAAAGTTGCGGCAGAAAGGGCGATATTCTTGATGCTACGTGTACGTAAGAGCTCCAACCCCAAGATGGGTAGCAAAAACGCGCCTTGCATTTTTGTTAGAGCTGCCAAAGCGCATATTGCGGCGGCTGTTTTCCAACGTTTTTGCTCGATTAGACAACATAGGAGTATAGCAAAAAACATAATTTGTCCATCTGTCTGCCCCCACCAAGCTGTGTTCATTAATATGGCAGGGCTTAGGGCATATGCCAAAGATGCTATTAGTGCCGTCTTTATGCTTGCTCGTTTAGAAATTATTACATATAGCAACACACAAGCCGCCACATCTACTAAGATTGTGGCGGATTTTAATACAATAAAGGCTTGTAATTCTGATAGCGAAAGCGCGTTAATGATAGCTCCCTTTATATACAGCACAGGGATATAGAGCGGGGGATAGTCTAGGTAGGGCATATGATTGTACGCCGAGGTTAGTCCATCTTGCAAAGACATTGCCCAACGATGATACTCCGCTATGTCAAGTCGGTTGTTGGAAAGCAAAGCCGTTATTATTCTGGCGACGAGAGCCACAGCCGCAACTATTATTTTGTGCAACATTTATTCACCTCTATCGTGTAATTATGATTACTGGTCGTATGCCTGCTGAGTTCATTGCATCTCGCATGATGATATGCCCATCACGCGTAACATACCGCGGCATCTCGCCATCCAAAAAGCGCGGGATTTCAAGCCAATAACCGCCGCGAATATAATGGCTAGAACCCATGTCATACAATGTCTGCATTGTGTCAGCACCAGGCAAGCGCACATAGTCTGCTACCACCATGCTGTATGCCCTGTCAGCCCCACGAAAAGCATAGCGCGGTATGTGGAAGGCATAGAAATCGCGGTCGCCTGATGTGGCAAGCTCTTGTGTTCTAATGGAGAGCAGAAGGTCTCGCTCAGCATTCACAATTCTGTAAGTATCATTGAAAACTTCATTCAAAAAGTCATTGTTTAGCCATTCGCGGATATCGGATTCTACCCAAAAACTGCTATTGCCACTATCAAAAGGTAGCTGCGCTACATCTTGTATGGCGAATAATGTTAATGCATCGGCGGTTTCGTCAATTACTAGCCACTGCAAGTCTTGGCTGCCAAATTCGCCAAAGGTCACGATATCACCTTGTCTAGCTGTATCTATAGGAGTTATGGTGATTGGCAATATGGCTCTGATGGAAGATACCAATAATGGCACTGTGAGTGCAATAATGCAAATAATAGGCACAGCAAATCGCGGTATATTGTGCAATGCTTTAAGCTCCGCCAGCCTTAAAGTCTTAGGATTTTCGTCGATATGGTACAATAATCCAACTATTAGTGCAACAAAAGCAAAATCGGCAAACTGAATATAAACGAACATATGCTTTGCCAAATCTGCCTCGCCATTGGCTATCATTTGCACAACTACGCTATATGCGGCACTTCCTAATATAGCCAAAAGTAGAGCGATAGCCATTCGTCTGCCATTGTGACTTAAATAAGCTATTGCCTTGGTTAAAAACGCCGCCGCAAAGGCAAGCCAAAGGATGATACTGCCCCACATGGTGTCGAAAGCCATGCGTACACGTAACCAAGACCAGCCAGAAAAATTATCAGAAGGCGTAAGTCGCTCGGCTTGATGACCGTAATTTGCGATGTACCATGGGCGTATCATGCCGCTGTGCGCTATTGACATCTCGATATTAGCCCATAGCAGGGCAGGGTGACGAAGATAAAACAACAGCAAATCCATTTTGGATATATTCTCAAATTCTTCCTCGAAGCCTAGCTCGCGGAAAAGTGGTGCAGCACCTGCTACATAGCGGTTTGTGGATGCAAATTGCGCCATATCTGGTGAAAGACCTAACGATTGTAAATGTCTACGTGCTGTTGCATCATCCACATCTTTCACAATGCCAAAAAATACAGAGTTGTAATTGGTGTCTATATCCATCCAGTCTGGAATGGCATTGTACACAAGCATAAGTGGAACAAGCCCAGCAAGAGCGATAACGCCAATAATAATGCCGCGCCGCAACCTATATCCAACATCGGCGGAGAAAATCACGATAACGGCAAAAACAGCTATCATTATAAATGCGATAGGTATATTAACAAATTTGCTCCAGCCAAAGATTAAGGATGCTAAAACAAGCCATACAAAATCAAGGGGATGCGTATGCCCACGGAAAATGCGTATACCAGATACTACAAGCATCATAAAAGCAAGGATTTGTATGCTTTCGCTGAAAAATGAGTTGAAATAGGCAATATAACCAACATCTACAGCGATAAAAATGATGACGAGCTTTGCTATAATGTCTAAAATAGGGTTTTGTAGGCGAATTTGGCGAAATAGCCAGTATAGCAGGGCGGCATACATAACCGCCGTCATGCCTCCTAGTATGCCTATGCGATAAACATCTAACGGCGCACCAATAATACGGTTGATAAAGAGATTTGCTACAACAGATAGTCGCACAAATAGAAGATGAATCGATGGGTAATTTTCTATACCCTCTTCTGAAAACATAATGCGCCAAGCATTGGATAGCAAAGAGTTAGGCTCGAGAATAATTGTGTAGCGGTCTATGAAAATAAATGCGCGGTCGTGTACATAATGGGTGAGCGATGAAGCATCCATCACACGCCCAAAATCGCTCTGGTCGGACATACCTACATTGTAGCCCAGGAATAATATTGAAAGCATTATGCCTAAAGCCAAGGTAGCAAAGGTTACGTTGTCCCATTTTTTGTAAAAATCTAGCATCTGAAATCTCCTTAAACTTGCCTTTTCTTTCGCTCTATCATTTCATCCACTTTTTCTATATATTCTACAGGGTTGCGCAGATTAAACACACGCTCTATACGCCCTGATTCAATATCTACCAGTTTTGTAATAGCACCTGCACCAGCCGCATATATGGTTTGCTTTTCTTCCATTATTTGGATATTATAATGGCAAGCATAACCTAACGAAGCATAACCCACATTTTCATAATTGCCCAAGGAATTTTTTTGTCTGTACATATAGTATGGCTCTAAGCTAAGAGAATCCATATAGGCGCGGCTTGCCAAGAGCATATCGCTCATCTGCGAGATACTATGTATTTCTTTATCTTGATGCATTTTGGATGCACGCTTAACGGATAATGTATGTATGGTGCATGACTTAGGGTTGAGTTCTACTATGCCGTCCAAGGTACGGTAAACATCGTCCAAAGTCTCATCAGGCAGCCCTAATATTAAATCTATATTAATATTGTCAAAGCCTGAATCCTGTGCCATCTTGTACGCTCTTATAAACTGAGCTGACGTATGCTGACGACCTATTTTGGTCAAGGTGGCATCATTAAGCGTTTGGGGGTTTATGGAAATGCGCGATGCACCATAACGGCGCATAAGTGCTAACTTTTCATTGGTTATTGTATCTGGTCGCCCTGCCTCTATGGTATATTCAAAGGCTTTATCCGCCATTAAATGCTTTGATACAGTGGTCAAAAGGCGAACAAAGTTCACATCATCAAGAGCTGTAGGTGTGCCACCGCCAATGTAAATATTTTCTATATACTTGTCACGACATAGCTGTCCAAGATACTCAATTTCCTTTATCAAAGCTGTTATATAACCATACATATGCTTTGTGTACTTGTCCGCAGGATATCCAGAAAATGAACAATAATGGCATATGGAGGGGCAAAAAGGTATTGAAATATAGATGCTGACAGCATCCTTTGGCGATACACTATCGTCCAAGATGTATTTTTGCATTTGCGCAATCTGTGTACAAAGTGCGGCGCGGCTGTGGTCTACCAAATGATGAGTTTTAAGTTTATGCTGTATTTGCTTATCTGAAAAACCTTCTGCCAAAAGGCTTGCGGCGATTTTTGTGGGACGTATGCCTGTTAGCAAGCCCCATGGTGGGCGATGCTTGGTATATGCTGTCAAAATAGCGTATACAGCTAATTTGGTGGCGCGACAAACACTACTATCGTCATCAAAATCAATCTGGGCATTAAATTTATCGATAGCAATGTTGTTTTCGTATAAGATTGCTTTTATGGCACGACCCTTGCGCTGCATATGCAAACAAAGCCCATCTTTTGGCGGCTCGGATATCAAGTCAAAGCCTATACGATGAAAAAATACCTGTGCCATAGTCTGTATGTCATGATGCGGCAAATCTCCTTGTACTATGAACTTCATAACATGGTCTCCATAAGAGGGAATATAATATAAATCAAGCTCATTATCATTACGAAAAAGACAACAGAAACCCATGCTGCCCATGTGAATGCCCTAGGTGGGCGCAAACCTGCCTCGCGAGCGGCAGCGGCTGTATCGGTGACGATGCCTTCTGCCTCATTGCGCTTGATATTGTGCCGCTTAAAGGGGATGTATATGGCGATAAATGCCGCCAAGAAAACAAGCGTGATTACACCCATAACAATAACGGTGATAATGACTTCTGCACCACCCAAATTAAGCTCTACCTGGGTAGTTGTAGCCGCGAGATATGATAGGTCGGTTTCTATAAGGAAGAATGTCATAACTGCACCATAAGCATTGATAATAAAATGCGATAGAATCGGTGCCCATATAGATTTTGTGTAATACATCATATAGCAAAAAATAACGCCGCCCGCAAATGCATATATAAATTGATTCATATTCATATGCAAAGCACCGAAAATCAAGCCATTTATAAATGCGGCAATGCCTATCTTGACTTGCTTAAAGCCCACAAAACCTATGCCACGAAAGGCTATTTCCTCAAAGAAAGGCGGAACAATAGCAAAAATCATTAAAGAAAGCCACAAGCCACCCTCTGCAAGCACGCCCACCATGGCTTCTGCAATGACATTAGGGAAAACAAGCTGGCTAACAGCATTAACAACACCAAGCAAGGGTATCATTGCTATTGTGAGACCAGAAACCATCAATACATTGCGCCACCCTAAGCGGCGAAATGGCAATATCTCCCTGATATACTTGCGCTTAATGATGAGATAAATGGTACATGGAACACCAAGCATAAGCACCTGACTACCAAGCATTTGTACCCAAGAAGGAATGGCGGCAGCTAGTGACTCTGCTGTATGAGTTGGGCTCGTAATCATCATAACGGCAAAAACAATAATCAGCATAAATTGCAAAAAGATATTTGTAAGCACCAAAATAAGCATAAATAAATTAGAATGCTTTGGCGCAAAATTGGGCTTGCCAATATGTGTATTATCATGAGGAGGCGGGACATTTGGCGCAAAATCGCTGATAAAACCTTCGCGCAGGTCTGCATAGTCTTGATTATTATTGTTATCCATATGTTCTCCTTAGTTTTAGACTTAAAATTCTCTAGCAATTATTATATCATACCCCACGACACGATACAATAACAAAACCGCATCTTTATTTAGATGCGGTTTTGTGATAAAGAGTTTACATATAGTGTATTCGGTCTTTATATTGCTCAAAGAGTTTGGCATTATAACTATCGCCGCCATCCACATTTGCGCTATGAAAGATTGGGGGTGCCATGCCTAATTCGACCAGACCCGCCGCAGTGGCTATCACAATCAAATTAGCTATCATACAGCCCACAACGCTGGATGTTGGACCTATACCTTGCGCAATATTGTCTAGTTTCACAGAAGAATCTTCAAAATCTCCATGATTATCTATAACAATATCCGCTAGCTGATATAGATTTTTGCCGCTTGGGTGGCGCGATGTTACTTGTTTAGAATATGTGAGATTTGTGATGGCTACAACATGCATTCCAAGCTCCTTTGCACGTATTGCCATATCTATACTCACAGCATTGCGCCCAGAAACTGAATGAAGCAGTAGGACATCACCTTTTTTTGCAGGCGAGGTGTCCAGCAGGGTAGCTCCAAAGCCTAGCAAACGCTCCATTTGCGATGTTAAAGTGGCGGGACGTGTGTTGAGCATTAGGGTAGGGGAGAATAGCGGATTTATAACAGCCAAACCACCTGTTCTATAAAACATTTCCTCTGCAATAATGCCAGCGTGCGATGCACCAAAGACGAATATCGCGCCACCTTCTTGCACTGTTTTTGCAAATAACCCGCCTACCTCCTCAATTTTGCCTATCTCTTGCTCCATTACGTTTTTCTGTATACGCTGTATTTCCTCATGATATTTGGCTAAGTATTGATTCATAATCAACCTCCGCCAAAGATATTACCAATCAAGCCAGAGATAACAGCCCATAGAGAGAAGTCATTGCCGCCGAAAATAAGAATCCAGTCTGCAACTGTTGTGCTTAGGAATGGGATAGAAATGGCAACAAATACAACCATAACAACGCCAGCTACAGCAGAGCCAATGATGGAGCCGCGCAGACCACCAGTACCATTAGCTATAACAGAAGCTGTACCTATCTCAAAGAAGCAGGTTATGGTTAAAGGCAGAAGGATAAATGGTACAAGGCTGAATGCACCGAAAAGTATGATGGTTGCGGTAGAGGTTATCATGGACACGATAAAGCCGATGAGAACCGCATTTGGTGCAAATGGGAAGATGATAGGGCAATCCAAAGCTGGTACAGCATTTGGGATGAGTTTATCAGCAATACCTTTGAATGCAGGAATGATTTCTGCAAGCATCATGCGCACACCAAGCAATAGAACAGTAAGACCTGCGCCGAATGTTAGGCCTTGTAGCAAAGAGTACATAACAAAGTTGGTTTCTGTGCCGAATACTTCGCCAGCAGAGCCAATGCCAACCATAAAGCTAACAACTAGGAAAACAACAAATACAACGAGAGATGATGTAATTGTTATCTCGCGCAAAAACTCCATTTGCTTTGGAAACTTGATATCTTCTGTAGACTTTTCTTTATTGCCAACAAGCTTGCCTACCCAGCCAGCTATAAGACTCAAGCCTATTGTTGGATGACCAAGGGTAAAGCTGTCGTTGCCTGTTACTTTGCGCACAAATGGCTTGATAAGCGCAGGGAAAACGATAATGTAGATAGACGTAAAGATAGTAGCAAATATCGTGATTGCCATGCCTGTAAGACCAGACTCTACAGCTACCGCCACAAAAATGAATGGGAACCAGAAAAGCATGTGGCCTGTGAGGAAAATGTTTTTAAGCGGCGTAAAACGTGCCACGATAAGGTTGATGATAAAAGCGAAGAGCATGGAAAGACCAATATTTGCGCCATAAGTGGCTATGAGACCATCAGCACCCATTGTCACCATAGCTTCTGCCTCTGGTATATCGTTTATAACCGAAAACGCACCGATAAGTGGCAAAATTGAGCCAATCAAAATATCTACACCGATGCCAAGAATAACAACGCCAACAATGGTTTTCATCGTTCCAGAAACAATGTCCGAAAAACCCTTACGCTGAAGCAATAAGCCAAAAAGAGCTATAAGACCGAGAAATATCGGTGCTTCACGCAAAATCTGATTAATAATAAAATCCACAACTACCATGTGTTCTTCCTCCTTAACTCATTAAGTTTTTGATAATATCTAGTCCTTTATCTTGGATTTCGTCCAAATCCAAGAAATTGCCGATGGCTATGACAGGCACGGATGCCCTTTCGCTTATCTTGCCTGCTAGCTCGTTAGAGGTGAAGATGATGTCACAGGCGATGGATGTTGCCGACCCTACATCGCAGGTCTCTACATTGTGGGTCATGCCATTTTTCTTTAGCATTTCATCCACCTTCATTTTTAGCAGAAGCGAAGACCCAACACCGAAACCGCATACAGCTATGATTTTTAACCTAGTCATAAAAAACCTCCTCTTGGAATTCTTATTTATGTTTATTATTAGACTTGTCCGATAACCCTTGCTGAACCAATTTATGGGACATGCCTATTGATTCACAATTGCCAGTATTTCATCCGCACTTTTACAGCTATATAATCTTTCTATGATATTTTCTTGCATAAGCACGCTTGCTACCTTTTTCATAAAGATTAGATGCTCTTCGCCGCTTTTTGCCGCAAGTGCAATTATCACCTTTATAGGGTCATTTTTGTTGCCAAAATCTACAGGATTTTTTAATGTTATTAGCGATATGCCTGTCTTCAACACCTCATCACTGGGTCGGGCATGTGGCATGGCAAAATGTGGTGCTAATGCAAAATATGGCCCATTTTGCTCAAAGCTATTTACCATAGACTGCACATAGCCATCTGTTACATAGCCTGCCTGCTTTAAATAGTTTCCTGCGGATATTATGCTTTCTATGCTATCTTTTGCCTCATCCAATAACCCTATTCTTTCTGTGCTTAAAAGGCTCAATGCTTTCACCTTCTTTCTAAGAATTTGCTAGATTTTTTATATAATCCATCACATCTTGTGATGTCTTGATACTACGAGATTTAAAGATGTCATAATAATCTATCAGCTCTATCATGGCCACAAGAGCCTCTGAAACATCACTTTTTTCCTTTGCGCAAAAGCATATTATTATATCTGCCGCGCTATTATTTTCGAAAAATACAGGCGTAGCCAAAGTTATTAATGAAAAACCAGATTTGTGAACATTTCCTATATTTTCGGCATGTGGCAAAGCTATATTTTTGCCTAAGATTATATATGGTCCTAGTTTTTCTACATTTTCTATCATGGCATCAATATAGCTATAATCTATATTACCATTTTTATACAAAAGCCCTCCAGTGAGAGTTATAGCATCTTGCCATGTAGCGGCATTTTGGTTCAAAGCTATGGCGTTTTTATTAATCAAGCCAAGAAGTGCCTCATATTTGTTTGGCGCATCCTTGGTATAGCCGCTAAGCCCCCGAAGCTCTGTTTCTAGCTTGTTTTTATCCAGTATATCGCAATTTGCCTCAATTATGCTCATTAATTTAGCAAAATCGGGCAAAAGCTCGAATGTCTTTTCTTTCATGCCCAAATTAGCAAGAATTTCAACATCTGCCGCTGTTATTAATGGGCTTACATAGGCTATGGCATCATGGCTTGTGTGTTCGGATGGGTGTAGGTCTATGGTGGAAACTATTAAGTCTATGCTGCGGTCTTTAAGTATCTCTTTTAGCTTGTGGTGAGGTATTACATTTTTTATATTTACATCAAAAATACGGCTTATTTTTTGTCGCACTATTTCAGAAATCCCAGCACCTGCCCCGCACACAATAACAATATTTTTAACCTTATGCATTGAGCGTCGCACGGCGGAGATAAGGTTTTCGATAAGCAAAGTGACATATCCTATTTCGCCCTCGCTAAAGCGTTTGCCTAAAAGAGCCTCCAGTTTTAAAAGCCCTTGTGATGTTAGTGCGAATAGGTCAGAATGTTTTGTTTTTATATTTGCTAGATATGGATTACTTATACGGATATTTGTGCGCAGTCTTTCTATAGCCTTGTACATATGGGCAAAGAGCATTTCCTGCGCATATTCTATCTCGGGATTAAACCGTTTGTCTATGATTAAATCGTCCGATAAGCTTTCTGTTAAGATACCATAGATAGTTCTCTGGATTAAAATTTGTATGCCTATTAAACGTACTTCGTCAAACTCTGCATCATTTATCAAAAAGTCCTTTTTTAGTATGACGATAAAGTCATCTAGCTCTCTTGGGGATAGACTGCATTCAAAGCGACGGGAGACGATGGCTGTCAATTCTTCAGAGGAAGCCAAGGCGTTCTTGTTCACTCGTGGAGCAACATTTTTTGGCAAGAAATTGCCATTTTTTGAACGCCAAAAGAGTATTATTAACTTTAGAAGTCCTATGAAATAGATTTCATCGTTTTTTATAGATAGATTCTTATTTAAAGATGACAATATGTGTACGCCATGGGCGATGGCACAAGGCGTGACAACTTCGCGAACAAAGCCACACAAGCAAGGATTTAAGTGGTTAAAGCTTATAGAAACTTCACCATCAACGGCCGCTGTCATTTCGCAGTTAAGGTACAAAAAATCCAAAAGAGCTTTACGGATTTCCCGCTCTTCGCCTGTAACGATAAGACCTGTTTTTGCAATATAATCTAGGTTCAAAAAATATGTTGCAATCATGTTGCGCACAAAAGGCAGGCTGTTCTTTAGAGTGGTTTTGCTGACATTCATTGCCTTAGCCAAATTATCTAAGGTCATGCTAAACCCAGCCAAAAAATGAAAATAGGCTGTGTCCACTCTCTCTTCCTTGCCGAGATAATAGCTATCTTTGGGTTCGGTAGGCTTCATGCAAAAAACTCGCCTCGCTTTGTTAATAAATGAAATAGTATTCCATCTTTAAATATAAAAGAACCCATCTTGTTTGTAAAGGGCAAAATTCCCAAGATTTGATGTCGAATTTTACCCTTTATGAACTTTGCGTGAACTTTCTCTTAAATGCTTGCGGCGGTGCGCCTAGAGCGTAGAAGAAAATAGATTGTCGTAGCTACACCGACAGATGCGGCTGCTAGCGTGCTGTATTTTATAATCTTTTTGCGTGCCACAACTTTTTCTGCTACTATATCTGCTGTTTCTACTTCTTCCAAAAAGGCATCGTCAATATCGCCTATACAGAGCCACAACTTTTTTACTTTTTCTTGTTTTGTTATAATCATACCATTACCCCCTCTTTTTCCAAATGTGTCTTTAGTTTCTTACGTGTTCTAAATAATATAGATTTTATTTTGCTTTCGCTCATTTTGAATTTTTCGCTAATAGAGCGCACACTTTCGCCATGAAAATATCGCAATACAAAAGCAACTCTGGCGGTTTTATCTATATCTGCCAAAAAGGTGTTTATTGCCTGTGACACAAATGCTGCCTCAAATTCCTTTTCTGGTCTGCCGTCATTTGCCTCTATGCACTCTTCTAGCTCGGTCAACTGCAAGTTCACCTCGCCGCCGCCTCGTTTTGCGGCACTTTTAGCCTCCCATTTGTTTATAGAAAGGTTGCGAGCAATTTTTGCCAAAAATGCTCCTAATATAGCAGGGCGATTTGGTGGTATGGCATCCCAAGCCTTCATTAATGTGTCGTTTACACATTCTTCTGCATCCTCATTGCTATGCAGGATGTTTTTTGATGCTCTAAAGAGACGCTTGCCGTATTTTTGACGTGTTTCGGCTATGGCGGATTCTTGCCTAGCAAAAAACATGTCAAGAATCATATGGTCTTCCATGGTATAACCACCTCTCAATAGTGATAACAGAAAATTCGGAGAAATGGTTGCATGTACAAATTATTTTTTATTATGCAACCAAATACAAATCTTTTCTGTTTATGTATGTAACAGTTAAAAATGGCATGAATTATGGAGGATACTACTATGTTTAAAATTATTTCTGATGGCGGTTGCGACTTTACCAGAGGCGATGCCAAAAAGCTTGATGTTAATATTGTACCATTTTATGTGAGCTTTGACCAGCAAAATTATTTAAAAGAGGGCATAGACATTAGCAAGGAAGCTTTCTTTAAAAAGCTTTCGGATGAAAAGGGGTTATATCCCAAAACATCACAGCCAAGCCCGCAGGATTATGTGGATGCCTTTACCGCGCATCTACAAAATGGTGATGATTTATTGGTGCTTACTATATCTTCGCGCCTTAGCGGTTCGCACAATAGCGCGACCTTAGCGGCAGGCATTGTGAAAGAAGAATATCCTGATAGGGAAGTAGTGGTAATAGATTCTATGTGTGTGACAATTGGACAAGGGCTTATTTTGCGCGAGATTGTGAAGATGCAAGCTGCGGGATATTCGCTTCAAGAAACAGCACGTATAACAGGGGAAATATGCAAAACGGCAAAGGTATACTTTACATTGGATACATTGGAGTATCTAAAAAGAGGCGGCAGAGTAGGAGCGGCTACGGCTTTGGTAGGCGGAATATTGGGTATCAATCCAATATTGCAACTAGAAGAAGGAAAAGTGACACAACTAGGAAAAGTACGCGGCAGAAAAAAGGCACTTGCGCTGATAGAAAAAATAGTTATGGATGCCCTTGAAAGCGAGGCAAACCAAAGTGGAATATGCGTTGGACATATACAAAGCGAAAAAGATGCAAAAGCTTTCAAGGCTGATGTTGAAACTGTGCTTGGCGTAAGAATATCTAATCAGATAGCTGAAATAGGCGCGACTATTGGTTCGCATGTAGGGCCAGGGGCATTAGGATTTGCGCATTGCAAGAAATATGAATATGTAGTATAATGACCTCTAAGATAACTAGGAGGTGTGCCGCCAATGGAATTTGAAGATGCAAGAGAGGCTCTTACGGAAATAGCTGATAGTTTGCCCAGAGAAATCTTTAGGGAGCTTAATGGCGGTGTTTTGTTGCTTGAAGATGTGGTGCGCGATAGGCATGGCTTCTACATTTTGGGGCATTATCATTATCACCCGCATGGGCTTGGGCGGTATATTTCTATTTACTATGGCTCTGTAATGGAGCTATTTGGGCATACATCACGCGACTATATTTTGAAAAAATTAAAAGAGACACTGTATCATGAGCTTACACATCATATAGAACATCTAGCAGGGGATAAGACCCTAGAGCGGCAAGATGAAATTGATATAGCTAGAATGTTGCAAGGGGGTAGGCCTAGACCTTGACAGCACATGATGTTTTAAAAAAATATTTTGGCTATGATAGCTTTCGTGATGGGCAAGAAAACTTAATAAATGATATATTGGCGGGCAAGGATGTCTTGGGGATTATGCCTACGGGTGCAGGCAAGTCCATGTGCTTTCAGGTGCCTGCAATGATGATGAGCGGCATGACCCTTGTGGTTTCGCCGCTAATTTCATTGATGAAAGACCAAGTTAATGCTCTAAATCAGGCAGGTGTACCTGCGGCTTTTATAAACTCTTCATTAAGTGAAAGCCAGATGACACGTGCGTTAAAAAACGCTCGCGATGGTGTATACAAGCTTATTTATGTTGCTCCAGAGCGACTTGTTACTCATGAATTTGAGACATTTGTTTCTCTGGTAGATATATCTATGCTAGTGGTGGATGAGGCGCATTGCATATCGCAATGGGGTCAGGATTTTCGCCCTAGCTATACGGCTATTCCTAATTTTGTGGCATCATTGCGTACAAGGCCTGTATTATCTGCATTTACGGCTACAGCCACGCCAAATGTGCGTGAGGATATAGCGGCACGGCTAGCTCTAAAAGCCCCGACAGTCCTTGTTTCGGGCTTTGATAGACCCAATCTCTATTTTGAGGCATATAAGCCGCCTGACAAGCTTATTGCGCTGGATTCCTTTTTGGCAGACAAAAAGACAGCATCAGGCATTGTGTATTGTTCTACACGTAAAGCAGTTGATGAAGTGCATACCGAGCTTATAGAATTGGGCTACAATGCCTCGCGCTATCATGCAGGGCTATCCGACAAAGAGCGTCATGATAATCAAGACGACTTTTTACATGACCGTGTAAATATTATGGTGGCAACGAATGCCTTTGGCATGGGTATTGATAAATCTAATGTGTCTTTTGTTGTACACTACAATATGCCAAAGGACATAGAGGCATACTACCAAGAGGCGGGAAGGGCAGGGCGCGACGGTGAACCAGCCACCTGTCTGCTTTTGTATGGCGGCAGGGATTATGCTACGCAACTTTGGCTGATAGATAATGGTGAGAACAAGGTTCAGTTGGATTATGAAACCGAGCTAATGCTAAAGGAGCGCAGCTTGGAACGCTTAGGCAAAATGGCTATGTATTGTGAAACAAAAGACTGCTTGCGCGCCTACATTTTGCGTTATTTTGGTGAAAAGCCCTCGCAGGCTTGCGGCAATTGCGCAAATTGCAATACAATATATGAAGAGCTAGATATTACGATAGAGGCTAAAAAAATAATATCTTGCGTGGCAAGGATGCGTGGGCGATATGGTGCTAATATGATTATAGATGTGTTAAGAGGCAAGGCGAATCAAAGGGTTCGCAACTTTGGGCTTGACCGCATCTCCACATTTGGTATCTTGGATGCGCCCGCCACAAGACTATCTGATATAATCAATTATCTCATTCAAGATGAATATTTACATAAAACAGCGGATAAATTTCCCCTAGTAAGATTGGGTGCGCGCGCATCAGAAGCTTTGGCGGATGATGCAAAACTAGCCATGAAGGCTGCTCAAAATAATATTATTGCTACGAAGAGACCAGCTAAGAGCATTAGACCTGTAGACGGTGAATTGTTCGATGCCCTAAAATCTTTGCGCATGGAGATAGCTAGCAAAAATAAAGTTCCTGCTTTTGTGGTGTTCCCAGATAGTGCTTTAGTGGATATGTGTATGAAAATGCCTTCAAGTATAGATGAGTTTTTGGGGGTATCTGGGGTTGGGCAGGTAAAAGCTGAAAGATTTGGGAAAGCTTTCTTAGATGAGATAAAAAAATATAATGAAAATAAGGTCGATAACACCCAATCTAATATGCAGTTTGAGCCAAAAGAATATGATTCGGATGATGTAAAAGCATCCGAAGAAGCGGTGACGGTGAGTGCTGTAGCTGATATTATCAATGTTAGGCTGATGCAAAGCGGCTTGGATAAACTAACGGGCAAGCG
This sequence comes from Defluviitaleaceae bacterium, assembly GCA_009784575.1. GTDB lineage: Bacteria > Bacillota > Clostridia > Lachnospirales > WRAX01 > WRBK01. Next base: position 14,393 of record WRBK01000012.1, on the reverse strand, counting down.
TATAAATGATTGGCTTGTTAAGCAGGGCTTTATGGAGATTGTGCAAATAGATGGAAAAAACTTCAAGACTGCTACAGAAAAAGGGAAGGCTCTGGGCGTTAGGTCTTTGGAACGCCACTATAGGGGCGAAAAAACCATCATGAATTTTTATGACAAAGAAGCGCAGGGCTATATAGCCAAGCATGCTAGAGAAATTTAGGGTTGCGTTTTTTGGTGATATATGATACAATCAAAGATGGCGAAAATTTGCTTTTTTCAAGGAGGTGAAATGATGAGCAAGTCAATCAATTGTACAATGGGCTTTTATGAAAAAGCTATGTATTTATTGAACAAAATAGGGGTTTTGCTGGAGTTTATCAGCAAAATCGGTTCTTTGCGTTTTTTGGCTCCTACTATAGGTTTGTCCAAAATTAAATACAAATATTGTAAATTGGCTGGTTAAATCATCATTCCTAATAGTGCAAAATTTTATGCACCGAGTGATGTTTTATTCACTTGGTGTTTTTTGTTGCACAAAATCTTTGGAGGTAAGTAAAATGGCAGATATTTCTATACATGAACTAAATAAACATTATGGCGCAAACCATGTTTTGCGCGGTATATCCCTTGACATACACAACGGCGAGCGCGTTGGGCTTTTGGGGCGCAATGGCTCAGGCAAGACCACGCTATTTAAGGTAATAGCGGGCGAGGAAGACTATACAAGCGGTACTATGGCAAAGAGTACGGGCAAGAAGGTTGAGATGTTATCTCAAATCCCAGAATTTGGGGGAAATGACACCGTGGAAGATGTGCTGCGCTCATCCTTTGAGGAAGTGAGCAAAGTGTATGCTGAAATGAAAAAAATAGAAGGGAATATGGATGAAACAACTTTGGTGCGCTATGGGCGGCTTATGGAAGAATACGAGCGGCTAGGCGGCTATGAAACAGAAGTAAAACTAGAAAAAATATGCAATGGTATGAAAATTGATAGCATCATGCTGCAAAGCGATTTTGCTCGCCTAAGCGGAGGTGAGAAAACAAGGGTTAATCTAGCGCGTATATTGCTTACAGATTGCAATATCCTTTTGCTTGATGAGCCTACAAACCATCTTGACCTAAGCTCCCTAGCATGGTTAGAGCAATTTTTGCGCGGATTCGGCGGCACTATTGTTGTTATTTCACATGATAGAGTTTTTCTGGATAATGTAGTCGGTAGAATCATTGAGATTGTGGAAGGTAAAGCGAATTTTTATTCGGGAAATTATACATTCTATCTTGAGGAGCGTGAGCGCAGATTTAATACGCAATATATGCTGCACAAGCATCAACAGCAAAAGATTGAACAGCTAGAGGCGGCTGTTACAAGGATACGTACAAAAATGAATCCTAATAATGAGAAAAATGCGAAGCGTGCAAAAGCTATAGAAAAACGTATAGAGCGTATGGATAAGGTGGATAAACCAACAAGAGTAAGGCGCATAACAAAAGACTTTAGCGGTGGCATACATGCTGCAAAGGTGCTTGTTAGCTTAGATAAGATTAGCAAGAGTTTTGGTGATAATGCCCTGACGGACAATGTTGATTTGGAGATTCGCCGAAATGACAGCATTGCGCTGATAGGCGCAAATGGCTGTGGTAAAACTACATTGCTAAGGATGATTTTAGGCGATGAGCCATACGATGATGGCAGTATTAAGATAAGCGAAAATGCCAAAATTGCATATCTGCCGCAAATTATTGAATTTGATAATGCAGACGATACAGTGCTAGAAATCTTTCGTGAAGCAACGGGCGAAACCCAGGAACGCGCACGCAGCATCCTTGCTGGCTTCCATTTCAGAGGGCAAGATGTGATGAAAAAGACAGGCAAGCTTTCAGGCGGCGAAAAAAGCCGCTTGAAGTTATGCTTGCTTATGCAAAATAATATAAACCTACTGATACTGGATGAGCCAACAAACCATCTTGACATAGAATCACGCGAATGGATAGAGCAAGCCCTATCCAAATTCGATGGCACAATACTTTTCATTTCTCATGACAGATATTTCCTTGGGAAATTTTCTGAGACAATGTGGGTGATGGGTGATGGCATGGTGGATGCTTGGGATTGTGGGTTTGATGAATATGTAGAAATTAATACTGAAGGAGCGAATGGCAAATGAAAAATAATAAGGACTTTATAATTAGAAAAATAAATGAAACTGACTATGGTATGTGTGCTAAATCACTTATGGAAACTTTTAAAGAAGAGCCATGGAATGAAGACTGGACGCACGGACAGGCTCTTGAGCGTATTGAAGAGCTTATGGTGAGTAGAATGTCACTAGGCTATGTAGCAGAATATGAAGGTGTTGTAGTTGGTATGTGTATCGGACGGATTATGACATGTGTGAATTTTAAAGAGCTGTGGGTGGATGAGTTTAGCGTTAATCCTTCGGTTCAGGGGCTTGGGGTAGGTAGCCGCCTTATTCAATATGTGAAATTGGAAACTGAAAAGGAGGGCATTGCTAATATGGCATTAACTACCCAAGTGGGTTCTCCTGCGGTTAAGTTTTATGAGAAAAATGGGTTTAGGGTGGGGGATTCGGTTGTTTTTATGCATAACTGATGTATAGCATAGGGATTGTAAATCAATAGGAGGAAAAGTTATGAAAACGATAATTAAAACAGCGACCAAAGGTGTCGAAACTAAGTTGATTCTTGCGCTTTTTGCTATACTCACGATAATTGCGGGGTTTTTCTTGCTTTACGCAAATGAAATGTTGTCGGTCATGCTAAACGATTATCTGATGGTGCAAAATTTCGATGGTTTTGCTACGCAGCTGCTTCTTACAACGGGATTGTTTGCTCTTATGTTTGGGATTAATACCTTCAATACGTTTTTGCACCAGAGCTTTGAGTGGGGAGCGATTAAGAGACTTTCTTTGTATTATATTGCGCGCTTGCTTCGTGCTAGACAAGAGTTTTTCATTAGCCGCCCTGTTGCAAAACTTCATGCAGATTTATGGACAGCCTCCCAAGCTACAGGCGGATTTTTGGGTAATGCATTGAGCATAGTTTCACGAATTGTAACCTTTGTTTTCTACGGCGCACTGGTGTTTAGCTTTGATGTTTGGGCAGGTATTTTCAGTGTGTTAGCTCTGCCCGTATATTTTTTATTTACTATTGGTGTGGGTGCGCGAATTACTGACTTGCAACACGGTTGGGTGGCGCATAATGGCGACCTTGCCACGGTTACACAAGAAGCATTTGACAATGTGAAAAATATAAAAGCAAAAGGTGTATACTCTTTTTTTACTGAGCGTTCGGCACGCATATTACTAAAAATCAAAAATCTTTGTGTTAAAGTGTCTGTTTTACAGCATTACACAGATAATATAACGGGACTTATACGCTTTATTGCGCCAATATTAATAATATTTGGAGCGATTCATATTTCTCCTGATTTTGATGCAAGCGCAGGAACGATTATGGTGTTATTTATTAATATACCGTTGTTTCTTGGTGGTCTTGCATCTATTCACAAAGGCTATATCATGTACAAAATGGGCAGACCGTTTTTGGCCAAACTGATGGAGTTTGATAATGCGGAACCCGAAGACGAGAGCGGTATAGAAATTACAACATTTGAAAGCCTGCAAACAATTAGCGTAAAAGTTGTGTTTGATGGTGGCAAAGTAGTTGATATACCTGATTTTAAGATAACAAACAACGAAAAGGTTATGTTTTTTGGTGAAAGCGGTATTGGCAAATCCACGGTTTTTAACATTATTATGGGGTTTAATCGTGATTATGACGGAGAAGTGATTGTGAACGGCATAAACTTACGTCAAATAAGTGTTGCTTCATTACGGCGCGTGTTTGGTATAACTTTCCAATATACAAACGCCATAACTCTTGATTTGCGCGATAATATTTTGCTAGGTGCTAAAAAAACCAAGGAAGAATTGGCATGGTTGATAAAGCTAACTGCCTTAGAAAGACAGCAAGATGCAAAAGGTGAAACAATCCTTAACAACAATACCTTGAGCGGCGGCGAAAGGTCACGGCTGGGTTTGTCGCAAATGCTTGCTCCTGAACCGAGCATTATGCTGATAGATGAAGCATTTTCTAATATGGATGAAGAATTGGAATCCAAAATAATAAACGACCTATTTAACCATTATCCCGACAGAACTGTAATTTGCATAAGTCACAGAAATTCTAGCAGGCATTTTTTTGATAAGGTTATTGATTTCAATGCTATCGCGACAAATCATAGCTGAAGCTACATAGAAACCTCGCTTTCTATTTCTTTTTCTGTGGTCTTATTAACGCCTTAGGGTCATGCCCAATCAAGTCCTTACGCCCTGCCCGCAACAACGCCGCCTTCACAATCTCTCGATTAATAGGTAATCGATACTGCATCAATGCCCGCTGTGTGGTCTTTTCGCGCTGACTCTTAGGCACATACACTTTTTGCATATTGCACGGGTCTAGCCCTGTGTAGTACATACATGTGGAAAGCGTGCCTGGGGTGGGGTAGAAATCCTGCACCTGCTCTGGGATATGCCCAACACTTTGCAGATATTCCGCTAGTTGTATGGCATCATCCAAATCACAATTGGGATGACTGGACATTAGATATGGCACAAGATATTGGTCTTTGCCCAGCTTTTTATTTATGGCGGCATATTTTGCAGCGAATTTTTTATAGGTATCAAAATTAGGCTTGCCCATGGCGGACAGGGCTTTATCTGAAACATGCTCTGGTGCAACCTTCAAGCGACCACTAATGTGATGGGCGCATAACTCTTGCAAAAAAGCATCTCCCTTTGGGTCATTTAGCACATAATCATAACGTATGCCAGAGCGCACAAAGACCTTTTTTACCTTTGGAATCTCTCGTAGCTTACGAAGAAGCTTTAGATAATCGCTATGGTCGTATTTTAGGTTTGGGCATGGCTTGGGTGCCAGACATTGCCTTTTGCACGGCCTTGGATTATCTTGCTTCCATCTATCGCATGGGGCGGCAGTGAAATTGGCTGTAGGTCCGCCTACGTCATGGATATAGCCCTTGAAAGCGGGGTCATGTGTAAAGCTTGTGGCTTCCGCGACGATAGATTTATGGCTGCGCGACTGCACGGCACGCCCTTGATGAAATCCAAGTGCGCAAAAGTTGCAACCGCCAAAGCAACCGCGATTGGCGGTGATGCTGAATTTTACTTCCTCTATTGCGGGTACGCCGCCCATAGCTTTGTACATTGGGTGGTAATCCCGCGCATAGGGCAGGGAGTATACCTTGTCCAGCTCGCGGGTGGTAAGCGGAGCGGTGGGTATGTTTTGGACTACGTATGTGACACCATAGTCCTCTACAAGGATTTTTGCTGTCAAATGGTCGGTATTGTGGTATTGCAGCATATAGCTCTTGGCAAATTCCTTTTTCGCTGTGGCTGTTGGTTCTTTGATGTTCTTAAAAGACGGCAAAATTATGGGATTATCCAAAAATGAGATGTCTTTGGTTTTGAAAACGGTGCCAGAAATAAATGTGATATGCTTTGCGGCAAGACCGCTTTCTAATGCCTCTGCAATCTCCACAATTTGTCTTTCGCCCATGCCATATACAAGCAAATCTGCTGCTGCATCGAGCAAGATAGAACGGCGCACAACATTATCCCAATAGTCGTAATGAGCTAAACGGCGCAAGCTTGCTTCTAACCCACCTATAACAATAGGGATATCTTTGTAAACCTCACGGATTTTATTGCAATACACTATAGTTGCGCGGTTTGGGCGCAAACCAAGCTCGCCATTTGGTGAGTATGCATCAGCTTTACGCTTGTGAAGCGATACAGAATAATGATTCACCATAGAGTCTATATTGCCGCCTGTTACCAAAAAGGCAAGCTTAGGACGACCAAATTTGGCAAAATCATCTGTGGTCTTCCAATTTGGCTGTGTCAAAATAGCCACTGTGTATCCATGCGATTGCAATACGCGGGCAATTATGCTTGCCCCAAAAGAAGGATGGTCCACATACGCATCACCCGTAACAAGCACAAAATCTGGTTGTCCGATATCTATTAACTCTTCTTTAGTGGTTGGTAAAAACTGCATAAATACATGCCCCTAATCAAATGTTATGCTATTAATGATTTGTGTAAACAAATATTCGGCTGAATCGGCGAATGTTTGCGGAGTTAAAAAGTCGAATATAGTCAGTTGATTATCTGTTTGGAAAGCGGCGGCAATATTGAAATGCACTTCGCCTCGAAACCTAATATGACCAGCCCATATCGGTACTTCTTGACCATTGATGTTAATAATCCATTTGTCAAAACCTTCGTCAAAACCTAACCATTCGTCAAGTTCGTATGAAGATGAAAAAGATATGTCAAAAGCATCTAAAAACAAATATGAAGACTCCCATAAATTTTCATCAAAAAATGCTGCAGTATACGTATAGGTCATATGAGCTTCCCTAAATTGTCCCCACGCGAAAGGCAACAGGAAACTAACACCAATTTCTTCGTTATGGTGCGGTAACATTATCGGCATAGGCGATATTGGTGGCTGGTTCATTGCGGTTTGCAATTCTTGGTCTGTAAAAGAAATATTTGATGCAGCTCCTACATCTGCCAAAATACGCTGTGCCACCAGCTTTGTAATGGGCGCAAGCATATCAAAATGGTCACCACCCTCAATTATATGGATATGTACATTACTGTTCGTGGTGGCATTCTTCATATTTTCAAGCGATTGCGCATTGCCGTATCGCCCTTCTATGATAAAAGCTGGTGTGGTTATGTCGTCCAACCAAAATATAGGCGAACGCATCATGCGCTCTTCGTTATCGCTTAGGTCAAAGGTAAACATTGCACGGTTATGCTCACTAATATCATCCACAGAGCCAAAGGCAAAAACAGCCCTAAACACATCGGTGTATGCCGCCGCTAAAATCACGCGCGTAGCACCCGTGCTATGTCCAGCTAGGTATATGCGCGAGGGGTCAACATAGGGCAGGGCAGCAGCAAACTCAAAAGCTGCCACAATGTCATCTATTTCGCCATATAGGGATTCGTGATAACCAAGATTCCCGTTTGCACCACGAAAAGATGGATACATCATCAGTATGCCGCCCTCTCTAAAAGCTGCACCTGTCTGGTCATTATCCCATGCGCCATAAGACCACGGCAGGTCGCTAATGCCGTTGCTCCAACCGCCCACGACCCAGATTATTAGCGGGTGTAGCTGACCATCATTGGGGTCATCTGAGATAAATGCGGCTAAAGAGCCAACCTTTGATTGGAAATGCACCAGAGAGAACACGCCTTCGGGCGGCTGGGGTATGGTGTAGCTATTTGTTACTTGTCTTGTTAATGTGGTAGTAAAATCTTGCCTTGCTTCTGCGAAGGAAAGGCCATGAAATGGTAGCTCGTTGTTGTTAGTATCCGATTCATTTGCTCCGCAAGCTACAAATACTAACAATGCAAATAGGGTTGTTATTGTGAAAATAATCGTTCTCATGTTTTGTCCCCCAACTGCTGCGCTTTCGTCATTAAAGTAAAGTGCTGTTCATGAAATTACTATCATCTCTTCAATGATAATTGTATACTAGGGTTGTTGACATGTCAAGATTGTATGTGGAATTAAATGATTTTTTCCCTTCGATTTTGCGCCTTATCATACAAGGCGAATATGTTTATATTCCAAAATTCCCAGATAATTATGACAAATGGGGAGAAAGCACGGGCGCAAAGCCATGATTGCGCTCAAGGAATAAAGATATAATTGAGAAGTTTAGAGAAGGCGTTTCGGTTTCCAAACTAGCTGAACAGCACAGTTTGGTGGTTGAAACTATTAAGAAAATTGTTTATGTGAAACATTAAAGGATAAGCCATACCGAATAATATCGGTGGAGATAGAATCGCCCAAAAAAAGGTTTGGTTGCGGGCAGAGTAACGGAGCTTAGGCGCGAGCAACATATGGTTGTCATTAAATATGGAGAAGTGCGGCTATGCTCAAAAGTTCGTTTTATCATGATGGCGAAGACCGCGTAGACTTTCCTTGTGTAGGCGATTTCGTTTTTCTGCAATATAATACAAATGGCATATTGTTGATTTCATCTGATTTTTCAGGCCATGTAGCGGGATATGTGACACTTGCGTGGCAGAGCGGTGGGAAGCCCATTGTTATTCTCACGAAAGCCGATTTGGATAATGATTTTGATGCATGCGCCAGAGATTTGCAACCGAAAAAACAATGATGCTTTTAGGCATCGCAAAAAATATACGAAATGAACCAATAATCAATTAAAACTTTTGCTCACTGTATCACCTTTGATTATCACTTTTTCCAGCGATAAATCCTTATTTAAAATTAACACATCAGCTTGCTTGCCTTTTGTTAGCGAGCCGACGTGTTTATCTATTCCCATGGCTTTTGCGGGGTTTATTGTTGCGGCTTTCACGGCGACATCTAAACTTATGCCGAACTTCACTACATTTTTCAAGCAGTCAAATAATGTTGCCACACTGCCTGCTAATGTGTTGCCGCCTTCTAGCATTGCCGCACCCTTTGCAACAATTACATTTTGTCCGCCCAAAATATAACGACCATCTGGCATTCCGCAAGCTGTCATAGCATCACTTATGAGGCATACTTTATCATTGCCAAACATCGCGAAAACAGCACGTACAGCGGAGGGGTGAACATGATGACCATCACAAATAAGCTCTACGGTTGCATTGGAATCCGCCGCAGCACCCACTATGCCAGGGTCACGATGACCAAAAGGCGACATGCCATTGAAAATATGGGTAACATGACATGCGCCTGCATCAAAAGCGGCTTTGGCGATATCATAGCTCGCTGCGGAATGTGCTAGAGATATATTCGTGATGCCACGAGCCTTTTTGATAAAATCTAGCCCGTTTGGCATTTCTGGTGCTATTGCTACAGTTTTTATATTGCCACCTGATACCTTGTTTAGCTCAGAGAATTTATCAAAATTTGGGTCTGCTATATAATCTTTGTTTTGTGCTCCTCGCTTTTCGGGATTGAAAAATGGCCCCTCCATATTTATTCCGCGCAAAATAGCGGCATCTGGCGCGTGCTTGTCCATCATGGATTTTGCGGTACTAAAAATATCAATCAAAGTAGCTTGTGGAAGAGTTAAAGAAGTGCCTAAAAAGCTTGTTGTGCCACGGCTTACCAAGAAACGCGCCATTGTGGCGATGGATTCAGGGCTGGCATCGCAGAAATCTGCACCAGCGCAACCATGTATATGAATATCAACCAAGCCAGGGATGATATACTTGCCTTTAGCATCTATCACTTCCTGCACGCCGCTTGCACCCTTGCCAATAGCCTTAATAATGCCGCTTTCTATTTCTATATCTGTTTTTCTAAAAACGCCGTCATCACAAAATAAAATTCCGTTAGCGATAATCATATCTGTGCCTCGCAATCTTTTAAAAATCTTGTTATGTCATCAAAGGTCTCAAAGGGTTGATAGGGTAGGGTGTGTGCCTCGCAATGATTTGCCAAATGATGTTTCGCAAAGAGAAGGTCGGCCTCTACGCACCTATCTGTCATTCCATCGCCTATGTATATAATTTTTTTGTTAGTTTTTTGCCTAATTTCATCTATGCAAACCTTTTTACATATGCTGCAAGGTCCATAGGTCTTGTCACATAAAGGTTCGTCATGAGCAGGACTAGCTTTTAAGTACGGATTACCTGAAAGAACATTGGCAAAGACCTGCACCCCATCAAGCCTTGATTTGCCGAGAATGCATTCTATACCTTGCCTAAATCCCGCGCTGACAACAAAAAAAGGAATGCCACGGTTACGAATATATGTTAAAAAATCATCAAAACCAGAATCGAGATGAATAGTTGTAATCATAAACTCTTTGTATTGCTTCGCGGTTATAGACATTGCTTCAAAATGCCGCGCCATAGCTTCCCTATTGCCTATACGTCCTGCAATAAAGTCTGCTTCTATTTGCATACTTTCCAAAGTACCTAAAGTATGTACTAAAACATCATTTGAATCTTCTTGCGTGATTGTGCCGTCAAAGTCAGAAACAATCACATATTCATTTAATACTAGCAGAGTCATCACCTCAAGTCCAAAGTAAATTTTAAAAAATTTAACTATTTATGTCGAAAAGAGTATTGACGTATGGTGTTATTTGTGTTATAATTATAATTGCATTTTGGGCTTTGGGGGAGTTCCGAACCCTCAATTTTCAACAAGCATAGGGCAATTAAAAGGCACTTGGCTACACGCTTACCAAAAACCGCTAGCCAAGTGCCACAGCCCTATGGCTTGTGTGCTTATTTTAACTCACCAAGATACTTTTGTCAAGCCTATAGCAATATGCATATCAGACTACCGCGCCCCTCATTAATAATTTTTTGCAATGTTTCTTGCAATTTCATCTGAGCATCCTCTGGCATGCGATATAGCTTGTTTTGTAAACCATCCTTAACCATGGAGTTCATAGATTTTCCAAGCATATTAAGCTCCCAAATCTTGTCTGGATTTTCCTCCATCTCACGATTAAAATAGTCCACCAAATCCTGGCTTTCTTTTTCGCTGCCCACAATAGGGGAGATTTCGGTTTCTATATTTGCCTTAATGATATGTATTGCATGTATCAAACAGAAGTTATGATTTCCTTAGAAATACGGAGGCTCGCAATAGAACATATACCCAAATCTTTCAAGTTGAGATATTTGTGAAAGTCATGTAAGTCGTCATGCATCCTTCTTGCGTTTTATAGACACAGCAGCACGCCCTTTCAAAATATTCGGCAAATCCAAAGTCTTAGTTTAGATTAGCACACATGGGTATATATTGTCAATTGTCAATTGTCGATAGTCGATGAGCTCAATTGTGGTTTGGCGAAAAACACAAAATGCCAACTTTTAGCATCGGCATTTGTAGGTTATCGGATTTTTCGGGAGCATTCGCATAAACATATCCAAAAACACTCCTTGAAGCTCCTCAAACAACCCGCCAATTGCTATCACTTGTATCATTCGTGTCACTTGCACCACTCGAAAACAATATTGTAAACCGCTTTAAGATATGATATAATCATATCTATGAAGGGCAGGATAAAAATCAGAAACTTGCTTTGCCAATGACGGTATTGGCATCATGGCATTTTGCAGAAGGAGTAATTACTATGAACCAATTCCCTCGAATTAGTCACAATATTGGTATTATGGGCGGCAAAGCATGTATAGCCGGAACACGTATAACGGTAAGCATGATTTTAATGCAAATCAGCGAAGGAACAACCATATCTGATTTACTTTTGGAGTATCCATTCCTAACGGAGGATGATATAGCCGAAGCATTGCGCTATGCTGCTTGGTCTGTGGGTGCTAAAGAAGATTTGGTGGTAACAGCATGAAACTCTTGCTTGATATGAATATCCCCATAAGATTCTCACATCTTTTGGCTGCCAAAGGGATAGAAGCCGTTCGATGGTCTGACGTAGGTTTGCCTAATGCTGCCGATGTTGAGATAATGGAATATGCCCGAGGCGCAATTCTTTCAATTGATCTGAAAAATGCAAGGCTCCGCATTCTGCCAATTTAATCCTAATGCACGCTTTGTATAGATATAAAAAAGACAATTCTTGCGACAAGCGGAGACATTTTCTTATCACTTGTAAATATTTGCAAGCAATACACAGGCAGGGGCGATATTTTCGCTCCTGCCTGTATTTATGAGTTTTCATTGAGCTAGTGATATGAGTGATACGAATGATAGCAGAATCTAAGAGGTTTCACATTTGGAAATTCATCAGGCTTTCGAGGCATCTTTGTTTTCCTACCCCCAATTCAACCCCGCAAACAACATGGCCTTCAGCAAAGCCACCTCCACCTTCGGTTCATTATCCGAATCATCATCAAAAGTTTCTAATGCCCATTCGATAGCTTCGATTGCCGTACGGTCTATGATGGCTTCTGGTGTCTGGTCTGGGTCAGTCAGGTTGGTCAGACTGAATAGGTCGGATAGGTTGGATGCGCTGGCTGTTATGTTTGACAAGTTCACATCAAACGGCCTCGTCTGTTCATAAACATACACTGCTCTAGCTGCTCCATCCCAGTACACATCTGCTCCTAATATCTCTGCCACATAACGAAGCGGAACAAGTGTGCGGTCATTTACTATTACTGGTACACCCATGCCATCCGGTAGAGCCACGCCTATTGTCAGAGATACCATAGCAATACCATCAGAGATATTTACACTTCTGGTTTCATGCACCCATTCCACATCCGCTCCCATAGCCTCCGCTATCAGGCGCAATGGTACCATCAATCTGTCATATGCCGGGTCTATGAATGGGGCTACATCGCTTTGTAGTGTTATGCCGTTATGGGTGAAGGTATAGCTGCCTACATCAAAGCGCAGCAATGGTGTAGGTTGTAATTGCTCTTGTGCTGGCGCGGGTGCTCCTGCCATTGGAGCTATTGTTACCACAGCCACTCTGCTTGTTGTGCGCGATGCTGTTCTACCTGCTGTGGTATTGGTGACAACCACCCTATAGCGGTTTGTACCTGCTGTGCTGGTATCCGGCCTAAATGTATTGCCTGTTGCACCTGGTATTGGCACAAACCTGCCACCACTCGGCCCTTCTGCTCTATACCACTGATATGTTAGGTTACCGCCGTCACCCGGGTTGTTTGGGGTTACGGATAATACAACCTCATCACCGGGGTTTGATGTGGCATCTTGTGGTTGGTTGTTGTTTGGGATTGATGGCCTATCAGCGTTATTGCCGCCGGTTGATGGGGTGCCTATGGCATAGGGTTGGTTTTCATCGCTTCCGCTGTCACCGCCGTAATTGTCGCCGGTTGGGGGAGTTGGAGTTGGTGATGGCGTAGGCGTTGGACTTGGCGTAGGCGTTGCGGTCGCCGCTCGCGTAACAACAATTGTATATGTCCTCTGTGTAGCCCCATCTTCTGCCGTCACCACCACATTAATTGTATTGCTTCCCACAACCAAGCTATGCGCCCCTGTGCCTGCTACTGTTGCATTGGCATCGCTTGCTGTTGCCGTTACTGTGATACTGCTTACACTATTTGGCACAGATACCGCGTAGTTTGTGATATTAGCGGCAAAAGCCGGGGCTAATGTGCCTTGATTTACAGACAGGGCTGCCAAATCTGCGTTGTTGGAAAGTGCTGGGCTTACGGCAATCAAAAAGTCCCGCACAAAATTCTCTGTTGGTGACAATCCATTTATAATTGTCGCCCTCACCAGCACATAGCCCGTTGCCGCAAAGCCAAGCTGTGCCCATATGGCCGCATTGCCGCCAAGCACAATGTTGCCGCCTGTGGTGTTAGTTAAGGTTAATGTACTTGCGCTCCATGCAGAGTCTACATCAGCGGTAGCCAGCACGGCATTAATATTACCCAAAACATTCGCGATAGTTTCTCCTTGCAACACAGGTACGCTTTGACCGTTAATGGTTATCACACCGTCTGTCGGGATTATATTGGCCAAAACCGGCACACCGCTTACTGTCTGCGATTCTAAGGCAGTGACGTTTAATGTATTGCCGCTTATGCTTGCGTTTGTTGTTCCGGCGCTATGGATGCTCCATGCTATTGTTTGGTTGGTGGCATTGCTTGGCGCAACTATGCCTGTTAGGGCTAGGGGTGTTCCGGCTGTGGTTGTGGTGGGTACGTTTGTTATGCCTGTTACGGGGATATGGGGTGACGACACAACAACTGTACGTGTTACAAGGTCTGACCCTATGGGATTTATCGCCGATATCGTAAAGGTAAATGACCCCGTCGTTGTGGGCGCTCCTGACAACACACCCGCGGCTGAAAGGGCTAAGCCAGGCGGCAAGTCAGCTGGATTAGCGGACCATGTTGGTGCTGGTGAGCCTGTGGCTTGAAAGGCGAAATTGTAAGCTGTGCCTACTGTGCCGCTTGGAGCATCAAAAACCGTTATTGTGGGTGCTTGACGAATCACAACAGTACGTGTTACAGTAGCTGATCCCACGATATTTGACGCCCGTACCGTAAAGGTAAATGACCCTGCTGTAGTGGGCGTTCCTGATAATACACCTGTGGTTGTATTAAGGGTTAATCCGGGCAGCAAAGGGCCGTCTATAAGCACATGCGAAAATGAGGGCGCAGGAAACCCGGTTGCCACAAAGGTAAAGCTATAGGTGTCACCTACCGTTCCGTCCGGTGCGTTGGAAACGGTCATTACAGGGGCAGCCCACGGCGTCCAGTTAGCCGTCACCGTTACGGGATTATTTGGCATTACAAATGATGTGCTTTGACTGCTCGCATTAGCAAATGTAACCCCCGGCGAGGATGATGTCCAGCCTGCAAAAGAGTGGTCGGGTCTGGCACCGTTACTGGCTTGCAAGTTAACTGTGCTGC
>WRBK01000011.1 GCA_009784575.1 Defluviitaleaceae bacterium | reverse complement strand
GAATAGGTTTCGCAAACTTCTTGTGAGGTACGAAAAGAAGGATTCGACTTTTATGGGACTTCTTATGTTTGCTTGCGCTTTTATTGCATTTCGTAAAGGTGGGGTTATTTAGGGATAAGCTCTTAATAATCCCAATAGCTCAAATGACCCTGTCTATTATGGTTATGAAAAAGGGCATAAGTGGTGCAGAGGCTTTTTCTAAGGTTATAACTGGAGCAGGAGCGGGTTGATTTTTGAGCTTGAAGGTTTTTTGTTCCTCTGTTATAATAAAATAGCAAGGCTGAAAGGATGGGGTGATTTAACTGCGAAGACAAAAAGAACTCGCATTGTATTCCAAGCAAGCAAATAAATTTTTGGATAAGTTGGATAATGATACTGAAAATAAGATTATGGATGCTGTTGACGAAATTCCTAATGGAGATATTAGTCCATATAGAAGTAAGAAAGGTTATTTCAGATTACGAGTTGGCGATTATCGAATTTTATTTACGTGGCTCGAAAACGAAGTTGTGTTTGTTGCAGTTATTGAAAATCGTGGTCAAGCGTACAAGAAGGGAGTTTGATTATGGACTTAGCTATGAGAATTCAAGAAAAGGTTGTTTACCTTGACAGCAGAAAACAACAGTTAGTCTTAGACATTATAGAGAGTTATTTGTTTGTTGAAGATGACGAAGATGAAGAAACAATAGCTCAGGATTTACGGAATATTGAAATTGCTGAAAAGGGGCTTTTGAATGGCGAAGCAACGCAAAGAAAAAGAAAGGTTTTAACAAGCTCTTAAACCGAGGCACAAACAGCTTTAACTCAGCAAATGTCAGGGTATGATTGTTAATATTGAGAATAGGTCGGTCTATCAAAAGACTTGCTATTCTCATTTTTATTACAAATTTATCTTTATGGAGTGTGATTGTATGATTGAAGTAAAAGTACCTGTAGATTTCGAGGCTATGCAGGTTAAAGGCAAAAATGGATTAACGCCAAAAACACGTAACTATGCAATTTTTGCGGCTGCTACAGTTCTGCCACTCGCCCTATTCGGCGATAGACTTTTTCATCCAGAGGTGGCAAATATCCTCATTATGATTATCGTAGCACTTGCGTTGCTGCCAATATATCTTGAAAAAGGCGGCAAAACAGGTATTTCTGGTGAAGAGATGATGCTTAATATTGCTCACTTTTTCACCAATAAACAAATGCGCTATTACGAGGATATAGACCCAATAGCACAGCTTGATGATGAAGAGGAAGCATTGAGGCGGCTTAGGCAGGGCAAGTCTAAAAAATCAACAAAAATGTTTGGTAGAAAGCGCAAGTAGCGCAAATTAAAAACTGGAAGGATGTGGTATATATTTCTGCTAAAGCAAAGAAGAGAACTAACGGACAGACAGCTAAATCTAGTAAGAATATGCAAAAGCAGGTAATCGGCGATATCAAAAAGCAAAAAGAGAATCTAAAAACCCAAGTGGCTAAAAATAAAAAAGAAAAGGAGAAAGATAAAAAGAAGGATAGCGGTGGCTTTAGCTATGGCTCTATAACACGGACACGAGCCAAAACGGCCATACAATCTATTCCGTACGTGCGCATGGCAGAAAATAATATTCTTGAACTACAAAATGGCAGATATGCCAAAACATATAGCTTTACCGATATAAACTTCACTGCGGCAAGAGACGATGACCAACTAACTATTTTTACCGAATATTCAAAGTTCCTAAACTCTCTTGCTACCGATATCATAGTACAAATAGGAATAGTATCAAAATCCATACCTGAGGAGAAAGTTTATGATTCTATTTTCCCAAAAGATGACGAAAGGGCAGAGACACGAACTTTTATAGACCCTATCTTCGGCATAGACCTAAAAGCCGAATTTGACAACGTTATCAGGGATTATCTAAGTCAAGGCGTTAATAATCATCAAACGCAAAGATATTTATCAATTTCCATTGAGGCTGATAGCATAGAAATTGCTCACAATAAATTCCTTAACATAGAAGCATCATTAGCTAGAAAGTTCAAAGATATTAGCCGAGATTGTCATTTGCAAGAAGTCACAAATGGTGATAAGGCTCATATGCTTGCGGAAGTATTGAGGGGCAACAAAATACCTAAGACTTTCTTTAATGACTTTGACTTTGAGCATGGTCGAGAAAAGGCATACATAGCTCCTGATGACTTCAAATTTTACCACAGCCATTTTGAAGCAGGTGGCCGCTATGCAAAGTGTATGTTTTTGCGTGATATTCCGTCCTATATGACAACCGAATTGGCACAGTATATCTTAGGAACTCATATAGATATGACATTAAGTATGAATATTAAAGCGGTAGAAATGTCCAAAGCCAAAAATAAACTGATGAAAAAAGTGACTGACCTTAGAGAGGTTCAGCTACAAAACCAAATGTCTGCTGCGAAAAAAGGTATCTTTATAGACACAAGCCCAAGGCACATCATAGATGGCATAGAGGCAGCTGATGAGTTCCGTGACCTAGTTCGCACCAAAAAGCAGTCTGTGTTTATATTCAACATGGTTATAATGTTTTTTGCAGATAGCTTGGATGAGCTGGAGGATAAAGAAGAAATGCTCCAAAGAAAAGCGGGGGAGTTGTCCTGTGTTTTTGGCAACAGCTCTACCCATCGGATTTAATAATATAAGCATAAAGCGAACCTTGCCTACAGAATGCGTATCAATATTCACACCTTTTGATAGACTTAACACCCTCCATTCAGGAGGGTTTTTTTATTCCCTCCATGCAGATACACGACAGGCTATTGTGCTTAACCACGACAGACTAAAGGCAGGGAATGGCTTTATTTTAGGTTCTTCTGGCTCTGGCAAAGGAATGACAATGAAACCGTTGGTTCTAAATATTTTGTTTAACACCGACGACGATGTCATACTGGTAGACCCAGAAAATGAAAATAAGCGTTTTGTTGAGGCTTTAGGTGGTCAGTCTATTGAATTGTCACATGTGAGCAAAGACTACATCAATCCATTCGACATACCTTTGGAGGATGAGGACTTTCAATCAGGAACGCATCCTACCACATTGAAGCTGGATTTGATACTTTCTATAATAGAGGCAATGATAGGCACAGAAGTAAATCCTGCTATTATTTCTACAGTAGATGGCGTTTTAACAGAAATCTACAAGGCTTTTCAATCGAGCCGTGACCCAAAAGACTTGCCAACTTTTAAAGAGTTTTATGAGGTCATGACACAAGAAGAAACCATAGTTGCTAAAGAACTGTCCGAAGTTTTGAAAATTTACGTAACTGGCTCTTGGTCTAACTTTTCCAATCAAACCAATGTAGATATTGAAAGTCGTCTAATGTGCTACAACACAAGCAAACTTGGGGAACATTTGAAGGCTGTAGGTTCATTCTTAATGTTTGATGCCATATGGAATCGCATAGCTAAAAACCGTAACTCCAACAAAAATACCTAGATATTCATTGATGAAGTCCACTTGGTATTTAATTCGGAGGATGCTATTCGCCGCGTAGGAAATATGTATCGCCGTTTTAGAAAATATAACGGCAAGGTAATATCCTTAACGCAAAACACAAGTGATATCTTACGATGGGCAGAGGCTAGGAGCATGGTTTCTAACAGCGACTTCCTTGTAGTTATGAACCAAAAAGAAACGGAGCGGCGAGAAATTACAGCCTTGTTACATATTCCGCCCTCCTTGGTTGGCAATATAACCAATTCTGGCAAAGGTGCGGGCATTATCTTCTTTGAAAATATGCTCATACCATTTGCTGCACTATTCCCTAGAAACACTAGGCTATATGAACTTATGACCACGGATGGAGAAGAGTTGGCGGCCATCCTTGAGAAGGAAAAATGTGCGATTACAATTAGCTTTACAACTAAAAATCGTGCGAAATTGCAAATATGTTCGCCACTTTTTCAATTATCATTGCAACAATATATTTGCTCAAATGCCAACAACGCTGTATTGGTGCGGCTTATAGATGTTGCAAACTTAATTGTAAAAGGTGGTGATTATAATTGCAACTGCACAAAAAAGTCGCTATAGCAAAGCAACTAGAGTTGACAGGGGCAAATTAGGAGGGATGTCATGGCTTTGAGGAGGCGGTCAGATAACCGCAAGGGTAAGCACGGTCAAGGAAATCAATCTCCTTTTTATAGCCTTTCTGGAAACTCTGCATCTTCACTGCATAGAGATGGAGGCAATCAAGGCAATATTCGTAGCAAGTCCAAAAACCGTAGTAGTCATAAGGGCAATGAAAAGCACAAGAAAGATAGAGAGAAAGACCTTGCTAGAAAAGGTAAGAAAAGAGTAGCCTCAGAGGATTTTTCCGCTGAGGCTACTGCCAATCTAAAAGATTTAAAAGATGCCAAGCAGACTACAAAAAACGTAAATAGAGGGACAAAGCAAAAAAATCACAAAAATGAGCCTGTTTCTAAAGCGGCTAAGATTTCTTATCTACGAAAAAAGAAAGCAAAAAAACGCAAGCGGCGGCGTAGCAAGGAGGAGAATTACACCCTAGCAACTGCCGCTGTCGTTGCTATCAACCAATCGTTCCCAGACCAAAGCCTAGAAACGGACTTAACCAACATAAATCCTGTTGAAGGCATAGAAAAAAGTACCAAAAGAGTGCGTGATATCGTCTGCTCTGCCGATGCCGCTACTAAAGGTGCAGAAGGTCTTGTAGTAGCGGCAGAACTTTTATTACAGGGCGGCGACAAAGTACTTTCCAAAATCTCTAAAAAGGTGAATAAGGGTGATAACCAAAAAGAATCTTTAGCAGAATCTGCTCAAAGCAAAAAATCATCCTCCGCTCCTCGAAGTGTTACTGATAGCCCTAAAAACAAAGAGACAAAACCTGCAAAAAATAAATCAAACATATTGCACAACAGGTTCTTGACCAACAAAAAATTAAAACTTAAAAAGCCAAACTCATCAGATTCATTGAATACAGCACAAGACCCAAAGAGATTTTCAGTTGCTATTGGTTCGCTTGGGAAATCCCCTAATTTCCCTCAAGAAAAAACTATCAAACTAGACAATGATGATGATAAGGCTAACAAAGGTGGTAAATTCAAGAGGATTGCTGGCGCAACCGCCAAAGGGACAGTGAAATTAGTTGCTACAGGAGCTAAGGTGACAAACAGCTCATTAACCAGCGCAGGTAATGCAATAGGGTCAGGTCTTACAAAAGATGCACGAGATGCATATGCCCCTGTTATGAGCATTTTGAAGATAAGCAAAAGTACCCTTCTTGCGCCTCACAAAGCTCCGAAAGTCATTGTAACTGAATTAGGCAATAACTTCAAAGGTTATATACCAAAAGATATAAAGGAAGTTTATGCCCCTGTTTCGTCTGTTATGGGTTCTGCTGTCATCGTTGGCAAAACAGTTGCTAAATCTGCTAAAACCACAAAAACCACAGTGAGGATTGCGAAAAGAACTGTAAAAGGCGTTGTCGTTGTTGTTAAGCTTACAATCAAGGCAGTGAAATTGATAAAGATTGCAAAATTAGCTGTTGTAGTAGGAAAGATAGCTGTAAAGGCGGCAAAGGTAATTGTTGGTGTGGCTGTGAAAGCAATAAAGGCCATAGGTGTTGCGATAGCAGGTGTTATAGGCGTTACTGCTGCTATATTTGCCGCAGTTGTTGTAGTTGTGATTGCAATTGTGTTGCTCTTGGTTTGGGTATTCTCATCAAGTTCACCCAACGCAGAACCAGAGGATTTGTTATCATATGCACAATTAATTCGCGAATTGGACGATGGGGTGAATGCTAATATCTCCTATGCTCAACATAATGCTGATGAAGTCAATTTCATCATAGACCTCACGCGACCATATCCCGACATTAGATTACGAACGAATATCACCCATCACTTTGCATTATTTATGGTTTTGCATGACCAAGACTGGCAAACCACATCCAACCGAAATGTTGAAGATGATGTTATAGAGCTATGGGGTATGATGCACTTTTTGGATATTCGGTGGAGCGAAAGGGAGGATGTGTCGGAAGAAAGAATTTACATTGATGAATACACTTATATGATGGCACAAAATCTCTAAATATCCATTCTGTGAGCGCGTTTGCGGCCAAGACAAATTCTCCGTTTCTGTACTTATAATATGAAGTTATCCAAGGGCCTGCACCGCCCCCGCGTGAGGATACTTCGACTTGTTGGGTTTTTTGATTTACCCTAAGCCAAGCCATATTGCTTATCGCGCTTAACTGTTCATCTTGCACAAATTGACCCGCATCTATATCCCATAGCCAAAAATGCGCCCACATACCCCCTGCTGTACCAGGGTTTACAGCATAAATCAGCCACATGTCCATGTATCCATCAAAATTAAAATCGTCAAACTGTATATCAAAAGCATCCCAATCTGCCGTCATCCAATCACCATGACCACCCTGAGTTATGTCATCTATTTCTTGCACTATATCCCCATTTTCATCAACTATTGTAATGACGATATGGTTTTTCACGTGGTCAAAATCCCTAGGCGAAGGAGGGTACGAAGTTAATGTGGGCTCGCCGATTTTGCGGTAAAATGTAAACTCTGGCATATCCTCATGTATACGCATTATTGTAACAAAAACAGTAGCTTCTTTCGCTTCTGGCTCATATGCGACCTGACTATCAAATGCAGTTAAAATCATTAAAAGGGATGCCATAGCGATTTTGGTAATTATGCTTTTTACGTCATCCCCCATATTACAAAGCCGCCCCAATAATACTATTAATATCCGAAATATTGTTTTTCTCCATAAATTTACCCATGCCTTCAAGCACATCGATGGTTGCCCAAGGGTTGGCAAAATTTGCTGTACCTACGGCTATGGCCGTAGCTCCCGCCATCATAAATTCTATGGCATCTTCGCCTGTTGTTATGCCGCCCATGCCTATGATGGGTATTTTGACACATCTGGCTACTTGATAAACACAGCGTAGGGCTATAGGCTTTACGGCAGGGCCAGAAACACCGCCAAATATATTACCAAGCACAGGGCGGCGGCTGTTTATGTCTATGCGCATACCGAATAGGGTGTTTATCATGGATAGGGCATCTGCTCCCGCGCTTTCGGCTGCTTTGGCTATTACCTCAATGTCTGTTACATTGGGGGTAAGTTTTACTATAAGCGGCAAGCTGGTAACTTTGCGGACCTCTTGCACCACCTGCTCTGTTAGTTTCCAATTCGTACCGAACTGCACGCCGCCTTCTGTTACATTAGGGCAGGAGACATTTAGCTCTAGCATGTCTATGCCATCTTCTTCTGATAAACGTTCGGCTACATGGCAGTAATCCTCAATTTTATGCCCGCATACATTTACAATGACCAGAGGCTCTATATCGCGGAAAAAATCCATATCGTTTTTGATAAATTGCTCTACACCAGGGTTTTGTAGACCTATGGAATTAAGCATACTGCCATAGCTCTCTGCTACGCGTGGTGTGCGGTTTCCTGCCCATGGTATAGGGGCTACGCCCTTTGTAGTGATAGCTCCAAGACGGTTGATGTCGATATATTCGGCATATTCTTTGCCGCTACCAAAAGTGCCAGATGCTGTTGTTACGGGATTTCTCCATGTTTTGCCAGCAATTTTTACGGATAAATTCATTCCCATGCCACCTCCTTTGCACCAAATACAGGACCATCATAGCAAGCGCGTTTATTGACATATTCATCGCCATCCTGTACCTTAACGGCACAAGCGAGACAAGTGCCTATGCAACATGCCATATGCTCCTCTAAGGACACGTAGCAAGGCGTTTCGGACTGTGCAGAATATCGCGCTAAAGCACGAAGCATAGGCTTTGGGCCGCAACCAAAAGCCATATCAAAAACAGACCTAAGCTGCATAGCCGCAAGCACAGTGCCATGGAAGCCATGGCTGCCGTCATCTGTACAAATAGCCACGCTATCTGCGTATTTTTCAAAATCATCTGCCAAAATTATTTGAGATTTGTTGCGAAAGCCGAGAAATACGGCGATTTTAGCATTTGGTACAGCCCTGCGCACTCTTTTTGATAGCTCCAAAAGCGGTGGCACACCAAGCCCGCCGCCCACTATAGCAAAGCTAAGAACATTGTTGTCTATTGTATATCCATTGCCCAAGGGTCCAATAATTCGCAAAAAATCACCAAATTTAGCATTTGCAATATTTTCTGTGCCGCCGCCCACTACACGATAAACCACGCGCAAAATGCCGCTGGCAGCATCCGCCTCGCAGATAGAGAGCGGACGAGGCAATAGCATAGCATCAGAACTTGTATATATGCCCAAAAACTGCCCCGCAACAACTTTTGCGGCTTGCTCGCGCCCGACATTTAAGTACAAGTCGTAGACATCATGCAGGATTTGCTTGTTTTCTATAACTTCGGCGTTTATAACCTTTTTCATGAAACCACCCCTTAAAAAACGACAATTTTCATCCTAAATATAGTGTACCATATAGAAATTATCCTTGCAAGTGGTGCGTGTATATGTTATATTGTTGGTAAAAACATGGAGGTGTCCGCATGAAGTGTTATCCAGTTGATACAATAAATATTCCGAGGGGCGAAACTATAGCCTACAGGAAGGCAGGAACGGGAGATAAGGCGGTTTTGCTGATACATGGCAATATGTCGTCTTCTGTGCATTGGCAAACGACCATGGAGGATTTGGAAAAGGATTTTACTGTTTATGCTGTAGACATGCGCGGATTTGGTGATAGCTCGTATAACAATGAATTTAGCTCACTAAAGGAAATAGCTCAGGATTTAAGCGAATTGGCTGATGCGCTTGGTATGCAGAAATTTGTGGTGGTGGGCTGGTCTGCTGGGGGCGGCGTGGCTTTGGAGCTTGCTGCATTGTACCCAGAGCTTGTAGAAAAAGTGATAACAATAGGCTCTGTACCTATTACAGGCTTTCCTATGTTTAAAAAAGATGCGGCGGGTGCGCCTATATTTACTGAGCCTTTGAAGACGAAAGAAGATATAGCCGCAGACCCCGTGCAAGTTGCCCCCGTGCTTGCGGCCTTTGCGGCGGGCAACCGTGATTTTATGCGTATGGTTTGGGATATGGGCATATATAATATGGCAAAACCGCCCGAAGTGGACTATGAGTTATATATTGATGCAATGCTGAAAGAGCGTTGCTTGGTGGATATGAACTATTCGCTGATGACATTTGATATGACCAAGAGATTGGATGAGCTAAAATGTCCTGTGGCGATGCTGCAGGGAGAAAAAGATTTTGTTGTGCCGCTAACTTGGGCGCAAAAATCGCATGAGGATATGGCGGGCAAAGCGAGCCTTGTTGCTTTTGGAAGCTGGGGACATTCGCCCATGACAGATGATTTTGAGGGGTTTGTGTCAGCTTTGCGGAAAGAATTGGTGAAGTAGTAACGTTATGAATGGGGAAAATATGAAAATTCTAATTACGGGTTTTGAACCTTTTGGCGGCGAAGAAATTAATCCATCATATGAGGCGGTAAAGCTACTGCCGCAAAAATTGCAAGAAGCGGAGATACTAACGATGGAATTGCCAGTAGTCTTTGGCAAATGCGCCGAAATATTGGTTGATAAAATTGCTGACTGCAAGCCAGATGTGGTGATTTGCGTGGGGCAAGCAGGTGGGCGACCAAACATAAGCATAGAAAAAGTTGCGATAAATCACGTAGATGCAAGAATCGCTGATAATGCGGGAAATATGCCGACGGATGAAACCATTATAAAAGATGCGCCAGCGGCGTATTTTACTAATCTGCCAATCAAGGCAATGGTAGAGAATATGCGAATAAATGGCATACCCGCGGCTATTTCTTATACGGCAGGCACATTTGTTTGCAATGATATCATGTATCATCTGTTACATATGATAAACACTCAACATAGGCATATCCGTGGAGGCTTTATTCATGTGCCTTTTGATTGTGCGCAAGCCGCCAAAAATAATGCGCCTAGTATGCCGATAGCGACGATAGCTAAGGGGCTTGAGTATGCTATTGAGGCTGCGATTGATAATTCGAGTGATATTGTGATAAAGGGTGGGGAGACGCATTAGGTTTATACGCAATTTAACTTGCAAGATGTGTATTTTTGTGATATAATTGCAATAATATGAAAGAGAGATGCTGTAACATCTCTCTTTCGGCTCAGCCACGATTGAGCGTGGAAGGGCTATTTGGTTTTAAACTTTACGAAATAACCAGTTTACCTCGCGTTTGGTGGCTGGTTATTTTCATTGTTTGCGTTTACGTAGATAACAATGAAAGTTGCTAACTGAATCAATAAGGATAATACCTCGTAATCAGATAACATAGGGCATACCTCCTTTCATGAAGAAAGCAAGCCCTTCCAACACCTAATCGCCTGAGCTATACAACTAATTTCTACCTAAACACCTTGGTTTTTGGTGCTTTATTGAGCTGGCATTTTCTGGCTAAATTCAATCATTTGCTCCATCAACTTTGGGTTTTGTATCATTGCGGGTATTAGTTGCGCCATTGCGGCATCTTCGGGAGACATCTGCGGTTGAGTGCTTTGCATTGTTTTGGCAACTGTTTGCAGAGTTCTATCATTTGTTATTAGTAACCTCGTTACGAAGAACCTCGATTGAATCGAGAATTTCGTAGAGTATTGGCAATGTAGATTGGGTCATTGAATCTTTGACCCCCTTCAACTGGTTATCCTCTGTTTCAAAAGAGAATGATTCAACTATTTTTGTGAGCCTATTTTTGACGGATTCGACACTATCTAAATCAGCCAAATCATATTCCGAAGTACGGATAGCAGAAACATCGAAAGGTATTGATTCGCCCTTTCTTTTCAAGTGAATTATAGGCTTGCCTGTTCGCCGACGAAACCCCATTTCGTAAAAAACATTTGGGTTATGACCAGTTATATCTGCAATCACCAAATCCGCATTTTCTAAACTATCAAGGATTGTTTGAGTAATTGAACCTGCATCATTCATTTGATCCACGCGTTCAACGATAAAATTGTGACATGCAGGTTCAATAATATATTTTAGAAGCTGGTCAGCATTTTTTCTGATATCGCTATTTTCATTGCCTATGGGCGAGACGAAGAAGCACGTTTTCATAATCTTATCCTCCGCTTTGTTTTGACCTAAAGAGTAAACTCCTCTATCGAGCTTCATTATTTTTCCGTTGCGCTGTAGTGTAAGCAATGACCCCGCAAACTTCCTCTCGGAATAGTCAACAATACTGACACTTGTTAAATATGCTTTAATCTCTTGCACGCTTCGAGGCTCGCCATCAGCAAGGAAGCCTAGAACATTTTCTTGTATGATAGCACTATTCACCATAATATGCACCCCCTATTTGGGCATAGTAATACAAAAAATCTAGCTTGTCAATACAAGTTTACAAGAAAATTTCAAGAAATTAGCAAGAATATCAAAATACAAATCATAAATAAACAAGAACCCCCTAATCTGTAATTTTGTCACGAAAATTACAGATTAGGGGGTTCGTTATATATTGCTAAGAAAATGCAAAACATCATGAATGTCTAACTTGCCTACAAAACACCACTCAAATCTGCCTTCATATCCAGAGCCGCCACCCTAGCCGCCTCTGCATAACCCATGCCGCTATACTTCTCGCTCTTATAAGCTGCAATAATCCCGCGCGAGCTATTGACAACAGCACCCAAGCCATTTTTATCAAAAGACACAGCGATATCTGCTGCAGAGCCGCCTTGCGCGCCATAGCCAGGCACAAGGAAGAATGTATGCGGCATTTGCTTGCGTAGCTTTTCGGCAACATGCGGGTGAGTTGCGCCTACAACTGCGCCGATAGATGAATAACCATGCTTGCCAACTAGCTCACCGCCCCATTTCTCTACATATTCGCCGCAGATTTCATAAAGTGGTTTGTCACCAATAATCAAATCTTGGAAATCACCACTGCCTTTATTGGAGGTCTTTACAAGAATGAACAAGCCCTTGTCATAATTCTTGCAATTTTGCAAGAAAGGCTCAATGGAATCTGCGCCCAAAAATGGGTTGACGGTGATAAAGTCCGTTTGGGCAAATGTAATTTTCTCGCCAAAAACATCTGTTTGACCGATATGCGCATCCGAATAAGCCTCGGCGGTGGATGCTATGTCGCTACGTTTTATGTCGCCTATTACTATCATGCCTTTGCTTTTGGCATATTCGATGGTCTGAAAATAAGCATCCATGCCCTCTGCGCCATATTGCTCATAAAAGCGACTTGCGGCTTTACAGCAGGCACGATGTCACATATAGCATCTATCAAACCCTTATTATAAGCCAATAGCGCGTACTTCACCGCTATAGCCGTGCGACCATAGCGGTCCTGTACATCTTTCGCAATTTCCGCTGGTATAAAGTCCATACGCGGGTCTAGCCCTACTACAGTGGGGTTTTTCATCTCTACAATCTTATCAATTAGCTTGTCCATTATGTTGCTCATACCAATCTACCATCCTTTACTGTAAATTTGCCGCCATATATGGTGTGGCGTACCTTGCCTACCACTTCTCGACCGCCAAAAGGCATGTTTTCGCCGCGGGATACGAAGTTTGCTGGGTCTATTGTGTACTTTGCTTTTGGGTCTATTATAGTGATATCTGCGGGGCTACCTACAGCAAGATTGCCTTTATTTATGCCTAGTATTTTTGCGGGCATTGCAGACATTTTTTCTATAAGCTGTAGTGGCGTTAGTCTGCCTGTTTCTACAAGCTCCGTAATGGCTAATGATAATGAAATCTCAAGCCCCACGATGCCATTTGGAGCGGCTAAAAAGCCCTTTGCCTTCTCATCCGCATGATGCGGCGCGTGGTCTGTGGCTATGGCATCTAGTGTGCCGTCCGCCAAAGCTTCAAGCATAGCCGCCACATCCGCCTTTGTGCGCAATGGAGGATTCATCTTGAAATTTGTATTCGTGCCGTCTATATCCTCATCGCTCAATATAAAATGATGAGGCGCAATCTCTGCTGTCACGAGAGTTGTGCGCTTTTTGGCATCTGCTATTAGCTCTGCACCGCCCTGTGTGGCAACATGGCAAATATGTAGCTTCGCACCTGTTTCGCGAGCTAGCATGATGTCACGTGCTATTATCACATCTTCCGCGCTATGTGGTATGCCGCGCAAGCCTAGCTTTTTAGATATTTTACCTTGGCTCATAACGCCGCCATTTGCTAGGCTTGCATCTTCGCAGTGGGAAAATACTGCCACTCCAAGCTTTGCGGCTATCTTCATAGCATCTTTAAGTAGGTTTGCATTTTTTACAGACATGCCATCTTCGCTAATGCCAACAGCTCCCGCCGCTACCATATCCGCTATGGGCGCAAGTTCCTCGCCTTTTTGACCAATGGTAATTGCGGCTATAGGCAGGATATCACATAATGAAACCTCTTTGCCGCGTGCTATCTGATGGTGCACCCATTCCACGCTATCGCCTATGGGTGCTGTATTTGGCATAACGCAAACTGTGGTAAAGCCGCCCATAGCCGCGGCAGCAGAGCCGCTGGCTATATCCTCTTTGTGTGTTTGTCCAGGCTCACGGAAATGCACATGCAGGTCGATAAGACCAGGCGTGACCCAACAGCTCTCGGCATCAATAATTTCGCAATTATCGGCAACCAGACCATCGCCTATGGATGCTATCTTGTTGCCTTCAACCAAAATGTCTGTAACCCTATCAATATTATTAGCAGGGTTTATTATCCTGCCATTTTTAATTAGTATCTTTGCCATTTCTCCACTCCTATTCTCGGTTTCTTAAAAATACGCCCACATCTTCTATGTAAAAATGCCAGCCCTCATCAACAAGCGGCTCTGTGCTTATTAGCCATCTTAAAACAGTTTCATCTGGGGTATTACCATCCATCATATAAATAATGCCGCCATCGCTTTCCCATACCCTCCATTTTAGGAAAAAGATGCCCTCGCTAGTTCTGCCGATTAATGAATACCCATCCACCGCAAGGGACATAAGCGCATTTTGAACATTGCTATCATGAATAGGCAATGTGATGGCCCCATAATTTATTGACATAACGCTATTGAGTGCGGCAGGGTTGTGAATGCGGATGATTTCGTAATTGGATTCCGCTAGAAAATCTCTAACAATAGTGATATTTTCAATATTTCGGTCGAAAGATGCTTGTACAGTTGTTATCCTAGGCATACGCGGCAAGGGCGAGCCAAGCAAAATCATATTTATCGCCAAAAGAGTTACGGCAAAGCTAAAAAGGGAGACAGTAACCGTAATAAAGTACCATTTAACACTTTTCCTAAATTTTTTCACCTTAATCCCTCCAACCATTCTAAAATATCGTCATAAACCTCCTGTCTGTTTATCTCAAACATTATATCATGTCGCGCATTTTCGTATAACTTTATTTCTACATCACCGCAACCCGTGCCAACAAGCTCATTATATACCTTTATGACACCATCGCCAAAGTCGCCCATGGGGTCTTCTAACCCTGAAAGTATGAATATAGGAAGATTTTTTGGTGTACGGTCGGCGCAACCTCGGGAATTTGTAATGCGAGTTAGCTTTAGCAAATCTAGGCACGCACCATATGTTAAAGGAAAGCCGCATAGCGGGTCATTTTCGTAATTTGCTAAAGACACAGAATCGCGCGTAAGCCATGATGTGCCATGTTCGCTATTACGAAAGGCTTTATTGTTGCTCTTATGCAAGCGTTTGTCTACCCATAATGCCTCTTTCCGCCCTGTGCCGCGCTTTAGTTTGGAGGTTGAAAACATGCGGTATAATAGTCTTATATCTGCCCCTCCGCAAGATGTGCCGCAAAAAACTGCGCCATTATACTCCATACCCCATAAAGAGCTAACATAACGTGCCACAAGCGAGCCAATACCAAAACCTAGCAAGGTGATGGGTGAGTCATGTTTCTTTTGTATTAACATTGTGAGCCTGTATGTATCTTTTGCTAAGAGCTTATGACCACTTTTGCCTATGTAGCCTAGCTTGCTGCCAGCATTTGAGCTTGCTGTGCGCCCATGTCCTAATTGGTCGTGCGCACAAACGATATAGCCCTTTTGTGCCATATGCTCCGCAAAATCTTTATAGCACAAGGCATGTTCTGCAAAGCCATGTATAAGCTGTAAAATCCCGCGAATCTCTGTGCCATCGGCTGGATGCCAAATATAGGCATATATTGTGCTAATACCGTCGGCTGATGGGAAATTGGTTTCTTGCATATGGGTTCTCCTTAATTTTCGGCTAATTATATATTATATTAATGTGTGGTGTGTGTCAATATAATATGAGTTTTGGAGCAATGGTTTTGTTACTTAGAACCTATCCAACAATAAGCACTCTCGCAGATTTTCAGTCTTCCCCCCCAATGCTACGTCGGCAAAATCCTCATGTGCCTTTGGGCACACATCGGATTTCACCTCCTTGCCTTGGAGAAAAATCCTTGAAAATCTGCTTCGGTGTTATTGTTGGATAGGTTCTTAAACTATAACCGATTAAATTCAATTGTGAACAAAAAATCAATGCTTGATGACATTGCGTACTTGTGTTAAAATAGTATACAACATCGCTAGGATTATTTATTAATACTATCAACCAAAGACCATAGACCGACTGGAGGTATGGTTATGAGGGCTTTTAGATTTAAACAACGCCTACATTTGGAAAAGCATAAGGGTCATACGGAAGATATGCGAATGCAGGTTATTTTGCCAAAAGAGGGGGATGTTCTTGTATACCCCTTGCAGCAGCATATTGGTGCG
Source organism: Defluviitaleaceae bacterium (assembly GCA_009784575.1). Classification (GTDB taxonomy): domain Bacteria; phylum Bacillota; class Clostridia; order Lachnospirales; family WRAX01; genus WRBK01. The sequence goes on along the minus strand of WRBK01000011.1, from coordinate 45,818 downwards.
CCTGCAAAGCCTCTTGCGGGAAAAGGTGACCGCGTACTTTTGGGCGAAAAAATAGCAGAGGCCACGGGGCATATATCTGCAAATATTCATTCAGGGGCATCTGGCACTGTGGTGGATATTAAAAAAGCATTAGAACCACATGGCAACTACATAGAATCCATTGTCATAGAGGCTGATGGTCTTATGGAAGAGCATCCATCCGTTAAAGGCATGGAGGACACATATAATCTCACCCGCGAGAGCTTCTTAGAAATTATAAAAGAGGCGGGCCTGGTGGGGCTTGGTGGCGCGGGCTTTCCTACGCATGTTAAGCTGAATCCGCATGACCCTGATAAAATAGAGTATATACTTGTAAATGGCGCGGAATGTGAGCCATACCACACCCATGACCACCGCGTTATGCTAGAGAAATCTGGTAATATTCGCGAATCTTTAGACCTTTTGTTGCGCCTTTTTCCTTATTCAAAAGGTATTTTGGCTATAGAAACCAACAAAATGGAATCTGTTATGCTTTACAAAAAGCTATTTGCATCAAATGACCGTGTAGAAGTTATTGGGTTGCCGCCAACATATCCGCAAGGTTCTGAAAAACAACTTATAGAAGCATGTATAAAAAAGCAAGTGCCTATGGGCGGGCTACCCTCTGACATTGGCGTGATTGTGCTTAATATCTCAACTGTAGCATCTATAGATGCTATCATTCGCCGCGGCCGCCCAATGACCCGCCGCATAATGACGCTTTCTGGCGATGCTTTTGCAAAACCTGGCAACTATGAGGCAGTGCTTGGCATGTCCTACAAAACTTTGGTGGAGCGGGCTGGCGGCTTTAAGTTGCGTCCTTTCAAAATAATGTCTGGTGGGGCCATGATGGGCTGGGCTTTATTTGACCTTAATATTCCTATTATCAAAACCGATTCTGTTATCCTTGCTTTTTCTGAAAAGGTAGCAAATATACAAGAAGAGCAACCATGCATACGCTGTGCAAAATGCGTAGAATACTGCCCAATGGGACTTTTGCCATATGAGTTGAATATGCTTGCGCTAGAGGATAATTACGATGGGTTTAAAAAGCTGCACGGTATGGCTTGTGTGGAATGCGGCTCATGTTCGTATATATGCCCGTCAAAACGCCATTTAATGCAGTCTATATTAATGGCAAGAGGCGGAGTTCGTAGGGGATTCTGATGCTCAGGAGGTGCTTGCAAATGCAAGGGATTACTATAAAATATTTGCAAGAATACATAAAATCAAAGGACCATAACCCCAACCTCAAGCATGAATTTTTCCTTAAATTGTCTGAAGAAGTCGGAGAATTAGCTCAGGCAATACGAAAAGACCCTAAAAGAGCATCCGAGGCAAATATAAAAGGAACTATCGAAGAAGAAATTTGGGATGTTATGTATTATTGCTTGGTATTGGCGAATTGCTATGATATTGATATTGATATGGAAAAATGGATACCTATAAAAGAAAATTTAAGTAATGAAAAATGGAAAAAAATGTAACTTTTAATCCTTGTTAGCAAATATCGGGAGGGATAGCTAAATGCCTCAAAACGACAAAGTTATAAGCAACTATCTAATAACATCCAAACCTCACATGCGCGCAAAAATCACCACACAGCGCATTATGCTTGATGTTATTATAGCTCTTTTGCCTGCTCTTTTGATAGCCATTCTTAACTTCGGCATACATGGCGCATCTGTTATAGCCGTTGCTGTGACATCTTGTGTGTTTTTTGAATGGGCATATCAAAAAATCATGAAAAAGAAAAGCACCGTAAACGACCTTTCTGCTGTTATCACAGGCATTCTTATTGCCTTTGGTGTACCAGCCACTGTGCCTTTGTGGACAATGGTTGCGGCATCCTTTTTTGCCATCATCATAGTAAAACAGCTCTTTGGCGGCATAGGGCAAAATTTTGTAAACCCTGCGCTGGCGGCTAGGGCTTTCTTGCTTGCGGCATACCCTGCGCTTGTTACCATATATGATTTTGGTTTGCCATATGATGCTGTGGCTGGTCCAACGCCTCTTGCGGTCTTTGTGGAAGCGGAGCTATTTACACCTACTTTTGGGAATATTTGGGATGTACTATGGGGCTTTGGTAATACACGAGGTGCTATAGGTGAAGTAGCTACAATCCTAGTCATCCTTGGCGGCATATATCTCTTGGTGCGCAAGGTGATTAATTGGCGTATACCTGTATTTTTTATAGGCACAACAGCCATTATGCTATTTATATTTGGTCGCCATGGACTTTTCACAGGTCAGCCGCAATATGAAATTTTCCTTGGTGCATTAATGCTTGCCGCTTTCTTTATGGCTACAGATTATTCCACATCGCCAATGACGGCGATGGGGCAGGTGGTGTTTGGCATTGGCTGTGGCGTAATAACAGCTATCATACGCCTATGGGGCGGCTTTCCAGAGGGTGTTACATATGCAATATTGCTAATGAATTTACTTGTGCCGCTAATAGATAAACTGACAATGCCGCGTGTTTATGGTGTGGCGAAATGAGGAGATAATTAAGCTATGAATAAAATTGAAATTCATGATACGACAAAAGAAGAGCAAGGGCATATCATTCGCGGAATTATTGACTACAATAATTCTAAAGTGCCATTTACACAAGAGCCAACATTTGTGTCAATCAATAGATGTATAAAAGATGGCGAAAAGGTGGTAGGTGGAATTGTGGCTGAGATATATTGCTGGAAGGTTCTACACATTGATATTTTATGGGTTAAGGAAGAGTATAGGAATAAAGGCTATGCGACAGCTTTGATGAATGATGCGGAGGAAACAGCGAAGGAAATGGGATGCAAGCTTTCTCATCTAAGCACATTTGATTTTCAAGCAAGAGAGCTATATGAAAAGCTCGGGTATGCAGTGTTTGGTACTCTGGAGGACTGCCCAGATAATCACAATTGCTACTATATGTCCAAGAAGCTTTAGTTTAATAGGAAGGAATGATTTTATGCGTGATATAGTAAGACCAGCAATAGCCCTTTTTGCGATAACAGCCGCCTTTACCCTCATTTTGGCGGTAACAAATATGCTGACCGAGGATGTGATAGCCGATGCTCGTGAGCAATCGCGCTTAGCGGCTATGTCATATGTGTTACCTGATGCTGATGTCTTTTCAGAAGATACAATTACGGATAATACCATGGGTGTGCTGAGCTATGCCATTGGCTTTGACGGCAATGCAGAACCTGTTGGTGTGGTGGTGCAAATGGCTGTGACAGGCTGGGCGCATATGACATTTATTGTGGGTATAGACTTAGACGGCGCAGTAACGGGGCTTGACATCATATCCCATGCAGAAACCCCAGGGCTAGGCGCGCGCATAACGCGAGAAGAATATCGCTATCAGTTCATAAATCAAACTGGCAATATAAATGTGATAACCCGCGGCACACCTGCCGAAAATGATGTTGTTGCCATGGCAAGTGCTACTGTTACCATGCGGGTTGTAGCGGATGGAGTGAATGAGGCGTTGGAGTTTGTAAACGAATATGTCTTGCCGAATATTCGGCAATAAGGGGGATGATACGCTATGTACATAAAACAATATCTAAAACGCGGCATAATAAGCGAAAACCCAATATTTGTGCAAGCTATAGCATTGTGTCCTGCGCTGGCGGTGTCTGGTACGGTGTTTAATGGCTTGGGTATGGGGCTTGCCACTGCTTTTGTGCTATTGCTTACGAATGTGCTTATATCTGCCTTGCGCGGTGTAATACCTGTGAAAGCTCGCATACCTTGCTTTGTGGTGATAATAGCGGGGGCTGTTACGGCAGTGAATATGCTTGTGGAAGCTTATATACCCGTGCTACATGCCAATCTTGGAATATTCTTGCCGCTTATCGCTGTTAATTGCATAATTCTTGCACGTGGCGAGAGTTTTGCGTTTAAAAATGGTATCTTCCGCTCCGCTATGGATGCCATAGGTATGGGGCTTGGTTTTACCATCGCTTTGGTCATGCTTTCTGCTGTGCGCGAGCTTTTTGGCTTTGGTACGCTATTTGATGGCACATCATTTATGGTAGCTATGCCAGAAACTTTCCCGCAGACCCTGCTTTTCATTTTGCCACCTGGTGCTTTTATCACTTTAGGGATTATGATGGCGGCTTTGCGGCATATGGCATCTAAGCGCAAAGCTAAGACAGAGGAGGTGGCATCATGAATCTAATGCTTCTATTTATATCCGCGGCCATTGTCAATAATTTCGTACTTACGCGCTTTTTGGGCATATGCCCCTTCATTGGCGTTTCCAGAAAGCTAGAATCCGCTGTATCCATGGGGCTTGCGGTTACTTTTGTGCTTTCACTTTCCTCTGCGGTTTCGTATATGGTCTATACATTTTTCCTTGTGCCGCTGAATATGGAATATCTGCATATTATTGCCTTTATAGTTATCATTGCTACACTGGTGCAGGCTGTGGAGATGTTCTTAAAAAAATCCAGCCCTACACTATATAGCGCAATGGGCGTGTATCTACCGCTTATTACTACAAATTGTGCTATTATAGGTGCTGTGCTTATAAATATGAACGAGGGCTTTAATTTCTTAGAATCTGTGGTACATGCTACAGGTGCGGGGCTTGGCTTTTTGCTTGCTATTGTTATTTTCGCTGGGCTTCGCGAGCGCATAGAGCGTTGTGACGTGCCACAGGCTTTTCGTGGCTTTCCTATCGCGCTTGTTGCCGCAGGGCTTATGTCCATAGCGTTTTTAGGATTTGCTGGACTGATATAAAAGGGGAGGGCTTTTTATGGGGACTATCATCATACAAGTTCTGGCTTTAGGCATTTTAGGGCTGGTGCTTGGCGGTGCTTTGGGATATGTAGGCAGAAAATTTTTTGTAAAAGAAGCGGAAAATACCGCCGCCATACGCGAAGTTTTGCCTGGTGTGAACTGTGGTGCTTGCGGTCATCCTGGTTGTGATGGCTTTGCTGTGGCTGTAGCTGAGGGGCAAGCAAAAACCAATGAATGTCCTGTAGGCGGCGCAGAACTAGCCGCAAAGCTTGCTGAAATAATGGGGATAGAAGAAGTGCCTGCCACAAAGCTAACAGCTTATGTACATTGCTGTGGCAATGCCGATGCAGCGAAAACCTACTATGAATATGATGGCATTGGCGACTGCAACGCCTCGTTTTTGTTGCCAGGCACAGGACCAAAGGCCTGTACATTTAGCTGTATAGGTCATGGTAGCTGTGTGGAGGTCTGCCCATTTGATGCCATAGATATCGTAAATACCATAGCTGTAGTAAATCCTGACAAATGCGTTGCCTGTGGTCTCTGTGTACCTATATGCCCCAAAAAGCTAATTGAAATTGTGCCTGATGCTGCTAAAGTGCGTGTAGAGTGCCATTCTACCGACCGCGGGCCACTTGTGCGCACAAATTGCTCTGCTGGATGTATAGGTTGCAAGCTCTGTGAAAAATCTTGCCCGCATGATGCAATACATGTAAATAATAATCTAGCTCATGTAGACTATGAAAAATGCACGCTTTGCGGCGTGTGTGTAGAAAAATGCCCAACCAAAGTCATTAAAAATACAACCGCCACTAATTAGGGGGACACACAATGCGCAGAAGAGAAAAAAGCATCTGGATGATAATATTAATAGCTTTGATAGGTCTTATGATAGGCTATTTTGTAGGCGAATTTTTCGTGCATCTCTCGCAAAATGTGGATGCCCTTGGCTTTCTAAGCCTTCTGGGTCATTCCGTCCGCTTTGGGCTGGAGAATATAGCTCTAAACCTAATTTTTGCAAACATCTCCTTTGGTTTTACTATAAATATTTCTGTGATGGGTGTTGTGGTTATGGGCGTGTTTTTAGTGATTTATTTTAGGAGGTGATAAAGTGGCACTCAACTCTTGTCAGCCTTCTTTGTGTGAAATAGAAAATATCCACCTGCCGATGATGGCATTTGAAAAGTGGGATTCTTTTCGTTTCATTGATTTGTTTGCTGGTATAGGCGGAATACGCCTTGGTTTTGAGAGTGTTGGTGGCAAATGTGTATTTTCTTCTGAGTGGGACGAGCAAGCCGCCAAAACTTATGAAGTCAATTTTGGGGGAAAACCAGCAGGGGACATTACTGAGATAGATGCGAGCGACATACCTGATTTTGATATTTTGCTGGCTGGCTTTCCATGCCAACCTTTTAGCATCATTGGTGAAAAGGAGGGTTTCGGGCATGAAACCCAAGGTACGTTATTTTTTGACATATTGCGCATACTTGAAGAAAAAGCACCACCCGCCTTTATGCTAGAAAATGTACGTAACCTAACTGCTCATGACAATGGAAACACCTTTCGAGTAATTTAAAACATTTAGAAGAACTGGGTTACAGCATCCATGCAAAAGTGTTAAATGCCCTCGATTTTGGAGTGACGCAAAAACGGGAGCGCATCATTATTTGTGGATTTCTGGATAAAGTGGATTTTAGCTTCCCTAGACCTGTGCCTGATAGTGAGAAATTGTCATTGCTTGATATACTTGAGAATGATAGCGAAATTGACAAAAATCTCTGGGTTCGTGATAGTATTAAAAATAGTAGAGTGGCGAGAATGAAAAAGGTACTCGAGTGTCCCTACATAACCCATGAAAATGTTGCAGGGTCAATCACTCCTCATCATTTTTCTTGCGCTTTGAGAGCAGGAGCATCTGCGAATTACCTCTTGATAAATAACGAACGCCGCCCATCAGCTCGTGAAATGCTGCGGTTGCAAGGCTTTCCTGATTCTTTCAAAATCATTGTGCCTTACACAAGTATAAAAAAACAAGCAGGAAATAGCGTGGCTGTGCCAGTTATTAAAGCTGTTGCTATAGAAATGTTAAAGGCATTAAAACTATATGAAAGAGGGATAGTTGAAAATGATAAATAGAGAGCAAGCCGAAACAGCTATAGATGAACTCATTCGCAAATCAAGAGTGCATCTATATAAGCCTATTCAAATAGCCGAGATACTCTATCATGCAAGAACAAATCCTGACTCTATTGACCCAGCGAACCTTGAAGACTACCGCAATAAAATCAAAAAATGGCGCAATGATGTTAGTGTTGTTTTGCTTGGCAGAATTTGCACCAGTAGCGCACGATTTCAAGACAATTTGTTTGAGGAAAATGCGATTCCTCCTAAAATTTTGGTTGAATTGGGTAAAGAAAATATCAGGACAAATGGTGCTGTTGAATCCTATATTTACAGGCGATTTAATAACCGTCATTCACAAATGGCTAACGCTCTAAATTACGCCCTTAGTTCATCGAAAAATGATTTTGATGTTAAAGCATTTATCGATGGTTTCGGCATGAATCTGATTTTGCAAATATGGTTATGTGTCTTGATGTTGGCAATATGACAAAATTGCAAGATGCCAAGATGTATCGTGTTGGTGTTACAAACGCTGCCGACAGGGGACTTGATATGTATTCGAATTGGAGACCTGCAATTCGAATCAAACACTTGACTTTGAGCGAAGAGATGGCAGAGGATATTGTGGGTAGTGTTTCGAGCGATAAAATTGTAATAGTATGCAAAGATGGTATGAGAAAGCTTTGCGCGGTGTATACTCGGACAGCCTAGGAGATGAACTGCTATCATGTCTTTGCGGCGAAATTGTAAATGAGTTCCCGTCTACAGGTGATATCCCCGATATCCTTAAAAATCGGGGATATGAATATATAGAGGATGATTTTTGGATATAGCCCACTACGGTCTCCCGCCAACCCACCAAACATCCTCTACGGGTGACCAGTCCGTAATCTGATTACCTTCCAGTTCCACACTATTTAGATGCAATAGGTGCTGTAGTGGTGTTACATCTGTGATTTGGTTGTTTCTTAGGGTAAGATGCACGAGCTCTGTAAGCCCTGCCAGCGGCGACAAGTCAGTGATTAGGTTGTCATCCAGCATCAGGCTTGCTATATTTGACAGCCCTGCTAGCGGCGTTAGGTCGGATATTTGATTGTTGCTTAGTGCCATGCTTTGCAGATTTGTGAAGCTAGCCAGCGGCGATATGTCTGATATTTGGTTATATGCCAAGTTTAGATGTCCGTCAAGGCTTGTGAGGCTTACCAGAACCGATATATCTGTGATTTGATTGCTGGCAAGGTCAATAAACTCTATATTTGTTAGGTTTGCAAGCGGGGTTATATCTGTAATTTCATTAAAATCAAGCCCTAGTATCTGAATGTCGGTCATGTTTGCTATTGGAGAAATATCATCAATTTGATTTACACTCAAAATTAACATCTGCATATCTGTAAAGCCCGATAAAGGGGAGATATCACTAATTTGGTTCATGCTTGCGTGTAGCGATGTTAGCCTATGAAGATTTGCAAGCGGTGTCAGGTCGCTAATATGATTATCCATCATACCCAAATGCTGTAGATTGGTTAGTCCTGCTAGTGGTATTATGTCGCTTATCTCATTCCCGTGCAAACCAAGTTCTACCAGATTTATCATATTTGCCAGAGGCGAGATGTCTCTTATATTATTTCCATTGAGATGTAGGTTTGTTAAATTTGTAAGCCCTGCGAGGGGCGTTATATCTAGTGGTGGTATGGTGCGCCCGCCATATACCTGAATGTTGTTTGCTATTATTAATTCTTCCAAATTAACCATATATCTTAGAGGCTTGATTTCTTCGCTCGTAAAAGCCATATGAGTTAGGTCAAGCTGTGTTAGCGATGTGCTAAACTCCATATCGCGTATTACAATATAATCAGGAATTTCTAGCGATTGCTCCGTTGGTTCTTCAACTGCAGGCTCTTCTATAGGCTCTGGTTGCGGCTCTGGTGGTTGCTCTCGCTCAATACTAATTTCTGTCGGCTGGGAAACATGGGCGTTATCGCCACAAGCAACAAGCCCAAGCAACAAAAAAGTTGAAATCATCATATAAAATATTTTTCTCATTACTATACACCCCCGTAAAATTATAACATATATTAAACCAAAATGCAAAAGCCACCGAACCCGCGGCAGCCCTCAATTTTTCATTCTTAATTGCCCTTGTATGTATTTACCCTAGTCCAAAACTAACACGCAGGGCTCTGTCTACTCTGCTCATAAATGCTTCGTCTAAATGGCAAATCTTTTCTCTCAGACGTTTTTTGTCCACCGTTCGCACTTGCTCCAAAAGCACCACAGAATCCTTTACCAGCGTTGCCTTAGTGCAATCTATTTCTATATGCGTGGGCAGTTTTGCCTTGCCTATCTGGCTTGTTATTGCTGCGCAGATAATGGTAGGACTATATTTGTTTCCTACATCATTCTGCACTATCAGTACAGGGCGCACACCACCTTGCTCGCTGCCTATTACGGGGCTTAGGTCTGCATAAAAAATATCGCCGCGTTTTACTAACATGTCCTCACTCTCCAATGCAATATCCTTGGGATTTTGGGCTACATGTCTAGTATTAACGCAGCATGTTTTAGTTATACATAAAATCTGGCAACTCTTTCAGAAATTGATGTGGCAACCTCATAATTTATAGACTTTTGCCATAATGCCACGTCTTCTGCCCGAATGCGGGAATTTTCGCTTTGCCCGATGATGATGACCTCATCTCGCGCATTAGCATTTGCTGCTGTGGCATCTACCATAAATTGGTCCATGCACACATTGCCAATAATATCGCAAAAAACACCATTTATCAGCACACGCCCGCTATTGCTTAACATGCGGCTAAGGCCATCAGCATAGCCAATAGGGATGGTGGCTACATGCATGTCACTTTTAGCAATATAGTTGCGGCTGTAGCCCACACTTTCGCTTGCAGACACCATCTTTACATGTGCCACGCGGCTTTTAAGCGTTAGGGCAGGGGCAAAACCTAGCTGATAGAGGCTTTCTGCGCCCTTGGCGGTGGAGTTGGGCGCAAGACCATATGTTAGTACACCAGCGCGCACCATGTCCAGATTGCATTCGGGATGATTAAGTATGCCGCCAGAATTTGAAATATGCTTTATAGGAATATGTAGACCATTATTCTCCAACATCCCTATTATATGCAAGAAGCGACGGAATTGTTCCTGAGTAAATTCTGCATTGCCGTCGGATGCGGCAAAATGCGAATATATGCCGTCTATAGCAATATTTGCAAGCTGTGAAATCTTTGCAATTTCTGCGGCAATTGTAGCGGCATCACCTGTATACCCCACGCGGTTCATGCCTGTATCTATCTTTATATGCACCCTTGCGGTCTTTTCAAGATAATTTGCTACATGTGCCAGTTTTTTTGCGACATCCAGACTGAAAATGGTTATGGCTAGATTATTTATAATGGCGTTTTCGTATTCTTCTTCAAATATAGGACTTAGCACCAATATTGGCGTAACAATGCCCCACTGGCGTAAAAAAGCACCCTCCCTGACGGTGGCAACACCAAGCCAGTCTGCCCCTGCTTCTACTGCCGCGAGGGATGCCTCATAAATGCCATGACCATAGCCATTGGCTTTAACTACAGCCATTATGCGCACATTGCACCCAACCATGTTTCTGATAACACCAATATTGTTTGCTATAGCAGCGTAACTAACCACTGCCGCCGCCCTACCATATGTTAGCATTTTGAATGTTCCCCCTGAATTATTTCATGCCGCGCCGCGCCATTTCTTGCACAGCAAATGTAGCAACATCACTAGCATAACTATCCTTGCCGAAGCCAGCATCATAGCCAAGCTCTTTTGCTAGTTCCGCAGATATTCTAGCACCGCCGCATATTAAAACCACCTTATCACGCAAGCCCTCTGCCTCCAACATTTCCACAAGCTCCGTAAGATTGGCTATATGCACATCTTTTTGCGTTACAGTTTGACCGACCAATAGCACATCGGCTTTAAGCTCCATGGCTTTTGCTATAAAGTCCTCATTACTAACCTGACTGCCCAAATTATGCGCCTGTATCATATCATAACGCTCCAGTCCATAATGACCCGCAAAGCCTTTCATGTTCATTATTGCATCTATACCCACTGTATGCGCATCTGTGCCTGTGGATGCACCTATTATAACCACCTCGCGCCCGATATTATCGCGGATGAATTGCGAAACCTCGTCCATGCTCATAGCTTGTGCCACAGGGGCGACCACTTGTATTGCATCATAATCTACATCATGCGCAACAGAGCCATATACCACATAAAAGCTAAAACCCGCATCAAGTGCTGCGCTATGCGCCACGGCGGGGTCTATCATGCCCATTTTTTTACCCATTATTTTTGCTGCTTCACATCCTTTTGCATCGTTTGGTACAGGTAGCGTAAAAGAGAGCTGCACCTTGCCGTCGTTTAGGGTGTCGCCGTATGGGCGGATGTTGTTTTGGTTATTCATAATTTGCTCCTCTTTCCTAATAACTTTGCTGATAATTTTGGCCACTTGTACACAATATCTGCTGTTAACGCTTGTCCGTCAAACTCAAGCCCAAGAGCCATAGCCAAACGCCGAGTACCGACTATACAGATATCAGGAGGCATACATCCCAAGGCTATTACCACGCCAACACAATTAGATATTCTCATTACCTGCAACTGAAACTTTAATTTATCGCGGCTGCATCCGCATGTTCTGCTAACATATTCATCTACTGTAATCTTCTGATAGCTGCCATTAATTTTGAAGAGGGCAGCCTAGTCAGAGCATCTTCCGAAATTATATATGGGCCAAATCTCATTGGCTTGCTTCGTGGCTTGCGCTGAACTTACTTTTTCTGATTTGGTGTATTCGTGCAAAGCATCACAAATCAAGCTAACATACTTATCTTTTTTCGGATTTAGGCATAGGTTCAGTGCATTACACTTATAATGCAAATACTCTACAGCAATTTTCGCAAGTGCAAACCTAAACCACGCCCCATATTTTTTTATGTGGATATTTTCCATGTAAATCCCATTCATACATCTGGGTATCTGTATCAGATTTAAAAATGACTGTGGTATCCTCTATACCCAACCTGCTTGCAGTATGAGACTTGCCATCAATTATGCGTCCTGCCAACTTGTCTAAATCGCTGGATTTGTTAGTATTCGGAACTTTTTTAAGTTCGGCCTCCTCGTTATTAAACACCCGCTTAACATCATCGGATGTTAATACGCGGTCAAGTTTACTTCCAAATCTCTGGTTGCATATATCGCACACAATACCTTTTATCGTTAAGGAGTTCCTAATCAAGCCTTGGGGCACCATGTGTTCGAGCTTTTCAAAAGGCACATCTGTTCTGTTGCAAATTATGCACCTCCTCATACATCCAACATCATCTCAATAAACGGATTAAAATAACCTTCCGCCTTTAACACAACCCCATCAAGCCCTTTGCCAGCATCCTGCCCACGCTTTATGCCTGCAAAAATGCCTTGCTCCAGTGTATCAAAGAGCTTATTTTGTTCAATGGCTGCAAGCAATCCGCAAGCCTTTTCCAACACCTCTGCTGCACGATTTTGGATTATTCCGCCGTCCTTAAATTCTATTTCATCTGCCATATCTGCCATGGTATGCGCAATATACCGCGCAGAATCCAAGGCCTGGGCGCGGTCGGACATAAATGGTGTGTGGATGGCTTCTGTTAGCATACCCAGCAGATGGATTCTTTGCCCTGTCATCACCGTAACGGCATTAAACAGCGCGTTTTGCACAGTACCCATAAATATATCGCCTGTCATAAACTTTGTTGGCGGCATATATTTTAGCGGTGCTTTCGGGAAAATCTCCCGCGCCATTTGAGCTTGCGATATTTCATACAAAAAACCGTTTTTAACATCTGGCGCGATTTCAAAGGCATGACCCAAACCCATTTGCTCCTCTGGTAAACCAGCTAAAAGCGCAAACTGCTCGTTCAAAAATTGCGAAGTAAGCACTGTGTGTGCTTCTTCAACAGCATCTGCCGTTGTCAAATAATTATCCTCGCCAGTATTAATAATAATCCCCGCAAAGCCATTTATCACACGGGAAAAGTATTGGTCTATCATGGTGCGCTTCATGTTAATGTCGCGGAAAAGTATTCCGTAAAGCGCATCGTTCAGCATAACATCCAGACGCTCCATAGCCCCCATGGCGGCTATCTCTGGCATACAAAGTCCGCTGGCATAGTTGCAAAGGCGTATATAGCGACCAGCTTTTTCGCCAGCCTCATCAAGCGCGGCACGCATAAGGCGGAAATTTTCCTGCGTAGCATATGTGCCGCCAAAACCCTCTGTGGTTGCGCCATATGGCACATAGTCAAGCAGGCTCTGCCCAGTGGTGCGTATTACAGCGATAACATCCGCTCCCTGTGCCACAGCGGCTTGCGCTTGTGTTATGTCCTCATAGATATTGCCTGTAGCCACAATTACGTATAGCAAAGGATTTTCGCTATCTCTATGTTTTTCTATGGTTTGTTCGCGCTTTTTGCGATTTTCGCGGATATCCTGCACTTTTTCGGCGGCAATCTTATTTATAGCTTGCTTGGCGTATTCTATATCGCCTATAGAGATTTTCGATAGGTCTATCTCGCCGCGACTTATGCCTTCTACTATCTCTTGCGGAGTTTTACCTGTGGCGACCATGGCATTGCCCACCAAAAGTGCTGCTCCAACCCCTAAGAGATTTTTTTCTGCCAAATGTGCCACAACAATATTCGGCATAGGCACATCAAAACCATCAACACCATCAATGCCTAAAAGGCGGCATATAGCCCGCTCCGTAGCTACGGTGGTGTGCTGGTCAATAAAGTTCTGCATATCTTCAGCAACGCCAGCGGCATATTTGCGGCATTGAGTTATATGTTCTTGATTTAGATTTAATTTAGGGTTAATTTTAATCACTCCTTTGAAAATCGGGAGGCAGAGTACCGCTCCTACGAAAGTACCTATCTTCTGTCCATTTTGCGGGGTTATTGTCTATATATTCTGCTATGCGCAGGCAGTCCTTTTCATTGTGTATTATGTGGTCGTGGAAGCTCTTTTGCCAAATAGCGTATCCGAGCTTCATTGATACAGCCCCCTTAAACCCGCCAACCATCCGTGACACCGTAGGGGCGGCACTCTGCCGCCCGTTATTATGGCAGATAACAATAATCAAATGCACATGATTAGGCATTATAATATATCGGTCTACATAAGAATTATCATATTGGCGATAGAATCGGGCGGCAGAGTGCCAAATAGGTGTTTGTGGTCTTTTGTGCATATCGTCACGAAATATGCGCCTTCTGTGCTATAATCATAATCCGCCAACCGACTCTGCTTACGCTTTTGCATCTTTGCGTTTTCGCCTTGCCAAATCCATTGGCTCTATTGCTAACTGCTGATTATTCATTAAAGCTGCCAACCCTTCATATTTCGCGGTTTGCTCACCTTTGCACACATCGCATCTGCATGTGTGGTTATATGTTTCTGGCTCAGTATATGTGGTGATAACGCCCTCGTAGTTTCGCAAAATCACCTTGTGCGTACCATGGGACACTACATAATTTGGCATAACGGGGATTTTGCCGCCGCCGCCAGGGGCATCCACAACAAAGGTAGGCACAGAAAAGCCTGATATATGCCCGCGTAGACCCTCAATGATTTCTATGCCCTTAGCGACAGGCGTGCGGAAATGGGACAATCCCTCCGAAAGGTCACATTGATAGAGATAATAGGGTCTAACACGTATTTCTATAAGCCTGCCGACAAGCTCGCGCATAACATGTACACAATCATTAATGCCTGCCAAAAGCACGCTTTGATTACCAAGCGGTACGCCTGCATCTGCAAGCCTGCCTATAGCCGCCGTAGCCTCATCCGTTATCTCGTTAGGGTGGTTAAAATGCGTATTAAGCCATATCGGGTGATACTTTTTCAGCATATCACAAAATTCTTGCGTTATGCGCTGTGGCAACACAACAGGCATACGCGAACCAAGGCGTATAACCTTAACATGTGGTATGGCTCGCACGCGCTTAATGATATCTTCTAATGCATCATCGGGAAACATCAGTGGGTCGCCGCCAGATATTAGGACATCCCTGATTTGCGGCGTTCTTGCTATATAATCAATAGCTGCATCTATTTTTGGCTTGCTCATTTGGGTATCTGTCCCGAGTACTGTGCGTCGGCGGGTGCAAAAGCGGCAATACATGGAGCATTCTTTGGTGATAGTAAAAAGCACTCTATCGGGATAGCGGTGTGTAAGCCCCTCTGTAGGCGAGTCCTCGTCCTCGTGCAAAGAATCGCGCATATCTTCTTTGGCTATATGCAGCTCATTGTAAACAGGCACAGCCTGCGCCCAAACGGGGTCGCTTTCTATATTATCCAAGTCAACAAGGCTAAGATAATACGGTGTAATAGCCATGCGGAACTTTTCTAGGCATCTGCCTATGCCCTCTTCTTGCGCCACTGTTATGGACACATGTTTTTTTATGTCCTCGACAGTGGTTATTTTGTTTTGTAGATGCCACCGCCAGTCATTCCATTTTTCGGTTGGGATGGTTTTGAAGATTTCGTTTTTCATATGGCATAATCTCCTTTGGTATAGCGGGCGAACACAGTTCGCCCCCCACGATTTATTCTATCGTTCGTACGCTGCCTGGTGGCAGTATCATTTTGTCAAACATCCATAAGCTACCGCCAGCACGTAGAAAAAGTTGGCTCGTTGGTTCTATATACAAAAATGGTGCTGTATGGAAATCTGGCATAAAGGGTTCGTGGTGCGTTGTCATATCTACCAAGCTCCATTGGCTAAGGGAATGCCAAACATTGCCGCTACTATCAAGGGCGAATGTCTGCCCCATGACTTGCCATATAGATTTTGCATCAGGCATTATTTTAATGGGCGTAGAGCCATCTGATGTCCTGCCTGTCCCGAGTTCTGTAAACTTATTTTCTCCCCAAGCCCACATGCTGCCATCTTGCATAAAAGCAAAATTTGATAATGTGCCTGTAACAGGCATGAAGACTGAGGATGCGTAACTTACATTCTGCATTATGGGCGTTGGGCTTTGCCCTTCATTCGAACCCCAAGTCCAAAGAGTATTGTCATTTGTTATAGCAAAACTATGGTTTGCTGATGCGCGGCTAAGGGCAAACTGCCTTGCATTAGAAGTATCCGCAACACCAACATACCTTACATTATCCATTATTAATGCTGGTACATATCTATCCTCTGTTGTTCCGTTGCCCAGCTGCCCAAAAGCATTAAATCCCCATGCAAAGAGCTGGTTGTCATTTGTTATGATAAAATTATGTGCAGCACCTGCTGCAAAGCTATGCACATTTTGCATTATAGGTACAGGCGACCATATCTCCCCACCTACAGAGCCATCACCTAGCGCACCGATGATTGGGCCGCCCCAGCCCCATAAAGTGCCACTTCTGTCTATGGCATATGCACTAAAATTATAGGTGGCATGTACAGATGCAATATTATCCATAACCCGCGCGGGTTGGTATACCCAGTCATCCATCTCGCCAATGCCCAATTGTCCGCGGGCAGGGTGACCCCATGCCCAAAGTGTACCATCTGTTTGCAAAGCGAAAACAGCTTGACCATTGCTGGTGACATATGACACATTCGGTAAGACCATTTCGTGCAGATGCTGGTCGCGAGCGAGACCATATCTTTGGAGCATATCTGCGTAAAACTCATCGCGTGCTAATTGGGAAGCACCAGCACCAAGCATCATCTCGGACGATATTAGAGGTCTTGCAGAATATACCCAAAGGCTGTTGTCGGGCCGGATGTAATATATTAATTCAAGAAAATGAAAGCCATAATGCCATATATTAGGCAAGCTGTCATTCCAATAGGAGGTCGCCCCCATGGTGAAGGCAATAGCCCCTTGGTTAGGGTTTACTGTATTATGTACACCATGCTGATTATCCGCAAAGGAATTATCGAAAAAGAATACAAAAACCACGACCGCCGCTATTATAAATGTAACGCAAGCCCCAATTATTATGAGATATTTTGATTTGCCCTTGGGTCTTGCTAGCGCGGTAAGTGCTACCGCCCTAGCACTTCCGCAACTAGGGCAAAATGCATCATTTTCTTCTATGAATTTATGTCCGCATTTAGAGCAGAACATGTGTTTCCTCCTTTAGGACCTGTTCAAAATTTACACGCAACATCGCTTTGCTTTAGTATTGTATTAGCTATATGTCTAGATTTTATCTTGTTGTCAACAGGGAATTTCGGCTTGTCAAAGGTGAGTGCCAAATGTCATGGTCTCCCTTGCCACGGCGCACAAAATAACACCCGCTATCCTTCAAGATTTGCCCAACTTTCTTTTCGTATTCAACCATTACACAATACTCTCCACATGAGAAGTCGAAAAGCGCAGCCTAATACCCTCGTTTAATAAGTCATTCATCTCCAAAATTTCTGGCACAGCTATTTTCACTCTTGCTATAAGGGCATCAAAGCTATTGCTTTCCATAGCAAGTGGAATATCGTCACAAACAGCATACCAAACCCCTGCTTCGTCATCCCAATGAACATCAATATTGTAATCTGTCATTACACATACCTCTCCTCAAAAATCTTCCTTAGCTCCGCACTCTCGCGTAGTTGGGCCAGTGTGATTTCTGCGTGACCACGGCTATAACCATTGCCTATAACCATATTCACATCCTTGCCTATACCCTCCGCACCCAGAGCGGCCTTTGTAAAGCTAACAGCCATGGAGAAGAAATACACCGTGCCGCCATCGCGCACAGGCATTATGCTTGCCATCTCGCTATTTGGCACATTCACGCAGTTTATGCTTATATCAAACTCATGTCCGCCATTTGCGGCTAGGGCTTTGTCCATTAGCTCAATAGGGCGGGTTACGTCAGATTGTATTACGGCATGAGCCAGCCCATTATCAAGCAATTTATCACGGTCGGCATCGCTACGGCACATAGCAACGACATTGCCCGTAGGTCCTACGCGACGCATTGCCTCATAGCAGCATAGCATACCCGATTTGCCGCCAGCACCAAGCACAAGCACGCTGTCGCCTGGTTTTACCATTTTGGCGGTTTGTGCTGGTGCGCCTGCTACGTCCAAAGCTGCCAAAGCCAGCTCTTGGGTCATGTCTTCTGGGAGCTTGGCGTATATCCCCGTCTCAAAAAGGATGGCTTGTGCTGTAACGTCCACACGGTCAATATTCATTTGTATTGCATTTATTTTCTCGATTTTTAGCGGTGTCAATGATAACGAAACCAATGTGGCTATCTTATCGCCTACAGCTAAGTTGCGATATGCTAGGTCTTTGCCTATTTTTGCTATTTTGCCAATAAGCATACCGCCAGAACCTGTTACGGGGTTTTGCATTTTGCCGCGCTCTGCTACAATTTCCATAATTTTCGCGCCTATCTTTGTCTCATCGCCTTCTGCCTCGCCCTTTAGCTGCGTAAACGAAGCCGAATCAATGTTAAGGGAGATAACGTCAATCAAAATCTCGTTGTCATAGATTTCCATGTTATTATCAATCTTTTGTGCTGCTTGCGGCAATACGCCCTGTGGTTCTAGCACGCGGTTTGTGCCGTATTTACATAGTTTCATAAGTAATTACCTCCGTAAGTCATTATTAATAAAAACCACATTATCGGTAAAGTAGTGGAAAATATAGTCCAAAATTATTCTTTGTTGCCAAAGATGTTCGCTGTTGCTAACCTCTGTCATATCAATTGAAATGCTAGAAGGGATTAGCCCTGATTGCAAAACCAGTGAGATTTCAGCATCAACTAACATATTAGGGTAAACGATTGCATTTGTCAAGGTAAAATGTATTGTCAAATAATCACCATCTAGCACAAAATGCACATTGTTGAAAGAATCAATATCCGCTTGGGGAAGATGAACGAAAGGTATATGACTTGAACCCCATAGCAAATCATACATCGCCTCACCGACAGCCATATATATCATTAACGCGCCCTCTTCATCAGCATCAGCAAAAATTATCTCGCCGTCCTCTGCAAGTATATGCAAAAACATAATATGGTCGTCGCCGTAAAGTTGCATAGTAATATTAAAACCTAACATCCTATCTTTATAGGATGTAGATATGCCCCCCTCAAAAATCATGGGAGCATTGACCGAAAGCATCTCACCATAAAACTCAATATGATAATCCAAACCAACCGCGCCTTCGCGAATATTGGCAAAATGCAAACTTTCCAATAGTGCAGAATAAGCATGATAAGCTATCTCTGTGGGGTCGCCAGTCAAATCAATATTAGCTGAAATATTATCAAACTCAAGCTCATCGCAAGCGGTGAAGGCTAAAGCTGAAAATGATAGCATTATGTACAAAATTATCTGCTTCATCTTTGTTGCTCCTTTATCTCAAAGTTATTTCCGTCGGCAACAACTTCATAGCCATCGTTTAGCTCCAGCTCCCAGTAGTTGCCGTGGACTTTGCTGCCCTCTATGCGTAAATTTTCTGCGAAAACGGCGCAATGACCGTCATCATGAATTAAAAAATCTAGTTCGCCGCCTGCCTGAATAGCTTTTACAACATCATTTTTGTTTACGGCCATTTTGCCAAATTCACCTATATACTGCACAGCCCCGCGCATAATCTTCCCGAATTCAGCAATTTGAATCATACGCCCCGAGATGGCACGGTCACCCTTTAAAAAACAGCGCAACAAAGGGCGAGTGCTAAATGCTTGCTTTATATCATTTAAGGCTTTTTCTTTTGCGGCTCTTGTGATCTCTTCTGCCGCCAAAATCTCTTGATATCCATACTCATCTAAGTCGATTTCTGCTTTGCCTATTGTGTTAGCCAGCACCTCGCCTAGGTCGGTATCATATCGCAGGTCCCTCTTCCAATCAGCACCCAAGGTATCCAGCAAAGCGCAATATAGCGCGCCAGAGGTATAGCCGAATATTGCTGGAAGGTCAGCTTCGTGCTTCCATTTTGTGACCCTATCTTCCAGCTCTGTAATGAGCTCTGCGAAGCCATGTATCATAAATTCTGTGTATACTGCCGTACCCTCGTTCATTTCCTCGGCTACTTCCGACATTATCCCGTATTTCTTGTGTCTTTTGGCTCTTGCACATAATGCCGCCTGAGCGGCTCTTGTTCGCTTTTTACCCTCGCTTTTTATTGCTAACAAAAGCGCATCCATCTCCACAAAAGCCAAAACCCGCGCATCAAATTCTTGCAGATGTGAGTTATTGGCTGTTATTTTGTCCGTCTTGCCGAACAATGATGGCTGTAATGCATGAAAAGCCTCATGAGCGAACAGTCCCATACGCTTTTTGCCATCGGTAAAGATTAGCTCAAATACATGCCAAGGTGCAGTTCCCCAAAATTTACCATCAAATTCCAGACCTGTAGCAGAGACAGGCAAATCATCAGGATATCCTTTGAAATCTGGCTCATTTGATATTGCCTCACGCGTTGCCTCGTCAATAATGACAAATGGCGTACGCAAATTCACGCCCCAAAGCTTGCCGCCATCCGCCTCACACAATGCTTCCCATTGTTTGAGGTAATTTATTGCCTTATCTCTATCAAATGGCGGTATTTTGCTTAAATCTGGTAAGTTCATAAATAACCCCTCCTCGGTTTATGACAGCCCCAAAATCTTCCTAGCCTCGTCAGGCGTAGCAATACTACGCCCAAGTGCTTCGGCAATATACACAGCCTTCTCTACCAGTTCACCATTAGATTTTGCCAAAATGCTTTTTTCGATATAAATATTATCCTCAAAACCCACGCGGACATGACCGCCCGCCGCTATGGCGTGTGCCGCCATAGGAAATTCATGTCGCCCTATGCCTGTGGCTGTAAAGGTTGAACCAGCGGGGATGCTGTCTATCATATAAGACAAATCGCGCATACTAGCTGCTATGCCGCCTGTTACGCCAAGTACAAAATTAAAATGCATAGGTGCTTTGATATAGCCCTGTTTTTCTAGGCGAATCGCGGTATCTATCATACCCTTGTCAAAGACCTCAACCTCGGGCTTTGTGCCTATCTCTATCATTTTTGCGCCAAATTCTTTGATGGTGTTTTCTGTGTTTACGAAGATATCATCGCCGCCAAAATTCACCGTGCCGCAGTCCAGCGTCGCCATTTCTGGCACAAGTTGCAGCGGCTGCATACGCTCGGCATTGTTCATCCCCACAGCACCGCCCGTGGACGGCTGAATAATTACATCTGGGCATAGCCGCTTTATTTCTGCTATGCATTCGGCATAGCGCGCCACATCTTGTGTGGGCGTACCGTCATCATGGCGCACATGTAGGTGGATTATTGCCGCGCCTTCCTCATATGCTGCTAATGCCTCGCGCCCGATTTCTTCTACAGTGTATGGCACGGCGGGATTGTGTTGTTTTGTTACTTCTGCTCCGCATATAGCGGCTGTTACGATTAGTTTTTCCATATTCTAGCCCTCGCTTTTATATTTTGATAGTTTCGTATGATGTTCGTATGATGGTTTTAAGGAGAGGTAGCTTTCCACTGCCTCTTTGAAATCTTGTTGAAGCTCATGCAGAGTTTCGCAATGGTATAAATAAGCCTTTGATGCCGAGTGTTTCACCATACAGAAGGTTATCTTTGACTGAATACTCCACCGAGTCGAAATAATCCTCGTATTTCAAGCATTTATTAGGGTCAATCATATTAAGCCGCCTCGCTCTAAAACCTCTGCTTGCCCTTAGGCACAACACAAGTACCGCTGGCACGGCATACCAAAATAGGCTCTGCCAGTACCTCTGCCGCCGTTTCCCCTGCCTCTGGCTTTGGCGCAATCACCTTATACGCCGTAAATGTCATTTTGCGGGATGTATTGCCCACATTTACTATCTCGCCTGTTGCCTCGATGTAGTCGCCCGCATACACAGGGGCGGTAAACTCCACGCTGTCATAAGCAACAAAAAGTCCTTCGTCGCCGTCTTGGCGTATCAGTAGCTCTGTGGCTACATCTCCAAAAAGTGCCAGCATTCTTGCGCCATCTACTAGGTTGCCTGCGTAGTGCGCGTCGGCTTGGCTCATGCGTAGTCTGATTGTTGATTTGTTAGTCATTATAACCCCTCCGATATTATCAGTATTGCATCCGTGGCATCCTGTACCTGTTGCGCTGTGTAATTTGGCGCAACCTCTTTAAGTACCAAGCCCTCTGGCGTTACCTCTATTACGCCCATTTCTGTTATTATCAAATTAACCACGCCTGCGGCGGTTAGCGGAAGGGTGCATTTTTTTAGGATTTTTTTGTCACCTTTGGCGGTGTGTTCCATGGCTACTATTACGCGCTTTGCGCCCGAAAGGAGGTCCATGGCACCGCCCATACCTGGTACAAGTTTGCCTGGTATCATGTAGTTTGCGATATTGCCTAGCTCGTCTACTTGAAGCGCGCCTAGCACCGTTAAATCCACATGCCCGCCGCGAATAATGCCAAAGGATGTTGCGCTGTCAAAAAACGCGCCGCCAGTCAAGATGGTAACAGGCTGACCACCAGCATTTACAATGTTTGGGTTGATATTTTCGGCATCTGGTGCGGGTCCTAAGCCCACAAAGCCATTTTCGGATTGAAAATGTATCGTTAAGTCATTTGCTACGAAATTTGCTACGCGCGTAGGCAGCCCAATACCTAGGTTTACGACAGAGTTATCTGCCAGCTCTTTCGCAACGCGCTGTGCTATAAAATCTTGCATTTGGTCTTTATCCAATATGTTCACCTCGTTTATTCATAATTCAAAAGTATACCGAGCTCCATACGAACCTCTTTGCGCTCCAAATCATTATTTTGATAAGCGCAAGAATCAAAGCCTATCAATGAAAAGCCGTAGTTAAGGTAAAAATTGATTGCGCCTTCGTTGCGAGATTGGGTTTCTAGTATTAATGCCCGTCGTTTTTCATCCCTTGCTCTTTGCATAGCCGTATCCATAAGAGCCTTTGCTATGCCCATGCGGCGATAGTCTTTGTCAACCCATAGCTCGGTAACGCGTAGGCGGTTGTTCCAATCCTCCGCATCTGTTTCTATGGCGGCAATTAACTTGTCGTTTTCAATAATGCCCCATGCCATAACATTTTCCCACCATGGCTGAAAGAGCTTGTCATGACCATTGTTTTCAAGTGGCGTATCAAAAGGCTTCTTTACAAAAGTAACCTTAAAGCTATTATCTGCACTTTCAATTTCCACATCATAGTAATTATACGATACGGTCTGATAATGCAACTGGTAGTCCTGCCATTTTTCCTTTTCAAGCGGCACTATTTTGTCAATCATCTACACCCCTCATTTCTGCTTACAATGTAGTTTATAAAAATACCTGGTGTAATTATGTGATTTGGGTCTATCGCGCCTATTTCTACTAGCTCCTCAGCTTCTACAATAACGCAATCCGCCGCTGAAGCCATCACATTATTAAAATTATTGGTAGAGCCTTTGTAGACTATATTTCCGACCCTGTCCACCACGCTACCGCCCAATATAGCAAAATCTGCGCGTAGTGGCTTTTCTAATAGATAGTCAATGCCATCCACATTTATTTTTTGCTTGCCTTCTTCAACCAATGTACCTATACCTGTGCGCGTAAGAATGCCGCCCAAACCGTAGCCGCCCGCGCGTATCTGCTCGGCAAGCGTGCCTTGGGGCGTTAAAATGATTTCTAGCTCACCCGCTGTCATCTGGCGACCTGTTTCTTTGTTAAGCCCTATATGGCTTGTTATTAGTTTTTTGCACTGTTTGTTTACAATAAGTTTGCCAACACCGCGGTCTATATAGCCGCTGTCGTTACATATTATGGTTAGGTTCTGTACATTTGCCGTAACGAGTGCATCCACGATGCGCTCGGCTGTGCCATTTGCCATAAAGCCGCCAAACATGATAGTTGCACCATCATGTACCTTTGCGGCGGCTGCTGAAATTGAAATTAGTTTGCTCATTTTTTCACCTCTATAATGCTATTAATCCCAGTCAATATCGCTAAAGTCAACTGCCTTACCATCAGCAAGCTCTTGATTTGCTATTGCTATGTCTCTTAAATCTTCTGGAGTTGCAATATCATCAGGAACGAGCCACACCATTAGTTGATAAACAAGATGTTGTTCAGTTTCAGGCAACAAATTGAATGCTTCAAATGCTTGCGCTACCTGTGTTTGCGTTGCTCCCATGCCTTAAACATCCTTGTACGCATCACCACGTGGTGAGATTTTTTGGATATAAATTTGTGTTTCATCTATCCAACAAAATATTATTCTCCATTTACCTATAGAAGCCGATAGGAGTTTGGGGTGCCTGACAAGGGTACTATGTTTCCCTCTGGAATAGCCATGATACCGTCCTTGACGCGCTTTTGTGTCGATGAATCTAATGCGCTTATAGTTTTTTGTGACTGCCTTGAAATTTTTGGCGGTTTGCCCTGCGCTCTCATTGTGACACAACCATCGCCACACCCTGGCCACCGCCAATACATAATGTAGCCAGCCCATTTTTAGCACCCGCTCTTTGCATTTCATAAAGCAATGTAACCAAAACCCGCGTGCCGCTTGCGCCAATAGGATGACCAAGGGCGATTGCGCCGCCATTTACATTAACCTTGCTGGTGTCAAGCCCAAGCTCTGCCACCACAGCCAGAGACTGAGCGGCAAAAGCCTCATTTGCTTCTATCAAATCAAGGTCAGCAAGGTTCATGCCTGCCCTCTCAAGAGCCTTGCTCGTAGCGGGGGCAGGACCAATGCCCATTATGGATGGACTTACACCTGCACTTGCGTAGGATTTTATCGTTACAAGAGGCTTAATGCCTAGTTCTTCGGCTTTCGTGCGGCTCATAACAACCACAGCTGCCGCGCCGTCGTTGATGCCGCTTGCGTTGCCCGCAGTTACTGTGCCGTCCTTTTTAAAGGCAGGGCGCAGTTTTGCTAGGCTCTCTGCCGTTGTCCCTGCGCGTGGATATTCGTCTTTATCTATTATGATAGGGTCGCCCTTGCGTTGCGGAATGCTCACGGAAGCTATTTCATCTACAAAATGTCCTGCGGCTATGGCATCCTGCACCTTTTGTTGGCTTGTCGCCGCAAATTCGTCTTGTGCTTCGCGCGTTAGATTATATTTTTCTGCTAGGTTCTCGGCTGTAATGCCCATGTGGTAGCCATTAAACACATCCGTCAAGCCATCATGTGTCAAAGTGTCCAAAAGCTCTGTATTGCCCAGTTTATGACCTGTACGCATATTTGGCAATAAAAATGGTGCTTGGGACATATTTTCTGTACCGCCAGCCAGCACTATATCTGCCTCGCCCGCCGCTATGGCTTGTGCGGCAAGCATAACGGCTTTTAGCCCGCTACCGCAAACATGGTTTACAACAAAAGATGGCACGCCCTCAGGCACGCCACAAGCCATGGCAATCTGACGCGCCACATTTTGCCCAAGCCCAGCTTGCAGCACATTGCCGAAAATAACCTCATCTACCTGCTCAGGCTTAACGCCAGCGCGCTCTAGGGCGGCACTAGCGGCGACAGTGCCAAGCTGCACCGCGCTAACATTTTGGAAACATCCGCCAAAGCTACCTATGGGCGTTCTTGCGCCCGACACTATTACTATATCTTTCATAATATATCACCTCATCTTTAGTATAACTTGACAACAAAAATTTGTCTATAGCAAAATGCTCTGGTGGCTTGACCCACAGTCCCTTTGTGTGATATCCTGTCAATATGAAGAATCTAGCAGAAATTTTGATGCCATACAAAACCATAGCCATAGCAGGCATGGCAAAAAATGTGGGCAAAACAACTACGCTAAACCACATGATACAAGGCTTTGCATCGAACGGCATAACCCTAGGACTAACGAGTATAGGGCTAGATGGCGAAGAAACCGACCAAGTAACAGCCACGCCAAAGCCTCGTATTTTTGTGCCTTCAAGCACTATTATTGCTACTGCCGAAAAATTGCTAACAAAACGCGAGCTGGGTATTAATGATGCTGCAAGAAAGATTTTGAGCGTGATGGATGGTATATCTACGCCGCTTGGGCGCATAGTTGTTGCGCATACGCTTTCAGGTGGATATGTGATGCTGGCTGGACCATCCATGGTATCGCAAATAGCCGATGTGGCGCAGACTCTGCAAAATATGGGAGCGACAAAAGTGATTGTGGATGGCGCAGTAGGACGCAAAAGTCTTGCTGTACCGCATGTTGCAGAAGCCGTGGTACTGGCCACAGGCGCGGCATTATCAAGCAGCATGGACGAAGTAATCACACAAACAAAACACACAGCAGAGCTATTTAATTTACCGTTCGTAGGGGCGGCACTTTGTCGCCCACCTTCTGATGACGAAACCCATATCCAAGGTGCAGTAACCGAAAAAAAACTAGACAACCTACGCGGCAAACACATAATAGCTGAAGACCCCTCAAAAATCCTAATATCACCCAAAGCCCTAGCAAAATTGAGATTAAGCGGCGGTTCAATATCCGTAAAAAACCGCTCAAATCTAGTGGCAATAACAATAAACCCTACATCGCCATATGGCATGGGATTCGACCCAGTCTTATTTCTGGAGCGTATGCAACAATCTGTGGATATTCCTGTTTATAATATTGGGGGTGCATTATGCTAGGACTAGATAATATACAAAGAGAATCCATAGGGCTTAATCATGCCCTACGCCTTATCATGCCTTCGTCGCCTTATGGCGTGGAAAAACTAAAGCGAATCACACCTTTTTCTGATGAAGCTTTGATAAATCAGCATTTTGATAATATTGAAAAGCTAATGCATATAAATTCAGATGCTTTGTGTAACTGCCTTGCGCACTTTAAGAATATCCAAGGGGCATTGACAAAGCTAGCTAGCGGCTCTCTAAATGAAATTGAGCTTTTTGAAATCAAACAATTTCTGCTATGTTTTGAGCAATTCTTGCCAATATTTAATGGGATTAATGCTGATTTGCAATTATTAGGCATAACCTTCAAGCCAATGACTACTGCGCTTGATATTCTTGACCCAAAAAAAGCACATATTGTGCCATTTTCATTGGATGATGGCTTCTCGGACACCCTTCCCAAGCTAAGGCGCGAGGGTACATGGGAGGAACAGGCGGCTGAGGAAATGCGTATAATGGAGGAGCTATCAATCCTTTTGCGCCCGCATATGCCTGTGTTTGTAAATAATATTGAGAATCTAGGCAATCTTGATTTGGCTATGGCGAAAGCTATAATGGCTGTGAAATACGGCTGTACGCGACCCATAATTAGTGAGACTGCTATCAGACTAGAGAATATGTCAAATCCCATGGTGAATGCTACTTTGGTAGAAAACAGGCGCGAAATGACACCTATATCGCTAGAACTTGAGGTGGGCGTGGCTATCATAACAGGTGCAAATATGGGTGGCAAAAGTGTTGCTATAAAGACCGCTGCGCTCAATGTGGCTTTATGCGCCCTTGGTATACCAGTTTTCGCTCAATATGCCGAGATGCCGCTATTTGATGGCATTTTCATTGTGTCGCAGGACTTACAAAATGCATCCATGGGGCTTTCTAGTTTTGGGGGCGAGGTAGCGAGGCTAAGAGAGCTAGCAGCAAGCCTTGCGACTGATTTTCTTTTCATTGCGCTAGACGAACCCGCCCGTGCCACAAATCCTGCTGAGGGTGCGGCTATTGTACGCGCTTTGACGTCTTGGTTAGCGGAATCAAAGTCTATAAGCCTGCTTTCTACACATTATGATATATCCATAACTGCGCCAAAGGTTCAATATTACCGAGTCGCGGGGCTAACAAATCTGCCCGATAAAATTGGTGGGGCGGATATTGCGGATTATATGGATTATCGCCTATTGTGGGCAAATGCCACAGACCCTATACCGAAGGATGCGCAAAAAATCTGTAAGATGCTGGGTCTGGATAAAGGCTTGATGGATAAAATCGAAAGGGAATATGAAAATGGACAAGCTTTGTGAAGAGTTTTTTAATGGATTGACTAGCGAGGTGCATGTTTATGATACTCTGGATTCTACCAATGACACGGCAAAGGCTATGGCAAAAGAAGGGGCAGAGCATGGCACAACGGTAATAGCGGATACGCAAACCAAAGGGCGCGGCAGATATGGGCGCAGCTTTCATTCGCCGTCTGGCAGTGGTATATACATGTCCACCATAGTGTACCCTCATGAGCTAGGGCTATCAGACCCCACACTAATAACGATACATGCCGCTGTAGCTGTGCGAGAGGCGATAGAAATAACTACAGGGAAACAAGCAGGGATAAAATGGCTAAATGACCTTTTTTTGGAGGGCAAAAAAATATGTGGTGTATTGGTAGAAACCGCGGGAGATGCCATGATTGTTGGTATTGGCATAAACTTTCGCAGACCGCTTGATGGTTTTGGTGGAGAGCTGGAGCAGATAGCGGGTGCGATTTTTGATACCCACGAAAAGCGCGAAATTACGCGGAATCATCTTGTAGCGGAAGTTTTAATGAAAACAGCAACCCCATTCGTAAATAGCGGGCTGGGAGGGCTGATAGATGAGTATAAAAGGCATTTGGCAATGCCTGTGCTGGGTCAGCCATATGGGGATGATGGTGGCACTGCTTTGGATATAGACCGCTTGGGTCGTTTGGTAGTTCAAAAAAATGATGGCGAAATTATTGCGCTAAACTTGTAACAGAATATAGGGAGATTTCATGAAAACAACTGCGAAAGCAAAAAGCACTCTATTTTTTTCTGCCTTTTTCTTAATGACACAAGCTGCTATATCGGTTGCCTTAGCTTTTATGCTACAGCGCATTGTGGATTCTGCAATGGGTGGGCATATGCGGGATTTTGTGTTCTTTCTTGTGCTAACCTTTTGTGTATGGCCCTTGGACATTGCTTCTGCTATCTTGGGGGCAAAGTTTAGGGTGGCGAATATCAAAGAGATGCTGCAATTAGTAAAACAAAACCGCCTAAACTTTATACTATCCACAAAAGTATCACCAAAAGAAGAAGATAAAGAACTAAGCTTTTTTACAGTCGATATTGACGTTTTGCATCAAAGCTATTATGGGCTTAGGCTTAGCCTTTTTCACCAGATTCCTCTGTTTTTATTTTCTTTAGCATCGTTGTTTTTTATTAATTGGATGCTAACCCTTGTGGTTGGTGCGGTTTCGTTGCTACCCATGATAACAACATGGATTTTTGGTAAGCCGCTAGCCAAGCGCAAAAAGATTTACTCTGATAGTCAAGCTGTCTATGTTGATAGCGTAAAAGAAATTATAGATGGCAAAAAGGAGATAGTTTCGTATGGCAAGCAGGGTGTTTTTGTCGGTCGCCATAAAAAGGCAAATGAAAGTGTAGAAAATGCTAGGGCTAGAAGTGGCTTTTTAGGAGATTTGGCGGGTTCGTTATCTTTTAATATAGGTTTTTTAGTGCAATTTGCGGGCATAGGGCTTGGTAGCTATCTTGTTATTACGGGAGACCTGACCATTGGCTTTCT
The DNA here is from genome assembly GCA_009784575.1 of Defluviitaleaceae bacterium. GTDB lineage: Bacteria > Bacillota > Clostridia > Lachnospirales > WRAX01 > WRBK01. Next base: position 16,428 of record WRBK01000011.1, on the reverse strand, counting down.
TATTGCCACCATGCAGCTTGTTGGCAATCTTGTATGGCCTGTGGTTCATGGAGCTGAAATTATGAATGCCATGAAGGCAAGTGAGCATATTCGCAGTAAAGCCATGGAAACACCCAAGATAGAAAGCCAAAAGCCCATTATACTCAATAATTTTGTAGATTCCATAGAGATTTCTGACCTAGCAATAAAATATGATGATGGCAACTATATATTCAAAAATATGAACCTTCGCTTTGAAAAAGGAAAAAAATATGCTATAAAAGCTCCCTCGGGCTTTGGGAAATCTAGCATGGCAAAAGTTCTGGCTCTGGAAGTGACAGATTATGAAGGCTCTGTAAAAATAGACGGTAAAGATATCAGAAATATTGACCCCGCAAGCCTTAATGGCATATTGCGCTTTGTGAGACAAGACCCATATATCTTTAATGATACGGCATATGAAAACATCACCTTCTTTTCTGATACGCATGAAAAGAAGGTGATTGATGATGTGATAAATACCACCAGAATCAAGAACTTTTTAACAAATGATGAAGAACTCAATCGCGGTATTTCTAATAATTCTGGGTTGTCGGGTGGCCAAAAGCAGTCCTTGGTTTTGGCAAGAGCCATGCTGCATAATCCGCAAATATTAATCTTGGATGAGATAACATCAAATATCGACCTAGCGGCAGCATGTGATATTTTAGAAAATTTATTTAAAGATGACGATTTGACCTGCATTGTGATTACGCATGAAAATGATGAAAGGTTCAAGGCTTTGTTTGATGAAGTGATAGCTTTGTCGAAAGATTGAAAAATGTGTGAAGATAGATTTTAGATAGACTCTTAGCTCCTCTTTTTGCCGAAAATGCTTACAATAAGCCAACTGCAACCAGCAGAAAGCAAAACAGATATAGCCGCTACCCAAAACCAATTATCATCAACAATATAGTTAATTGTAAAAAGCAGCAAAAGCAAACTTGCAACAGAGCTTATTAGCGTTAGGATTCCCCTATGCTTTTCAAAAAGCAATGGAACTATCGTTAGCGAGCTAAGTAGCAATGCTCCACTCAATACAAAGTAAAACCAGCTTAAAGTCCCTGAGGTCGCAAAATTTACTGCGAAGGTAGTGATTATGGTAACTATCATTGCAATGGATACACCTTGTATAAGTGATTTTTTAAGTTTTCCTATGTGATTTTCAAGCATATTGTCACGCTCCTTTTTCATATGGCTATCAAGTTTGTTGTCCTTCATTTCTTCAAGTGTTGATTTGCACTTGCCGCAAGATGCAATATGTGTATCGACAAGCCTTGCGCTATCCCCATTGCAAACACCATCGTGATAAAGCGGCAGTAAATCTGCGATAATACTGCAAGAAATATTCATTTTTCTTTCACCCTCTCTTTAATTTTGAGACGTGCGCGATGATATGTAACACGCGCCCAGCTATCTGTTTTGTCAAATAATAAACCGATTTTTTGAAAAGGCAATTCGCCAAAAACCCTAAGTTGAAATACTTCCTTATACGGTTCATCTAAATTGTGCAACACTTGATGTATACGGAAAGCAGAATCTTCATCAGCAAATGCTCTTTCTATATTCATGTCTGAAAGAGTGCCTTCGTTGAGCTCGTCCGTGTGCTTTTTAGCTCTGTATTCATCCAAGAACAAATTTTTAGCAATAGCACAAAGCCAAGTAAGCATTGATGCTTCGCCGCGCATCTTTTTATTGGTTGTCATGGCTTTTAAGAATGTCTTTTGTGTAATATCCTCGGCATCATCTTGGTTTTTTGCCAATGTCATTGCAAAAGAATACACCTTCATATAGAAGGTGCTGTACATCTGCTTAAATTCTATTTCATCCACCTTCGCATTTTCGCCCCCTTCATTTTAGTCTCTATATTAGTTAGACGAAATAATTTGGATTTCGTTACAAGAAATTTCTGTGCATTCATTGTGTTTTTTCTTAATCATAACCACATGAGCAGTAACCCCAATACCCACCACAAGCAACGATGCCCGCACCCACAATATATCAACCAAAACAGCAGAAACAATAAGACCGACCCAAAGTAAGGCAATGGTCTTTATTTTTAGGTGGCGCGGCACACCCGCACCGTTTTCATAATGCATGATATATGGACCAAAATAGCGATTGCCAAGCAGTCATGTATGAAAACGAGGGCTGGCTTTGGAAAAAAGCATGGCTGCCAGGATGAGAAAAGGTGTGGTTGTTGGCAAAAGGGGCAATATTGCACCAATTGCCCCTAAAGTCACCATTATTAATCCTATTGCGATAAATAGGTATCTCTTGATATTATTAGCCATCATTTTTAGCTCAAGTTATCCGCGCAAAGTAGCACCAAAGGCATCTTGCAAGGCGGCTACAATTTTTGTCATATTTTTTGAAATTTCTTCGTCCGTCAGTGTTCTGTCATCTGCGCGGAAAACAAGACTATATGCCATGGATTTCGAGCCATCTGTAACCTTGTCGCCTGTGTATACATCAAATAAAGATACGATACGTAGCTGTTTGCCGCCATTTTTGCGGATGATGCCCATTAAGTCGCCATTTGTTACGCGCTCTTCTACCACAATGGCTATGTCTCGCGTCATTTCTGGGTAGCGTGGCAATGGTGTATAGTTTTTATCCAAACTAGCTTGAGCGAATAATGCATCTACATAGAAATATGCAAGATACGCCTCGCGCCCTATTTCATAGGCATCAGCTACAGCGGGATGCACCTGTCCAAAGGTTGCTAAAAGCATATCATCTACAAAAAGCTTGCCGCAACGGCCAGGATGCATAAATGGAAGGTTTTTCTCTGCCACATAGCTCTGAGCGGTTTCTGTTATGCCAAATTGCTCCGCGATTGTCTCCACCACACCTTTTATATGGAAAAGGTCGGCATCGCCATAATATCCTATCATCAATATTTTCTTTTCATCTGGTAATTCCGCGCCTTCATTTACATGGTAAATCTTTGCAATCTCAAATAATGCCGCTGTTTCGTTGCGCTTTGCGCAATTAGTGGATAATGCCGTTAGCATAGAGTTTAGCATGGTGGTGCGCATTATGCTTGTGTCCTCACCCAGCGGATTTGTAATGCGTGCGGCTTGGCGCAAAGGCGAATCTGTCGCAAAGCCTATCTTGTCAAATACCTTGGGTGATTCAAAGGCAAATGTTAGGGCTTGGCAAAAACCTTGCGCCACCATGGCTTCACATAGTCTATCTTCCATCAATTGCGTTGCGCTTTTCTTGCCCACATTGGACGAGGAAGCTATTACATTAGGGATTTTATCGTAGCCGTGCAAACGCGCCACTTCTTCTGACAAATCTTGCCATAGCTGAATATCCGCCCGATGTGTGGGGATGGTTGCTATATTGTCTTGCACACTAATTCCAACACGTGCAAAAATCTCATCCATTTCGGCGCATGTTAGCTCCAATCCAAGGTGCGCATTTATCTTTTCTGTAGTAAATGGCACTTTGCCCTCTGTGCGTGGGGTGGGGTAACGGTCTATGCAACCAGGCACAACGTCACCTGCTTCAAGCAACGTAACAAGGTCAATAGCGCGGTTTACGCATATTTCAGCTAGATTTGGGTCTAGCCCCTTTTCATATTTTCCGCTGGAATCTGTACGCACACCCAATCTTTTAGCTGTTTGGCGAATGTTAGGACCATTAAAGTTTGCGGATTCAAATAAAATCGTGGTTGTATCGTCTGTTATCTTAGAAAATTCGCCGCCCATAATGCCAGCTATGCCCACAGCCTTTTTTGTGTCAGCTATCACAAGCATATCTGCATCAAGTACGCGCTCTTCGCCATCCAGCGTAGTTATTTTCTCGCCATCTTCGGCATTACGCACAATCACATGACCCTCGATTGCATTGATATCAAAGGCGTGCATGGGTTGTCCGTATTCTAGCATCACATAATTTGTGATGTCTACGATATTATTAACAGGGCGCAAGCCGCTTGCCGCAAGGCGTGTGCGCATCCATTGCGGGGATGGCTGTATCTTTACATTTTTTACCACACGGGCTATATAGCGCGGGCATAAGTTGGGATTTTGTATTTCTACGTCGATAGCGTTAAAGGGCGGTCGGCTATGAGCCGCCTCTGCGTGGGGTAGCGTTTGACCTAGGGTAGCGGCTACTTCGCGGGCTATGCCTATTATGCTATAGCAGTCGGGGCGGTTTGATGTTAGCTCAAATTCTAGCACATCATCAAGAAGACCAAGGATTTCTCTGGCATCTGCGCCCAGCGGCTGTGGCTCGGCAAAAATGTAAATGCCGTCTTCTGGGGCTTCGGGGTATTCTGTGCGGCTTTGCCCTAGTTCTTCAACGGAGCAAAGCATACCATCAGAAACCTCGCCGCGTATCTTGCCTTTTTTGATTTTTAGGTCGCCTGCCAGATGTGCGCCAGCAAGGGCTACAGGGATGTAGTCGCCCTCGGTTAGGTTTGTAGCCCCTGTCACAATCTGCGTCGGGGTTTCGTTGCCCACATCCACCTGCGTTATCACAAGTTTGTCTGCATTGGGGTGAGGGGTGATGCTTAAAATTTTGCCTACCACAACATTTGTGATATCTGCGCCGCGATGCTCAATGGCTTCAACCTTTGTGCCGCTGGCTGTCATTAGGTCTGCTAGGGTTTTTGTGTCGCAATCTATATTTACATAATCTTTTAGCCAAGAAATTGGAATTTTCATATTAACCTCCTAAAATTGCTGTAGGAATTTCATGTCGTTTTCAAAAAGCAAGCGCATATCTGGTATATTAAAACGCTGCATGGCCACACGGTCAAGACCCATGCCAAAGGCAAAGCCACTGTAGATCTCGGGGTCTATGCCGCAACGCTCAAGCACCTTTGGATGCACCATGCCACAACCCATAAGCTCTATCCAGCCCTCGCCCCTGCAAATGCGGCAATTGCCGCCCTTGCCGCCGCAACCAAAGCATGAGATGTCCATCTCGGCGGAAGGCTCTGTAAAGGGGAAATGGTGCGGTCTAAAGCGTGTGTTTACATCCTCGCCAAAGAGGGCTTTGGCAAACACCGTCAAAGCACCCTTTAGATGCCCCATGTGTATGCCCTTATCCACAACCAGCCCCTCTATTTGGTGAAAAACAGGCGAATGCGTTGCATCTATCTCATCACTACGAAAAACTTTGCCAGGCGCGACTATTGCTATCGGCGGCTTGTTGTTTTCCATATAGCGTATCTGCACAGGGGATGTATGTGTACGCAGCACTTTGCCGCCCTCTACATAGAATGTGTCCTGCTCATCCCGCGCGGTATGCCCTTTGTAGATATTTAATGCCTCAAAATTATGATAATCCGTCTCTACATCTGGTCCCTCAGCTATTTCGTAGCCCATGCCCATAAAGATTTTGCATATCTCGTCTGTTACCATAGCTACGGGATGCCTGTTGCCAATGACCTTTTTCTTGCCTGGCAGGGTTATGTCCAGCCCTTGCCTAGCCAGCTTTTCCGCCATATCTGCCTGAGCCAGCGTGGATTTTTTGTTTGCAAGCGCGCTCTCTAACTCCGCGCGTACCTCATTTACTATCTGACCTATAACTGGGCGTTCCTCAGCACTTAGCCCACCCATGCCACGCAGGATTGCCGTCATTTCGCCTTTTTTGCCAAAGGCGGCTACGCGTATGTCCTCTAAGGCGGCAAGCCCCTCGGCAGCATTTATTTCAGCCAAAACTTTTGATTTTATAGCAAGCAATTCTTCTCTCATGTTTCGCACTTCCTTTCCGATGCAACGGTAGTCTTTCAATTCTTACCATTTTACCAGCATTGGCTGGCAATGTCAACAGGAGGGAGATTAAAAAAGGGCGGTTTTATCCGCCCTTGTGTGATTTTGTGCTTAGGTTGGCAACTGTATCCTTGCATTGGGTGGTAGCTCTGATATGGATACTATGTACTCAAGCTCGCTATCGGTGAGCCTTTCTGTGACTGACCCTAGTTTTTTTAGTGAGGCATTGCGCCCAGATAATTCGGGTTCGGAGGGTTTGTTGCTATCAAAGATAAAAACATTATTAATATCACATCACCTTTTTGTAATAAATTCGGTATATAGTTGTTTGCCACTATAAAGTGCAGAACGGGGTTGTGATGGTTATTCCTTCAACTATCCCATTCGGAAAGAACGGACTTCAACCCCTATCCGCCTTTGGCATGATAAGGGTTGTGTGATAGGTTTGTGTATGCCTTGTTGAGGACTGGGAGTTGACGGTCTTTGCTTACGGTAAATATACATGAACATCAAAGTTATGTGAGGGGTTCGCGGCTACTAAAGTTGTTGTAGATGATAACTCCAAAACTAGAGGTTGATTCTCCTCGACTCCATACTCCTACTCATCCTCGCTCCTGCCCTTTGCCTTCCTAACCAACTCAACCCCATAACTCCCAAGAGTCAGAACAAAGATAACAACAAGAATAGGCAGTGCTATCCAAAGATAACTCTCAAAAACAGGAACTATGGTCTCTGCCTCAACCTCAACTACCATAGCTGCCCCTCTCATCTGAGGAGTAACAACATCAAAAGGAGCTACGGTAAATCTGGTTAGGTCTCTGTTAGGTCCTAGAGGAGTTCTGCTTTCTGGCATCATATTAGCGAAGGTTTCTAGGCGGTCTCTGGTATCTTCGCTTGTATCTTCTACTCTTTGAGCAAATATGCTTAGAGTGTTGTCTAGTTGCTCTATTGTATCAGCCTCTGCTTGTAATGCGGCGGCTCTTAGGTCTGATAAAAAGTCTGTATAGCCAAACCTGACATCTAATAGCATATCCACATTTTCATCAAACTGAGATGCTAGGTCGAATCTTACGTCATCAAGATATCTTTCATAATCCCACAGCATTCTGTTAATCTCCCAGCGATATGCTGATGTTAGATAATTATCTACATCAAAACGCATTAATTGCCAATGCATATCGTCTAAAGAATCCCAAAAGTCATTAGCTCTTGGTGGTCTGCCTACTATTGGATTAAAAGGTTGATATGTCTCTAGCAACATAGGGTTGCCAGGGTGTGTGAGTATAGGCTGCATGGCTGTTAGTGGCGGGAGTGCTGTTATTGAAGGTGGGTCATTTGGTTGTTCTGTATCTAGTGTTGGCGGCTCCTCTGGCTGGTCAGTAAATAACTCTGGTGGAGCATGTATTGCTATTGGTTGTGGTATGCCATAAAAGGCAGGCGGTATGCCTTGGGGGTGAGGCAATACTATGTTCGGCATTACAAAGTTTTGCCCAGTAAGGTAAGTGTTAAGTGTGGGAGGTTGGGTTATCTGTTGATTTAGTGTAGGTAGGTTTATGTAGCTTATAACTGGTGCTGTAGCATAATCGAAGGCAGGAATAATGCCGCCAATGCCCGTTACCAGATTAGGCAAATCCAATATTGATGTTGTAGCTTGCCCATGCCAGTCAAGTAAGTATGTCATCTGGTCAAGCGGGTCTGACAAATGGGCTATGTTTGGCAAGGGCGGTATTAGGGCAAGTAACGAACCCTCTAATAAAACAATATTGGTATTTAATGCATTATAATAGTTATGCAAATCGTTGTACCAATCATCCAGTCCAACAAACATCAAGTCTAAATCGTAAACATAGTTATTATAATCATATATAAAGTTTGTAATTTCATAGATGTTATTTGTCTGCAAGTCATAAAGCCAATTCTGTAAGTCATATACCGCATTATCGAAGTTATAGAGTATACTTGATAGATAATAGTAAGCATCATCACCAAAAGCTTCTATATCATCAAGATAATCTTGACTTATATCATGCCAATCTTCGGCATCGATGCTCCACGCCAAAAGGTCGTTATGCCAGTCTGACACATCATCCATATGTTCCACAGACTCTTCATGCCATAAAGTCGCCTCTGTTGCCCAATCTGCGGCTAGAGCATCAAAATCTGATAATTGGTCATTCCAAAAAACTGCGCTAGAATGCCACATCTCAAGGTCGGATTGAAAAAATATTAACTCATCCTGCCAGCCTGTAGCAAACATAAACCAATCAAAGGATTCTTGCTCATGGTCGTGTAAGTAGTTGCTCCAGTCATAGATATCATCAAACCATTCATCCAAGTTTTCATGATACCATGTTAGGTCTTCATTCCAAAAAGATGCTTGCATATACCAATCTTCCAAATCCATTTGATGCATTCTTACTAGGAAAGAATATTCTTCTAAATCCGAACCATATTGGTCAAATACATCGGCCCATATCTCCAAAGCCTCTAGCCATTCTCTTTCTTGCTCTGGAAAATGTTCTGTCATGGCTATTAGGTCATAGCGCATGTTTAGATAGTCATATACAGCGGTGTCAAAGCTTGTTTGGTACATATCGGCCACTATTTCTGCAAAGTCTGTAACACTTAACAGAAAATGGGAAGTAACAGGAGCATTTGGGTCAAGTGGCAGGGCGGGCAGGGCATCTAGTTGTAACGATGCCGTGAACTGTTCCATATCCACAATACCTAATGCCTCAAGATGAGCCAAATCATTTTGAAAGATATTGCCTATTTCGTCCTGCGCGGCATGAAACTGATAAAAAATAGAGCTAACATATGTATAGGCTATGGTGGTGTTGATAGCCATTTGCAAATCCATTATTCGGGTGTGGGTTTCTATGAAATCTTGTTCGGGAAGGTTAGGGTTTATCTGAAATTCCAATCGTACTTGCTCTGGGTTTTGAGTGTTGAAGGATAGCACTCTTTCTGAAACATGAGAAGGAAAAGTGATTACTGCACCATACATGCCCGTAGATAATCCTGTGTAGGCCATGGCTGGAGATACAAGAACGAAATCCTCTCCTAAAGTTTCTATAATAGCCGCAGAAAAGTTCTGCCTTTCGCCATCAACAATAGAGCCTGTATCAGCATTAATAACGGCTATAGTGGTCTGCATAATGGTCTGGGTCTCTTCTCTCGCCTCGCTATGCTCTACTTGAGCATTTGCTCCGAAGAACTGACCTGATATAAAGGCTATAACTATTAAGGCGGCTATGAATGGTAGCCAGCGTTTTTGCATGATATCGACCTCTTTTCTGAGTCATATAATCTTAGTACATCATCCTGTTTCTGTGCATTTTTAACTCTTTGTTCCTAACTTCTGATTTTCCAGCTTCTGTTTTCAACTATCAATTTCTTATCACATAAGCGGCAGTTTAACCTGTCTAACATCCCCTCTCTTAAACCAAAAGCCAATATCTACTATAGCTTTATAGTTACGAGGAGGCGTTACAGCAAGAATGCCTTGGTCAGAAGGGCTGCCAAGCACAAGTCCAGCTTGATTATCTTTAAGGATGGTAGTTATGCCGTCATAGCCACGCATCTTGCCTGGGAGGGTGGTAGCAATAAAGGTGATGCCCATTTCTTTGGATTTTGCCATAAGACTTTCCGTTTCAAATGATTTGGGCTTGCATAGCTCCACGAAGTTATCAGCATCATCTATTAGGACTAGGGCTGTAGGCAGGGATGCTATGAAGTCTTTTATGCGCATACCTGATTGTTCGTATAGGTTTTGTCTGCGCCCTACTTCTTGTGATAGCCTTGTAAAGAATTCCTCCAATTGGTTTTCACTGCTCATGTAGGTGATGCTTGGTATGTCTTCATAATCTTGCAAGTCGCAGGCGCGAGAATCGGATATGAAGCAGAGGTTGGTGGTATCTGCGATGGATTCATCATCAACAAACTGCTTAATCAACAACTTTAACACATTAGTCTTACCAGTTGCAGGCCCACCAACAATAAGCTGTGATGTGATAGACATGTCAAAATATGTTGGCTCGGTAGACTCAATATCAAAGCCTATAATGCCCATGCGGTCATTTGTGTTTAGGTATGGCACGAGGTCTGTATAGGTAATAGCATCAGGAACAATTCTGACACCTCTAGCTTTTGGTGCTGTGTTATGTTCATCGATATCTGCTATAACCTCACCAATTAGCTTGACATATGACATTTCGTCTTCATGCGGCACAGGAAGGTATAGCTGTGCTATATGCACATCCTTTAGCTTAACCATAGCGCGACCTCGTACCTCTGGTAGCTGATATGCAGAACGACCAACAAGAGTGGTGGCATCTGATGCATCATACATAAACATAGCAAGCTTGTTTTTAAAGTTGTTAAGCACAGAATAGCGCACAGCTCCTGGGCGGGATGCGGCTATTGTGATATATATACCAACGCCTATACCATCTCTTGAGAGCTTTGTTAGAGTGTCTTCTAGGCTTTCGCTTACTTCGCGCACTATGTCGGTGTTATCTACAAAGACTATTATGGCAGGGAGTTTTTCTTTAGCGACTTCATTATACATCTTGAAATTAATAGCATTAACAGAAGCAAAAAGCTGCTTGCGCTTTTTTAACTCTTCTGCTAATAGCTTTTCAAGCTTGTCCAGCTTTTCGCCATCATCTATTGATAGATAGTCTGCTGTATGGGGCAGGCCGCGCAGTTGTGCCAATGCCGAATTGCCATAGTCCAAAACGAAATAATTAAGCAGCCTTGGAGAGTTGGTAGAAGCTAATGTCAAAGCAATATTCATAAGCACAGTAGATTTGCCAAAGCCTGATGCTGCAAACACAGCTAGGTTTCCGTCCTCTATGAAGTTATGTGAGTATTCTGTTTGGCGTTGCTCTTCAGGGATATCTACCATGCCCATAGGTATAGAGAGACCTATGGTATTGATTTGACCGACATCACGACCTAAGACTGCTTGTTCTGCAATAATCTTATCTAGCAAAGGCGGCAACCATGGTCTATCAACAATTGTAGAGCCTAATTGGCCATACAAGTCATGAATATGATTAACTGTAACATCAAGTTGAGTTAGTCTTGAATCCTCGGCGGTATCTACAAGGCTAAGGTCTTCGTTAAGCAACACACCTTGGCCAAGCCTGTTTATCATATACACTCTATTATCAAACCCGCGCTCTACAACATCTTCGCTATAAGGCGCGCCGCTGTACGCGGATTGAAAAAGCTCATATATCTCGTTATTGCCTACTTGTAGGTATGCTCTGCCTGGCTGTGTAATACGGGCGGCATCGGGGGTTTTTAATACCTCATTGCTATCACCCTCATTGGCTACTTTAAGAGCCAACTTGAATTTAGAGTTAGACCATATCTGGTCATCAACAACGCCTGTTGGCTTTTGTGTTGCCAGTATCAAATGCACACCAAGGCTTCGACCAATACGCGCGGTACTTACAAGTTCAGCCATAAACTCTGGCTGCTCTTTCTTTAGCTCTGCAAACTCATCGGATATGATAAATAGGTGAGGCATGGGCAGGGTGGATTCTCCTGCTTTGAAAAGTTTTGTGTATTGGTTTATGCTGTTTACATTGTACTCGTTAAAAATACGCTGTCTTCTAGCAAGTTCGCTTTTTATAGATGCTAATGCCCTCATGCTTTCGCTTCCGTCCAGATTTGTTATAGTACCCAATAGATGCGGCAACTTAGCAAAGAGATTGGCCATGCCGCCACCTTTGTAGTCAATCAGAAGGAAGCCCACTTCGTGGGGATGGAAGTTGACAGCCAGAGATAATATGTAAGATTGCACAATCTCAGATTTACCAGAGCCTGTTGTACCCGCTACAAGACCATGTGGACCATGGGCTTTCTCATGCAGGTTTAGGTTTACGATATCATCTTTGCCACGCAGCCCTAAAGGTACAGCCAAAGATTTATGGCAGGCATTTTTCTCCCATAGGCTAAGCACAGGTATTTCTTCTGGTCTTTTAACATTATATAGCTCAAAGAAGGATACACTTTCGGGTATTTGGGTAGATATGCCTTGGCTGTGGCGTAAAGGAGCAATCTTTCGGGACATTGCTTCTAGGTTTACACCTGCAAGACTTGGTAATATAGCACATGTGTTTAATAGATTGCCTTCGTTCATTACAAGTATGCCATGTTCACCGCCAGTTAGCAGAAATACGGTCCTTATGTTTTCGGGCAGATTGGCTTGCAGGTGCGTTGTATATATTAGTGAGAATCCTAGGTCTGTGCTTGGTGTTTGCAGATATTCCATTATGCTGTGGTTAATTATTAGCTTAGGATTATCTATTATAAAGACATAATGCGGCAAAAAGCGGCTGTCTTTTTTCTCTTCTTCTTGTTTTTGCTTACGCATTTTAAGCACTTGGGCGATATTGCCCAGTGCTTGGTCTCTGTGGTTTTCTGTCGATATTAGCCCTGTTACATTTATGTTCTTTATTTTCAGGTGAGGATACCATCTTGTCCATTCAAAGCTTGGCCTATGTTCTTCTTCTATTAGCATAATGACTTCTATGTCATGATAGCTTTGATAGAAGCATAGCTGTGTCATGATTGCTGATAGCTGGCGGTGTATGTATACTTTTTCGCCTACAAGACCAAGGTGCGCTTGTTTTAGGTCTATTATAATGGGCATATCAAGTATGTTTTTATAGGAAGAGCCCAGCCCTTTCATTTCATCAACTAAGGGGTCTTTGTTTATGTCGTCTGCTGCGCCCTCTACTTCGTATTTAACATTAAAGCTGGTAGACAAAGTGCCATAGCCCAATGACATGGTTAAAAAGTCGCTGTCATTGGCAGCGCGTTCGTATATGCGACTGGAGTATGATAGTATTTCTTGTTCTATTTCTTTTGGGGATAGGTTGTGGTATAATAGCGACTCTTTATTAGCTTCATAAAGCTCATATATAGCCTTGCGTCTTTCTAGTAGGTATATATCATAATTATCCTCTCGCTCTGCTTGTTTCTTTTTCCTCTCTTTGCGGTCGCTTATAAGCATTGTAGTTGAAAACACAACGCTTACAAACATAGCGGCGGCACTTATAAGAACAAAGAGACCTCTGCCCATTAACATACTGCCGCCTACCATTACCATAGAGGTCATGACAGGGGGAAGAACTACTTTAAGAATCTCCCATTTCTTCTTTTCGTCTTTCTTTTGGGGGGATTTTATTTCTGCATCTTCTGTTGGGGAGCGTTTTATTATTCTGGGGGAGCGTTTGTAGTCAGGGAAGCCTGCGTAGGGGGTTGGGGTTGTTGGGGAGATGTTGAGGTTAATATCAAAATCTAAGCCAACGCACTCTATGTAGCCGTTATGAGGTATTATCTTTGTTGTGCCTACCCATAGGCTATCTCCGTAGGATAGGGGGTGGTTTCCTGTGGATATCTTTTTGCCATTGAGGTATATGTTATTGCCCTCTATGACGGAGAGCGTGTTACCGCTAACCGACAAGCTTGCATCTGTAGCTTTGATATTGTCATCATCACTGCCATGGACATCATCTTTACTGCCATTACAAATCCTCACATGGTTACTAACAGAACTACCAATTCTAATAGGATTAACACGAACTGTAGAGAAATATCTAGGCTCAACTTGTACATGCAAAGCGACCAATCCACCTGATATATGGAATAGTTTGTTTGGTAGTATGGATAATTGTTCGATAAGTGGTGTGTCGGGGTTAAGGTCATTAATCTTTTCCCCCACAACTCTAAGTTCAGAAACTAGAGCCTGCGCAGAGAGTTCTGTCATATTGCCGCCATTGAATAGTGCTAAAAAGTTGGTGTTCATTATTCGTCTCCACCATCCTCATCTTCGTAGCTTTCATCATCATAAGAGTCAACGTAGGGGTCTTGGTCATAATCGCCGTATACATCTGCACCATCATTATCATATGCATCTATATCGCCGTTACCGACATCACCATTATTATTCATAGCTTCCTCAACGACCTCCCGCTCCCTCTGCAAAGCATCAATTCTGCCTTCTATATAGGAAAGCAAAGTAACCTTCTCGCTGCCAGGCATATGAGGGTCGGCTCTTACAATGGCTTCTTGTCTTATGTAAGCAAAAAGAAGTAGTTCGCTATCACCGAAGCGTTGGGCTATATCTATGGCTTCGTAGAATTCAAGACGACCTAGATGTATCCAGTAATCAAAGATGGAGGTGTCTGTTATTAGCGTTAAACCCATTAGAAGATTATTTCTTTGGGCATCACTTATAGGTTCTGTGGCTACATAAGAGCGAGAAAGTATGTGTTTTGTTTCATGGGTTAGGTTTTGTACAGGAAATTCTGTAAGTGTTCTTTGTACTTCCAGAGGGTTTCCTGCTATATAGGCTTCATTTGCTAGTATCACTTGATTTCTATATGGGATGTCGAATAATAATGCCATGCTTGTGAAGTATCCCGCGGCCATTAGTGCTATGGTTAGGATAGGCACAGCTACACGAGATACCATTGCACTGCGCTTAGATACTAGACGTTTTGTTTGAGCTGTTTTATTTACTGTTTTATGGTATTCCTTTATTAATCGTGCTTTTATTTCATGGGGTGTTTCTAGCTTAGATAGTTCAAGTAATAGCTTGTCTTTTCTATAGAGGTCCTGACCGCCTTTGTCGAAGTCTTCGTATGTGTATTTGCGGATTAAAAAACTACCTATCAGGGATTTGTATCTTGGGAGGAATCTTTCGTTATCAGGATTTCCATTGCTTGCCTTTACATCTCTCATCAAAATCTGCGCCCGCAGATTAATATCCACTAGAAGATTATCTGTGGATAGAGAAAAGTCGTATTCTGAATATAGGCTTTCCAAGTCTGCGCAGTTGATTAGGAATCTGTATCTCTGCTCTTTTGTCATTGAATAAACTGCCTTTGCTTGCTCCAGTTCGCTTGCTTCAAAGAGAAGGTTTATGCCATCCTCCAATTCCTCTAAAGAACAGTTAGCTAGACCTTCTGATGGATATGTAAGGAATGCTCGCTTTTCTTTTGATATGGCTAGGTCACTGTTACGTATGAAGATGGTTAGGTTGTTGCCAGTGTTAAGTTTTTTATCCATTTTTTGTCCTCGCTGTATGGGCTGTGTATTTAGTTTTGTATTATCATGGTTGCACCTCATGTTTTGTAATATGTGAGGTTTATGTAAGATTTATTGTTGCCATAGATATAGATGATGGTTACTCTGTCGCAGTCAGAATGCCCCATCATTCCACCACAATCAAAACATCCCCATCATATATCCCTTCCTCACCAAAAGTTCTATGTGCGCTAACTAGGCATTCTTTTACGCTGGAACGAAAAAAATCAGGCATATGCGCTGGTGGTAGCTTGCCACTTTCATAAAGAACCCTTAGCCCTTGCGATATCTTTTGCTCGGAGTCTATGCGTATGTCGGCTTGATGGTTGTTTGTTTGGATTGTTATTGTTATGAACATTGGGATATCCCCTTTAAGATTCAATATTTTAATTGCTTCTGTTGTATATATTACTATACAAGTTATTTAATAATCTCTATGCTAGATGCCTTGCCGCCTCTAAGTGAAGAGTTCTGTTGTTTATGCTTTGCCCTCACTCTTCAGTCCAACTGCCCTAGCAATAACATAACCTAAGACAGCACAGACGGGTAATAGCAAGATAATAACCCATATAGGTATTTCATCTGCTATATCCGCTTGACCTATCCTACCAAAGCTTGCTGGTTCTGTGAACAAACCCATGTTCAATGCTATATATGCTACTTGTTCATTTACATCCATTATGCGGACAGTCTCAAAGGATTCAAATAAGCTATCCCCTAATCTTTTGCGATTAAGCCTTAATTGCTCTGCCATAGCCTCATTTATCCTCTGAGAGTTTGTGGAGAATAAGTCTAGGTCGAAAAAGCGTAGGGATAGGGTTATATTTGGTTGTTCTCCGTGGCGTATGGCGGAGATGTCTATGGGGAGGTGGGTGGGGGTGTATAATGCAGTATCTGGTGGTGGTGTTTGTGGTGGGTATGTATTGTTTTGCGCAAGCATTAAGCCTGTTTCTGGAAATTCAATGTGTTCAGCGAAGGTATGAGCATGAAAGCACAACACAAAAAGCAGTGTCAGGATAGTTGTTAAGCACATTGTCGCTCGTTGCAGATGTTGTTTTGTGGTTATCACGGCTGTAATCCTCCAAAATAAAATAGTTGGGACATTAATAAAATTCTAAACCTGTTTCATATGCAACTTTATAGTTATAGCAGGTACCTGCTACCGCGACGACCCCAAAACCCTTACGGCAACATTGCTATTTTCGGTTATACCATCGCCGAGTTGACCTTGCTAACTCCAACCCCATGCCCACAGACTGCTACTTGAGGTTATTGTCATAGTAAAGAATTACCCATAGTATAGGTCTGTGGTATCGTTGGTTGCAGTGCTACCTGTGAGGCAGTAGCTTGTACATCTTCCTGACCTTCTTGCTATTGCTTCTTCTAGTTGGCGGGAGGCTTCTTTTGGGATTCTTGCTGCTTCGTTGTAGTCTCTTACTCTTTCTAGCATCTCTCTTATCTGTTGTCTAGCTGCATTTGTAGCTGCTACATCTTCTACTTGTACTGTATATTCATAGGATTCTGTATCTCCATTTGATAATTCTCTTCTTCCTCTTTTTGTTATAGAGCG
>WRBK01000010.1 GCA_009784575.1 Defluviitaleaceae bacterium | reverse complement strand
TTAGAACTTATCCCTAAATAACATAACACTTCCTAAAAGCTATAAAAGCACAAACAAACATTAATAACCCCATGAAGGTTGAATCCTTCTTTTCATAGCGAACAAGAAGTTTTCTGAACTTGTTCATCCACGAATGACAAACTCCAACAACCCATCTGCGGGCTTTCTTGTTTGGGTCTTGTACTTTCTCGACCTCTTCTTGCCGCCTGCCTCTGACATGGGGAATAAAACCTCGAAGAACAATAATTTCTAGTGCAGGTTCACCTGCATAACCGTTATCAAGGCAGATATGTTGGGGTCTTGCAAAAATATCAGGTCTTTGTATGATGATGGAGTCAAGTAGCTTCTCTAGCTGTGTAACATCATGACGATTAGCCCCTGTTATTACTATTGCTAGTGGTACGCCTTTGCCGTCTGCAAGAAGGTGTCGCTTTGTCCCCATTTTTCCCCCTATCCGTGGGATTTCTCCCTACAGACTCTTGGGCTAATGGAGCTTTAGTGGTTGCTGAATCAGCGCAAAGCCATGTCCAATCAATACCTTGGATTTCATCATATTTATCAAGACCCAATTGCCACATTTTGAGGAAGAAGCCTTCTTCACACCAAAACATGAAGTAGCGATGTGCAGCAGAAGATGAGCCACGTTCTTTGGGTAGAGCTTTCCATTGGATGCCTGTTCTTAGAACATAAAAGATTCCTTCAAGTGCTTTTCTAGGGCACATAGGCTTACGACCGCCGCCGGATTTGCGTTTGTACTCTTTGGTTTCATCACGTTGTTTTACGGGGATATAGTGCTTAACTTCATCCCAAAATTCGTCAGTAATTTCCCATGATTGCTTTTGTCGCATTTTATCACCTCATATGTATATCGGGTGATTTGTTGGAATTATTTAGGGATAAGTTCTTAAGCGAATATTGGAAAGCAATAAAGGAAGGTATCGAAAACTTTTACTTTATGAACGACTTTATTTTTACGCTCTTATTATTTGGCACCGCTGATTACTCCGGAGCTTTTAACGATGTTGAGGATTTGCCCTTCATGCCACTTCCATATCATGTTTTGGAATGGAGAGGAAGCCAGCTACATTTTAACGATTACTTGATAACCCCTAACAGAACACTAGTGGTCATCTATGATTTACAGTAGTTTCGCTGATTTTTATCGTTACTAGTCAAAGAGGAATCTGGCTGTTATGAAAATAGGAATCATTGATTTAACATTTTTGGACACAGTGACACAGTGTTATTACTAGCTTTTGCAGAAGAGACTAACAACATATGTATAAAAGAGCAGTATTTATAGTAGTTTTGGCACTTTTTGTTTTATCGGGTTGTGATTCTAACAATGCAGCATCAGATGGCGATGACTTAAGAATCCACCAAAGCCAAATTACCGAAACAGCCCTTTTCTGCTGCGGAAGAGCTAGGTGTAACAGTTGCGGATTTTTGGTTCCATGCAGTTGTCCTATACCTTCAAGATGTCCTTGGGCTTGCTGTAATCTATCTTGTGGTTGATAGCTAATTCACCAAGCTCTAATGAGGTTCAAATCCTCATTAGAGCTTGGCTTTGAGCATGAAAAGGGGTGGCTACCAATGAAATTATTCTTCACATCAATAATTTTTCTGCTTTTGCTTGCGGGTTGCGGCTCTCAAAATGTCATAGAACCTTACCTCGCAGAGGAAGGAGAGGAACTTACTCGCGAACACTTTCTGTACGACCTAAACCATTTTGAATACATATTAAAAAACAATCTTGGTCTTTTAGATGTTGCATATTGGCATAATCAAATTGATGTGTTAGGCATGATAGACCATATGCGCAATGAGGTTTTACTTGCTCCAGAAGATTTTGGTATTTATGATTTTCGCCATAAGTTTTCAGAGGAATTTGTGAATACACTCTTCCCTTTTGCTCACTTTGACGTTTTATTTCCTGATGTAGAAACTATACAAGTTCCTCAAGGTAGCCTTTCTGTTCGCCCCTTCCCTCATGACTTGATTCCCCTTTTCGATGGAAAGGAAGAGCTTTTAGATGAATTTCTGCATTATTATTTTGACACTCGTTGCACCACATCCTTTGTGGCTAGGTTTTTCGCAGAAAATTTTGACGATATACCCCCTTTGGTTGAATCGTTTATTATAGAGGAAGGGCGCATTGCTCTTTTATCAATAAGACAATTTGTCAATCACGATATGGCTCTGGGAGTATTTGATGACGACATGCGTCAGATAACCACCTTCATTCAACAAGCACAAGATTTTGACCATCTCATAATCGATTTAAGAGGCAATCCTAGTGGCGACCAAAGGTATTTTCTAAATCACATTGTAAGCCCACTAATTAACAGCCCAAAAACCGCCGACATTTTTTATTTCACTCCCCATGGCGAATACGCTAGGCGGTTCACTGGCGAGCCTGAAGGGTTTATTACTGGCGACAATGGTGGGCGCAGGTCCTTGTCAGCCGACTTTTTAGTGGATTCAAGTATTAGACCCACAATTGATATTTTAAATGAAAACTACATGCCAGAAATTAAAATCGAAGATTTTGAACGCTTGCCCTATGGCTTTCGGGGGCGAATGCAAGCTCTTCCTCAATCGAATTCTAATTTTAATGGAAATATTTTGCTATTAACTGACGAGCATATGTACTCTGGCGCGCAACTTGCCGCATGGTTTGCCAAGGAGTCTGGCTTTGCAACTCTGGTTGGAGATATTACAGGAGGTCACTACGGAGGTGCGCTTATAGAAGGCTATTTGCCAAACACAGGCATCTCCTTTATTTTCGACATGTTCTACGCAACAGATAGCCATGGTCGCCCCCTCGAAGCAGGCACTATACCACACTATTTCAACCTACCAGGGCTTGATGCCCTAGAAACCGTATTACACTTAATTTCAAAATTAGAATGACAGGAGGTTTCAATATATGTACAAAAGAACAATTCTAGCAGTAATTTTGACAATTTCAGCACTTCTTATTTTAACGAGTTGTAGTTCTGATAGCACAACATTAGACGGTGACGATTTGAGCATCCACCAAAGCCAAATTACCGAAACAGTCCTTTTCGAATCTATACTAGCAAATAACACCGTCGTAGAAGTCATGTTCGCAAGAGCTTCCGACGGCAACATTCGCGTAGCTTTGAACACCTGCGAAAACTGCCACGCTTCTGGCAATGGCTATTATGTACAAGAAGGAAATATAGTTATTTGCCAACAATGCAATATGGACTTTGATATTGACTACATTGGTATAAATTCAGGCGGATGTCAGCCAATCCCAATAGAGCATTCCTTTAACGGC
Organism: Defluviitaleaceae bacterium; assembly: GCA_009784575.1. Taxonomy (GTDB): domain Bacteria; phylum Bacillota; class Clostridia; order Lachnospirales; family WRAX01; genus WRBK01. The sequence goes on along the minus strand of WRBK01000010.1, from coordinate 59,019 downwards.
GAATATATTGTTATAGAGTATAGCACGTTATCAGCAAGTTCCCGTTGGTTCGTAAATTCAAGCAATTAAATCATCACTATCATCCCTCCACAGGCATATCCAGCGTCATATCCTTAATATGCTCCCCATAAATCATAACCTGATTAGTATCAGGCTCCATAGCAATATCCGTCTTAGGATTCGTCGCAAAATCAATATAAACCAAAGGCTCTGTATCCGAAGCATTCGCTATAGCATGCACACCCTTTTCGCCCGTCGGAAAACATATCATATCCCCAGCCTTCACATCCTTTTCCCCATAAAAAGTGCGCAGTTTGCCCTCTCCGCTGATAATATAGAAAACCTCCTCTGCTATACTATGCCAATGATAAGGATAAGAGCTTTTGCCAGTAGGTATCTCAACAAAAGCCGCCGAGCAGGTACTCACATCTTCCCAAGGTATCACAGCCTTCGCCATAAAATCCATATTGCCGCCAAAATTCACAGGCCTAGCCTCAATGTCATTAATATTTTTAATTATCAAATCCTTCATTTAATCATCCCCTTATAAACAAAACAACCAACCATATGGTCATTAACCATCCCCACAGCCTGCATATACGCATATATTATCGTAGAACCCACAAATTTAAACCCCATCTTCTTCATATCCTTGCTTATCCTATCCGAAAGCGGTGTAGTAGCAGGTATGTCCTCCATTTTTTCTATATGGTTCACTATGGGCGCATAGTCCACATAGCTCCATATAAACCTATCAAAACTCCCATATTTCTCCACAGTCTCCAAAAATACCCGTGCATTAGTTATAGCAGATTTTATCTTCAATCTATTTCGTATAATCCCCTTATTTGCCATCAACTCCTCGACCTTTTTATCATCATAAAGCACAATCTTATGCGGGTCAAAGCCATCAAAAGCCTCACGGTACGCCTCCCGCTTTTTCAGCACCGTCTCCCAAGAAAGCCCCGCCTGCACCCCCTCCAGAATCAACATTTCAAAAAGCTTGCGGTCATCATGCACAGGTCGTCCCCATTCATTATCATGGTAATCATGAAAAACCTCTTTTCCACTAGCCCAGCAACATCGTGTTTTACCCTCCATGACAACCCCCCCTCACCACTTCCAACCATTTCACCCCTACAACGGCTGACATATCGGACAAAAATAAATATTACCACCAAGAAACGCTTGTCTTACCAATCCGCTGCCACATACGCGGCATGGATACAAAAGCGTATTTTTCGACAATATAGTCTTATAGTCGCCGCTATTATCAAACAAATCCTTCTCCGTATCACGTCCACCGCATTCAGCCATTTCCAAAAGCGTATCCTTCACACTGCGAAATAAATTCCCCTTGTCCTCATCACTCATCGTAGCAAGCTTTCGCTTAGGATGAATATTGGCATTAAACAATATATCTTGCAACACACCATTTCCAAGCCCAGGCACCCTTTGCTCCGTCGCCAAAAACGCCTTCGCGCTCAAGGTCTGCTTTGTGCCATTCCAAAGAGCATCAAAATACGCCTCGTCAAAGGCATCAGTCAGCGGGTCAGGCAGATGTGTATTAGAAAAATGCCCCAGTGCCTCTTTGTCCGTACATGGCGCGCAAAGCATAGACCCCCACATCTGCACAGTGCAGCTCATATGAGATTCATCCTCAAACTCCAACAACAATTGATGAGACTTAGGCAGCTTTTTACCAGCCTCATGATATTTAATAGGCGTACTTATAACCAAAATCATATCCTCACACAAAATCTCAGTATTGCCGCCGCAAGTATAGCCTGTGCCTGGATTTGAGCTGGTTATCTTCCTCCCCTTTAGCATGGCATCATATGCCGCAGGGTCAGCAGAATACCACGCAAAGCTATGCGGATGCGCATTTGCTACAGCTCTTTTAATGGTCTTCCCCACAAGGGCTTCCCCAATTTGCCTCGACAAAACATAGGTTTCTGGTATTTCTATCATCCCACTCATCCCTTCCCGAAATTAACCCATAATACACTTCGTAATATCCTCATGCGATAACCCTATATCAAGACACCCGCATCTCTCCACACTCTCAGGCAAAACTTTCCGATTAGGCTTACGCTTAATCCCCATCAAGCGGATAATGTCATCAATCAACAAATCATCTCGTATCTCAAAGCCAAACCACTATGAAATACACAACACAATAATTATAACACCTAAACATGACAACAGCATGTCCTATTTCACGGGAACATGTTAAATTATTTTCAAGCTCAGCAATATAGGAAAAAGTAATCGAAAATCGTTTACTTTGCCGCCGTGTACATGTTATAATTACCGAGTATGCCCTTAATTCTTTGCTGGTACTTTGTCAATCGGCACAGGGGTAAATGATGTCGGCGGCGACACTTCTCACACCTTCATTTGGATTGTGTGACCCATTCTGACGGTTAGGCATTGCCATAACCGCCGAGGGCTCTGTCGAGGGCTAAAAGACAAAAAATCCTGCCGTTGTTGCGGCAGCATAACCTTAAAATCAGGAGGTAGCACAATGACCAGCAAAGAAAAAATATTAAGCATCAAACAACACTTCGCAGAGATATATAAATGTGGAGCTGACACTTGGGATGCAAATGAAAATGTTTTTATTGAGTCACAAATCATGTTCTTTCGAGTAAACACATTCGGCAAAAATGCCGTTATGTTTGCAAACAAGCAGATTATTGAATGGCTTTCCAAAACATTCAAATTCACACCAATGGAAGAAATTTTGGACACAGATAATCGTTATCTCATAAACGAAAAACTCCGCACTTTTGGCAAAAAGTTGAGTGGTGAGGAAATGTGGTATTTACATCTTATGCCCGATACGAAGGCTGCTAAACCAACAGGGTATACCTATAAACTGTATGATGAGGATTCCATGAAAGAACTTCATGCAGTAGCAAAAAACCAGGATGCGTATAGCGTTTTCACACACGCCCTTGAAGAAGATGGGGAATATATGCTTGCGCTGGCAGCATACGACAATGACTTGCTTGTGTCAGTAGCATCCTGCGAAGTAGACGAAGGTGTAGAATGGCGCGCTATAGGCGTTGATACTCTCGCTGGGTATGGAGGGCGCGGGCTTGCTGCATATCTGGTAAAAGAACTTGCTCTAGAAACAGAAAAGCGCGGAAAAATACCCTGCTATACTACATGGAGTGCAAACTTAGCATCAACCAAGGTTGCGTTAAGCGCAGGCTTTCGTCCTGTTTGGATGTCGCATTATGCTGAAAATCTGTAATCCGTCACGATAATAATTTATCGTTTTACGTTACTATTTTGAATCACTTAAGCACAAAACCCCTGCTATGCATTTTCATAGCAGGGGTTTACCTTATTTTTTCACCACAGGTATCCAAATTTCAATATACCCATGCCCTTCGTCCTCAAAATACTTCTCAAAATCAAACTCACAATCAGCATGTACATAACTCACTGTCGGAAACCACTCAGAATATATCCGCTTCCATGTATCGTGCAACTTACCATCATCCCCCTGCCAATCCACATGAAAAACAGCCCAAGTTTGCTTTGGTATATTCAACACAGTGTATCTCGACGGCACAGCATCAGTTTTCTTAAAGCAACCCCAAAGATAGTTCATGTTACCATTTTCATTATGACCATAGGTCACGCCCACCTCTGCCATCAACCCGCCATCAATGCATTCCCCCACAAATTTAGGAATCTCTTCATAGCATTTACCATCGACAACGGTCGTCTTTAGCTCCATCCCCATCACTTCAAAGGTTTCTCTTTCTTCAATCCGATAATTCATCTCCACATCTCCTTTTATACTGATATGGAAGGATATCTTAGGAAACACCTTTAGTGAAACACCCACATCACGCGCCAATGTAGGTGCTATGCCATGCAATTTCTTAAATGCCCTACTAAAAGCCTCAGGCGACTCATAGCCATATTTTACAGCCACATCAATAACCTTGGCATCACTCGTCTGTAGCTCCACAGCCGCCAATGTCAGCCGCCTGCGCCGTATATATTCCGCCAGCGGCACACCCGCAATAAACGAAAACATGCGCTGAAAATGATATGATGAGCAACAAGCAGCCTGCGCCACGCGGTCAAACGAAATCTCATCCGCCAAATTATCCTCAATATAGCTCAGGGCATTATTCATACCAGCCAGCCATTCCATAAGATTCTCCTCCCTTATTACAACATCATACCAGAACAAAAGATACCGCACCTAGCATTCCCTGCACAAAATTATCATGCCCTTTTGCAGTGCATATGCAACAACCCATAAACAATAACATTGCAAGTATGCTATTGTACTGCAAAGATAGAGTGTGGATAAATAGCCTTGTAACTTCATTTTACGTGTGATATAATAAATTACTGGTCAATATAGCAAACGTCATTCAAAATCGTTTGCTAAATAAAGGTCGTACATATCGAAAGGGGAGATAAAAGTGGAAAACAACAAGTACAGGTCAATTGTGAATCTTGATTTTCAGTATGCCCATCGTTTTATGGATTGGGAGAGGGAGGCAAAGCATCTTCATGGACATTCTGGTCTTTTGACCATAGAGCTTGAGGATACAGTAGACCCTAGGACAGGCTTTGCGCATTCATGTAAGGATGGCGTTAAGAAGGCTTGGGAGATTTGCGACCATTTCCATCACGCAACATTGTTTCAAGAAGGCGACCCTCTTTTGGATGCTGTTTTAGCTGTATATGAGAAAGAGGGCATCATTAATGACCCAAAGTATTGCATTCCTTTGAAAAAGATAGACCACGAGCTTGCTTGGTCGTATCCCGAGTACAGAATAGTTGTCACCAAAAAGGTTTCTACCTGCGAGAACCTTTGCGAGCTTTTCTATGAGCTATTGAAAGATAAAATGCCTATAAAGAAAATTACTTTCCGCTCTTCAGCAATGAATGCGGCATCTAGGGAGTTTTAGGGATAAAAATGAGGAGGCGAGCCATTAGCTCGCCTCTTTTATATTTTCTAATATGGTCTGTGGTGTGGCATTGGCGGAGTATTTGCTGCATTTTTGTTTTTTAATGCTCCGATGATGAATAGGATTGGCAGGACAAGACCAATGGGTATTCCTATGATGTTTGTTACGCCAAGTGCGGTAGAATGGGCAAGTATTGCCACGGTATATGCTATATTAAAAATCACTGAAGACACTATGGTAACAACAGCCAATACAAGCAACAAGCTTGCTTTATCGGTCTTATTACAATACATTATGCCCAGTATGCCCACAATTACAGCAAATGCTGACAGCATTATGTTGAACGTGTATAGCATTGTCCATGTAGCACGCATGGCTTGACCACCAAATAGCCAAAGCCAGCTATCCATTGTCATTAGCGTAAATGGCGTGGTGAGAACCCCAAATGCGTTAAAAATAATGAATAAAATACCTGTCACAAGCAGAAGGTTTTTGCCTGGTGCTTGTGGCGGCAGTGGTTGATAGTTCATGATGTAATCCCCTTTTTTTATATTTTATGCTTCAAACTGAGCGGTGTATAACTCATGGTAAAAGCCTTTTTGCTCCAAAAGTTCTTTGTGCGTGCCTTGCTCTGTTATGTCCCCACCATTCATAACCAATATTAGGTCAGCGTGGCGTATGGTAGATAGGCGATGCGCTATTATAAAACTTGTGCGGTCGTGCATCAGGTTATCCATTGCTTTTTGTATTAATTGCTCTGTGCGCGTATCTACCGAGCTTGTGGCTTCGTCTAGTATTAATATGCGCGGGTCGGCTAGGATGGCGCGGGCTATAGTTAATAGCTGTTTTTGCCCTTGGGATATATTGTTTGCTTCTTCGTTTATTATCAGGTCATAGCCGCCTGGTTGTGTCATTATAAAATGATGCGCATGAGCGGCTTTTGCGGCCTCTATTACCTCTTCATCTGTGGCAGTTAGTCGTCCATAGCGTATATTCTCCATTATAGTGCCGTTAAATAGCCATGTTTCTTGTAATACCATGGCAAACACGCCACGAAGGTCATCCCGTGCAAAATCTCGTATATCATGCCCGTCAAGTAATATTTGCCCTTCATCTATATCATAATAACGCATTAATAGCTTTACTATAGTGGTTTTGCCTGCACCTGTAGGGCCTACTATGGCTGTGCGCTGTCCTTTGCCTATATGAGCAGAGAAATTATGTATGACAGGCGTATCCTCAATATAGCCAAATTTCACATCTTTAAAGCCAACCTTGCCGACTATATCTGCCGTGCTTGTAGCGTTTTGCGCATCTGGCGTTTCCTCTTTTTCGCCCAAAAATTCAAATACACGCTCGGCGGCGGCTACGGTGGATTGCAGCACATTGGATATCTGCGCAAGCATATTTATAGGGTCGGAGATGCGGCGCGAATATTGGATGAAAGCAAGGATAGCACCAACGGCCAATGTGCCTTGTATGGCAAGATATGCGCCAAATACAGAAACGGCAACATAGCCCACATTGCCCACAAAAAACATCATGGGGAATATTAGAGCGGACACAAACTGCGCCTTCCATGCCGCATTGTACAGTACATTATTATCCTTATGGAAATTCTTTGCTACACGCCCTTCGGCATTGTAGGCTTTCACGATAAGATGCCCAGAGAATACCTCTTCTATCTGCCCATTAACCGCTCCAAGATATTTTTGCTGCGCCCTAAAGAATTTTTGCGAATACTTGACTACCACAGCTACAATGACAAGCGAAAGCGGCAATATGAGCAATGCAACGCCTGTCATTGTGACAGATATTGTAAGCATCATAATTATAGCACCAACCAGCGTTATGATGGATGTGATAAGCTGTGTCATGCTTTGCCCTAGAGAATCCGCCATAAGGTCTATATCATTTGTCATGCGCGAAAGCACGTCACCATGAGGGATGTTGTCAAAATATTTTAGCGGCATATGATTAATTTTTGCATAGAATTTATTGCGCAGATTGTAGCTGACCTTTTGCGATACACCAGCGATAATAACACCCTGCAAGCCCGCAAAAACAAAACTAAATACATATAATGCGCCAAGCAATGTCATTATGGTGATAAGCTGGTCAAAATTAACGCCGCCTGTCCCTGCCACGCGTGCCATAGAGCCGTCAAAAGCTACCGTAACAGCACTACCAAGCACCGCAGGGGCTATAACACTCATAATAGTGCCAGCAACGGCAAATACAAGCGAAATGGCTATTTGTACGCGAAATGGCTTTAGGTAATTAAGCAGTTGTTTTAGTGTACCGCGGAAGTCTTTAGCTTTTTCTACTGGACCCATCATCGGCCCGCCTCGGCGACCTCTTAGGTTTGGCGTTCTTTGGGATTGGGGTTGATTTTGCTGCTGATTATTATTGCTCATGCCATCATCCCTCCTTCGCCTAGGTCTTTTGCCAGCTCTTCTTCTGATAATTGCGATGATGCTATTTGCTTATATACATCGCAGTTTTTTAGTAGGTCTTTATGTATGCCTTTACCTACAATCTTGCCTTGGTCTAGCACAATTATTTGGTCTGCATTTTTTATTGTGTTTATTCTTTGCGCCACTATTAGCATGGTGGTTGCGCCTATTTCTTCTGCCAATGCCGCGCGTAGCTGTGCATCTGTTTTAAAATCCAGCGCAGAGAAGCTATCGTCGAAAATATATATCTTAGGCTTCTTAGCTATGGCGCGGGCTATGGAGAGTCTTTGACGCTGTCCGCCACTTACATTTGTGCCGCCTTGGGCTATCTCGTCTGCATAGCCCTCGGCGCGTTCTTCTATAAACTCCGCCGCTTGGGCTATCCTTGAGGCTTTTTCCATAGCATCATTATCAATATGCTCACCAGCATATTTTATATTGGATTCTATTGTGCCAGAAAACAGCACAGCTTTTTGCGGCACATAGCCCACAAGCCCGCGTAGGTCTGATTGAGAGGCATTTTTCACATTAACGCCATTTACAAGCACCTCGCCATCTGTAACATCATAAAAACGCGGGACGAGGTTTACAAGAGCCGTTTTTCCGCTGCCTGTAGAGCCAACAAATGCCGTAACTTTGCCATCTTGTGCAGTAAAGCTAATATCCGAAAGCGCGTAACCCTCCGCCCCAGGGAATTTAAAACTAACATTGCGAAACTCAATGTCACCGCGATTTTGTCCGAGTTTTTCGGGGTTTTCGTGGTCAATCACCACATTCTCTGTTTCTAGTATCTCCATAATGCGCGTAGCCGCCACTTGTGCGCGTGGCAGCATTATTACTATCATAGCAAGCATAAGGAAGGACCATACAATAAACATGGTGTATTGCACAAATGCCATCATTTCACCTACGCTAAGGCTTCCTGCATCTATGGAGTTTGCACCTATCCATATTATAAGCACAGTGGTAAAGCTGGATATCAGCGTGATAATCGGCATTTGAAATGCACCCAAACGCGCCAGAAATAGCGCAGTGTTTCGTAGGTCTTTATTCGCGCCGTCGAATCTCTTCGCCTCGTGCTTTTGCGTAACAAAAGCGCGGATAACCATAATGCCCGTTAGGGCTTCGCGGGTTACGAGATTCACTTTGTCTATCAACTTTTGCATTATCTTAAAGCGCGGCGTAGCTATGATGATAAAAAGTGTAATAAAGGCAAGCATAGAACCCACCGTTAGCGCAATTATCCATGCCATGGATGGGTCTGTGCCAACCACCATCAATACGCCACCAATACCCATAATAGGCGAAAAGACAACTATGCGTATAGCCATTGTCATAAGCTGCTGCACTTGGTTTACATCATTTGTACAGCGCGTTATTAACGATGCCGTGGAAAAGTTATTGTATTCGGTATTTGTAAAGCTAACCACCTTGTCAAAGATATCCTCACGCAACTTCCGCGCCAGCCCTGTTGCCATGCGGGCGGATATATAGCCTTGTGATGCGGCGGCGGCTATGGCAAGAAATGTCACAATAAGCATCATGCCACCCGTAGAGAATACATAATCCATTTGCAGAGCTTCCATGTCCATTCCCATGCGCTCATATTCCGCGCGTATAAAGGCTTTTGCATTGTGGCTTATGGCGTTGTTGTCGTCATCAAAATTCATGTCGCCGCCTGTTTGTAACCACGCAAGCTGTATTGCAAGCTCCCGCTCCAGATACATGCTGATATCGTCGGCAGTAAGCGCGTAATAATCATGTCCTGCCACAAATCCATAGCCAGCCGCAAACTCCGCTTGCAGGGTTTGCGGCAAATTCTCCAGAATGTCATTAAATGTATCTGGTGTTAGCTTTCGCGGCACAGTAGAATCCACGCCACCTTCAGATATCCCATAATCCACAATATCAGACATAAGCCCTGGCAGCGTTAGCTCCGCCGTGGCACGCCCAACCAAAAGCACCACCGCTATCAAAAATAGCGGCAGCATTGGCAATCCATATCGCCTTAATAGCTTTAGCATAGCATCGTAACCTTTCTAAGACTGACTTAGCAGTATTTCTTCGTTTAATGTTCAGGGATTGGTTCAACAAACTCTAAGAACCACCCCTACGATAGCCATTTTGCCGCAGCTTGCGTTACTTTCTTAATATTTTCAGGCACAAATGGGCTTGGCATACCTGTTATGTCTATAAGCTCCACAAATGTCTTTGTGCCAGCCAAAGATACTAGATGCTTATACTTTTCCCAAGCATCCTCGTGGTTTGTCTGTGCTTCTGCCCAGAAAGAAAGAGCCATAATTTGTGCTAGGCAATAGTCGATATAGTAAAACGGTCTTACATAAATATGCGCCTTTGCTTGCCATATGCGCCCTTCGGATAAAAACGGTATATTGTCTGTATCCATCCATGGGCGATATTTTGCCTCTAGCTCTTTCCATAGTTCATGACGTTGTGCTGGTGTCATATTGGGCTTATCATACACATGGTGCTGAAATTCATCCACCATTACGCCATATGGAATGAACGCAAGAGACTTTGCTAAATGAATATTACGGTATTTATCCACATTTTCTTCACCAAAAAAGCCTGCCATCCAAGGCCATGTAAGAAACTCCATTGCCATAGAATGTATCTCTGCTATATCGCTTGAATAATTGCGCAAACCAGATGGGTAGATATCCTTAGATGCGTAGTCAGCATAGGCATGACCCGCCTCATGCGTTAATACGCCAATATCATCCGCTGTGCCATTGAAGTTGGCAAAGATAAACGGTGCTTTGTGCATTTGAATACCATAGCAATAGCCGCCCGCCGCCTTGCCTGGGCGTGTTAGCACATCAAAGAGTTCGCTGTCCAGCATGAAGTTCATAAACTCTGCTGTGTCTGGCGAAAGCTCCTCGTACATCTTCTTACCATGAGCAAATATTTCTTCTGGTGTGCCTTGTGGCTTTGCATTACCATCTGGATAGTGCAGTTGCAGGTCATATACTTTTTGGTCTGCCACGCCTATTCTTGCCGCCTGCGCTTTATTCATTTCATGAACAAGCGGAACAATATGCTCCACCACACCTTGGCGGAATTTTGCTACCATCTCTTGGTCATAGCAATTGCGCTGCATACGATAATAACCCACCTGCGTAAAGCTATCATGCCCAAGCTTGCCCGCTATGCGATGACGTATTTTTACTAGCTTGTCAAATATTTCATCTAGTTTTGCAGCATTGCTATTATACCACGCTGCCTGTGCTTCTTGCGCTGCTTTACGCATGGCTCTGTCTGTATCTTCTGAGTAAGCATCAAGTCCCGCAAGGTTTAGCTTTTTGCCATCAAAATCTATTTCAGCAGAGGCTATTAGCTTTTCATATTCTGTGCTTAGCTTGTTTTCTTCTTGCAAATCTTCCACTATGCTTGGGTTAAAGGTTTTTAGCGATAGCTCTGCATTCACAAACATCAGATTGCCCCAAGCCGCTTCCATATCCTTGCGGAAAGGATGCGCTAGCATGGCTTTTGTAAACTCTTGCCACAACTCCGAAAGTTGCGGGGTTATTTCGTCATAATGCGCCACTTCTTTTTCATAAAATTCGTCTTTTGTGTTTATGGTGTGGCGGATATACGAAATAGCTATCATGCTGTTTATGTATCGGCTATATTCGTCATCCTCTTTGTATACAGCAAAGGTTTCTTCTGCTGTGGTTGCCGCTTTAAAGCGGTTTAGCAGGTCTGTTAGGCGTGTTTTTGCCGCTTCTAATTCAACTCTTTCGTATTTCATTTCTGAAAATTTCATTTGTTGTCCTCCTGTTGGCTGTTTTCGACACACCCCACACACCCCCAGTTCCCCTCCAAGGAGGGGCTGGCTTTGCGGTCGTTTTAGAGCGCAAAGGCGGGGCGGCCCATACACATTTACTTCGCAATTAGATATGTGGTATGCGTATGCGCATATTTGTAACCTATCCATTCACTAATGTTTATAGCATGGGCATTGTTCGGGTGGTGGTCTATCTCCACCTTCTCAAAATCCACAACTTCAATCAGTTTTTGATACATCATGGCATAGAGCCATTTTCCTATACCAAAGCCCCTGTATTGCTTTTTCACCCCAATCAAGAATTGGTATGGATAGCGAGGGTCGTTGTTATACACAGAAACATTTGACATAGCAATCATTTCGTCATTCTCATTAAAAACAGCATAGCAATGGTGTGTCCTATTATTTTTTGCAAAAGACTCTGCCGCCTTTGCCATTTTTTCTGGGGTTTCTACGTATTGCACAAAGGCTGGCTCGTTTACATCTGGCATATCCTCTTGTAGCTCGCTAAAGAGATTGCTATATTGCTCATAAAGCTCCTCAGGGATGGCATCATAGTAGGCCATACGCATTTCTCCATTGAGCTTTTCACGCTTTGCCGCCAGTTCTGCTAGTGTTTTAGCGTCAATGTCCTGCCTAGCTAGAGTATAGTGCTGTGCAGCATATTGCCGCTTACCACCATTGCTCCTAATAATCTCGCCTAGCTCCTTGTCTTTCGCTATAATCGCTAGAGTATCATATTTTGTTAGCTTGGCTTTGATAAAGGCATCCACGATTTCTAGTAGTTTTTCATTCATTTTGCGCTCACTTAGGTTTATGGTAAGCTGCCTGCGTATATTGCCTCCCCAATCGGCAACATCTTTGCAAATCAAGAAACCACAGGGCAAAGCACCGCCTTTTACGATAATGAATAGCTCATCATTGCTGTCAGCATTATCTATAAACAGCGCAAAAAACTCCTTTTGCTCATCTGTATTTCTATATCTTTCGACAAGCCCGTATTTCTCAGCCATATTACTTTCTAGTATGCAAAAATAGCGCATATTTTGTGGTGTAGCAGTCTTTTTGCCAAATTTTATGATTTTGTATTCAAATAGCTTTTTCTTCAGTGATTTTTTCATTTCACTTACACCAATGCCCGTATTATTTCTTCTCTGCTATCAGGCAAAAGGTCTATTAGCGGAAACTCTAGCATAGTATATGCCCCTGCCCCCTGCCTTTTTGCGACCCTGGCACAAGCTGTCATTATCTGGCTTGTTAGCGCAGGGTTATCAATTGTCATTTTCCATTGCAGCATCTGATTTTGCGTTTTACCAGCACCGCCCTTGCGCACCATATTAACGCCATGCCCTTTGTCTATCAGCACATTAACGTCATCCACTTTATACACATGCGTTTCGCTTGTAGCAAAATATGGGTCGGCTTTTAGGTCGGCTTTTACTTTCTCAAAATCCGCGCCGTTTTCTAGTTCTATATACACATCGCGTCTATGTACGCCATAGCCCATAGGCATTGTCATAGAGAGTGCATTTTTTACACCGCTTATCGCTTTTGCAGCTACAGTATGCCCCATGGACATGCCCGGCCCAAAGTCAGTATGCGTTAGCCCATTTGGTGCGCTGGCTAGCATTATAGCACGTACTATAGAGTCTGTGCCTGGGTCCCAGCCAGCAGATATTATTGCTGCTGCTCCGCCTTTTTTTGCCGCCGCATCCAGGCTCATTTTTAGCTCATAAATTGTCTCGTGTATATCATAGCTGTCTACTGTGCATATACCTTGCTCTAGGCATTTTATAGCGTATTCTTCTACGCTTCTGGTAGGGGTGCATAACAATGCTACATCTGGTTTTGTCGGCAATTTTGCAATATCATCCACAACAGGTATGGTTACGCCTTGTGGTGTTTGCCCATCCCTACGCACAAGCCCTACCAATTCCATATCTGGTGCGCCATTTACAGCATCCATAGCATATGCTCCAATGTTTCCATAACCCACGACAGCAACTTTCAATTTTTCCATTTTAAATTTTCCCCCTCAATATTATAGATTTGTCAATATTTATTTTACCACATTCGTATATAATTGCAAAGCTAGATTTTTTTTGTTATAATATTTTAAAACGACATTTAAATAATCAATGCGGACTAATTTTAAGGGGGATAACCATGTCTAAAACTATTGAAAATGCCCAAAAACTGTTAGATTATCTTTATGACAGCCCATCACCGTTTCATGCAACTAACAATGCCGCAAAGCAACTAGCCGCCGCGGGCTTTATGGAGATATTTGAGGGCGACACCTGGGACATTAAGGCGGGCGGAAAATATTTCTTACGCAAAAACTCATCATCATTCGCCGCTTTTATCATGGGTACAGGCAGCATAGCAGAGCATGGCATACGCACTTTGGCAGCACATACAGATTCGCCTTATTTTGTGATAAAGCCAAACCCACAAATGAGAACAGGCAAGCATATTAAACTAAACACTTCGCCATATGGCGGTATTATTATGCACACATGGTTTGATAGACCTTTGTCTATAGCGGGACGTGTTTTACTAAAATCCGATGATTTTCTTGTGCCTTGCGAAAAGCTCGTGAATATAAACAGACCACTTTTGGTCATCCCTAGCCTTGCTATCCACCTTAACCGCGAAGTAAATAACGGCTATAAGATAAATGCTCAATCAGATACCCTGCCTTTTGCCGCTTTGGTTAATACCGAGTTGGAAAAGGGCGATTATTTGATAAGCCTGCTCACAAAAGAGCTGGGTTGCAAAGCAGAAGATATTCTTGATTTTGATTTGTGCTTGTACGAGTTCCAAAAAGGGCAGTTTGTGGGGCTAAATAATGAGTTTATCTCCTCTTCGCGCCTTGATGATTTGTGGATGGTACATGCAGGGCTGGATGCTATACTAAATGCCGCACCATCTGCATATACAAAGCTATTGTATTGCCCCGATAATGAGGAAATAGGCAGCTTAACGCCGCATGGAGCACAGTCTTCATTTATCAAGACGCTTATAGAGCGCATTACGCCGCATGGAGCTTTTGGGCAGGTTATGGCAAATTCATTCTTTATCTCTGCCGACCTCGGTCATGCGCAAAACCCAAACCACGCAGGCAAGGATGACCCAACAAATCCATCTATTATGGGCGAAGGACCTATCCTTAAATATTCTGCTATGCAAAAATATGCCACAAATGGCTACACGGGCAGCATCTTTACTGCGCTATGCCACAAGGCAGGCGTGCCTGTACAAAAATACATAACCCGCTCGGATGTCATGGGCGGCGGCACTATAGGGGCTATTATGGGTGCGAACCTCGGCGTTAATGTAGTGGATATGGGTCTGGCCGTTATGGGTATGCATTCCATAAGAGAATTTGGCGCAACCATTGATAATGACTATATTTTGAAAGTATTTGGTACGTTTTTTGATAATTAAGGAGAATATATGATAATCAATTTTATTAAAGGCATATTGATAGGGCTGGCACTTGTTATCCCTGGTCTTTCTGCTTCCACTTTTGCTGTAGTAACAGGGCTGTACGACAAGCTCGTGTTTGCTGTAAATAATATACGCAAAGAATTTAAAAAAAGCTTTTTCTTTCTGCTTCCAATAGCTTTGGGCGCAGCTGTAGGCATTTTAGCATCTGTTAGTGCTGTTATACAGGTTATGTATCGGTTTCCGCTACAAAGCTATGCATTTTTTATAGGGCTTGTACTTGGCAGCTTACCTACCATCTTTGGCAAGATAAAGCCAGAAAAGTCGCGCAAGCCAAATTATCTGCTTGCGGTGTTCGGCTTTGCCATCATTGTTGTGTTAAGCCTCACAGTGCCTACAGATGATGTCGTGGCTGTAACGCAAATTGAAAATATGGGGCATTTTATTTCAATATTTGCCGCGGGTGTTATTTCTTGCTTTTTGCTTATTGTGCCTGGTGTTAGCGGCGCGCTTATTTTGATATTGCTTGGGCAGTTTGCTACCGTATACGGTGCTGTTGGCAATTTTGCAGAAATGGCATTTATGCTTATACGCGGACAAGAAGGCGCATTAGAGCTTGGCTTTGATGCCGCTATGATAGTGCTTACATTCCTTGCTGGTTCTATCATAGGCATTATAGCCGCCGCAAAGGTTATTGGCTATTTCTTTGAGCGTTACGAAACCAAAGTGTATTTTGCAGTTTTAGGTCTTGTGCTTGGTGCTGTATTTACGCTTTTCCACATAGACGGCATAGTTATTGGATATTTCACAGAATTTAGCCCGCAAATTTTGCTAAATGCAGGGTTTCTGATAGTATTTGCAATTGTAGGTTATGTGTGTACTAAACTAATGGCAAAGGTGAAGTCATGAGATGGTATGAAGGAAAAATTGATGTAGCCAGCGAAAATGCGGATATAGTAGCCGCGCGCCTTTTGGATTTTGGTATTGAGGGCGTGGAGATTATAGATGAATACGAGAATATGAAGTTCATTGAGGGTCATCCGTCTAATTGGGATTATGTAGAGGATGCTTTGCTTGATGTGCAAAAAGAGGGCGCGACGGTAAAGTTTTATATGCCCAAGGAAAGTGCTTGCGGCATTATGGATGACATAAGCCATACTTTGCTTGATTTTGGTCAGGCTTCTTTCTCTCTTGTTGAGGATGACTGGAGCGAGGCTTGGAAGGCGCATTATAAACCCTTTAAGTTGGGTGATAAAATTATGATTGTGCCTTCTTGGGAGGATTATGTGCCTTGTGGCGACGAGATAGTCTTTAGAATAGACCCTGGGCACGTTTTTGGTACTGGTCAGCATCAAAGCACCGCATTGTGTATAGCCGCTTTAGAAAAGCATGTGGCGCAGGGCACGAGCGTTCTTGATATTGGTTGCGGCAGCGGCATTTTATCTATAATTAGTTTACTTTTGGGCACGAAAAGTGCCACAGCCATAGACATCGACTCATCTGCTGAAAAGGTGTGTTTGGAGAATGCACGACTTAATAATATTTCGCCCGAAAGATATAATGTGATGACGGGCAATGTACTAGCAGATGCGGCTCTAGCTGATAAACTAGCTGGACAAAAATATGATATCGTAGTTGCTAATATAATTGCGGATGTTATAATCCCTCTTGCACCTATCGCCAAGAGGCTTTTGGATGGTGGCGGTGTGTTTATAACCAGCGGCATTATCAAAGATAGATGTGATGAGGTTTTGTTGGCTTTGCAAAGGGCAGGCTTTGAGATAAAAGAAGTAGCCACACAGGATGAGTGGGTGGCTGTGGTGGCTTGCTATGCATAGATTTTTCGTGGATGGAAGATGCATAGAGCGCGGTGGTCTTTCATTAACAGATGAAAATGCCGCCCATGCGCATGTTTTGCGCCTTGCCATTGGCGAAGAGGTTGTGGTGTGTGACGGCAATGGCATGGACTATTATTGCACCGTCACATTCACTAATAAATCTGCAACCGCTTTAAGAATACGAGACAGGGCAACAAATACAGCAGAGCCATCTATGGTCATAACCCTATACCAAGCCCTGCCAAAGTCAGGCAAGATGGAAGAAATAGTGGATAAATGCACTCAGCTAGGTATATCGCATATTGTACCTATAATGACATCGCGTTGTGTTGCTAAAATGTCTGATAGGGATGCTAAGAAAATTAAGAGGTGGCAGAAGGTAGCAAGGTCTGCAGCTAGCCAGAGTGGACGTGGTAGGATTCCTAGGATAGGCGATGTGATGAGTTTTGATGCGGCTTTGCAAGATTCCACGGCGCATGATGTGGTTTTTGCTTGTTATGAGGGCGAGGCGCAGTTGTCATTGAAGTCGTTTTTGCAAGGTTTATCAGGCATCCCATCTTCTATTGCCTTTTTTGTGGGGGCAGAGGGTGGATTTACTGATGATGAGATGGCGAAATTTCTCGAAGGAAGCGTGGCTTCGGTGTCTTTGGGGTCGCGTGTTTTAAGGACGGAGCTTGCAGGCATTACGGCTTTGGCTTGTATTATGTACGAAATTCAATAAGCGGAGGTTCTTATGTTAAAATACAAAGATCTAAAGAAGAGCGAAAATGGCTTGCCAACTTGGGACTCTATGATACCAGTCGTGCTTCACCTTGCTTTACAACAACCCGCATGGAAAGGTAGGGAGCTGAAAAAAGCAGCGGCAGACTCTCTTGATATGTCCGATGAGCTGCGTAATTTGACATACGAAAAAGCGAAGCATAACTACCCAAGCATCGAATATAGAGCAGGCTGGGCATTAAGTTGCTTAAAGCTGGCAGGGCTAATTGAATACCCAAAGCGAGGCATATGCGAGACTACTTCTTTCGGAAAAGAGCTTTACGAGAAATACGGCGACAAGTTGGATGAAAAAATTCTTAAAAACCAACCAAAGTATATTGAGCATAAAAAGCTCCTTGAAGAGCGTAAAAAAAGGGGTAACGCAAGCAGCAATCTAGGTGAATTGGATATTGAGGTCTCTGAAAATATCGAAGAAATAATTCATGAGCAAATACAGAATTATAACCAAATTGTTGCAACAGAGCTATTGGAAAAGATAATACAGTCCGAGCCTGTGTTTTTTGAGCATTTAGTAAAAGATTTGCTTGTTGCTATGGGATACAAAGGCGAGCATGGCAGCGCAATAGTAACAACAGCATCGCGTGATGGCGGCATTGACGGCATTATTAACCAAGACCCGCTTGGCACGAGTACTGTATATTTTCAAGCCAAAAGATATAACCACGGGAATACCGTGCAACGTCAAGATATCGAGGCTTTTTATGGCGCACTGTCTCGCATACGCGCAAATCGCGGAGTATTTATTACCACATCACGGTTTTCTAAGGCAGCAGACGAAACGGCACGAGGGTTTTCCATTGTTCTAATTGACGGTATAATGTTAACCGACCTTATGCTTCAGTATAATGTAGGGGTTCGTTCTAAGAAAAATTATGTCCTTTATGATATTGATGAGGATTTTTTTGAGGAGCATTGATATGAAAAATATATATTTAGATTATGCTTCAACAGCCCCATTGTGTACCGCCGCCAGAGAAGCGGCTATTTCTTCTATGGATAATTTCGGAAACCCTTCCTCTATGCATAATGTTGGGCTGCTTGCTGAAAAAGAGGTATCTGCCGCTAGGGAGATGGTCGCATCTGCCATAAATGCCAAGCCATCAGAGATTCACTTTACGGCTGGCGGAACAGAGGCAAATAATCTTGCTATTTTTGGCGGGGCGAAGCTACCTAATGGCACAGGGATTATCACGTCGCCTACGGAGCATTCGTCGGTGAAATATCCATTTTTGACACTGGGGCAACGCGGCTTTAAAATGTTCCACGTGGAACATTTTTGGCACGGGGGCATAAACCCCGATAGTCTGCGAAACGTTTTAAAGCAGACGTCTCCAGTTTCCCTAATATCTTTCCATCATGTTCAAAACGAAACAGGTGTAGTACAAGATATAGCGGCTTTAGCGAAGATTGTGCGGGATATATGCCCCACTGCTTTGGTTCATGTGGATGCTGTGCAGTCTTTTTGTAAAATAGCTATTGATGTGCGGGCTATGGATGTAGATTTTATTAGCCTATCTGCGCATAAGATAGGCGGGTTAAAGGGCTGTGGTGCGCTGTATGTGCGGGATAAAGTGCATGTTGCGCCGCTTATTTTGGGCGGCGGGCAGGAACGCGGTGTGCGAAGCGGTACAGAGAATGTAATAGGCATAGCCGCCTTTGGCGCAGCTACCAAGGAGCGATATGAGAAGTTGCAAGAGAATTATAGTTGTGTGCAGAGGCTAAAGGAGCTGTTTTTAAGCGAAATCGACGGCATTGACGGCATCAAGATTAATGGCGAAAATACTAGCCCTTATATCCTTAATATAAGCGTTGCGGATGTGCGCCCAGAGGTGCTTTTGAATGCGCTTTCGGCGGAGGGTGTTTATATATCTGCTGGGGCGGCTTGCTCTAGCAATAAAAAGCAAAAAAAGGAAGAGGCGGCTGTGCTAGAGGCTTATGGTCTGTCAAAGGAAAGGTCGCAAAGTGCTGTACGCATAAGTTTTTCGCCAGAAACCACCCAAGAAGAGATAAAAGAAGCGGCAGAAGCATTTATACGTAATATAGCGATTTTGCGGAAATTAAGGAAGATGAGGTAGCAAAAGTGGAAAATACCAAAGAAGTATTGATAATAAAATATGGCGAAATAGCCCTGCGCGGGAAGAATCGCTATATTTACGAAAATATGCTGATAGATGCTGTGCGCAAGAATCTTACGGGTTGCGGCGATTTTTGGGTGCATAAGGAGCAGGGTCGTTTTGTAGTGGAATGGAATAGTGGTGCAGATTTTGGCAGAGCTATACCGCTCGTGGCGCGGATTTTCGGGATAACATCTGTGTGCGTAGCTATAAAGCTTGCTGGGCAAGATTTTGATGATATAAAAGATGTTGCGCTAGCATATGCAAGACAGCATTGCAAAACCCCCACGACATTCAAAGTGGACACACGGCGCGCTAATAAGCAGTTTCCACTAAGGTCAGATGAGACGTCGGGCTTGGTTGGGGAGCATTTGCTTAATAATATGGAGGGGCTGAAAGTTAAGCTTTCCGCGCCCGAGTTTACACTGAAAATCGAGATTCGCAATTCTGTTTATATATATTCTACTGATGTTGAGGTTAAGGGGCTTGGGGGCTTGCCGCCTGGGTCTGCTGGGCGGGGAGTGCTTTTGCTTTCAGGAGGGATAGATAGTCCTGTGGCAGGGTGGCTTGCGGCAAAGCGCGGCATCGGTCTTACGGCAGTTTATTTTCATTCTCCGCCATATACCTCGGAGCGTGCCAAAGAAAAGGTTGTGGATTTAGCGAGGCAGTTATCGCAATTTGGTGGCAAGTTTAAGCTTATGGTCGTGCCTTTTACGGATATTCAGTTGAAATTGGTGGACAGAACACCACCAGAGAAAATAACAATTATGCTAAAGCGTAGTATGTTGCGCATTGCAGAAAAGGTAGCGGCTAAGGAAAAGGCATTGGCTCTTGTGACTGGTGATTCTGTTGGGCAGGTGGCTAGCCAAACATTGCATAGCTTGCACGCTATGACAGGGGCAGCTAATCTTCCTATTTTACGCCCTGTGGCGTGTTTTGATAAGCACGAGATTATTGCCATTGCACAAAAGATAGAGACTTTTGATATTTCTATTAGACCCTATGATGATTGTTGTACGCTTTTTTTGCCTAAACATCCAGAGACTAAGCCTAAGCTGAGCATTATCCAAAGTATTGAGGGTAGTATTAATGAGTTAGATGGGTTGATGGAGAGGGCGATAACAGAGTCAGAGATAATAAAATTTTAGTTTGCATTAAGGCGACCACGTGGGTCGCCTTTTTTAGTGGATGTAAAATAGCCCGAGCCACAGGGGGTAGCGGTTCGGACTATTGAGGGGGGATATTATGAACTTACAATGTCATCTCTCGGGACAACATTTAAACAAGATCACATAAATAATATTTTCCAATTGGGTTATTTTTTATACATAATCAATGAATTAATTTATCATAAAAAGTCTTACAAGCCTATATAATTAATTAGTGGAATTTAATACAGGAGGGTTTATGATGGAGCTTGTAAGAGAAAAGATAGTTTTGAGCAAGCATATAGGCAGGGAGAAAAGTCAGGTTTTGTTGGAGGGTGACATAATTGTGCCAGATACAAAGCCAGATATAGCATCTGTATTAAAGACAGAGGCTGGTATTGTGATATCTAAGGTCAATCCCATGTCTAATAGGATAAGTTATAGTGGCAAGCTGGGTATAAAGATATTGTATATGTCTAGGGACGGAGAGGCATCGGTACATAGTATATCCACTTCTGCGCCTGTGGATGATTTTTTTAATATGGAGGGGGTTTCCGCTGATATGTGGATAAACCTTTCTTCTGAGATAGCTAATATTGATTATCGTATTGTTAATGATAGAAAGCTAAATTATCGTGCTGTTGTGGATATTGGCATTGACGTTTCTGAAAATTCTTCTATGAATGTTGTGCAGTCTATAGAGGAGTTGCCTATAGCACAACAGAAAACAACCATCTTCACCATGAGCAACCTCATAGAAAAAGCATCTGATGAGTTTACTATAAAGGATGAAATGGTGTTGCCTAGCAACAAGCCAGCCATTAGAGAGCTTTTGACATATGGGACCACCATATCAGGTAAAGAGATTAGGGTTTTAAATGGGCGTGTGGACATCTCGGGAGAACTTATTGTGACACCGCTATATAAAGGCGTGGATGAAGACTCTGTGATAGAGCTTGCGGAGTTTGAGTTGCCATTCTCTGGCTCTATTGATGTGGCAGTGGCTAAAGATGGGGATTTTGGGGATGTTTTGCTTAATGTGATTGATAGCATGGTTACTGTTAGCCCTAATGAAGATGGTGATGATAGAATATTGGCATTGGAGGTTGTGATAGGGGCCGATATTCGGATTTCGCAGAATCAAGAATTGGAGATTTTGGAGGATGCATACTGCATTGACCAGAACCTGATAATATCTAAGGAGAGCATGGACTATAGGCATCTTGTGTGCCGCAACAAGAATCAGTTTAATGTAAAGGAAATTGTTACGCTGGAGGGCGCACCAGAGATATTGCAGATATTGTCTGTTACAGGCGTGGTGAATCTTGAGGATAAGAAGGTGGTGGATGATAAGGTGGTTGTGGAGGGTATTGTTTCGGCGGATATATTGTATGTTGCCAATTCTGATGATGCGCCACTGTACAACCATAAAGCTATCCTGCCGATAAGGCAAGTAATAGAAACAAAGGGTGCTAGGTTGGGTATGGAGGCAGATGTGGAGCAGAGCATAGAGCATATTGGGTTTAATATGCTTTCTGGCAAAGAGGTTGAGGTGCGGTTTTTGTTAAGCGCGGATACACTGGTGCAGGAGAGTGTGCAGGCAGAATATATATCCGACATAGAGTTTAGCCCGCTAAACAAAGAAGAAATGGATTCTATGCCATCCATGGTGGTTCTATGTGTACAAAAGAGCGACTCTCTTTGGAGCATAGCGAAGAAATACAATGCATCCTTGGAGGAGTTGGCGGCTATAAATGATATAGATAGCACAGCAGAATTAAGAGATGGGCAAAGGCTTTTGGTGGTGAAAAAAATAAATACGGATGAGGAGTAAAGCAATATAAAATATCACACCGCCCGCATTGGGCGGTTTTTCTTGGAGGGGGTTGTTTTTATGAATTATATTGTTTCTATAAAGGGTAGGCTGTATTGCTTTTACAGCAGAAATAACAATATTAATTTTTGTGAATATAGCAGTGAGAAATCATCTTGGTCCAAACCAAGGGTTTTGATAAGTCAGGCGAGAGAGGGTTTTACTGTTAATCTTATTAATGAAGATGTGGTTTTGATTTGGCATGATGGTGTGGGTAGTTTATTTTCTGGTGTTCTTGGTGATGATGGTATCTCTGCGAATGAGTTAATCTCTGGACAAAAGGAGTTTGGGCAGTATTTTGCTATGAGCGATGATGATGGCGTGAACTTGGTATACGATATGCCTGTGGCAGATGGCGCAAGTATGCTTATGTCGCAAACTTTAAAAAGAAATGGTATTTGGGGTGCGGTTAAACATATAGATAACATAAATATATTACAGCATGGTCAACACAAGAGTTTGTTTAATCTCGTACCTATAGCAAAAAAACATTTTCTCGCTGTGTATTTTAGTGGCGGCTTTGAAAGCAAGCTTGGTTATAGAGAAATCTATGGCAAGGAGATAGGAAGTTACAATTTGGTTCATTCTAGCATACATAAATTTGGTGACCATTCTTTTTTAGCCACCATTTACGATTTGCATATTGCATATGTGGTGAGAGGAGTTTTTGGCTCTAGGCTTATATATAAAAAAAAGGGTAAGGATGGTTTCTCGCCTGGTGTTGTGGTGGCAGAGGGGCAGGGTTTGCACAATGTTGTGGTTTACATGTTGGATGACAAACTCCATATTATGTTTATGAGGGGCGATGAGCTTTTTTGCGTTAACGCGCTAGGTGGTGGCCATAGTTGGAGCTTTTTGCCTTTGAGCGAATATGATAAATCGCGTAACAAGCAGCTTTCTAAAGCTTTTTATTTGTCTGGTGATGATGATGTTTTTTTAACCAACGAGCTTTTGGTGGATAAAGAGAATCCTTGGAAAATCCATGGTTGTTCAAAATACATATACGCAAGATGTGTAAACGAAACAAAAACCCAAAATTCTAATGATTTTGCAGAAAATAATATAAATAATAAAGATTATGATAATTTTTTTAGTGATATGGAGGGCGAATTGGCTGAATACATAAGAAATAACGACGATAACAAAATATAATTTACTAATTTTGGGTTGTTATAGTTGTTGTAAAAATTGAGGAGATTTGGTATAATGAGTGTGGAGAAAATGGCTACTTCTCCACATTTTGTGGATAAACTTGTGGATAAAGTACCTTCTTTTCTTGAAAGTTCTTTAAAATGCCTGTGAATTTTGTGGATAAGTTTTTTGGGACATGTTGAAAGATTTATGTCAAAAAATGAAATTCAAGATTCAGGTGTCATAGGGGGTAAAAATGGAAATTGGTTCTGTCGAAAAACTTTGGGAAGATATCAAGGCAAGCATGAGTGATGGGGGTTTTAACCCTGCCGCATTTAATAGTTGGATAACTCCTATCAGACCGTATGAGGTTAATGAAAGGGAGTTTGTTGTGTTGGCAAAAAACCAACATGTTTTGGAGACGGCTGGCAAAAGATACCATAGCAAAATTGTGTCGGCAGTAAAACAGGTAACAGGCAGGGATTTAAAGGTTGTTATTAAATTGGAGTCTGATATAGAAAACAACGAGGAAACCAAAACACCAAGCAGCATTGCTAATAACGCAAACCTTAGACCAAAGTTTCATTTTGATAGCTTTGTTAAAGGAAAGAGTAATGAATTTGCTTATGCCGCCGCTATGGCGGTGGCAGAAGAGCCCGGTATTAGATATAACCCACTTTTTTTGCATGGGGATGTAGGGCTTGGTAAAACACATTTAGTACACTCTATAGGTAATCATATACTGTACAATGAGCCAGATGCAAAAATTTTGTATACATCGTCCGAAAATTTGGTGAATGAGTTTATTGGTTCTATTCGCAATAAGAAGAATCAGGAATTTAGGGACAAGTATCGTACAGTGGATGTGCTTTTGGTGGATGATATACAGTTTTTGTCGGATAAAGAGGGTACTCAGGAGGAGTTTTTCCATACTTTCAACGCTTTGCATAATGATAACAAACAAATTGTGCTGACAAGCGATAAACCACCGCATGAACTAAAGTCTTTAGAGGACAGGCTTCGCTCTCGCTTCGGGTCTGGGCTTACTGTGGACATTACATTGCCTGATTTGGAAACACGCATAGCTATATTGGAAAAAAAAGCAGAGATGGAGCGCATGGATGTAGACCGAGAGGTTATATATTATATCGCTAAAGTGATTTCTTCTAATATACGTGAGTTGGAGGGGGCTTTAAACACTGTAACAGCAAGGGCTAAGCTAACCAATAACAAATGTACCGTGGATTTTGCTGAACGTACACTTGCGGACATGATAAACCAAAATGAAAAAAGAGAGCTTAATGTAGAATATATCCAAGAGGTTGTGGCGGCATATTATAGCATTACTCATGAGGAGATATGCAGCAAAAAACGCACAAAAACTATTACATACGCAAGGCATGTTGCTATGTATTTATCGCGAATGATATTGCATAGACCACTAAAAGATATAGGTGTGAACTTTGGAGGAAGAGACCACTCTACCATCGTACATGCTTGTGATAAAATAACAGCAGAGCTAGAAGATAACCAGAAGTTGCAAAAAGAGATAGAGGAGTTAGAGAAAAGGATTAAGGGAGATTAGTGTTGGTAAGTTTGTGGGTTCTGTGTGGACAAGATGTGGATTGGGGTTTGTGTTGTCAGTGAATGTTAATTGTGTTGAAAAGTTTTGGAAAGTTGATGAGTTTTCCATGGTGATATCAACGTGAAATATTACCTGTATGGTCATCTTTTGGTGGGTTTTCCACGAATCCACGCTGCCTACTATTACTACTACTATTTTAAAATAGTATGTAAGGTGTGTTTGTGAATACAGAGGAGGGGTTATGGCATGAAAGTTGTCTGTGCTAAGAATTTGTTGGTAGAAAGTATAAATACTGTGTCAAGAGCAGTAACGGGAAGGGCAAACCAGCCGATATTGGAATGTTGCTTACTAACTGCCATAGATGATGGTTTCAAATTGATGGCAAATGATATGGAGATGGCAATAGAAACCAAAAATATAGATGCTCAGGTGCTTGAAAATGGAACAGTTGCGCTTGATTCGCGCGTGTTTTTTGATATTGTTAGGAGATTGCCTAGTGATAGTGTTGAGATACATGTGGATGAAAAGAATCTCACTATTATAAAGGCTGGGAAATCAGAATTTAAGATACTTGGGATGAATGGTGAGGAGTTTCCTGCGCTGCCAGATGTGGAGAAAGATAATGCCTATAGCTTGCCCTCTGCGGAATTAAAAGATATGATAAGGCAGACCATATTCTCTGTTTCTCAAGATATTTCTAAACCTGTATTGTGCGGTGAGCTTTTAGAGATTGATGCAAATGGTGCAAAACTTATTTCTGTGGATGGTTTTAGGATATCTCTTAGAAGTTTTGGGTTTGAGAATAGTTCTAGGGAAATAAAAGTTGTTATACCTGGCAAAACCCTCAGTGAAATAGCAAAAATTTTGCCGACAGAAGCGGATTCTATGACGACTTTTTATATTACGGACAAACATATACTTTTTGATTTGGAAAATTGCGTTGTGGTGTCGCGGCTTTTGGACGGCGAGTTTATAAAATATGAGAATATGTTTACCAAAGAAACGGAAACCCTTGTGAATGTTGACCGCAGAGACCTTTTGGACTGCATAGAGCGCGCCTCGCTTATATCTAGGGACTCTAAGAAAAACCCTGTGAAACTGAAAATAGCTGAAGGGCGCATAGTTGTTACATCCAATACGGAGATGGGCGCATCCTATGAAGAAATAGGGGTAGAGCAAGACGGAGCTGACCTAGAGATTGGCTTTAACCCACGCTATTTGACGGATGTACTTAAAGTGCTTGATTACGAGAGGATAAGCATGGAGTTTATTACACCTATTACACCTTGTGTTATAAAGGTGGAAGGTAGTGATGATTATAAATATTTGGTGTTGCCGCTTAGATTGAGGAATTAGGGATGCGTTATGAAAATATGCATAATTAACTTTAGTGGGCGCGGCAACGGCAATTGTCATGACATTGCTAGATTTATAGAAGAACAGCATATAGGCGAGCATGAGGTGACATTGCTTGAGATGTGCGACCTAGATATTTCGCCATGTGGAAAATACGCACAACCCATTATTGAACACAGGTTCTTATTACAAGGACAAGATTTGCCCGTATGCCGAGGATGATGTGAATAAAATCTTCATAACACTTTGTAGGTCAGATTTGGCATATTACGTTCTACCAAACTACATAGACTATCCCAATGCTTATTTCTTTATGTTTTGTGAGAGGAAGCAAGGGTTTTTTGGTGCCAACAGGCATTTGCTGGATAGATACATGCCGCTTAAAAAGAGGTTTGTGGTGGTTTCTAATACGGATGCTGGCAGCATCAAAAGGTGCTTGGGCGGCATAATGGGTTCTGAGAAGGCACAAACGATGGTTAAAGGATTTTGTGAGGATGCATATACAAAGGGTTGTGCTACAAAACTTTAGGAATATTGCTACAGCAGATTTGGAGCTTGCGTCTGGCATTAACATTCTCTATGGAGAAAACGCGCAGGGCAAGACAAATTTTTTAGAGAGTATATATTTTTGTGCCACGGGCAGGTCTCATCGCGCTAGCCGCTTTAGAGACCTTGTTATGTTGACCAAAAAAGAGGCGGCTATAAAAATAGAAGCGCGAAGCGGCAGTGGCACATTGGATGAGATGCGCATGGAGATACGCCCTGACGGCAAATTTTCTGTGGTCAATGGCTTGCCCATACGCAAATTAGGGGATTTGTACGGAAGGCTTTCTGTCGTGCTTTTTTCGCCTGAGGATTTGTCGCTTGTGAAGGCTGGCCCTGCGGGCCGCCGCCGTTTTTTGGACATGGAACTATGCCAGCTTTACCCTGCTTACTATCACGATTTGCGGATGTATCACAAAGTGTTGCAACAGCGCAATAATTTACTAAGGGATATAAATAGGGATGATAGCTTGCGCGAAACATTAGAATTGTGGGATGAGCAGTTGGTGGAATATGGGAATAAGATAATGCGCGCGCGGCGGGCTTTTGTGGATAGACTGGGACAAATAGCGGCGCAAAACCAGCATAATATAACAGGCGGGCGCGAAGTGCTTGAGATAATATACGATAATGATGTGGATGAGGATAAATTTTTGGAGGCATTGAGGCGCAAACGCGGCGTGGATATTATGCGCGGGTCTACATCTGCTGGGATACATAGGGACGATGTAGGCTTTGTGATAAACGGCGAAGATGGGCGCACATTTGCTTCACAGGGACAGCAAAGAACGGCTGTGCTTGCTGTGAAGCTGGCAGAGATAGAGATTGTGAAGCAAGAAAGGGGTCATCCGCCCGTGCTGCTTTTGGATGATGTACTTTCGGAGCTGGACAAGGGGCGGCAGAACTATTTGCTCAATAATATTGGGGATTTGCAGGCCGTAATAACATCCACTGGGGCGGAAAACGCCACGAGCGGGTTTTTAGGCAAAGGTGGTGCTAGGGTTTTTGGCGTGGAAAATGGGGTTATTGTACCTAGAGAGGTGTTGGCATAGGGGAATTGTGCGATATTTGGCGGCAAAGTGCCGCTCATACAAAGTTTAATTTTTGTATAAAAAACTTCTTGACAGGAGGTGTCGAACTGTGATATACTTGATGTATATTTTTGGTAGCGGGGGTGATGCCTATGGGTATAACATCAAAGATAGAAAGTGCCAACAACCCCTCAATTGGGGAAAAGATTAGGCTACTAAGGAAAGCCAAGGGTATTACGCAGGCAGAATTGTCAGAAAACATATGGTCTAGCGCGGCGCAAATATCTCGTGTGGAAATTGGCGAAGAAGCATACAAACCAGAAGAATTAGAGGCTATTAAAAAATACTTTAAAATAGAGAATATGCCTTTAACAGATTTTGAGAGGGCGACTTTTAGGGAACGCTTGCATGTATGGCGCGACCTTATTAGAGACCAAAGGCTGGTTAGGGCAAGAAAGCTACATAAAGAGATGTTGCCCCTTATTAATCTTGAACCTTGCGACCCTGATTTAGCTATATATTTTCGTTTGTTTGAGGTTTTATTACTGCTAACCGAGAGGGATTTTGATACTGCTAAGGAGAAACTGGACTACCTTCACCGTGTTAAAGATAAAATGAACACAGAGCTGACATATCATTATTATCATAGGATGGGTTCTTTATATTCAATGCGTTACAGTGATAACAAGAGTGCATTGAAATTCTATCTACAGGCTTATGAACTGACAAAATCCTTTAAAGGCATTTCAACAGAGGACAATGAAACACTCTATATTAACATTTCTACTTGCTACATAAATGTTGGTCTATCACATCGCGCCATAATTTTTCTAGGTGAAATCCGCAAAGAAAACAACGGGAAAAGATTAACAATAACCGATATAGGTATAAATATTACCCTTGCTAGAGCCTATATTATGGTCGGAGAATTTATTGAGGCTAAAGAGGTATTGAATCGATGCCTTGTGCAAGCAAAAGGCATCGGTAATGATCATTGCACTATTTTGTCGTTATTTTATCTTGGGTTGCTATGCAAACGCTCAAAAAATTTGGAGAAAGCCATAGAGTATTTTGACGAAACATTAAGTATTGTAAAAACAACTTCTAATTATCACCCATGGTCATTTTATTATAAGATATGTTGTTTATTAAAGCCTAGAGAGACTTTTAAAGCTGAAAAGGTGCTTGAAGAAGCAAAGGTGTTTTATGGAACAGAAACTAAGTATTCAATAATTTTTGAATCCCTAGAACACGCTATTGAAATAAATAAACGAGTAACAATTTTTAATAAAGAATCTGTTGAATATATAGAAAATGTAACCATACCGCATTTTATGAAAATCCATCTTAATTTCGAGGCTATAAGTTATTATGAACTTCTGGAGTTGCATTACGAGAAGTCTAGGAAATCCTCAAAAGCTTCTTTAATGACGAAAGCAATGCGCGATATTTATAAGGAGATGTTTTTCAACAAAGGAGGAGAGTCATTATGAAGAAAAGATTACTGTCAATGCTTTTAGCAACAATTATGATGCTCACTTTTGCTACAACTGCATATGCAGACCCTGGGGATGTATGGCCCAGAATCCCAAGAATTGTAGTACCATGCCCTGAAATAGAAGAATAAACGGTAAGTTATATTAAAAAAAGCAATGCGTGATATTTATAAAGAGATGTTTTTCAACAAAGGATAGGGTTTACTATGAGGAAAAGATTAATGTCAATGTTTTTGGTAGTGGTTATTTTTTTGACTTTTGGCACAAATATCTACGCCGAAGACCCTGGGGGAGGAACATTGCCCAGAATCCCAAGAATTGTAGTACCATGCCCTGAAATAGAAGAATAAACGGTAAGTTATATTAAAAAAAGCAATGCGTGATATTTATAAGGAGATGTTTTTTGACAAAGGAGGAGAGTTATTATGAAGAAAAGATTACTGTCAATGCTTTTAGCGATGATTATGGTGTTCACTTTTGCTACAACTGTTTATGCTGACCCTTGGGAAATATGGCCGTGGCCCAGAATCCCAAGAACTGTAGCACCTTGTCCTGATATGGAAGAGTAAAAAGTAAGTTATATCACATAAAGAAATGTGCGATATTTACGAGTGGATGTTTGTTTACAAAGGAGGGGAGCTATTGTGAGGAAAAAATTATTGTCAATGCTTTTGGTAGTGGTCATTCTATTAACTGCTGGCACAAATGCTTATGCTGACCCTGGAGATATAATAGACCCCAGAATCCCAAGAATCATAATACCATGCCCTGATATGGAAGGGTAATATACCCATTTCTCAAAAAAATGGACATAATCAACAATATAATTACGTTTTAGTAATGACCTAACAACGGAAAGAATTTAAGCCCTTTCCGCTCAAACTAATGACAAAGCCCTCTGCGCCGTCATTGCGAGCCTTGGCGAAGCAATCCACACACACCCTAAAGGTGATATTTACAGCCTTTGCGGGTTATATGGATTGCCACGTCGGGCTAAAGCCCTCCTCGCAATGACGGTGTTGAAGGGTTTATCTATAATATAAACGGAAAGAGCTCAAATCCTTTCCGTTATTTTATTTGTTCTGTATGTATACATATGTTAAAGTTTTTCATGAAACCGCGCCATATCAAGTAAAATAGATAATTCCATATTATACCATTTTATGTAAATAATTGTCGAATACATTTACGATTGCGGTTTAACAAGTCAAACTACCCATGGTACTCTGTAATTAGCAAAGAAAATCTATAAAAATAAGGGAGGTTAAATCCATGAGTGGAGATAAGTTGTTTACAAAAAGGTTGCAGGCCTTTGGTAAGAATATGAGGGCGGCCCGCAAAGATAGGGGGCTTTCGGCTGTAAATGTTGGGAAATGCTTGGGTTTATCTACAGCTTATGTGGCATTGATAGAAAGAAGTGAAAGAACACCAAGCGTTAAGACCATGCTTGATATTTGTGATTTTTTTGGGACGAGTGTTGATGAGATGATGGTTGATAGGGGTCGTGAATTGGCGGCGGATAAGGGTAAGAAAGGGTCGAAAGGGGATGTGGAAAAGAAGGTTGGGTTTAATGATGACTTTTACGATGATTATTACGATGGACCTATTATGTGTATGCCTCCCGAGTAGAAAAAAAACACACAACACCCCAAGTATGCGTTTTGGAGCAATTTGCATAAAAAATCCCCCTCCTAGAAGGGGGATTTTTTATGTGGTTGGTTTTAGGGCTGCGTCGTTTTTATCTGTCACGAAATCTTTTGGGAAACGCAGCATCATTGTTGTGCCTTGGTCCAGTTCGCTGGAGGCGTTGATTCTGCCGCCGTGGGCTTCCATTATTTCTTTT
This sequence comes from Defluviitaleaceae bacterium, assembly GCA_009784575.1. Lineage (GTDB taxonomy): Bacteria > Bacillota > Clostridia > Lachnospirales > WRAX01 > WRBK01. Next base: position 27,618 of record WRBK01000010.1, on the reverse strand, counting down.
GCTATGGAAAGCCCTAGCCCTGTGCCGCCTAGTTCGCGGCTGCGGGCTTTGTCCACGCGGTAGAAACGCTCAAAAACCATGCGTAGGTCTTCTTTTGGAATGCCTATGCCATTGTCTGTGATGTATACCATGTAGTAGAGCCTGCTTTCGCGTATTTCTACGTCTACCTTGGCATCATCGCCGCTGTAGCGCAGGGAATTGGTGATGATATTGTCCAACACTTGGTTTATGCGCTCTGGGTCTATATATACATCTGCGGTTTCTGAGGCGGTGGTGAATGTGATTTCTTTATCGCCTGCTATGGAGTGTTGGCGGACATTTGCGGCCACGAGGGCCACGAGGTCGGTTGATTTGAAGTCAAACTCCAGACGGTTATAGTCGAAGCGGGAGAGTTCTAGCAGGTCCCTAACTATGGCTGTCATGCGGTCTGCTTCGTTGTTGATAACAGAAAGAAATTCGTTGCGCAAATCTGGGCTGTCGCCTGCACCGTCCAGTAGGGTTTCGGCGTAACCCTTTATGGTGGTAAGGGGTGTGCGGATTTCGTGTGATACATTTGCTACGAAGTCTTTGCGCATATTGTCTAGCAGCATATGTTTTGTTATGTCTTGAAGGACGAGGATAACGCCGTGGATGTCGTCACCAGAGCTTTTATATGGGTTGAAATTGATATTTACGTACTTGTCGCCGAGATTTATTATGCTGTCTTCCACATTATCTATGGATTTGCCCTCGGGAAAATCTATGCCGATTTCTTTAAAAAGCTCTGACATGCTCATGCGACCTATGCCGTCTATGCCTAGAAGTTCTTCGCAGGCGTAATTGGAATGTATTAGCACGCCTTCTTCGTCGTAGGCAAGCACGCCGTCTGTCATGCTGTACATTATGATTTCCATTTTGTTTTTTTCGTTGGTAACGGCTGCCATGGTTTTATCTAGGTTTGCCGCCATGGAACTAAAGCTTTCGGAGAGCTGACCTATCTCGTCCTTGATAGAGCCTATGGCTATGGGTTTGCTATCCACACCTACTTTGAAATCCTTGATGCGTTTGTTTAGGCGCAGAAGGTTTTGTGTAAGTGAATTGGAGAAAACCAAGGCTAGCACGGATGCCATTAGTATAGCGATAAGCACGCTGAAACCTATGGTGTATGTTGTGCTTAGTAGGCTTTCTGTGAAGTTTTCTGCATCTGCCCGTACATATATAACAAAATCGGGGAGGGTTGAGCCTTCGAAAAAAACGGGCATTGCGTATTCAAACCAAGACATGTCGTTATTGGAGCTGCCTGATTGCCATGGCGGCAAAAACATGGGCTGTCCGCTAAGGGCGGAGATGACTACCTGCCCCATGTGCTGTGTATCAAAATTGCCTGTGGTCGCACCCAAAGTGGCGCGGTTTTCGCCGCTTATAAGAAAAACTTCTGTGTCAGGCGGGATGAGGGCCATTTCTACACCAGCGAAACTGTGGGCTAGAAGTTCTTCTAAAGAGTCGCGCCCAGCATCAGGGTCAAAATATGGAGATTGGAAGGTTGCGTTTATAACAACTGCTTGAATCATTTGCGCTCTGGCGGCTAGATCCGCGGCTTGGGTGTTTTCTTCTTGGAGGCGCAAAGTCATGATGATGAAAGTGCCTGTTACCATCATCACCAAAAAAACCAGAGCTATAAACATCATTGTTAGTTTCCAGCGTATGCTCATATATCCTCACTTTGTGCGGGCGAACACAGTTCGCCCCTACTCTGACTTGAAATAATAACCCACTCCGCGCTTTGTAAGTATGTATTTGGGACTTTCGGGGTTTTCTTCTACTTTTGCGCGGAGGCGGCGTATTGTTACGTCTACTGTGCGTACATCGCCGAAATATTCGTAGCCCCATACGCGCTCTAGTAAATGCTCGCGGCTAAATACTTGCGAATTTTGTGTGGCCAGGAATTTTATTAGCTCGTATTCGCGATGTGTTAGCTCTAGGGAGTTGCCGCCGCGGCGTACTTCGTAGCGGCCTGTGTCTATTTCTATGTCGCCAAAGCGCATAATACCGCCGCTTCCCTCTTCTGCTGGTGCTTGTTTGCGCCTGAGATTTGCTTTTACGCGTGCTAAAAGTTCGCGTACGCCAAAGGGTTTTACGACATAGTCATCTGCGCCAAGCTCAAGTCCCAGAACCTTATCAACCTCTTCGGCGCGGGCTGTAAGCATGATGATTGGCACTTGAGATTTTTCTCTTATTTTGCGGCAAGCCTCATAACCGTCCATTTTTGGCATCATGATATCTAGGATAACAAGGTCTGGCGACTCTTTTTCGAATGCCTCCAGACATTTTTCGCCATCCCTTGCTACTATTACTTCATAGCCTTCTTTGTGCAGATTAAAGGCTACAATATCAACGATATTTTTTTCGTCATCTACCACAAGTATTTTTCTTGCCATTTTAAAAAACACCTCCAAATTATTATTGAAAATTTTACAAAAAAAGTGTATACTACTATTGATGGAGAGTGAACAAACATGGAATATAATGACAATATAGAACAGGGCGCAAGAGCTTTTGTAAAAAATCTATTATTCCAAAGGATTCCTGAAAAGCACAAGGATGCCTACGATGGATTTCGTAATGGGCAAAACGCACAGCGTTTGCCTTACTTCTATTTGCTTATGGCGTTGCATCGTGTTTCGTCCATCATAGTGTATTTTGTGCTTTACCCTGTTATGTTTAGTGTGCAAACAATGCCATCTGCATCCACTTACATCATATACTCTGTATTTTACTTCATTTTTCTTGCTTTAGCAAGCTTTGCAACGAAAAAATTTCGATTTTTATTTGAAAGAGAGCCAAAAATACTAAATTACATGTATATTTTTGCCTTTGCAATCCTTATTGTGGACGATTTTGTGACCACGGAATTTTTCTATGGCATTTTTAATCCTATACGCTTTTTGGGTGGCGTTATGCTTATCTCTACTTTACCTATTTTTACAAAGCGCACTGCTAAACTTATGGTGGTGATATATCTTGTTGCTACTATCATGGCGAAAGTTGTTTTTGAATATCCCATGGACGTATATACTGTTAGCTCTGTTTATTCTGTTATTTTGACGTTTGTTGCCATGATTGTTTCTGCCTTTATTAAAACCAATCATTTGAATTATTTCTTGGAAAGTCAGAGGGTGGCGGAGCAAAAGGAAACATTGATGCAGCTATCTACCACCGATGCGCTGACGAAAATTAGCAATCGCCGTGCATTTGATGAATATATCGCTAAGGTTTGGGCGGAGGCTCGCAAGAAGGGTCAATCAGTATCTGTTATGATGATGGACGTAGACCGATTTAAATTGTTTAATGATAATTTTGGGCATGTAGAGGGTGATAAATGCCTCATTAGCATAGCGGACACTATTTCGGCTAAGTTTCAGCGGCGTGGTGATATGTTTGCGCGTTTTGGCGGCGAGGAATTTGTGGCTGTTGTTGCTAATGAACCAGGCGATGATATACTAAAATTTGCTGAAAGCATACGCGAAAGTGTGGAGGAGCTTAAAATCTCAAATCCGCTAAATATACAAAATCCGTATATCACCCTATCTGTTGGGCTTGCAAGCCGCATACCAACGGGCGACAATGACCCATACTCCATAATAGAACTGGCTGATGCTGCCCTGTATGCCGCAAAGCAGTCTGGGCGCAACAGAGTTGTTACGGACTTCTTGGATGCTGACGGACAGAGTTCGAAAATGGAGAATGACCAGCAAAAAACAGAGGTTACAGGCATAAGGGAGGATTTTGCGCGCATTAGTACCATTATGCGTGTTAATATGCTTAGTAGTTTCTCTATGGATTTAAACTCGGGCATGATGGAGTTTGGCCCAGAATCTGCAAGGCGGCTTGGCTTGGCAAATGAGGGTGTTGCTATGTCTTATGCGGATTTTATAGAGCATACCCATAAAGAAGATTGGGAAAGGCTCCATGTGTTCTTTAAAAACATGATAGATGCCGCTGTAGAAAATGATGTGAGCGATAAAAAGTTTGTTGTATTTAGATTGCCGCTGAATGAGGGTGACCATATTTGGGTGTCTTTAAAGGTTATTACTTCTGAGGACATAGAAAGATATGAAATGGAGCGGGATGAACGCTACAACCTATCAGAAAATATGGTGCTGGGTGTTATTACTGACTTTACAGAGCAAATTCGGGCGCAAAAGATTAGTGTGCTGGCTGCTGAGGGGGCTTCTGACTACACGTTCAGTTATAATTTTAAGACGGACATGATAACTGTTAATGATAATTTTGCAAGAGATTTTGTTTTGAATAGCGCGAGTTTTACTAATGCTTTGGAGACCATCTTGGAATTTATGCCGAGGAAAAGCGATAAAAATGACTTTTTGGAGGCTATGAGAAAAATAGAAACAAACTCTACTGACCGTGCAGAGTTTAAGATGCATGTATATAACAAATATATGAAATCTATGCAATGGCTGCTGGTTAAAGGCAAAAGTACAAAAGATGAGCATGGAAAGCCTGAGATGATGGCTGGCGTTGTTGATGATATAACACAGCAGATGCGTAATGAGGAGCTAAATAACCTGATAATAGAAGGCAGTGCCGATTGCGTATTTATATTTGACATGGAAAGAAATGTGTTTGAGTTTTCTTCAAAGATATATGACCTTGTGTCTACAAAAACAAGAACCATGAACAATGGACTAGAAACTTGGCTGGAATATATCATTCCTGCTGACCGCCATGCCTTTACATCTGCCTTGGAATCTGTGCTATATGGTGAAACGGAGATTTTTAAGACAGAATTTAGGCTAAAGGGCAAAAAGGATGCGCCATTTTGGGTTGCGCTATCTGGCAAATGTTCTTTGGATGAGGGCGGCGCACCTGTTTTGATAGCGGGTTCGCTTATTAATCTGGATAGCATGAGGCAGTTTTCTAGCTATTTGGATGAGATACGAAATGTGGATAAGCTTTCTGGTTTGCCTAACCGCGTTGCTTTTAACTATGACTTTAATGCGGCGAGTGCTGTTATGTCGGAGATTAGTGCCTTTGGGCTTGAGGAGGGCATGGATAAAGGTTATATCGTGATGGTGGATATAGATGACTTTGGTAATATAAACTCTATACATGGACTTTCTGTGGGCGATAGATTGCTTACGGAATATGGCGCACTCTTAACGCTTCTTGTGCCGCCTGAAAACAAGCTTTATCATTTTGAGAGCAATCGCTTTGTGATATATGTACAATCTGATACATTTGAGAATACAGAGTCGCTTTGTGCGCAGATTCATATGTTTTCTTCCAATGGACTCTTGGTGGATGAAAGCTATGTGGAAATGACGGTATCTATTGGAGCGGCGGAGTTTGGCTCAAAGGATACAGTGGATGATGTTTTGACAAATGCAGAGCTGGCATTGCGTAAAGCAAAGATGACAAAAAATAGCATGAACTTCTTTACGCCAAAAGATAAAGAAGAGCATTTTGCTCGCCTAAGGCTAGAAGCAGAGATAAGAGAGTGTGTGCTGGATGACTTTAGGGGCTTTGAGGTGTTTTATCAGCCGCTGTTTTCTACGTCGCTCAATATGTTTATAGGTGGCGAGGCATTGCTGCGCTGGCGTGATGCCAATGGTAAGATTGTGTCGCCTGGCATTGTTATTCCTACATTGCAGAACATAGGCATGTTTCCTGAGGTAGAGGGTTGGATTTTTAGAAGTGCTGCAAAGCAATGCGCACAATGGATTAGGATGACTGGCTTTGAAGACTTGGTTATAAATGTAAACATGTCGCCGACCAGGGCAGCAAAGAGCGGCCTAGCGGAGGAAACGCTTGCTGTGATGGATTCTGAAGGGCTGTCTAAGGAAAATATTTTCTTGGAGCTAACGGAAGAATCTGTTGTGCAAGAGGGGTCATATACACGCGCGAGTACACTGAAAGAGTTACAAGAGCATGGTATACGCTTAGCCATAGATGATTTTGGGACAGGTTATTCTTCTCTTGGTTATCTGCGCGATTTGCCTGTTTGTGAGCTTAAAATAGACCGCGCATTTGTGGCGGATATAGAGACCAATAAGAATAATAGGGATTTTGTGGCGGCCATTATTAATCTTTGCCACATAATGGATTATATTGTGTGCGTGGAAGGTGTTGAGCGGCTGGAGCAGGCGCGTATATTGATGGATATGGATGCTGATTTGCTACAGGGCTTCTACTTCAGCCCGCCTGTGTCTAGTGAAGTGTTTGAGGATAAATTCTTGAAGAATTTGATGGATGAGGATAAGTTTGTACGGGATTATGGCGAGATACGAGAGATTAATATTGGGGAAATGGTGTCATAGATGAGAATACGTAAAAAGGTGTGGGCAGAGCGAGAGCGGGCTGAGAATCCGATGTATATAGCGAATCCTAGGGAATGCAAAGGGAGATGGCGAGAGATTTTTGGTAACGACAACCCTGTGCATCTTGAGATTGGCTGCGGCAAGGGCAAGTTTATAGTTGAAAATGCTTTGCGCTATCCTGATATAAATTTTGTGGCCATGGAAAAGTATAGCAAGATTATGAGCATGGCTCTGCGGCGGGCAAGGCTTGCGGGGCATTTGCCTAATCTATTTATTTTTTGTGATGATGCGGAGGATATTGCAGATGTGTTTGCGGAGGGTGAGCTTTCGCGGATATATTTGAATTTTAGTGACCCATGGCGCGACCGTGCTAGATGGCATAAGCGCAGGCTGACGCATCGTGGGTTTTTGGCGCGCTATGAGGGGATAATGGCGACTAAAGAGGCGTTTTTTAAGACGGATAATGTGTTGCTTTTTGACTTTTCTTTGAAGGAATTTGAAGAGGCTGGCTGGGAGCTTAGTAATGTTACGCGGGATTTACATGGCAGCGGGTTTGAGGGAAATATCATGACGGAGTATGAGGAGAGGTTCTCTGCGGCAGGGATTGGGATATGTAGGCTGGAGGCGCGGAAGTGAGGTAGAGAAAGAGAACGTTTTTTGGGGCGGGTGAACCACCCCTGTTTTTTGCTCTAAAACGAGCAACAAACATCCCCTCCAAGGAGGGGAATTTTGTTATGCTTTATGTCTGCAATGAGGACATTCTACCAAATCTTTATTATAAAGCTTTTGGCAGTTCCCGCAATTTTTCTATTTATCACTGTTGCCATCACTGCCTGTTGTAGACACCTGTGTCTGCTGTTCGTTTGTTTTTAGAATTCTGATACCTCTACTTCGGTTTCTGGGGTTATCTCATCAAGCCCGTACCATCTTTGGATTATATCGAAGATGGGTTGACCTATTTTATCCATTATTCCGTTGAGAGAGTTCACTATTAGTTTTTCTTCGTTGTCTATGTCTATGGGGATTATGTGGGTTGTTAGTTTCATCTGATATCCTCCAACTTGTCATCTTTTTTATTCACAAAGCATTAAGCTATTTCATGCCAAATCTCGTTTTGATATAATGCAAAAAGCTATAAATATTATTAAAAAGGGTTGGTTTACTGGTAAAAAACTCATTGAAACCCAAAGAAACGCAGGGCTTATTAGGCAAAATTAATGACTTGTTCATATTATGTTATAGATTTTGTAAATATTTCTATGTTGAAATCATGTTTGATATTGATTTGTCATCAACCCTTCAGGCTTGGTTGAGCCCATACAGATGCATCGCCAAAACCACAACTAATAACAATGAAGGTCTCGACTATCCTAAAAGCAATTGTATCCGTTCTGCGCTTCTTGGGAGACACTCAAAATACGTGTATCAGCTAACTATCATTATCCATAAAACATCCACCGAATCCTCTCATCCCACGAGCCATCATATGTATAGTGATAAAACTCATGCAAAAACTCACGCCACTCTTCAATCATGCCATGTATATCTCTGCCATATGCGTTGACAAAGTTATCAATATCCCACATAACACCCATAAAGCTTTCAACGCCGTATGTGTCTACTAGGTACGCCACAAAAGACGTGCCAGTAAATGGGGAGTAGATGGCATGTATTATACTATCGCTTTGCGGGTTTGCAGTGGCTTGCCTCCAACCAAAAAACTCACTACTGGCATCGGTGTAATCTGTGTAGGTTAGCATATAGTACGCACTCGCATGAACAAAATCTACACTAAAAAACGGTATCTCAGGAGCTCTTACAAAGATTTCATCAATCACACTGCTTGTCAGGCGAAGATTTGTCGCGATATCAGATTCATAAAACAAATAACTCACAGCAGTAGCAAAACCTTCTTCAAAGACAACCCAAGCAGATTCCGATATCATATCAATAGAAACCGCATGAGATACTTCGTGAGCCATGGCGAATAAATGCCCAGGGGTTCTCGCGGAGTTAAACAGATGTATTATACCAGTTCCTGGGAAATAGAGACCACCTGCACTCCCCACTGCATCATGCCAAACAGTAGTCCTCAAAGGAAGAGGTTCTACATATGTAAACCGCGCAAACGTATCAATAACAAAAGCAGTTGAAGCATTAAGGAAAACATTATACTCTCTAATATACTCTATAGAAAGAGCCGAAGTAAAGCATTCAAAGGCAAAATTATAAACGCCTAGCTCATCAGTAGCCACTATTGCATAACTACTATTAGTATGAAAATAATCAAGCCTAAGCGACACATCCATCTCTTCGCCAAAGTAGCTATAGAAATATCCTTCCACCATCTCATTAGCCGTTGCAATATCACCACCCATATATGTTTCGATCAGGTTTTCTAGTAAATTATTTTCAGAAAGATGATTTACAAAGAGATATGCAATATCTATAGCTGTGTTCATCTCTACCGTACCCCACATCTCAGGCACAAAAGATATATCCCCAAATGGTCTTGATAGCCCTAGCTCTTGTGTAGAGATATCATGTGTTGGGCTAAACATACCAGCATCAGCTCTTATGTATGCTTCTAACCCAACAGATAACCAAACAGGCAAATTACCCCTTGACATAGCATGAGTAAACCAGCCAAAGGTATCGTTATTATCAAAATTGATGCTTAACTCATTATGCGTGAAGGTATAGCTTAATGGGTCAGCAGGTGATGCATTTATTCTAAATTGTGCATCTGGTATATTTATAAATTTCTCCAATCCTTGTGCTATTACTTCTACAGTGTTTACAAATACTGTATTTGCATCTTCGTTATCACCTCTGAACATATAGGTTCTTCGCCCTAGTTGGGCTGTATAGGTATAGCCTGTTGTGGTGGCTATTATTGAACTTGTTTCGTTGAATTGGATGTCGAGTACAAGTGCAACAACTCCTTCGACATCATCCTCAATACCTTCAATGATATCTTCGGTTTCAACGGTATAATCATCCAATACCTCGCGGTCATTCTCGCCACATGCAATAAAAATCGTCATAGACAGTAGTAATACAAGTAAAGCTAATAATGTTTTTTTCACACCAACACGCTCCTTAAAAAATTAATGTGGCTCTACTACACCAACTCACCTGAAACACAGGATGTAACATCCGCAATTTAACCCGAGCATCTTCTGTTGTAAACTGCCAGTCAATGCACTTGCGCTGACTGTTGTATTCGGATTCCCAAGCAGCAATCTCACTATTAAGCATCTCGATATTCGGAATGCGCCTGCCATTCACCATTCCTCAATTTTCTCTAAACCATGCCATCCCCTAAGATTGTAGAAGCTCATTCTCGGACTCGGTCAAGAATAGTCTCAATCGCCCAATCATACCGTGGATATCTCTGCCATAGATATTCTCAAAGTTATCTATTAAGAGGTAGATATCTAGTTCCAATCCTCATATCAAATCAATAATCAGTGTCATCAGGTTATCATTTTCTGTGTTTTTGTAAAAGTTCTTTTCCATAATAGTTCCTCCTTCGTAGTGCCACCATATATTTTCTTAGGGTATTGTAAACTACATGCTCGCCATCAGCCATATTGCAAATATGGAAATAAGGTCATTTCATTCATGCACAATTGGTATATTATGTTACATTTTAAATTATACACTCATTATATCTACCACATGCGGCTCTGTCAAGTTCTTTTATACCCCAATACATAACAATTCTTTTGGTGTTTCAAAACACAAGGTTGTGTGTCTGTGTGCTTTTGCCTTCCGACCCCGCAGAGCAAGTTTACCGAAACGCCGAAGGCGAAACCACCCCTATATAACACACAACCCAGCCATGTGAGGTTGGCGTGTTGTATAGGGGTGGTTGTTTTCGGCATAACTTTCCCAAGTCCATTCTACAATATCCAACTTGCAATCCAAAGAACTGGGTCTTCAAAGTGAGATTTTAAATCTCGAAGAAAAAAAGAGCCAATTTAGAAGTCCAGCTAATGGGTCTTGAACACAATATGTCTGTAGAGCATCAAAAGGGGTCAAATTTCGCTTCCAAGCTCCAAGATGAACTAAATGACAATGTAAACGCATCTCATCGAATCGAATAATAATAGATTATGTATCAACTGTGTTATTAATGTGCAATGGCATAATAAGACCATATTTGTGTGGAAGCTGTATAGAGAAGTTGGCAGAAAGTCAAGCTGTGCTAGCATAGGGTTGCCGCACCCTCGGGCTTTAGCTTGAGGGTGCGGCAATGCCTGCTTCCATTTCACAAAAGCCACATCCCCAGAATAAAATGATTCATAACTATAGTCGTTTTCAAGTTAAATGACGATATTTTCTGGAGGGCATTATGGCACAATTCCCAATGGGTCGCTTTTTCGGCAGACCACAACATGGCAACCCTCATGGCGGTATGCAATTCCCGCATATGCCTAATCAAGGTATGCAAAATATGCATAGACCAAGCCCGATGCATATGCCCATGCCCCCACAGCAAAACTATTTTCCGCCACAACATATGCCGCAAAATGTTCCACGTGGAACATTTCCGCCAAGCTTTAACAATACCCCACAGCAAATGCCACAGCAAAATATGCCACCAATGCACCTATTAAACCCAAATAATGACCCAAATGTTAGGTTCGAACCTGTCCCAGGTGGGACAATGCCAAACGCAATACCAGCTAATGGCATGCCCAACCCTAGGGATATTATCGTAAAACTTTCAAATCTGGCACAAGGCGAAAGCAATAGCATCATTTTTTATGAAAGCATGGCAAGTGCCGCTGGCATATCGGAAAAAGAAAAGGGGCTTGTTGATGAGCTTTTGAGCAATAAAAGAAAGCAACTTCAAAGCGTAACTGGTTTGTTCAAAGACTTAACAAAAAGCGAATGGGGGCCAAGCGAAATGAAAGTTGCAAAAGCAAAAAATTACAGAACCGATATAGCTTTCGCCCTGCTTCAAGAATCTAGGTTATTAAGAGAAATTTCTCAGATTTATGTTGAATTAGAAGACACAGCTCATATGAGATTGATAAGCTCTGTACTGCATAACAAAATGGCAGATATGGCTCATTTAATGGCTCTGTAGAATAAATTTATCAATCACTTCTGCCACCGCACCGTTTGTGCAATCGTTTATTGTAACATAGTCGGCAATAGCCCTCGCAGCATCCACGGCATTTGCCACAGCCACACCAAGCCCTGCCTCTGATAGCATACTAATGTCATTATGATTATCGCCAATACAGATAACCTCGGACATATCAATGCCGTATTTTTGGCAAAGCCATTTTACACCATTTGCCTTGGTGCATACAGCAGGGGAAACCTCCAGCATATAGTCGGCCGTAAAAATTGTATCAGTGGTTTCTCCTAATTGTCCATCCAGCTCTGCCTCAAGTTCTTTCAGGTCGCTGTTTTCCCCAATAAATATAATTTTTATCATAGCTTCCAAATTCTTTGCAGTTTCCACTATATCATCAGTGTTTTGCCAGTCACATTGACTGGTTTTTTGATACTTTATGGCATACTCTGCATCCGTTTCATGTAGTATGCATTCTCCATTTATATACACAACAATTTCTACACCGCGCCCCCTTGACTTAAAAATCTCCACAGCCTTTAAGCCAGCATCTTTGTCAAGAACTTCCTGCTTAACCACATCAAGATTTTCATAGTCATATATTGTACCGCCATTAAAGCCTACAAGATAGCTTCCTTTTGGTGGTATGCCCAGCTCCGCCGCAAAGCCTTTTAAACTCCTATATGAGCGACCAGAGCAAAGTGTCACAATCACGCCTTTTTCTTGTGCCTTCATGATCGCATTTCTATCATCACTATTTACCTTAAAATCAAGATTCATAAGCGTTCCGTCTACATCACAAGCAATTAATTTATACATTTTCTGCACCTTTTTCGTATATTGATATTGACAAATCACAAAAACTGCTTTATCATTGTAATTGTTGGTGTCGCGCGAACCAATAAAAAATTAAATATAGTTAGTTTGGCTAGGGGTGCTTTTCACTAAGAAAGGCTGAGATTATTACCCTTGTACCTGATTCGGATAATGCCGACGAAGGGAAGTTTATGAACTAGGTAATTTTACCCCCTCCTTGCCAATGTAGATTAAGGAGGTTTTTTATGTTTGAAGCAATTCGCAATGCTCTCATCACAGAAGGTCGATGGGAAGGCTACTACCAACTAACAGACCTGGGTGCATTCATCACCTTGGTAATAGGGGTGGCTTTATTCCTCTCGGTTTTGGGCTTTTTGTTCAAAAAATCCAAAATCTCAACAAGGGTTCTGACCTATGCTGGTTTATCCCTAGCAATAGCTTTTGCATTGTCATACTTTAGGCTATGGCAAATGCCTATGGGTGGCTCTGTTACCCCAATGAGCATGTTTTTTGTGACATTCGTGGGGTTTTTATTTGGTCCAGCTATTGGTCTTGTGGCGGGGTTTACCTATGGCTTGCTACAGTTTGCTCAAGGACCAATGGTGCTACACCCATTCCAACTATTGCTAGACTACCCTTTGGCTTTCGGCATGTTAGGGCTTTCTGGCTTCTTCTACAAGATAAAAGGCGGGCTTTATATCGGTTTTGTCGTCGCTGTTATTGGGCGTTTCATAATGCATGTTATATCTGGTTACTTCTTCTTCGGTCAATACGCCCCCGAAGGAACACATCCAATGTGGTATTCGATAATATACAATAGCAGCTACATATTCACAGAAGCAACGATTACAGTAGTTCTGTTACTAATCCCGCAGGTAAAAAATGCCGCAATGCACATTAAAAATCTTGCAGGAAAAGAAGTTACTATTTAGACCGAAACCTCCCGCTCTTCCAAGCGGGAGGTTTATTTATATCCTTGATGTCTTTATAATCTCGATGATACGAGACAAATCGTCCTCAGAAAAATAGTTTATCTCTATCTTTCCGCCGCCGCTACCTGTCTTGTTGTCCTTTATATTAACCCTAGTGCTTAACAAGCCTCGTAATTCCATCTGAAAGTTAATATATTTTTTTTCAGCCGTTTTTTTATCCGAAGGCTCACTTCCAGATTCCATTATGCGTTGCTTTTCTTCTTCGGTTAGCGGCATACCATATTTCTTAACAAACTCTTCCGCTTCTCTAACGCTAAGATTATCCTCAACCATCTGCCTAGCAAAATAGTTCTGAATCTCTTTGTTATCAATAGCCAAAATAGCTTTGGCATGACCCGTTGTAAGTTGACCATTAATAATATAAGCCTGTATCTTTGGGTCTAGCTTCAAAAGCCTAATGCAATTGGAAATATGGCTTCTGCTTTTACCCACCTTTTTAGAGATTTCCTCCTGCTTTAGCCCAAAATCGTCGCTTAGCCTTTTATAGCAGTTTGCCTCTTCTATAGGATTTAGGTCTTCCCTTTGCACATTCTCAATTAAGGCAATCTCGAGGGTCTGCATGTCAGAGTATTCTCTGATGATGATGGGCACACGCTTCAACCCTGCCTTTTGCGCCGCTCTCCATCTACGCTCTCCAGCCACAATTATATAATTATCCCCATTTTTCTTTACCACCAATGGCTGTATTATCCCAAAAGCATCCACAGATTCCGCTAGCTCCTCTATCTGGCTCTCCTCAAAATGCTTTCTGGGCTGGTCTGGATTTGGCGCAACCTTAGATATTTCTACCTCAAAAATCTCCTCATCCGCCCTCGTGCCTCCACCAGATGGAATCTCCGTATGCGCAATTAGTGCGTTAAGCCCTTTGCCTAAGCCTTTTTTCATTGGTATGTCCCCCTATTCATCATCACATGGCTTTTGCAATAACTTCTTGCGCCAAAGAAATATATGCTTCGCTTCCCTTAGATTTCGCATCATACAGTGTTATAGGTACACCATGGCTTGGTGCTTCACTTAGCCTTACATTACGCGGTATAATGCTCCTATACACATTTTTCTCCAAATGCCCTTTTACTTCCTCCACAACCTCCGCAGATAAATTCGTGCGCGAGTCATACATAGTAAAGACAACGCCTTCTAGTTCCAACCGCTTGTTCAAGTTCTTTCTGATTAGCTCTATGGTATACATTAACTGACTCAAACCCTCCAGCGCAAAATATTCGCATTGTATAGGCACAAGCACCGTATCAGATGCCGCTAAGGCATTTACAGTAAGTATATTCAGAGATGGCGGACAATCAATCAGAATATAATCATACATATACTTTAAGTCCACTAAAATCCCTTTTAGTATGTATTCCCTTTCGGGAAAGCTAATGAGCTCTATTTCAGCACCAGCAAGCTCTACATTCGTAGGCAAGAGGCTAAGATTATCCACAACAGTAGAGCAAATCACCTCATCTACACGCCTTTCTCCCATCAATAGGTCATATACCGTAGCCTGCAAACTACGCTTGTCCACCCCTAGACCACTCGTTGTATTTGCCTGTGGGTCAAAGTCGATAGTCAATACCTTTTTGCCCGCTTGCGCCAAACAAGCCGACAGATTTATCGCAGTGGTTGTTTTGCCCACTCCACCTTTTTGATTACAAATGGAGATAATTCTTCCCATTTTCTTAACCCACTTTCTTCAGTAAATCTTATTATTATTCTAATTTTAACATAAAAAAACAAGCTCTGCAATCAAAAATGTTCCACGTGGAACATTTTTGATTGCAGAGCTTGTTTTTACAAAGTATCTAGCAAATCATTTAATTACCACTACTTTCGTCGCTTGAATCTTTTTTGCTCTTTTTGCGATACAGGGTCGGGGCATAGCACACAGCAACAACGCCTAGTATCAACCAACCATACCATGGCAATCTAGCTAGAATGTGTATGGCAAAAGCTATAACAAGCATAACGGTCATCACTATAAGTACAGTCTTGCTTCCGCCTGTAAGCCCAAGGGTCGGAATGGCATCTTTTACTTCTTTGCCCATTATTATGTCGCGCCTTATGCTGAATGCCTCAAAGAAAGACACAGCATAAATAGCTACAATGGCAAACCCTGTGAATACGCCAAATATACCAAATACAGGCACGACCATGGATGTTATGAAGATAATAAATGCCAAAGCGGATATATAGAACAAACCACGCCTTATTAACCCTAAATAGATATGGCTAAGCCCAGGCAAAAAGGAAAGCATAAGCAACCAGAATCTACTTGGTCTTCTTGTGTGATGTTCGGTATGTGGATAATGCGGCGGCACATCACCATGCGATTCCGCCTCTGCACGAATATCCCTTTTGTAATCGTCGTCTTTATTATACTTGTGACTCATAAAATCACTCCTTTTACAGCATGTGCTTACGAAATATTTCGTTCTTATAAACATTTACGCAAATGATTTCAAAAAGTTTAATGCAAATTTATGAATCAGGTATATCTATGAACATTTCCCCAGATTCCCCTTCGTGGAGGGGCTGACTTTGCGCCTGTTTTAGGGCGCAAAGGCGGGGTGGTCATATGCTCCAGAAACCACTACATCTCCTCAGGAGCTTTTATTCCCAAAAGTCCAAGCCCCGCAGCAATCACATCTTTCGTACACTTCGTAAGCAAAAGGCGCGCCTTTTTCACATCTTCATTCGCCCGCAAGATATTATTGTTATGATAAAACTTATTATACATCTGCGCCACATGCATAATATGACGAGACACAACAAACGGTTCGTATTTATTTGCGGCATCTATTATTTTATCAGGGAATGCATTCAGCGTTTTTATTAACTCAAATTCGTCATCACCAGTCAATATAGACACATCCGCATCAGAATAATTAACATCAGCCTTATTTATTACAGAATTGCATCTGGCATGGGTATACTGCACATATGGTCCAGTTTCGCCCTCAAAATTAAGCATTCTTTCCCAAGAAAACTCGATATCCTTTATGCGATTGTTGTATAGGTCATTAAAAATAACAGCACCAATACCAACCTGTTCCGCCACCTGCTCTTTATTAGCAAGCCCAGGGTTTTTTTGCTCAATTACTTCTCTTATCTTGGACACGGCATCATCCAAAAACTTTTCCATCAATATAACATTGCCCTTGCGAGTAGAAAGCTTGCCCTGCGCAAAGTTGATAAGTCCAAAAGGTATATGAACAAGCTGGTCTTTAGCCCATTCATAGCCCATTAGCTCCACAACCTTAAACCACTGGGCAAAATGCAGATTCTGCTCATTGCCCGTTACATATAAAGCTTTCACAAAATCATATTCCTTTTTGCGATACATAACAGAGGCTATATCTCTTGTGGGATACAATGTACCCCCATCGCGGCGCAAAATCAAGCATGGAGGCATTTTGTATTCCTCAAGGTCTACAATCATTGCGCCATCATCTTTTACCAATATATTCTTTTCCTTCATTTCCTCCACAACAGGCATCATCTTATCATTATAAAAACTCTCTCCGTCATAGGAATCAAAGGTTATGTCCAGTCTTGAGTATATCTTTTGGTACTCCTCCATGCTCACATCAAAAAACCATTTCCATAGCTTTAGGGCATATTTGTCACCTTGCTCCATTTTAACAAACCAGCTACGTGCCTCTTCATCGAAGGCAGGGTCTTTTTCTGCCTCATCATGAAATTTTACATATAATTTAAGCAGAGCAGATATGCCGCCCGCCTTTATCTCTTCATCATTTCCCCAATGCTCATAGGCCGTAATTATCTTGCCAAATTGTGTACCCCAATCCCCCAAATAGTTTATGGAAAAAGAGCGATATCCCAAAAAGTTAAATATATTGTAAAGCGCGTGACCAATAACAGTAGAGCGCAAATGCCCGATATGAAAAGGCTTCGCTACATTCGGCGCGGAATAATCAATAACAACGCAACCGCCCTTACCAATATCGGCACTTCCAAACCTACCAGCTTTGCTAGCAATCTCACCAATTGCATTTTTAGCATATTGCGCACGGTCTACGAAGAAATTAAGATAAGCTCCCGTAACAACCACTCTATCTAAAAATTCTGGCAACTCTATCTGTCCACGAATATTCTCTGCTATTGCTGGCGGGGCTTGTTTCATAGCTTTAGCTAATCTAAAACAAGGAAAAGCAAAATCTCCCATCGCCGATTCTGGCGGAATTTCTATGGCTTGCAAAATTTCTCTTTCATCCAGATTCGCCGCCTTAGCTATTAGTTTTGCTACTTCTAATTTATAGTCCATGCATTACACCTCTGCCTCTTTAAATTACTAGACTTGTCTACTTTTCTCCGTCAATACGTATTCTCTTACGATTATTATATAGCTCGCTCATGATATCTTTGTAGAATCCTTCAATTTCTCTGGATTTGGTAGTGTAGTCAGACATGGCAGCCTGCATCATGTCGTTTAACTCTTCAAAGACACCATCTACATATTGCGCTGCCGAAAGTTTAAAATCGCTAATCTCTTTATTCGCCTCTTCTTTTATTTCCTCAGCCGCAAACTTCGCTTGTATTGTGATTTGGTTTTCGCTGAGCATTTTTGCCGCCTCTGCTTGCGCCGCTTTTATAATCATCTCAGCCTTAGACCTTGCCTCGCTGATATGATTATCCTTATCACCAAGCACACGCCTAGCCTGACTAATTTCATGCGGCAAGCCCTTGCGCATATCAGTAACGATAGCTTTCATGTCATCAATAATATCAAATAGGACCTGTTTTTCCACACTTACCTTAGAAGAAAAAGGCACAGACCTAGCCGTATCTATCTCGTCATCCATCCTCATAAGAAGGTCTTCTATTTTATCAATATGAGATGTAATAAGTTCCATCGTATGCCCCCTCTTTCGTTAGACCTATCCATTAACCTCATTCCGCCATATTTTCGGCTTATTTTCCGTCAGGACTTACGCCCGCGCCTCTTAATAAAAGCTCTGGCTTTGTGTCGTCGTCTTCTCCTTGCTTAGCGAAAAAACGCGGACCGTTGACGGATATGACGAAAGCAGACTAGCGGACAGGTCTATTATATCTCAGCTTATCTAATCTTTTGCAGAAGTCTTTTCTCTATAGCATCAGGTATCATAGAACTCACGCTGCCACCAAACCTCGCAACCTCCTTGACGATGGACGAGGAAAGATACGCATACTGCGCACTTGTTGATATAAAGAGTGTTTCTATTTTTTCATCCAAAATTTTGTTTGTCAGTGCCATCTGAAACTCATATTCAAAATCCGACACCGCCCTAAGCCCGCGAATAACCGCACTAGCTCCATTATTCTTTGCAAAATCTATCAAAAGGCCAGAAAAGGCCGCAAATTCTATATTATCAATGCCTTTGCATGTTTCTTTTAGCATATCCAGCCGCTCTTGCGCGCTAAACAAGGGTTGTTTGGCGGAATTATTTAAAACAGCTACGATGAGCTTGTCCGCTATTTTTGCAGACCTCTCAATTATATCTATATGTCCATAAGTTGCTGGGTCAAAGCTCCCAGGGTATACCGCTATCATGAAATTTCCTCGCTATCAATTGTTTTTTCCAAAAAAACCAGCTTAGTGCCAGAATACTCTTTTTCTCTAAAGATTTCTAGCCCAATGGTTTTGGGTACACTTGCCTGCCTGCTCATTTCCAAAATAATATAGCCATCATCTTCCAAAATATCCATTGCGCAAATCTCACGAAACACCTCTGTCGCTAAGTCGTTGTCATTGTATGGCGGGTCAATGAAGATTATGTCGAATTTCTGACCCCCAAGCTTCTTTAGAGCTGACAAGGCATCGCCTTTTATGACAATAGCACCACTGCCCACAAGCCTTGTTTTCTCCAAATTTTTACGCACCAGCTCTATGCTTTCGCGCGAGAAATCTACAAAAACCACGGATTCCGCACCGCGGCTTAAAGCCTCAATGCCAATAGCGCCACTGCCCGCAAATAAATCCAGAAACCTTGTGCCACGCACATCATCACGAATAATATTAAACAAATTTTCTTTCACAAAATCAGATGTGGGGCGTGTCTTTGCTCCTTTGGGCGAAAACAACGAAACACCTTTCGCTACCCCCGAAACAACGCGCATACCCAAGCACCTACTCTCGCAAATTCTATATCATACTATTATACCTAATTTTTTCTCGCTTGTAAATCTTCAAAGGGAAATTTTTTCAATATTTCCTAAAATTCCTTCGATTTTATTTTTAAGGGGCAAATGTTCCACGTGGAACATTTTTGAACTATCTACACCAAATAGCTCATCAATAGCTTTTCGTGTCTCTGCCAACACTTCCATATCCTTATACAGATTAGCCAGCCTCATCTGCGGTATGCCATGCTGCATAGTGCCAAAAAATTCACCTGGTCCGCGCAATTGCAAATCAAGCTCCGATAGCTCAAAGCCATCATTTGTGCTTACCATAGCATCCATGCGCTTTTTGGTCACTTCATTTTTAGAATCTGTCACCAAAACACAATATGACTTTTTATCTGACCGCCCAACCCTGCCGCGCAATTGATGCAGTTGAGATAAACCAAAATGCTCAGCATTTTCAATCAATATAACAGTAGCGTTAGGTACATTTATGCCAACTTCTATCACAGTAGTGGATACCAAAACCTTGGTCTCGCCCTCTGAAAACGACTGCATAATCGCATTCTTTTCTTCTGGCTTCATGCGCCCATGCAGAATCTTCAAAGGCACATCGGCTAAAATACCGCTCTTTAGTTCCTCCGCAAAGCTCACAACCGAATTAACGTCTCTTTTGCTTTCATGCTCGCTATCCTCTACCAATGGGCATATGATATATGCCTGATGCCCTTTTTGCACTTCCTCGCGAATAAACTTAAAAATACGAGCATGATATGCACTTGTTACACAAAAAGTATCTATCTTTTGCCGTCCTAGCGGCATTTGCTTTATGACAGAGATATTCATATCCCCATAGAGTATCATTGCTAGGCTTCGTGGTATTGGTGTCGCTGTCATTACCAGCACATGGCTTTGATGACCCTTCGCCCCTAGCTTGCCGCGCTGTCTTACCCCAAATCTATGCTGTTCATCTGTAATCACAAGCCCTAGGTCAGCAAATTCCACATTGTCCTGTATTAGAGCATGTGTGCCAATCACAATATCAATTTCGCCGCTTGCCAGTCTTTGCTTTATACCCTTTTTTTGTTTTGGCTTAACAGAGCCCACAAGTAGCTCTACCTGCATCCCAAATGGCTCAAAAATCTCTAAGAATGAATGATAATGTTGTATAGCCAGCGTCTCCGTAGGTGCCATAAGTGCCGCTTGCGCACCATTTCTCACAGCCAAAAAGCATATTATCATAGCCACAGCGGTCTTGCCGCTGCCTACATCACCTTGTATCAAACGATTTGTAGCATAGCCAGATTTTAGGTCTTCACAAATTTCCTCTACCACCTTGGTTTGGTCACCAGTTAAATTATAGGGCAGGGATTCTAACATCTTTGATACATCCAAATCGTCAAATACACGCCCCTCGGTAAAGGACAAATGTCCCTTAATAGATGCCAGAGCCATCTGCATAAGAAATAGCTCATCAAACACCAATCTGCGACGTGCGATGAAGTATGCTTGGCCAGACTCTGGGTAGTGTATATTTTTTATAGCAAAGGCTCTGGTGCAAAGATTGTTTGCATCTATTATGCTTTGTGGCAAAAAATCTGCAACTTGGTCACTTGTGCCATCTAAGGCTTGTTTTATCAGTCCACGCAATATCTTTTGCGAAATTCCTGCTGTAAGCGGATATACAGGCACGATGCGTCCAGCAGATAGCCCCTCTCCTTCATCTAAAAATGTTCCACGTGGAACATTTTTGGCAAGCTCTTCTATCTCTGGTGCTTCTATGGTCGCTATACCCGCCATACGTCCAGCTCTACCAGATATGAAATACTCTGTCTCTGTATTAAAATTGTTTTTCATATATGGTTGGTTGAACCATGAAAGCTCCACTCTGCCTGTGCCATCTGAAAAGGATATTTTGATTATATTTTTCCCATTTCTATGAAAAGCTTGCGGAAAACCTATCATGTAAGCTCGAATTGTTACCATTTGCCCATTTGACATCTCGCTTATTTTTGAAATTTGGCTACGGTCAAGGTAATCTCTCGGGAAATATTCTAGCAAGCTCTCAATTGTATATATCCCGATATTATGCAATAGGGCAAGCCTCGCTTGCCCTACGCTTTTAAGTATTTGTACGCTGTCGTTTAGTTTCATTATTTTTATTCCGCCGAGAAAATGTAATGATACACAGGTTGACCACCAGAGACAATTTCTAGCTCACAGCTCTCATAATTTTCAGCTATATAGCTCTCTATGTTTGCAGTTGTTTCTGCATCCTCTTTTACATCTGCGCCCAGATATACCGTCAAAACATCTGGCTCATCAGCCATTATCGCATTTATAAGCTCTTTAACAGATATATCTATATCCTGATGCGAGCAGGCTATTTTGCCGCCCAATATGCCTATATAGTCACCTTCATTTACCTTTTGTCCATCCATTTCGGTGTCGCGCACAGCATATGTTATCTGCCCTACTGTCACTTCGCTTAGGGTCTCTGTCATAGCTTCCACATTTTCTTCGACTGTGTTATCTGGCATGTGGTTTATCATGGCAGCTATGCCTTGTGGTAGGTTTTTGCTTTCTACCACGAATATGTTTTTATCCTCGCATAAATGCTCGGTTTGCTTTGCCGCTAGGATTATATTTTTATTGTTTGGCAGTACAATTATATTTGGAGCGTTTATTTTGCTAATAGCAGATGCTATATCTTCAGCAGAAGGATTCATTGTTTGACCGCCCTCCACTATATAGTCAACGCCTAATTCCTCAAAGATTTGCCTAAAGCCAGCCCCGCTGGATATAGCTACTATGCCTAGGTCTTTTGCTTCGGTTTTTACTGGTGCGGTAAATAAGGCTTGATTTTCCATACCGTCTAGGAATGTCACGGCTTCGTGATGCTGAAAGCGCATGTTTTCGATTTTTAGGCTAGAAAGAGGTCCTATTTCCATAGCTTTTTCCATTACGGCTCCTGGGTGGTCTGTGTGTACATGGATTTTTACTATTTCGTCATCAGCTACAAGAGCTATGGAGTCGCCCATGGTCTCTAAGTAAGCCTTGAAGCTGTCCTCGTCATCCTCGGAGAAATTTTGCACATTAATAAAAAATTCTGTGCAATAGCCAAAGGTTATTTCTTCTGTGGAAAAATTGGCAAGTGCAGAAAAGTTTACTTCTTCTGTTGGTTCTTGGATAGGTTGACCATCAAGCTTTACATTTTCTGCCGTCATGCCTTTCAGCATACCTTTGAAGAAAACCACTATGCCCTCGCCGCCAGAATCCACCACGCCAGCTTGCTTTAGTACGGGTAGCATCTCTGGGGTTTTTCTAAGGGCAATGCTGCCTTCGTCCAGCACCCTTTGCAAAAAGCTACCCATGTCCTTGGTGTTTCTAACAGCCTTTTCAGCACCTTCTGCCATATGGCGGGCTACAGTCAGCATTGTACCCTCTTGCGGGCGCATTACGGCTTTGTATGCAGTTTTGGATGCACCTGCAAGAGCCATGGCAATTTCTGCTGTGTTAGCCGTGGTTTTACCATCAAGGGCTTTAGAAAATCCGCGGAAAAGCTGAGAAAATATAACGCCTGAATTGCCGCGCCCGCCGCGCAATGCGCCAGATGCCGCCGCCTTGGATACAGCAAAGATATCATCTGTATCTAGCTTTTCCACTTCTTTTGCCGCCGCTAGGGCTGTAAGAGACATATTCGTGCCTGTATCACCATCAGGAACAGGAAAAACATTAAGCGCATCTATGCGAGCCTTATTGGCTGTTAGCCTATTAGACCCCTCGATAATCATATTGCGTAACATTTTGCCATCTAATTTTGTTATTCGTTGTACATCACTCATCTACCCTTAATCCCTCCACAAAAACATTCACACGACCCACGGTAAGTCCACAGATATCCTCAACTTTGTATTTTACAGCAGATATAAGCGATTCGCATATAGCTGTGATATTTGTGCCGTATTCTGCTATTATGTGCAGGTCAATATTAATGCTTTTTTCGCCCGCATGTAGCACAATGCCTTTTGTTAGGCTTTCGATTTTTAAAAGATGCACCAAGCCATCCCTTACATTCTTTGCCGCCATGCCTACTACGCCATAACACTCCATGGCTGCCATGCCAGCAACTCTGGCAACAACTTCATTTTCTATGTTTATTGTGCCATATTTGTTTTTTATTTTGCAAGCCATATCTTGCATACCTCCTCGTTTTCATCAATCTAAACTATTGTACCACTATCTGCCGAAGAAAACAACTAAAAAAGTATTGACACAGAAGAATTTCTCGTTTATAATGTAATTTGCTTTTGTCTTTGCATATAATGATTATGCGGCCCGTTGGTCAAGGGGTTAAGACACCGCCCTTTCACGGCGGTAACAAGGGTTCGAATCCCTTACGGGTCATCACCGCCTTTTAGCCTTAGTTGCAGTTTGGCTATAAGGTGATTACGCATCACATACACGGCGCCATAGCCAAGTGGTAAGGCAGAGGACTGCAACTCCTTTACCCCCGGTTCGAATCCGGGTGGCGCCTGTTTCTAAAAAACATTCCGCGCCCAAGTGGCGGAATTGGTAGACGCACAGGACTTAAAATCCTGCGCCCCTTAAAGGCGTGCCGGTTCGATTCCGGCCTTGGGCAGAAAAACAGCCTCCGCTGATTGGCGGAGGCTGTTTTTATATTTTTTTCACAGGCGCATGACCACCCCGCCATGGAGGGGAATTTCTTTTTTGCGGGGCTTTCTATCCTGGAGGTCTTAGCATGGAAAGCTCACCTAGTGATTCTCTGCATTCCTCACACAAAAACGCTTTATTGCGCTTTTGCACATCCTTTGTGCCATTGCATACAAAGCAAACGCATGAATGCTTCCCAAGAATTATATTTTCACCTTCGGCATATATGGCTATGCCGTCACCTTCGTTTAATGCAAGGGTTTTGCGCATTTCTTTTGGTATAACGATTCTTCCGTTTCCGTCCATTTCTCTAACAAACATAGGGTTCTCCTCCTTAAAATTAAACATTGCATTTTGGGTTTTGCGTTAATATTGCTGTTTAACTTGAAAATAGGCTTCCGTCATCGCCCACAACGCGCCTGAAGCCGCGCGATGCGGTCTCGACACAAGGCCTTTTTCAAGTAAAAACGCTATATGTCGTATCATCTATCTTTTTTGGTGTATATCACCTACTTTCGTTCCAGATTGGACTTGATTTTGCAAGCTAACTTAGATACCATTATATACCATTTGAATGGAAAAAGCAAGCATTTTTTACAAAATATAGCATTTTATTTAACGACAGTTTTCGACAAAAGGGGGCTAATGGGCTTATTTTAATATAGTAAATGCCCCCTGGCAAGGGCGGTCTGTGGGCGCATGTTTTTGCTTGCTATGGGCATTTGTCTGGTGGGCAATGTGCATTATTTATAGAATTTATTCGGGCGGTCACAGACCACCCCTACGATGTTGTTTGTTTTGGAATGAGTGTGATGGATGATGACGTATTGCGGAAAAACATCAACGCGCTTCTTGTTGATGTTTTGGAGCAATGGTTTTGGAGCAATGGTTTTGAAATGTACGTTAATGGATTGCCGCGGGCTAGGTATCTTCGTTTAGATACTTCTCTACGCCCTCGCAATGACGTTAGTGGTGGCTATCTCTTAACCGAGAAGCCAAGACACCGCAAGACAGTCATTGCGAGGGCTATGTCAATGCTGACGGCAATAGCTATATAGCCCGTGGCAATCCATTAATGTCGATACCTATATCCATCAATGCTGATTTTATATTGATGCAAATGCTCGTATCTGCAAGAAAAAAAGACCTTGCGGTCTTTTTTTGAGGGTTTAATATTGGCTGTTTTCGTGTAGTTGTTCTATTGGTGGTGGAGTGACTCTAGGTCTAGGAATTGGGTCATGTGGGTTATCGCCAATCGGGGCAAATACCGTAGCATTAAGACTTAGCATAAAAATAAATGTTAGGACAAATCCGAGTAATCTTTTTTTCACTGCCTGTCACTCCTTTATGTATATATTCTCACGCATCATTCGTTGTTGAATTTCGCCGATTGATGACATGATTTTATAGGTTTTTGTTTTTAGCAAAGAAGTTTTTAAGTTCTTCGTAAATAGATTAAAGCTTCAAAATACTCATCATATCTTCGCAATCTCTACATCTTCACATAATATCTCTATTGGCAGCGGGGCGATTCTTGGTCTTGGCCATGGTCTATCTGGGTCATCGCCCTGAGGTCCATATACATTTACGCTATAGCCAAGCACAAAAACGAGCAATAAAACGAGGCTAAGCAACTTTTTTTCATCAACAATCACTCCTTGCATCCATATTTTCGCGCATCATTTTTGATTGGACATTGCTTATCAATGCCATAATTTTATGAGTTTTAGTTTTGTTCTTAGAAAAGAATTTTCTTAGCTCTTCATAAAAAATTAAAGCTTCAAAATACTTATCATATCTTCGCAATCTCTACATCTTCACATAATATCTCTATTGGTGGTGGGGCGATTCTTGGTCTTGGCCATGGGCTATCTGGGTTATCGCCAATCGGAGCGAACACTGTAGCACTGAGGCTAAGTGCAAAAACAAATGTTAGGAAAATCCCGAGAAGCCTTTTTTTCATTATTAGTCACTCCTTTACATCTATATTTTCACGCATCATTCTCCGCTGAACCTCTCCGATTGATGACATGATTTCATAAGTTTTCGTTTTATTTTTAGCAAAAAATCTTTTAAGTTCTTCATAAAAGATTAAAACTTCAAAATATTTATACTTTTCTAATAGATAAGGTATGGTTACATCTTCGATATATTGACGTGATTCTTTTTCTTTCAATGTCATTATATGTGATAGCGAATCCAAAAGAAATGCATAGTGTTCATTTCCTTTCGCTATTAACTTTGCATTAGATAGTTCTAATTTGCTTTCTGAACTTTTGCTTGCAATAAGGCATAATGTTTTGTAAAATAGATTTTCTATATATTCATTGCTTTTTTGTTCTACGTACATAGATGCTCGTTCAAAGAACATCGTAGCTTTTTCATATTTCTTTGTTTTGTAATAAATACACCCAAGGTTATGTAGAATACCGCCAGTGCGATATTTATTATTTAAATCTTCTGCTCGCACTAGGGCTTCATTAAATAATTTCTTTGCTTTATCATAATGACCCATTACCATATAATTCAAACCAAGGGTAACATCATGTGTAATTCCAGTCGCGCTTGTTAGACCACGATTATCCGAGTTGTAGATTCGTTCTAAGGAAGCTATTGACAAAAGATACATCCCAAATCTAAAATAGCAAACAGCAAGGTTAAAATCTAGCGAATTTTCTTCTGCGAAACTACTGGACTCAACACGTTCAGCCTCCCGATAAAACCCCAAAGCCTCCTCATGATTTCTCTTATACAAACACAATGACCCCATAGCATAGTAATAATGATATCTTACCTCATCCGTCGTATGCTCAAGCTGCGACTTGATAAGTTTTAGGTTATCCCCTGCCTTATCATATTCGCCATCTTTTAAAAGCAGTCTTGCCTCGATGGTTTTGTATAGCATCTGTAGGTCTGGTTCAAAGGGGTATATGGTTATGATAGCTAACCTGCTTTGCATTTTGCGGGCTTCGTCTAGCAGTTCTTCTTTGATGCGTTCTCTGAAAACATAAAGCTGACCTTTGAAGCGGGCTAGTTCGTCATCTGTTAAGGGAATGTCCTCAATGTGCAGATATTTTCTGATGGCGGTTAGCTCGTCTTCTTTGTAGTTTCTTTTGCCGTTTTCGGTTTTAATAACCGTATGCACTCCACGTCCAATGGCGGTAGCAATGTCATCTTGGTTGATATGTTTGGCTAGCCTTATTGCTCTTGTTTTTTCTGCTATGGATAGCTTTTTTGTTCGTCCCATGCAATCACTCCGATACAAAAGATGGTCTTGTGCATGTCTATATTCGCATATCTATGCATAGTGTATCACACCATTAGACATTTGTCAACAAAAAAATGAAACTAAATGTGGGGATTTGGGTTGATGCTGATGGATTGCCGCGGACATGATGGCTACTGCTTTTAGAAGCAACGTTACCCTCGCAATTGATGATTTATAGGGTTAAGACCAGTGGTTAGCACACCTCGGCTAAAAGTCATATTAGTGCTATTGTTTAAGCCCGATGTTAATATGATAGGCATATTGTCTCCATTGCTTAGGATAACGCGCTGGTTTCCAAGTATTGTTCTAGGTGTGTTGTGGTCTGTTTGTAATCCT
>WRBK01000009.1 GCA_009784575.1 Defluviitaleaceae bacterium | reverse complement strand
AATAGATATAGTATATTTGTAACCAAAACGTAATGTTAAGCCAAATCACAATGAAAAAAGCGACCTATTTCTTGGTCGCTTTTGCTTCTTGTTTTGCTTTTAATTTCTTTGCTTTGCGCGCTTGTGCTAGTTCGTATTTCGTTTTCATGCCTTTAACGCTGGCAATATAAATCCCCGCCAGCTCCACTTGGAAGGTCTTTTTCACATCAAGCGCGTTAAATACTGTCTTATCGCACATAAGCGTTATTATCTGCGGCCCTATTTTTGCTTTTACAAAGTTCATTTTCATCATTTTTGCTGTACGCGGCAGATTATCCATTACCACTTTAGGTAGCGTAACATTGACCGCCTTGTCGCGTTTCATATCAATAACATATATGGAAGCCGACTGCTTTGTGCGCTCCACCATATCCTGCTGCTGCGTAACCCGCTTGCTTGCCCAACGATTAAGAAAATAAAGCCCCGCAATAATAGCACCAAGCACCACAACTACAATCAGTAAAATATCGACCCAACCAAACATCTATACCCCTCTTTTCTTTGCAATTATCATCAGTACATTCTACCATATGGGGTCTGGCTTGTCAAAGGGAATTTTGCTAAATTAAGCCTGAAAAAACAAGAAAGATGACAAAGATTATAACTGAAATACCCGCTGGTAACAAAACACCATAAACCGTTTCTTTAATAAACTTTTTCGTTGTAATCCCTCCAGTCCATATATATTCTCACATTAATAAATACGTAGCAGACTTTACTTTGTCTGATTTTTCCTGTACAATATTGCTATATACGGAGGTGACACATATATGAATATCTTTGATATAATAGGCCCTGTGATGGTTGGGCCATCCAGCTCGCATACGGCAGGGGCTTTGCAGATAGGCTATCTTGCCCACCTTGTGCTTAAACAAGTACCCGTAAAGGCTGTGGTAAAATTCCATGGCTCTTTTGCTCAAACATATAGGGGGCATGGTTCTGATAAAGCTGTTGTTGGCGGTCTCCTAGGGTATCGCCCAGATGATGTGCGCATAAGAACAAGCTTGATAGATGCGCCAAAATCAGGGCTTGACTATATATTTGAAACCATAGAAATACCAAATGCGCATCCAAATACAATTGTAATAGAAGCTGAAGATGCTAAAGGGCTAAAAACCAGCATTGTAGGCGAATCTATAGGCGGCGGCAATATCATCCTAAAATCACTTGACGGTATTGATATTGAATACACAGGTGATTTGAACACACTGATTGTTGAGAAATACGACTATATGGGTGCTGTTAGCGAAATTGCGGGGATTTTTATGGCACAGGGAATTAATATAGAACGCATGAGGTTTTTTCAATCAAAAGGCGACCAAGGCAAGGCAATTACTATTGTTGAGACCAGCGATGCACTCAATGAGGATATAGCAAAATCGGCTCAAAGCCTCAATAAAATCATAACATCTATATATTTGCCGAGGATTATTTAGGGGGAATTGATAAATGAAAATAGATTTTTCATCCGTGGAACAAATTATTATGGCAGCAAAGGCGCAAAATACTACTATTTCAGATATTACGCTACGCCAATCAGCTCATGATATGAAGGTGGACAAGAAGGAAATTTTTGAGAAGATGGCGCATAACCTAGAGGTTATGAAGTCATCTATAGAAGAAGGACTTGCACCAAATATCCGCTCCCTAAGTGGGCTAACAAATAATGAGGCGCATCTCTTTAAAAAGCACGTGGAATCTGGCAAATCGCTTTCTGGCAAACTCTTAGGCGAGGCGGTGTATGGTTCCATGGCTGTGATGAGTACGAATGCCTGCATGGGCAGGATTGTAGCATCACCCACAGCGGGCAGCTCGGGTATAATACCTAGTTGTTTTATGGCTTTGCTAAGCAATCTTGATGTTGACGATGACAAGCTAGTGCGCGGTTTGTTTAATGCATCGGGCATAGGCATGGTAATTGCCCGTAATGCCTCCATTTCTGGTGCGGTGGGCGGCTGTCAAGCCGAATGCGGTTCGGCGGCGGCAATGACGGCATCTGCCATGGTAGAAATTATGGGCGGCACACCAGAGATGTGCGGTCATGCTGTAGCCCATGCCCTAAAAAGCCTAATGGGGCTTGTGTGTGACCCTGTGGCGGGGCTTGTGGAAGAACCTTGTGTAACCAGAAATGCTGCATCATCAGCTATTGCTATCATTAGTGCTGATATGGCGCTGGCGGGGATAAAGAGCGTTATCCCTGTGGATGAGGTGATTGTGGCTATGGGCGAGGTGGGTAAGGCTTTGCCGTCGTCATTGAGGGAGACTGCGGAGGGTGGTTTGGCGGATACGCCTACGGCTAGGAGGATTGAGGGGGAGTTGTTTGGGAGGAAAGGGTAAATGAGTCTGTATTATGCATTAAAATATATTGCTAAATCATGTATGATGTGATACAATATGATTAGGTAGATATACAATATAGTAGGAGGTGGTTTTATGCCAAAATCTATAGCTATACGGGTTGATGATGAATTAAAACGTCAAGCTGAAATGACACTTGATGAACTTGGTTTAAACATGACAACCTATGTGATTTCTAGTCTAAAGGCACTTGTCCGAAAGCAGGGCGTACCCTTTGAACTAACGACAAAACATCGTGCAAATGAGCATCATCTATCTAAGCTAGATGATGCGCTAGATGATTTGGTAAACAATGGTGGTTTTGAATATTTGGGCAAAGACAAAGATGGCACGGCTAAATTTGGTAATACCCCAGTAAAGACAAGTCTATGAGAGTAATTTTCGCAAACTCTGCCTTAAAAGAGTATAGGGCATGGGAAAAATCTAATCCGAAGACGGTTGCAAAGATAGATGAACTCATTGAGGACATTTTGAAGAATGGGCTAAATGAAGGCTTGGGTAAGCCAGAAAAATTAAGGCACTACAAAAATCCTGTTCGATTTTCACGAGAGATAAACAGGAGTGATAGATTGGTCTATTTTTCAGATGGTCAAGCATTATTCATATTGTCATGCAAAGGACATGATGGTGACCATTAGGGAAAATTATTGTCAACGCCATCAAAGGAATAAAAGAAATTCAATCAGAGTTTATTGAGCAGTTAAAGTGATGGAACAAATATAAAAACAAGCCTGTCTCGTCTTGAGGAGCAATACAGGCTTGTTCAAGATTTTGAGGTCGTAATTTTAGCAAAAGCTTTGGGATTAAGTGTTGGTGAGCTATTAAACGAATAATTATACATTGCGTAAACTACACCGTCACAGTAGTTCCTATCTTCAATATCTCATCTTCATCCCCAGAAACACATTTAACAATAGCATCTGGCTCGTCAAGCTTAAAGATAATGGAAAGGATTTTCTGCTCCTCGCATATTGCGCTGGCGGCGGTATCTATCACAGTCAAGTTGTTTTCAATCACAGAGCGGTAGGTTATGTTTTTCAGTTTTATAGCACGATGGTTTTGGTTTGGGTCGCTGTCATACACGCCGTCCACATTTTTCGCAAAAAGTAAAGCATCTGCCTCTAGTTCCGCTGTGCGTATGGCGGCTATGGTGTCTGTGGAGAAAAATGGATGACCCGTTCCTGCCGCAAAGATGACCACATTTTTTTCTGCCATATATTTTAATGCGGCTTTTTTAGAAAATTGTTGTGTGACAGTGCCTATAATAACAGGGGTAAGAACAACAGAATCTATCCCTGCCTTCTCCAGCATATCTGTTAGATATACGGCATTCATGACAGTAGCCATCATACCTATTTGGTCGCTACGCACCTTATCTATGTCCTCCTTACTATCACGCCCGCGCCAGAAGTTTCCGCCGCCCACAACAAGAGCTACCTCGCAGCCAGCATCCATAATGTCTTTTATCTGGGATATAATATCGCCTATAACATCATCATCAAAGCGCAGACGCAGTTTGGCTTTGTCCAGTTTTTTTGTTTCATCGTAGATAAATTTGTCATCTATCTCGCCATCTGATTCTAAGATATCGCGCGTGTCCTCTATGAACATTTTCACATACTCTTTTGTTTGCTCCATGCCCGCAAGCGCCTCGCCGCTGAGCTTTATCACCACTCTTTTAAACATATAGCACCTCTGCATCATTCGTTATTATACTCTTAATTTATCATATTCGGCAAAAAAAATCAAGTGCTATGACTTGCTTGTTGTTCATAAATTTTTTTTGATTTTTGGTTATTATTGTGCTATAATCAAGCATGACCTAGATGAATTTTATAGTTTTGGAGGGAAAATGATGAGAAAAATTATTACATCAATTGCGGCTCTTGTGATAACATTCGCTGTTTTTTCGGTTTGTTCGCTCTCTGCTTCCGAAGTTAATGTAACCATATTTGGGGAATCTGTGAATTTTGGGGGGCAAGACCCCATTATCATAGATGGTCGAACACTTGTGCCTGTGCGAGGTGTTTTTGAGCATCTAGGCTTTGACGTAGACTGGAATCAAGCCGCCCAGACTGCTACGCTTACTGATAATAACTCTGTGATAGTCATTACTGTAGGCAGCCAGACATTTACAACAAATGGGCATATTCATACGCTGGATGCTCCAGCGCAAATTTTTGACGGTAGAACACTGATACCTATACGTGCTGTTGTAGAAAGTATAGGACTGGAAGCGAGCTGGGATTCAGCCATGAACACAGTAATAATAAGATATATAGTAAACGGACCTACTTTGGAAATTGGCGATGATGATATACTGCCGCCCTTTGTAACGACATTGCCTGATGCTGCACAGTTGACCGAGACGGAAGCGTTTGAGCAACGCATCTTTGAACTTGTTAATATTGAGCGAGCAAACAATGGCGTGCCACCGCTTATTTGGCATGATGGGCTAGCCGCATCTGCTCGAGCGCATAGCGCGGACATGGCACGAAATAATAATTTTTCGCATAGTAGTTCGGATGGCACTAGCTTTAGCGCGAGAATGGCGGCTCTTGGCATACCTAATATGGGCATAGCGGAGAATATTTTGGCTGGTGGTCAAACCCCAGAAGCAATGATGACAGGCTGGATGAACTCGGAAGGGCATAGAGGAAATATCCTAGACCCCAACCTTACGCATATAGGGATTGGCTTCTATCATTTGCCAGATTCAGAATGGACATATTATGCAACGCAGAAATTTATGAATATACGATAGAATCCTGTATTGTTGGGGGAATTTATGAGAAAATTTGTGTTAGCAGTCGCTATTATAGCGGCGACTTTTGTTATTTTTTCGGCTTGCTCGCTCTTTCCTTCGGAAGTGCCAATGGTCATTAGTAATCCAGCACCTCCCACTGAAGCAGAAATATTTGAGCAACGCATTTTTGAGCTTGTTAATATCGAACGAGCAAACTACGGTATACCGCCACTTATTTGGCATGATGAATTAGCCGCATCTGCTCAAGCGCACAGTGCAGACATGGCGCAAAATAATAATTTTTCGCACGATAGTTCCGATGGCACTAGCTTTAGTGAGAGAATAGCGGCTCTTGCCATACCCAATGTAGTAGGTATGGCAGAAAATGTTATAGCGGGTTTTCAAACGCCTGAGGCTATGATGGAAGGTTGGATGAACTCTGAAGGGCATAGGGCAAATATCCTAAATCCTAGTCTAACGCATATAGGTATCGGCTTCTATCATTTGCAAGGCTCGCAGTACACATTTTATGCAACGCAAAAGTTTATAACCATACGATGATGACCCTAGGCGGGGGAAAATTACCATGAAGAAACTCAAAGGGCTAGCAAGCCTTGATACACTTTTGCGCATGACACTACCTAAGATAACTACAGCCGCGATAAATCTCGTGATGTTGGGCGGCTTTAGGGTAGCTTTGCGCTCTATGGTACAACTCTTGCGTGCAACGGTGTTTACTCGCATACTCTCTGCGATAACAATACTGGTTCTTGACCTTTATGGCCTAGCCCGCAACCGTATATCCAAGGTGCAATTTGTACGAAATGTGGTACTTTCGATACTGCTTATTGTTTTTGGCACGATGGGCTGGTATATTGGTGCTGGCTGGTTTGCTATTGAGATATTAGGCGGGCTTATTGGTGCAGGTATTATGGGTACTGTAATTCCCATGGGTTTTGAAAAAATTCTTGGTCGCTATGTAAAAAGTGATGAACAAAAGATGATGGAAATAGTGGATGAAGTGCTAACAGAATGCGACTGCTCAAAAGATGAGCAGGAACAAATAAAGAAAAAGATAACGCCAGGCAAGCTAAAGTTAATGTTTGCTAGCAAGAACCGTGAGGAATATGCAAAGCAACTGGTAGAGGATTGCCGAGGCAAGATAAATAAAGGGAGGAACACAACATGAGTGCATTGGACACAAAAGTATTTGACGAAAAAATGGGAAAAACTGTAACGGCATTTGAAAGAGACCTAGAGACCATTAAGGCTGGTCGTGCAAACCCAAATGTGCTAGCAAAAATCACTGTAGACAACTATGGCGCACCATCACCAATCAGCCAAGTTGCTAATGTTACAGTACCAGAGGCACGCTTGCTTCAAATAGCACCATGGGATCCAAATATGCTGAAGGTTATAGAAAAGGCTGTAATGGCATCCGACCTTGGCATAAACCCAAGCAATGATGGCAAGGTTATCCGCCTTGTATTTCCTGAGCTAACAGAAGACCGCCGTAAGGAGCTTGTCAAAGAGGTCAAAAAGCGCAGCGAAGATGCTAAAGTAGCCATACGCAATGTACGCCGTGAAGGTATTGATGCGGCAGAAAAAGCAGAAAAAAAAGGCGAAATAACAGAAGACGATTTGAAAAAAGATAAGGAGGATATCCAAAAATTTACAGACAAGAAAATTGAAGAAATTGATAAAGTTGTGGAAAGAAAAACCAAGGAAATTATGACTGTATAATGCGGATGCACAATGCGCTGATGCAAACTATGCCGCATTATGATATTGTATCATTAACGCAAGATAATTACACTATCGCTCGAGAGGTCTATTTTACAAACCCTGAGTATTTCGCGTTTTTTGGCGGTGTTAGTGACGATGAAAGCATCTTGAATGCAATGTATGCAGTGCCTGATGGCTTTGATATATCAGGCAAGCTTTTTGTGGCTATTTGTGATAAAAATCAGGATGGCAAGGTTGTTGCAGTAATTGACCTGCTTGCTGACTATCCAAACAAAGGCAACCTCTGGCTGGGGTTGCTTTTGGTACATGGTGATTTGCATGGCAAAGGAATTGGGGCGTTTGTTGTTGATGGTGTTGTTAAAGCGGCGAGTTCAGCTAACTTTGACAGCATTCGCTTAGGTATTATCGAAAAAAATAGTAATGCCATACGCTTTTGGGAGAAAGTGAGCTTTACTCATGAAGGCAAAAGCAACGATATATTGGTTTTCCAAAGGGGTCTGCATGAATCTTTATAGCGCACTGCAACAGGTCTTGCCGCAATACAATATAGTGACATTAACGCTAGACAACTATACTGAAACACGCGAAGTTTTCGAGACTAACCGCGAATTTTTGATAGAGGGATATGGCAAACTGATTGACGAGCTGGGTGTGGCAGAAGCCATACTAAAATTGCCTGATGGCTTTAAGTCTGATGATAAACACCTAATGGTGATATGCCAAAATGGTCAGGCTATCGCAGCTGTTGATTTGCTTGCTAATGTGCCTGTGCAAGGTGAGCTATATCTTAGCTTTCTTGTGGTGCATGGAGATATGAAGGGAAAAGGTATTGGTGCTAATGTGTCGGAAGGCATAATGCAAGCCGCGCGGTTAGCAGGTTTTACGAAGATTGGTCTTGGTTCTTTTGATGATACCGCCAATTTTTGGCGAAAACAAGGCTATGAACAAGAGGCAAAGCATGATGGTTTCTGGATATTTTATAGGAGGTGTGATTAATGGAGATTGCATTTAAAAACCCAGGTTTGCGATATATGGTGGATAGTATCATGATGTTTCAAAAGGATGATGTCAGTGACTATTGGCGTGATTCTTTGTTTCGGATATATTCTCATATGGACAGGGCGCATTTTGATTCTTTGGATACAAAAAAGCGTGAAGACTATATCTATGAAGTGATGAAAAATATTTACGAAAAAGAGCTTGATATCATCACTCACAAGCTTGATAGGTATGAACGAAACTGGCAAGCCTACAAAGAGCAGATAGAAGACGCTTTTTCTGATGCCTTTGGTATAGACTGCCGCAAACTATTTAACGATATGACTTGCAATATCTCGCTCAACCCCATAGAGCCGCGCTTTCTTGCTACCCAAACATTCGATGTGTTTTGGTTAAGCAGCGAGAGGGATGCACTAGGGGTTACTTTGCACGAAATTATACATTTTGTTTGGTTTTATGTGTGGCAACGGCATTTTGGGGATGATGTAAGCGAATACGAAACCCCTCATCTAAAATGGGTTTTTAGCGAAATGGTGATAGACCCCATTATGCGTGCTGACAGCAGGATAAGCGGTCTAAATCCATATTTTGCGGATGGGTGCACCTATAGTTATTTCTATGACATGACCATTGATGGCAAGCCTATTTTAGAGACTTTGCTTGACATGTATAAACGCTTGAGCATCACTGATTTTATGGAGCAAGGATATGACTATTGTTTGAGAAATGAAGATGCAATTAGAAGCCAGATGAAATAGGAGCAAAACATGAAAGAACAAATCGACAAAAACAACCTGCCCGCCCATATTTCTATCATTATGGATGGCAATGGACGCTGGGCAAAAAGATTTATGATGAAACGAAGCGCGGGGCATAGGGCGGGGGCAACCGCTCTGCGCCGTCTTACGGAGCGCATGAATGCGGATGGCTTTAAGATGCTAACCGTCTATGCCTTTTCTACCGAAAATTGGAAAAGGGATGATGAAGAGGTTTCATATCTTATGGGACTGATGCATGAATATATTCAGCAATACATCAATGATGCCAAGAAAAATAATGTGAAAATGACCGTAATTGGCGATATGTCGCGGCTTGAGCCTTCTTTGCGTGTGAAGATTGCGCAGCTAAGGGAGATGACGGCGGATAATGATGGTTTGCATCTGTGTATAGCCCTTAATTATGGTGGGCGGGATGAGATACTGCGGGCTGTGAATAAGGCGATAGCGGGCGAACACAGCTCGCCCCTGCAAGAGACTGATTTTGCAAAATACTTGGATACAGTGGGTACTCCTGACCCAGACCTCATAATACGCACCAGCGGCGAGATGCGGTTATCTAATTTTTTGCTTTGGCAAGCGGCGTATTCGGAGTTTATAGCTATGGACGTGCTTTGGCCAGATTTTAAGATAGAGCATTTATATAAAGCTGTGGCGCAGTATCAAAGCCGAGAGAGGCGGTTTGGAGGTAGATAATATGAAAAAATTTGCACTGATTTTATCTATTTTATTGCTACCGATTTTATCGCTAACTGCCTGTGGGGGGGTTATCGAAGAGGAAAATGATTTTGATGAAATAAGGAAAGATGATAACCCTATTGAGCTTGAAAGGCATGTAAATCAAGACTTTTTGGACGACCTTGATTACTTGCTTGATATGCTAGAAAATAACTTTGCTTTGCTGGATGTAGCGCATTGGGCGCGCAGTGTTGATATACGTAGGATTATTAGTAATTTTAGGGCAGAGATTGAGCAAAGAGATGAGATGGAGGTTCATGAATTTTTCTTTCGTCTGGAAGAACATTTTGCCCCTTTAACTTCGACTAGCTTTGCGCATTTTTCGTTTATGGATGCGTGGTTACACAATGCCACAATAAATAACCAAGTTTGGCATAGTCGGTTCTTTTCGCACTCTGCTCAGCAAAGGCTTATGAGACCCGAAGTTTTGGCACTATATGAACATATAAGGCAAATGGGCGAAGAAGAAACCTATTTCAACAGGGCATCAATCTTTGCCGATGTCCTTGATATATGGTATGAAAGATTTCTGCTTAACCTTGAGCTACATGGAGAACATCAGTTGGCACAGGATATATCTGCCGCACGGGATGAAGGGAACTTTGAAGAAGTGGTGCGGTTTGTAGATATTGCTTTTGCAAATATGGCGACAACATCAAATGTGATTACAGAAGTTATTGAAGAGGGCAGGATAGCCTACTTGTCTGTGGGTAGCTTTATGAACTTTCCTAATAATGATGAGAGGCAAATGATTCAAGAGTTTTTGATGAGATTCAGCATTTTGACCACCTTATTATAGATTTGCGTAGAAATGAGGGCGGTTCACCTTCCTATTTCTTTGACTACATAATGGGGCCAAACATAGCAGAAGATGTGAGAATCGAAGGCTTTGCCTTTGTGGCATATGGCGATTATTCTTCTCCTTATGTAGCAAATATTATGAGAGGAAATCTGATAAACCCTGTTAGCACAATGCTTTCAGAGGACAGACAATTGCGCCCCATTATTGAACACAGGTTCTTAATTT
Organism: Defluviitaleaceae bacterium; assembly: GCA_009784575.1. GTDB lineage: Bacteria > Bacillota > Clostridia > Lachnospirales > WRAX01 > WRBK01. The sequence goes on along the minus strand of WRBK01000009.1, from coordinate 55,137 downwards.
GGACGATATGAACCGCTTAGATTATGGCTTCACGGTGTACATTGATGTGGATGCAAGCGGTGATACGCCATTTTCTGGTCAAATTTGGATGCCGACTGGTTCGCTAATGGGTTCTACTGCCCAAGTATCCCCTTGGGTTGCTAAAGAATCTGACTTTGCAATACCAGTAGGTGACATAACAGGTGGTGCATATGGCGGCTCTCGTACTTTGGTAGCCCTGCCAAATAGCGGTGTAATCCTAATTATGGATTTGCTATACATCACGGATAGCTACGGTCGCCCACTTGAAGCTGGGACAATCCCTCATTATTTCAACCGCGACGAAATGGATGCACTAGAAACAGTGCTTGCGATAATAAACGAAAACTTGTAGGGGCAGTCTGTGACCGCCTGCAAACAAAGGAGAAACCATGCTAATAAGAATACTATCGGGAATCATAGGCTTTGCCGCACTTTTGCCTCTCATTATCTTCGGAGGTGTATGGCTACAATTTGCTGTGGCATTAGTCATCATCATAGCTATGTGGGAATTTTACCGTGCCTTTGGAGCTATCAGAGTCGTGCATATTTTGGGCATGGGTGCGGCTTTAGCGCATATTTTTCTTATTGATGCTGACATATTCTATATTTTGCCTATGATGCTTGTGGTGGCGGTTATGGCATGTACCGTGCTACGGCATAAAACCAATAGTATTATGGATGCATCTATCGCAGTTTTTGGGTTTTTCTACATTGCCGTTTCTCTATCTACCGTATTTGTAATGCGCGAACATATGTATATGGGTGTTTTCGTAGTTTGGCTTGCGTTTATCGCGGCTTGGGGCTGTGATACTGGCGCGTATTTTTCTGGTCGCTTCTTTGGGCACCACAAGCTTGCGCCCAAGCTAAGTCCGAATAAGACCGTAGAAGGCTCTATAGGCGGCACGGTGGCGGCTACACTTTTGGGCGCGGTATATGGCTTTATTCTATATGGGCAAGGTGTTTTGGATAGTCATGTACAAATATTAATTTTTGCCTTAGTGACTTTTGTGGGTTCTATAGCAGGGCAAATAGGAGACTTAGCGGCATCTGCTATCAAACGTCGTAAAGATATAAAAGACTTTGGGAATATTATGCCTGGCCATGGCGGTATGTTAGACCGCTTTGATTCCATAATTTTTACAGCTCCGCTTACTTTTGTGATGCTGACGATATTATTATGATTTGGACAAATTCTGCATATAATCTATTATGCGGTTGATATAGAATAATTTGGAAAACGAGGTACGATTTTATATGGGAATAATGACAATATTATCAGGTTTATTAATTTTCACAATCATTGTGGTGGTGCACGAGTTAGGGCATTATTGGACGGCGCGCGCAGCGGGCATACATGTAGAAGAATTTTCTATAGGCATGGGCCCAAGACTGCTACACTTTACAAAAAATGGCACAACATGGTCTATAAAGCTATTTCCGCTAGGTGGCTCATGCCGCATGATGGGTGAAGATGAGGGCATTGTAGACCCACGCTCCTTTAACTCCAAATCCGTCTGGTGGCGAATTTTGGTTATTGCTGGCGGGGCTATCATGAATTTTGTGCTGGCACTTTTGCTAGCTATAGCGTTATCCATGTTTACATCTTCACTAGATGCCACAATTATGGGTTTTAGGGGATTTTCGCCCCTTGCTCAAGCAGGTGCCGAAAGTGGAGACCGCATTGTACGCATTGGTGACGAATATGTTGATATGATTTTTGGACCTAATCTCGTACTAACGCGGGAAGATACCACTGATGTAGATATAGTGCTAGAGCGTAATGGTGAAAGGTTGAACATTACCGCAACCCCATATTTTACGGGCGAAAGATATGCTCTTTGCTTTATTGTGGATTCTCCTGCTGCGGATGCAGGCTTACAAATAGGAGACCGCATTGTACGTATAAACGACCGAAATGTTAATATTTACGGCGATTTCATACTTGAAATGCATAGAGCGGATGGTTCGCCAATACATCTGGAAGTAGAGCGTGATGGCAATATATTTAGCACCACTGTAACACCGATATACTTTGAAGAAGAAAACAGATACCTAGTGGGCTTTACGCCAGGCAGAATAGTTGGGCCATTTTTTGCCCAAACACAGATTGATGAAAATGGCGAAACTGTGTATATAGATGAGTTAAATTGGGTGCAAAGACAGACCTTTTTTGGCAGTATTGCCGATGGTTTTCATAATCTAACATTTTCCGTACGCTTTACCCTATTTGCTGTGTCCTCGCTGTTTTCAGATGGTTTAGGGGGACTTATGGGACCTTTAGGCATTGTAACCACAGTAGGAGACCAAGTAGAGCAGAGCCTGGAGATTGGCGGCGGCATGGCAGCTTTTTGGTCGCTTGTAAACTTCACCTTCATGCTCTCTGTAAACCTAGGCATACTAAACCTTCTGCCGCTGCCCGCGCTTGATGGCGGTCGCCTAATCTTTCTTTTCCTAGAGGCTATACGCGGCAAACCTATTAATCCTGATAGAGAGGGTTTGGTACATTTTGTAGGCTTTGTGCTTTTGATGGCTCTGGCGGCTGTGGTGTTTTATAATGATATTGTTAGGATGCTTGGGGCGTAAGGGTATAAGGGTAGGGTTTATGAGAATTGAGTATTCAAGACAAGCAATCAAATTTATATCTTCTCAAAATAAAAATGTTAAAGGGTTATTTAAGAAAAACCAGCAGATTTCGTATTGGCAAATTTCGCATATAGTTGTGGTAAAACGCTATAGAACAGGTAGAGCAAGATTTCTTTGATGGCAATACTGTTAGTCACAATGAAATAGATTGGGATTAATTTTAAAAGACGCAATCCATGTGGATTGCATCTTTTGTTATTATTCTTATTATTTATCCACTTTAGCCATATGCTCAATAAGGTCAACAACCTTGCAACTATAGCCCCACTCATTATCATACCAAGATACAAGCTTGACAAATGTGTCGTTTAGCATGATGCCAGCATTAGCATCAAAGATACTCGTAGCCGCATCGCCGATAAAATCAGAAGAAACAACAGCATCTTCTGTGTATGCCATAACACCTTTATATTCACCCTCAGCCGCCGCCTTGATGGTAGCTTTGATGTCATCATATGTGGTTGGTTTAGCCAATTTAACTGTCAAATCCACCACAGAAACATTAAGGGTAGGTACGCGGAATGCCATGCCTGTAAGCTTGCCATTAAGCTCAGGAATAACAACACCAACAGCCTTAGCCGCACCTGTAGAAGATGGGATGATATTTGCCGCCGCCGCTCTGCCGCCGCGCCAGTCCTTTTTGGAAGAACCATCAACAGTAAGCTGAGTAGCCGTGGTCGCATGAACAGTGGTCATAAGACCTTCAACGATGCCATATTTATCATTCATGATTTTTGCCAAAGGAGCAAGGCAGTTTGTGGTGCAAGATGCATTAGAAACAAAATTCATGTCAGGAGTGTATTTATCGTGGTTTACACCCATAACAAACATTGGCGTATCATCTTTAGAAGGGCCTGTGTAGATGACCTTTTTCGCACCACCATCAATATGCCCTTGCGCAAGTGCCTTAGTATGGAAAACACCTGTAGCATCAGCAATATAGTCAGCACCAGTAGCACCCCAAGGAATCTTTGTTGGCTCTTTTTCTTCAAAAACAGAGATGGGCTTGCCATCAACAACTAATTTGCCATCTTTTGCACATACATCGCCCTTAAACTGACCATGGATGGTGTCATATTTAAGCATATAGACCATGTATTCTAGGTCAATAAAAGGGTCGTTTATAGCAACAACCTGCACATTATCACGCTGCAATGCACTACGCAAAACCAATCTGCCTATACGACCAAAACCATTAATACCAATCTTTACCATAATGATTTCCTCCCTAAAATCTTATCTTTATCTTGCCTTTGTATGTTAATAGTATAACACATTTTGGCAAAAATAAAAAGCTTTTATTTGTATTTGCTTTCGATTTGTGATATTATAGGTGTAACATAATTAAAATTTTGAGGAGGATAATAAATATGCCCAAGGGATTTGGCGGTATGCCGCAAAATATGAACAATCTAATGAAGCAGGCACAAAAAATGCAAAAGAAGATGGAAGAAACACAAGCAGAGCTGGAAACAAAAACCCTAGAAACCTCTAGCGGCGGTGGTGTTGTAAAAATTACTATTAATGGCAAAAAAGAGCTACTAGACATAACAATAGACCCAGATGCTGTTGATCCTGATGATGTAGAGATGTTACAAGACCTCTTGCTTACCGCGGTAAACGAGGCATTGCGTCAAGCGGACGAAATGGTACAAAATGAGATGAGCAAAGTTATGCCTGCAGGTATGCCAGGGTTGTTTTAATCATGCACAATTACTACGGAAATCCCGTGGCACGCCTCATAGAAGAATTTGCTAAACTACCAGGCGTAGGGCAAAAATCGGCACAGCGCATGGCGTTTCATGTGCTTAATACGCCTACAGATAAAGCACAAGCATTGGTGGATGCCATAATAGATGCCAAAGACCTTGCCAAATATTGCTCAAAATGCTATAATCTCACAGACCAAGAGACATGCTATATATGCGAAAATGGTACGCGTGATGCGGGTACAATAATGGTAGTGGAAACCCCACAGGACATGGCGGCATACGAAAAAACCCGCGAATATGACGGCGTGTATCATGTTTTGCATGGAGCTATATCACCAATGGATGGTGTTGGTCCAAGTGAGTTGCGCATAAAAGAGTTACTTTTGCGCTTAGAGGACGAAGGAGCCGTGAAAGAGGTAATAGTAGCCACAAACCCAAATGTGGAAGGTGAGGCAACAGCCATGTATTTATCGCGCCTGCTAAAACCGCTGGGGGTGAAGGTAACGCGCATAGCGCACGGTGTGCCTGTTGGCGGCGACCTAGAATATGTGGATAGCATAACGCTTTTGCGTGCCTTACAGTGGCGGCGAGAGTTATAATGCAAAAGCAGAATTACGAGATGCCGCGAGATGTCCCTTTCATTAGACGGTGAAATGCCGTCCACAATTCGCCTCATGCTGATGAAATATGAGGTCATGGCGGCATGAGAACCCCGAGAGATGTAGATGCGAGTGAGTTGATAGGTGAGTTGATGCGGCTTGGGCGCGTTGTTGTGCGACAAACAGGGAGTCATATAAGGTTATAAAATGGACAAGACATAAAACCATTTCTACAATCAGCTATCATGAAAGAAGATGATTTAATTGAAAAATAAATTAAAAGTATTATTTGTGGCATCTGAAGCGGGACCATTCATCAAAAGCGGTGGGTTAGGCGATGTGGCGGGCAGCTTGCCAAAGGCTCTGATGGCACAAGGCGTGGATGTTCGAGTGGTTATGCCCAAATATAATACAATAGATGTAGCGAAACTAGAAGGCATAAAAGAAGTTGCTAAATTCGAGGTAACCTTGGACTGGCGCAAGCCTGTAGCGCGGGTACTAGAGCTTAATAATGGCAATGTGCCTGTGTATTTCATAGAAAACGACCATTATTTTAGTCGCGGTCACCTATATGGTAGCGGCGATGATTTTGAACGCTTTGCATTCTTTAGCAAGGCGGCTGTTGCCATGCTTGCATCCATAGATTTTCAAGCCGACATAATTCATTTTAATGATTGGCAAACGGGGCTTGGGTGCGTATATCTTGCGGATATTTATAGAAACTTTGTGTTTTATGAAAACACAAAAAGCCTCTTTACCATACACAATTTGCAGTATCAGGGTCAGTTTGGGCGCGATATTTTGCCGCAGGTGGGCTTAAATGACGGCTATTTTGTAAATGATAAATTGGAATTTCATAATACTGCAAGCTATATGAAGGCGGGGCTTACATATTCTGACTATATCTCGACTGTTAGTGAAACCTATGCTCAAGAGATTCAAACCCCAAGCTATAGCTATGGTCTGGATGGTATGCTGAAGGCTCGTTCGCATCAGTTGATAGGCATTGTAAACGGCATAGATTACACAGAAAATGACCCCGCAACTGACACACGTCTTTTTGCAACCTATGATACTCAAAATATGGCGGGCAAGGCGATAAACAAGGCAGAGTTGCAAAAGCAACTTGGTTTGCCACAAAGACCAGATGTACCAATATTTGCTATTATTTCAAGACTTGTGGAGCAAAAGGGGCTAGACCTCATATCTGCCTGTATGCATGAGCTTTTGCAACGCGACCTACAAATTGTGGTGCTTGGCACTGGCAGCGTACAATACGAGCATCTCTTTTGGGGAACAGCACATCACCACCCGCAAAAGCTAAGCGCGAATATAATGTTTGATATAAATTTGGCACAAAAAATCTATGCTGCAAGCGACTTTTTCCTTATGCCTTCTCTATTCGAGCCTTGCGGGCTTGGTCAGTTAATAGCCATGCGCTATGGCTCTTTGCCTATAGCACGAAAAACAGGTGGCTTGGCAGATACCATAACCCATTATGACTATAATAATGGTGCGGGTTGTGGGCTTTTGTTCGAGGACTATTTGGCAAGTGGTTTGATATGGGCGGTGGATGAAGCGTTGAGCCTTTATGGTGATGGCAATAGCGAACATTTTGCGGTAGCAAGAAAAAATGCCATGTCTGCTGATTTTTCGTGGGATGCATCGGCTAAGGAGTATGTCAAACTGTACAATCAAATAAAAGCAAAGAAGGTTTAGATAGATAACACAATAAACAAAAAGGTGCAAGAGAGGACGAATAATGTCTGCGAAATTCATAAAATATAACCCAGAACCTTTGTTTGGGAATGACTGTAACGCATTATGCCCATTTTTGATAGAACTCGATTGACATTACTACCATTTTGGAAGATGGGATTGGGTGATTACTCTCAGTATTTACAAAGAGAGATGCTTTTGCACGCAAAGGATGCTCTTGCAAAAGATGGGAAATTTAAGGTACTTATAAAAGACGGCGATACCGATATGCAAAATATCTGCGCAAAGCATGGCTTTGTGCCAACAAACGAAAGGGAATTTAATGCGGTTTATACTATTGCAGATGTAGAAAAGATTGGTTTTGTATTGCCTGAGGGATTCAAAATTACTAGCATGGCAGAAAATTATGATTTATTTAGATATGGTCAAGTTTTGTGGCATGGGTTTGACCACGAGGACAATGACGAAAGTATTTTTGAGTCTGAAGATATTATCACATATGACTACAAAAGGGTTTCGAAAGACCAAATGTAAATCTTGATTTAAAGATTGCTGTGGTTGCGCCCAATGGCGATTTTGTATCGTATTGCGGCATGTGGTTTGATGAGCTTTCAAAAGTTGCATTGGTTAAACCTGTTTGACGTTGCGGGCTTCTCAGGGCAACAAAAGCCTTGGTTGGACCTAGGCAACATTTTACTATAGCTTTGGCTTTCATCCATACGCAACCTCGGCATACTGGGAAAGCAAGTCCTTGTCCTTGTAGATTGGATTTTGCAAACGCAACAGTAAAATCGTGAAAACTCTAGGGCGGCTCATAGCCGCCCATTTTTAATACATAAACCTATTAATATCCTCTCGCGATATCCCCTCATGCGTTGCGATATTTATACTATTTGCAATAATGTTCGCCAGCCATCCCACAACCTCGCCAATCTCCTTTGGCGTAACAAACATGTTGCCCACATAGGGTTGCAAGATATTGCGAATAATTGCATACTTATCCCTATCCTCCAACTTTTGCAACATATCAAAAAACTTTGCGCCATCTTGTAAGCTTTCTGGTGTGCTTTCTGACATTTCGGATAGGAATAAGTCCATGGCATCATTGACAAAAGTAGCGACATCAGTGACGGTGGGAACACCAATAGCAATTACTGGGATTCCTAAGCTTTGCTGATTTAATGACATGCGTTTATTGCCCACACCTGCCCCAGGTGATATGCCTGTATCTGCAAGCTGTATGGTCTGGTTTATGCGGCTTATTTTGCGTGCTGCCAAGGCATCTATGCAGATTACCAATGCGGGCTTGATATGCTCCACCAAGCCGCGTACCACCTCAGCCGTTTCTATGCCTGTTGTACCCATTACACCTGGTGCAAGAGCGCATAGGGGGGCAAGTCCGCCAGCTAGTTCTTGCGGCAGACTCTCCATTATGTGGCGCGTTACAAGCACTTTTGACACCACTTTAGGGCCAAGAGCATCAGGGGTTACATCGCGATTGCCAAGACCGATTACTAATGTAGAGCCGCCTGATTTTTTGATACCTTTTGTCAATTCAGCGAGCTTATTTGCTAGTATGCTTATGATTTCTTCATGCGCTTCTACGTTGTTTACCATTATTTCTGGCGACTCTATTGTAATGTAGTTTCCTCTTGGCTTTCCCATGGCGGCTTCGCCCGCATCGTTTGTGATTTGAACGACTGTAACCTTGATATCATGAACCTCGTTATTTTCCACACTAATTTCCACGCCATCAATGCCGCTATCGCTGCCGCCTTGACCACCTGAAAGTTGCTCAGCCATCTCCAGCGCGAGGTCTGTGTATATATTTTGCACATATGTCATCCCTTCTTTATTAAAGGGGTCGTGGAATTTTCCACGACCCCTTTTGTTATTGAACATATCTATTTATACATTGGTATAGCGTTACTGCCGCCATGCACCCCTGCTTCTTGCATATTCTTTTGGTCTACATATATAAGAATATCAAGTTTGGCGCGTATATTGCCCATAATAAGCCATAGCCCGTCATCAAGCTGCACAATATAAGCATTTGGGTCTAGTTGTATGCTTGGTTGTGCTGCTAAAAGCTTATGGATTTCTGTGGTAATACCTGGCACATAGTCTGTAACTTTGCCTGTAGCCGCATTGTTGTGTTGATATGGTGCGGATGCAGAACCACCCTGACTCTGCGTAGAACCAGGGTTGTTGTAGAATGCCATTGCGGTTTCATTGTTGCTTTCTGTATTTTCGCTTGTTTCTTTAGGCTGGTCAGTTTTTGGTGCTTGTTGTGGTGTCTGTTGTGGTGCTTGTTGTTGTGGGGCTTGCTGGTTAGGTGTAGGAGTTTTTTCTGATGTTTCTTTAGGTGCATCTTTTGGCGTTGTTTCAGGAGCCTTTGGTGTGCTTTCTTGTGGTGCTACATTTGGAGTTGTCGCATCTTTTGGTGCTACTGTAGGTGTTGCGCTTGGTTCTGGACTTGTTTGTGGTGTTTCGTTATCTTGGTCCTTTTTGCGCCAAAATACAGAGCTTGTGATGGCATACGAGCTATCGTCATATTCTCTTGCTAGCTCCGAACCAAACACAGGAGCAGATAGCAACATGCTTGCCGCCATAACGCATAGCCCAGCTTTTACAATTTTATTTTTCATAATGTATTGCCTCCTAAGATTCAAGATTATAGGAGTATTTTTGTTCCGCATTAGTTAAAAAATGCAAGGGAATTTTTGAGAATCGTAGTGCCTTCTGGAAAATAACGCGGCTCGCTGTTTATTAAAATTGTGAAATAATTAACATTTGTGATATTTGCGGCATTTGTCATTAGTTTTGTTATTAGCAAATGCTCAAAATAAGTGCCGCCATAATTTAGTATGTCCAAGGAAAGATTTACGATGAGATGAGCATTTTCAGCATCAAAAACCACATCTAATACCTGAACATTTGGCGGAGCATAAATCATTTCATCGGGATTAAAATTATCAAAAATTTCTGTGAAAACAATGATGGCGCGTTGCTCTACAGAAAGCCACACGGGAATAATGATATTATAGTAGTTCATAACATCATGCCCATCTTCGCTTATCTCATAAAAGAATACTTTGAGCATGTCCAATTCACCAGAGCCAACGCTCTGCGGAAAAGCAAAAATAATTAAAACCAAAACAATTGCTATTATAAATCTTTTAATAAATATCACCTCCTAATCACCATTATTAACCATAGGAGCATTTGGTTCAAGCTATATCGTATTCAAAATTGTATCAGAAATGGCGAAAAACACTTTTCAATCGGCATATATTGTGTTATATTTAAGAAAAACCATTATATGCATCAGGAGGGAGCAAAAAATGACAATGACTATTACAAATCCTATCTTAAAAGGTTTTAACCCTGACCCAAGCATTTGCAGAGTAAATGATGACTATTATATTGCGGTGTCCACCTTTGAGTGGTTTCCTGGTGTGCAGATTTATCATTCTAAAGATATGAAAAACTGGAGACTAGCCGCCCGCCCCCTTAACCGTGTCAGCCAGCTAAATATGTTAGGCAACCCTGATGGCGGCGGTGTTTGGGCACCGCAACTCAGCTACCATGCGGGACAGTTTTGGTTAATATACAGCGACATGAAAGTGGTTCGCGGTGCTTTTAAAGAAGGCAACAACTACCTTGTTACATGCGATACAATTGATGGTGACTGGGGCGAGCCTGTATACCTCAATAGCTCTGGCTTTGACCCATCGCTTTTTCATGATGAAGATGGCAAACAGTGGCTAGTAAACATGGTTTGGGACCATCGCGAAAAAAATCACCGTTTTTATGGTATTGTGTTGCAGCAATATTCAAATTTCCGCGAACGCCTTGTTGGCGAAGCAAAGATAATCTTCAAAGGTTCGGATATTAGGCTTACGGAAGCCCCGCATCTTTATAAAATTGGCGAATACTATTATCTGCTAACGGCGGAAGGCGGCACGGGTTATGGGCATATGGCGACCGTGGCTCGCTCCAAGGACATTGAAGGTCCATATGAAATTCATCCGCAAAATCCACTGATAACAAGCTGCAACAACCCCGAAAATCCCCTGCAAAAGGCAGGTCACGCATCTTGGGTACAAGCGGCGGATGGCGAGTGGTATTTGGTATATCTAATGGGCAGACCAATAAAAGGTGATGGCGGCAAGGATAGGGGATATTGCCCGCTTGGGCGCGAAACATCAATAGCAAAGATGGTGTGGCGTGATGGCTGGCCATATTTGGCAGATGGTGGAAATCAACCAACTGTAACCATTGAAACTACATTAACAGAGCATCCATGGGAACAAGATTGGTGCGGCATAGATAATTTTGATGCAGACAAGCTAAATATTCATTACCAAACCCTGCGTATACCGCTAGATGAAGAAATTGCGAATCTTACAGAAAATCCTAGTCATTTGCGCCTATACGGCAAGCAATCTCTTCAATCGCCTTTTGTGCAATCCCATGTGTTGCGCCGTTGGCAGAGCTTGGACTTTGATGCTGCAACGGTAGTAGCTTTTTTGCCTAAGAACATACAGCAGTTAGCAGGGTTGTCGAATTATTACAACACCGCCAACTGGACTATGCTATATATAACGCATCATGAAGAAAAAGGGCGCGTGCTAGAGATAATGACGGCAGAAAACGAGGTGTATACAAATCCGCTAGCGGGCAATGAGATAATAGTGCCAGAAAGTGCGGAATATGTGCATCTAAAGTCCTGTGTACGCGGCGAAAAATATACATACAGCTATTCCTTTGATGGCAAAACTTGGAATGAGATAGACATAGAGTTTGATAGCTACAAGCTTTCGGATGATTTCTGCAAAGGTGCGGCGTTTACAGGTGCTTTTGTGGGCATGTTCTGTATAGATTCTAGCGGCATAAAGCTACCCAGAACATATGCGGATTTTGACTATTTTTCTTATGAGGAGAACTAGATAATGGATTTTGAAGTCATTGAGCTTAATGATAAGCAATTGAAGGAAATAGACGATAGGCTAGAAGAATTTGACAATGCCCATATAGGACAATCGGATTTATCTGGTGAGATAAACCTAGGCATTATGTGCGATGACAAGCAACTCATAGCTGGCGTAAATAGTACTGTTACAACCTTTCGTATACTGTATATATCTACACTATGGGTTAATGAAGGTTTTAGAGGGCAGGGGCTAGGAGAAAAGCTTATGATTGAGCTAGAAAATCGCGCCAAAAAGCTAGGAGTTAGTACTTTACGCGCAGATACCTTTGGCTTCCAAGGTCCTGTATTTTATCGCAAAATAGGCTTTATGGAGGTTGGTAGCTATACAAATGATACTGATGGATATTCGGAGCATTTTTTTGTGAAGCATATTTGATGGAGGTCAATAGGGGTCAACCTCTTAGAACCCTTGAACTTTTGATTTAGCTGGATGAAATGGCGTAATCATAGGCTTTGCTTAATAAGTTCAAATGTAGACATGGACTTGCTATATAGCCTCATTCTAAATGGACTATACGATAAGCATTAAGGAATGATATCGGTGATTATAGATATTGTAAAATCAATGAGGGCGAATATCGTAGTATTTGCTGTAATGCTCTATTACTTTATGATAGCGCGTAGCTTTGTGCAACCCTATGTGCTGGTTCCAGTTTATCAGTTTTTTGGAATATACCCTCTTTTGGGCTGGGTAGGAATACTCAATGTTTTCTTTAGGGATTTGGGTATTCCTGTCCTTTTGTATTGCTCATGTGCGTTATTAGCAAAACAAAAGATACGCCCTATATTTTCTATATCGCGGCTTAGCTTAACAAATATGCTGTATATCACCATTATGACATTGGCTGTGCGCATTATTTTTAATTTAATAGAAAGTGGCATCCCGTTTCTTCTTAGCGGAAGTGTTCCAATGCAGACTTTTCGCTTTATGGATATCGGTCAATCCTTGATCCATAATGCCTTGTTGGCAACATTCTTTGAAGAGGCTGTATTTCGTGGCTTTCTTTGGGGTGAGTATCTCAGACAAAATACTGCGTATTGGAAGATTGCGTTTGCGACGGGTCTGTTTTTTGGTATCATACATCTAGGTACATTTACAATGACCCACACTGCGCTTGCAGGTATTTTCTTCTATGCTCCGCTTATTTACCTTACTCGTTCTATTTTTGCGCCAATTTTGCATCACGCGCTTATGAATGGTCTATACACTTTGACAAACCTTGTGTTTTATATTGATAATCAAGCTGATTTTGATGCATTCATGCCCGTATATCTGACCATTCTCGTTGTTGCAACTATTATTTTAACCCCAATAGCCATTTGGTGCGGCAAAAGATTCTATCATGAGAATCGTCACAATGCTCAGGCAAAAGAAAGCTTATCAAAGGAAACCAAGGCATTTAATATAAGTTATTGGATTTTGATAGTGGTGATGATTGCGACATTCGTTAGGTCGTAAAAGTCACCCCTATTGTTTGCGGGTTATAGTAATTTAACTTGAAAATGGGCTTCTGCCCATGTTGATGCTCGCATCAACGAGGCTTGGAATGCGCCTGGTGTCGCGCATTCCAAGCTCGACACAAGACCCTTTTCAACTAAAATGACTAATAGATATAGCTATCAAACCCAATGCATCCAATATGGTGAATAGACCTACTCTATAAAACCTATTACTATATGTACTTATGTGCGCATTATAAAGAAGAAAAGCCGCCCCATCACAGGGCGGCTTTTGTCTACGCTCTATTTATTCTGCCCACCATCAAAATTAGGCAGTGGCACATTTATCGTACCCACAGAATTTTCATATTGCTGTACAGTGTAATTCAACACATGCAACAACTGCTTTGCCAAATGTGGGCTAACGGATAGATATGTGCGCCCATGCAGGTCTATAGCCTCGCCGCCCGCCGTGGTAGTTTGGTTGGCAAAAATCAGCTTAAAGTCCACAGGACTCCATTTTACTTCTACATAGTTTGCGTAATTTAAATTTGGTTCGTGCACTGTCTGTCACTCCTTTATCTACTGCATATACGGATACGGCACAGATTTTGGAGGCACAAAGGTTTCCTTAATGGTACGAGGGCTAACCCAGCGTAGCAAATTAAGCACACTGCCTGCCTTGTCATTTGTGCCAGAAGCGCGACCGCCGCCAAATGGCTGTTGCCCCACAACCGCACCCGTAGGCTTGTCATTAATATAGAAATTGCCAGCTGCATCGCTTAAAGCGCGCTCCATATATGCCAGAGCCTGCCTGTCTTGCGCAAATATAGCACCCGTAAGGGCGTATGGCGACACTGTGCAGCAGCTATGTATAGCATTGTCAAAATCAGCATCAGGGTATACAAATACTGTAAGCACAGGTCCAAAAATCTCCTCAACCATGGTCTTGAAATTCGGCACATGCGCCTGAATGATGGTAGGTTGCACGAACCAGCCCTTTGAACCGTCATAGCCACCGCAAAGCACATCCGCATCCTTGGATTCTTTGGCGTAATCTATATAGCCAGTAATAGATTTGAAGGCGGCTTCATCAATCACAGCCCCCATAAAGTTGCTAAAATCGGTTACTTCACCCACTTTGATTTCGGCGGTCTTGGCAAGCACACCCTCTTTTACCTTTGCCCATAGGCTTTCTGGGATATATGCGCGGCTAGCTGCAGAGCATTTTTGCCCTTGATATTCAAAAGCACCGCGCACCATTGCGGTTGTTAGAGCATCCACATCCGCCGTTGGATGGGCAAATATAAAGTCCTTGCCGCCTGTTTCGCCAACAAGGCGCGGATAATTTTCGTAATTTGCAATATTTTCGCCCACAAGCTTCCAGCAGGCATTAAACACAGCGGTAGAGCCTGTGAAATGAAAACCTGCCATGCGCGGGTCAGATAAAAGATATTTGCTAACGTCACTGCCGCGGCAAGGCACAAAGTTAATAACCCCATCTGGCAAGCCCGCTTCTTGCAATAACTGATAAACAAGGTAATTTGACAAAAGAGCAGATGTGGCAGGTTTCCACACAACTGTATTGCCCATAAGCGCAGGAGCTATGCAAAGATTGCCGCCAATTGCCGTAAAATTAAATGGACTAACAGCCACCACAAAGCCAGAAAGTGGGCGGTATTCCATACGATTCCACATGCCAGCATCGCTAATAGGTTGATTTTGATATACTTCTTGAGCGAAAGCCACATTAAAGCGCAAAAAGTCTGCCAGTTCACAAGCCGCATCTATCTCTGCTTGATGCGCTGTCTTGCTTTGGTTTAGCATAGTTGCGGCATTGAGTGTCTGCCTCCATGGGCCAGCCAAAAGGTCGGCGGCTTTTAAGAAAATAGCGGCGCGATGTTGCCATGGCATATTGCTCCAAGCATCACGTGCATCCATTGCGGCATTTGCGGCGGCTTTAAGCTCCACCTCGCCAGCTAAGCAATATTCTGCTAATACGTGGCTGTGATTGTGTGGCATCGTTACTTTGCCTTTTTCGCCAGTGCGGATTTCTTTGCCATTAATTACAATGGGAATGTCCGTCACAGTAGCAGCTTGTTTTTTTAGCTGTGTTTGCAGAGCATCACGCTCTGACGTGCCTGATGCATAGGTCAGCACAGGTTCGTTTATAGGCTTAGGTACAGTGTAAATCGCGTTTGTCATAATAAATCTTTCTCCTTTTTTATGTAAATTTTTTGTATAAATGCTCATCCATCATTTTCTTCCAGCCGCTTTTTAGCATTATCTTTGTTAGCCAATCCTTGCCTTTAAAGCCGCTGTGTTCAAGCGTTAGCTTGGTTTTACCTTCCTGCTCTGTTAGTGTCCATTTTACCATGGTTTCTAGCCTTGGTTTTTTCGCGGTACATTTGTATGATAAAAACTTATGCTCATCAAAGTCGGTTACGGTATTGTAAAATACACCATCCCAAAATGCTGATGCACTCATTTCAAAAACAAAATCCTCACCAGGCTCTAGCGCAAAGCCCTTTGTGGGCATACACCATGAGCTTAATAGCTCGTCCTTAACCAAATAAGCCCATACGGCATCTTTGGTTGTGGGATAAACTTTTTCTAATTTTATAGCGGACATTGCTCATTCCTCCAAATGGATTTCTTGGGCTTAAAATTCTTGTACACTTATCATAATATTTTTGTTGCCCTGTGTCAATGGATATGTTAAAATGTTGTTGTTAGAATGATTTCTATGAGGTGATAAAATGAGATTTACCGAAAATACACACCCTATCTTAGATTTTAAGCGCGGTGCGCCCATAACATTCACATTCGATGGCGTGACCGTTGCCGCCTTTGAAGGCGAACCCATTGCGGTAGCCTTGCATGCGGCAGGCGTACGCACGCTGGCCACAAGCCTAGGTGAACAAAAGCGTCCGCGCGGCCTGTATTGCGCTATTGGCAACTGCTCATCTTGCATGATGGTGGTTGATGGCGTAAGCAATGTGAAAAGCTGTATAGAACTTGTGCGCGACGGCATGGTAGTTGAGACACAACATGACAAGGGGGCATTATGATACATACAGATTTATTGATTTGTGGTGCTGGACCTGCTGGGCTTTGTGCGGCCATAGAGGCTGGCGCGGCTGGCGCAAATGTGCTTGTGCTTGAGCGGGGTCATGCGCCTGGTGGACAATTAGTTAAACAAACGCATATGTTTTTTGGCAGTGAAAAGCAGTATGCATCCTATCGCGGCTTTGATATTTCAGATATATTGCTAGCGCAAATGAAAGAGATGCCGAATATCAAGCTTGTCTGTAATACAACTGTGCTCGCGGCATATAGCGATGATGGTATATGGACCGCGGAAATTGCAGGACAAACCCCTAACGACAAGCCAAGATACGAAAAAATTCTGCCAAAAGCTGTGATTGTTGCCACAGGCGCATCTGAAAAGCCCTTGCTTTTCCCTGGCAACGACTTGCCAGGCGTATATGGTGCGGGTGCTGTGCAAACCCTGATGAACCAATATGGCATAAAACCCGCAAGTCGCGTGGTTATGCTTGGTGCGGGTAATATAGGGCTTATCGTTAGCTATCAACTTATGCAAGCGGGCGTTGACGTGCTTGCGGTATGTGATGCCGCGCCGCACATTGGCGGCTATCTTGTTCATGCCTCCAAGCTGGCGCGCATGGGTGTACCTATAATGACATCCCACAGCGTAAAGCGTGCGGAAGGCGATGGCAAACTCGATAGAGTGACCCTTTGGGAGCTTGATGAGAATTGGCAGGGCATAGCGGGTACAGAAAAGGTATTTGCGGCAGATGCGCTTTGTGTAGCTGTCGGACTTTCGCCTCTTAGCGAGCTATTGTGGCAAGCGGGAGCAGAGATGCTCTATGTGCCAGCTCTTGGCGGCTATGTGCCATATCGCGATGAAAACCTACGCACCACCATACCAAGTATCTTTGTAGCAGGCGACGTAGCGGGTGTAGAAGAGGCATCTTCTGCCATGGTAACAGGGCGGCTTGCTGGCTTGGGTGCGGCGCAGTATTTGGGCTATGACGTAATTGCGCTTGAAGCTAAGAAAGAGGACTGTCTGGGGCAGTTGCAATCCTTGCGCCATGGACATGGTGGTAGAATTTTGGAAGGAATACAGCAGGCGAGCTTATGATGGATGCTCCGCTAGATTATTT
The DNA here is from genome assembly GCA_009784575.1 of Defluviitaleaceae bacterium. Taxonomy (GTDB): domain Bacteria; phylum Bacillota; class Clostridia; order Lachnospirales; family WRAX01; genus WRBK01. The sequence continues at coordinate 37,820 of WRBK01000009.1, read as the reverse complement.
GTCGCAAAGCCCATTAAAGCATATGGATATGATTGTGCCAATCGAAAGAGGTACTGCGCACATCCTATATGCTGCAAAAGATGGCGTATGCCTTAAGGAGATGAAAAGCGGTGCGTATATGATGTCCGTTGTCTCTCACGAAGCGGGAAAGAAATTAATTGAAACATTGCCAAAAAGTGGGCTGTTTACTTTTCATCAGGACTTTATGAAGAAGGACTTTGAGGTCAATATTAAATACGAAACATTTATAGAAAACTATCAGGCGGTATATTTTGGGAAAGAACTCTTGTCTACTTCCGACAATATGTCATTGAAACCCCTCAATGATAGCCATTTTGGAATCATAGTAAAAAATTATGATGTAAATGTTGATGAAGATTACTTGAGCAAGTTAATTGAAGAGGGCAATCTCTTTGGTGGCTTTGTAGATTCACGCCTCATTGGCTTTGTTGGGATTCATGCAGAGGGTAGCATAGGTCTGTTAAAAGTGTTCGATGAATATCTAGGCAAAGGCTATGGAACAATGCTTGTTAGGCATATCACAAATCACCAGCTATCACTAAGCGATACACCTTTTGCGCAGGTTGGGATAAACAACGAAGCATCGCTTGCGGTGTTTAGAAAGCTTGGCTATTCAATTTCTGATGAGAGGGTGTATTGGGCATGGAGCTAGTCAAAAAGTTTAATGAATTTGTTGCGCAAATAGGCATAGACTACGCCATATGTGGCGGACATGCCATTGACCTCTTTCTAGGGCGCAAAACAAGACTTCACAAAGACCTCGATGTGTCCGTTTTTTGGGAAGATAGGGATGAGGTTGTGCAACACATGCTAGATAATGGCTGGGATGTTTATGAGCCATGCGGCATGGAGCATTTGCATAAAATTGGAGATGTGCATAATCAAAAGCGGTTGAGGTCTAATATTTGGTGTGTTAGGTCAGATAGCCCGCGCTATAGCTTTATGGAGCATGAAGAGAGCATGTTTGCAGTAGAATTTGATAATTCGGAGCAGACAGAGCTTGATTATATCGAATTTTTATTTAACACAAGAAATGATAAATATTTTCTGTACTCACGAAATAATGATGTGAAAATGGAGATGGAAACAGCGATTTTGAGGGTGGGGGATATCTCTTATCTCGCGCCAGAGCTTGTGTTGCTATATAAATCAACTATGGCGGATGAGGCGGTATATCAACTTGATTTTGATAATGCCTTGGCGAAAATGAGCAGGGAGCAAATGAAATGGCTAGAAAATGCATTACGAGCAATGTTTCCATATGGACATAAATGGCTTGATAGATTATAAGAGTCCGTATTGAATAATTATACCGCCGCAACAACATAGCTAAATGCGAAATCATAACCATAATAATGCAAGGAGAATTGACCATGGACAAAACATTAGAAAAAACAGGAATACCAACCACGGAACAAGTAGAGTCTGCTTTTCCGCCACAAGAGCGGCTTGATGAAGGTGCTGTTGCTATCATAGAGTGCTTTCAGCGCATACCTTGCAACCCTTGCGCCACATCTTGCCCACGCGGTGCTATTGTGCCTTTTGAGGACATTAACGACACGCCTGTCATTAAGAATGAAAACTGCAATGGCTGTACATTATGCATCACAAAATGCCCTGGACTTGCTATAATGGTGGTGGATACGACATGGAAAGACCCCGCAGGGCTTGACCGCGCGCTAATAAAGCTGCCATATGAGTTTAGACCATTGCCTGCTGTGGGTGATGAGGTGATAGCGACCGACCGCGCAGGGGCTTTTGTGACAAAAGCTGAGGTGGTGCAGGTGTTGCTTAATCATGCAATGAATAAAGTGCCAATTGTTACCATAGCGGTAGAAAAAAGCTTGATGCGCACTGTGCGCGGCATACATCTGGATGCCCGCCAACGTGCTGTTGTGTGTCGCTGTAATGACCTAGATGAGGCGGATATAGCCGCATATATAGCTGGCGGCGCGACATCCATAGACGAGCTAAAGCGTGTAACGCGCCTAGGCATGGGACCTTGCCAAGGGCGAAACTGTGTACCCATAGTACAGGGTATGCTTGCTCGTACACTTGGCGTACCTGTGGCGGAGCTTTCGCCTGGCACATACAGACCGACTGTGAAAAGTATTGCGCTAGGGGATTTGGCGGAGTATGATAGCGCAAGAGATGAACTGGGGGATGGCGAAAAATGAAAAATACAGCAGATTATGTAATAATAGGCGGCGGGATATCTGGCGTTACCGTTGGTTACTTTTTAATAAAACATGGTGCGAAAAATGTCGTGATTTTGGAGAGAGATTACCTAACAGCGGGTGCAACAGGACGTTGCGGCGCAGGCATACGCCAACAATGGGGAACAGAGCTTAACTGCCTCACGGCAAAATATTCCTGCGAATTTTTTGAAAACGCTAAAGAAGAATTGAAATACGATGATGCAATTGATATAGAATTTCATCAAGGGGGATATTTGCTGCTGATATCTACTGAAAAAGAGCTGGAGCAAACCAAGAAAAATATTGCGTTGCAAAATAACCTAGGCATAGCTAGCCGCCTGCTAGATAAATCAGAAATAAAACAAATAGCCCCAGCACTTAGCATGGATGGGCTTTTGGCAGGTGCTTTCCATCAAAAAGACGGGCATCTCAATCCTTTTCATACCACACAGGCATTTGCACAGGCATTTAAGCGCATGGGCGGTATAATACATACAAACACTTACGTTACAGGCATCACGACAACTGGTGGTCGTGTGACAGGCGTGGACACAACACAGGGACATATATCTACTGATTGCATAATCAATGCCGCGGGCGGATATAGTCAGCAAGTGGCACAGATGGTGGGTGTGGAGCTGCCGCTATATAGCGAGCGACACAATATCCTTGTAACAGAGCCTGTGGAACGCGCCCTTAACCCTGTTATCATGTCTTTTTCACTTAATTTTTATTGCCAGCAAGTGCCGCATGGCTCTTTTATAATGGGGCGTACATGTGATAATCAGCCGCGTGACCTACGCACCACAGCGGATAGCGAATTTCCTGTTCATATGGCAAGGTCTATCACAAAAGCCATGCCATCACTTAAAAAGCTACGCATGTTGCGTCAATGGGCAGGACTATATAATATGTCGCCTGATAAATGCCCGATATACAGCGGCACGCCAGAGCTTGCGGGCTTTTACACAGCGGCAGGCTTTAGTGGAAGAGGCTTCATGCTTGCCCCTGCTACGGGACAAAGCATGACAGAAATGATTCTTGGATTAGAGCCAACGTTGCCATGGCAACGATTGGGGCTTAGCCGCTTTGAAGAGGGTGGGGAGCTTATTTTAGAACCATCGGTTGTGTAGGTGGTAATGCTGATTTGAATACTACACAATATCATAATATTATTATCAATTAATGATTTATCAAAATAAGGAGGGTAGCTTGAATAGCCGCCCTCCTTATGCTAATTCTTTTCTTTGCCCTGTATCTCTGGTACTGGCTCTACATCATTTTTCGGAAACTTTTGCTTTTTATTACTTTCCGTGCCATGCGGCTCTTTTGGGTCTGGCCGCCTCATTCCTGCTTTCGCCATAATATCACCTCACGACTATATTATGACACATTTCATTTTCAATTATCCGTTCTCGATTCTCAATTGTTCCTCGGCGGTCTTGGTCCTTGATATTGATAGTAGTCTGTTTTCGTTGCGCCGTTAAAAAGCTTGCGCTTGGCATTTGCTTTGCGCTCAAAATATGTCTCAAATTCTTCATCAGATGTGATGATATACACTGACCATGTACTTTCTTTTGGAAACAACTTTGTGAGCGTTTGATATATATGGTGCAAATCCTTAGTCTCCCCCAAACGCTGACCATACGGCGGATTGGTTATCATTACGCCATATTCGCCCTGCAAGGCTACATCGGCTATATTTTTTGTCTCAAATTGTATGCAATCCGCAACGCCAGCGGCTACGGCATTTGCTTTTGCCTGCTCTATCACATTTGCATCCATATCACTAGCAAAAATAGGCGCGATTTCGCCTGTATAGATTTTTGCTTGTGCCTCATCTCGGGCATCCTGCCAAACTTTAGCATTTATCTGTGGCCATCCTTCAGATACAAACTCGCGATTAAGCCCTGGCGCAATATTTTTTGCTATCAAAGCAGCCTCTATAGCTATTGTGCCACTGCCACACATGGGGTCTAGTAATATACGGTCTTTGCGCCAATATGAAAGCTCTATCATGGCGGCGGCAAGAGTCTCCTTAATAGGTGCGGATGATGTGATGGCACGGTAGCCGCGCTTATGCAGCCCTGCGCCCGTTGTGTCTATGGTTAGGGTGGCTATGTCTTTTAGGAAAGCCACCTGTATTTTGTAAACTGGTCCAGTCTCTGGGAACCAATCAAGATTATATTTCGTCTTTAGCCGCTCCACCACAGCCTTTTTTACGATGGACTGGCAATCTGGCACAGAAAAAAGGGTGGATTTTATGGATTTGCCTACCACGGTAAAATGCCCATCCGCCGTAATAAAATCCTCCCATGGCAAGGCTTTTGTCTGCTCAAAAAGCTCATCAAAAGTGGTCGCTTTAAATTCGCCCATCTTCAGCAAAATTCTATCCGATGCCCGCAACCAAAGATTTGCGCGGGCAAGGTCAGAAAAATCGCCCGCAAAATCTATGCGCCCATCTGCGGATGCTGTAATGTCGCATCCAAGGCGGGTAAGTTCACGCTTTACGGTGGCTTCTAAGCCGAAGGTGGTGGTGGCTATTAGGTTTAGTTTTGTCATTGCGTTCTCCTTGTTTGGTGGTTGTGGGTGGTTATGTGTTGTGTTTATTGTACCTTAAAGAGGATTTGATACAAAGATAAGTAATTTGATTCTTGCATATAGCTGTTCAGTTTATGGATAATGTGATGGAACGTCTATTTATTAATTGTGCCGTCTGTGTTCGCTTAGAGCTGCACAGTGTTCATATGCCAACCGACTTACAAAAAAATCAACTACACTTACTGCCTCTCCTCTGGTTTGGTCAAGAAGGAGTCCCATAAATTTTTTATTAAAAAGCATATATGGTTTGTTTTCTTTTGGTGTTAATGCATCTATAAGAGGTATGGTATCGAACAGCATCAAATACAGCTTTGCAGTTGCCAACACGCACTCTCTGAAACAACAGTCGTTCTTCAGCTTGCTAAACTCGTCAAATTCTGATTGTAACTGGCTAGCATATGGCGGGAGTGATAGATTTCCACTGGTGCTATATTGTCCAATAATCAACTGTGCTTCACAGAACATATTCCAAATGTAATTTTCATCTCGCAACAACTCCATCCAAAAACTATCGTTATAGTCGGCTGACTCATAGTATTTGTCATATGGCTTGTAAGCCATGAATTCAAACCGATTATTAACAAGAACATTGTTATTAATAGAAAAACCCCAACTCGAAACTACATTTATCTTATCGAACCAGCTGTCATTATTGCTCTCCAGCTTTCTCATACAGGCCCAAGCTAAAAAATCACAAATTTGCACACCAGCGTTTGGGTTCTTCTTATCCGTCAACTCCATATAAACATCGGGGAAAACATAAGAAGAATAAGGAGTCTTATAGCACATACGAAGCTCTTCTCTTTGATATTCCTTTAACTTCTTCAGGTAATGCTCCGCATTGATTACTGTATCTGCCTCTCTCCATATTGTAATTGGCTCACGATAACTTCTGGGATTTTGAACGCACAAGTTAAAAGCAGCTTCTTCCAAGGCTTTCTTGACTATCTTCCCAAGAGCCCTATTCCGTTTTTTACCATGCATACTCTCAATTTCAAGCCCTCTATTAATATTTCTATAGTAGTCGTGAGTGTCAACAATATAGCAGCTAAAGACAGCATTTTTTAATGTGTTGATATGCTCACACAGTATTGAGCGCGCCCAATCACCATCATCGCTTGCGTGGAAATGTCCTCTATCATATGTATCCTTTAATCTTGGATCTCTGCTCTTATGTAAGTGCATCTCCAAAACTGACCACGCATTTGAAATAATAGCTTCGACTTCATTAGAGTTGTAAGATATCAAAGCCCCATACCCAGCATACCTGTGGTCAGTAGATTTTGTTTCATCCATGTACATTTGAATCATTTTTTTGACAACCCTTTCTTGGCCTACACTTTAAACCGCACATTATAGCCAAACCTCGCATTTAGCCAATCCGCCAAAGCTTCATAATTTCTGTCAACCGCAGGTTGCCTCTACACTGTATCTATCGCCCCCGTAATCCCCCTCAATGCACCCTCATAAACCTCACGCACCATACTCCATTCAGCACCACGGTCACTTTTATGAAAAATCCCATAATCATAACTAGGCGAAAACCCTAACTTACCATAAACCTCTGGGTCGCCGCATAGAAAAACGGCGCGATAGCCCATTTGCAATGCTATTTCTAAAGATTTTTCTATCATAGCACGTGCTATGCCGCGGCGAAAGTGGTCGGGATGCACGCTTATAGGCGAAAGGAGCAATTCCGTCAGTATGCCATTTGGTGTTTTTATATCGGTTTTGTACAAAACAATTTGACCCACTATCTTATTATCAATTTCTGCAATCAAAGACAGCTCGGGTATGAATACATCTTTGACGCGAAGCTCATCAAGATAATCTGGCACTGTGCCGTCATCATCAGCATTTGTGGCAAAAGATGCCTTGATAAGCCGACAAACCTCACCATAATCCGCTGGCATTTCCTGCCGAATTGTCACATTTCTCACCCTCAAAATAAGTATAACACGAAATTTTTCCATGGGCAACATTTTCTCTTGACGTGGGGAAATATTTCATGTATAATTAGTCAGTAGCTGTGTTACAAATCTATCATTATTCCGAAATACGTGCCATATCTGGCAACAAGCGGAGGGAGGGAAAGAAATATGTCAGAGGTAAGAATCAAAGACAACGAAACTTTGGACTCTGCCCTTCGTCGCTTTAAGCGCGCTACACAAAAGGCAGGCATCCTAGGCGAGGTTCGCAAGAGAGAGCATTACGACAAGCCTAGCGTGCGCCGTAAGAAAAAGAGCGAGGCTGCCAGAAAGCGCAAGTTTAACTAAGGTAGCATGACACGAGTGGTAGCAATTTTGTCCGAAAATGCTCCGTCATGCTCTACAAGCAAAATTGTCGGGCTATATCGCAATATCAGATTTTCTATCTGTATGCGCGACAATATATCTATGTAATTTAACGGCTCATCCCATATTAGGAGATGGGCCTTTTCCATTAGACTCTTTGCTATCAGCACCTTCTTCTTTTGTCCAGCCGAAAAATTTTGCATGGGCAGGTCAAATTGTTCGCGCTTAAAATCCAGCTTGCGTAGCATGGCAAGCATAAGGCTGGCTTCCAACCCGTTTTTGCTGCAAAAATCCCATAGCGTGCCTTTTAGATGAGATGTGTCTTGCGAAATATACGAAATCTTTAAGTCGCTGCCTACTTGCAACTCGCCTGTGTGGCTTATATTTTCGCCGCATATCAACTTAATAATGCTAGACTTGCCACTGCCATTTGCACCACATAGGGCTATTCTGTCGCCTGCCTCTATGGTGAAAGTAATATTTTCGCAAACTTTTTTATCGTTATAGAATATACCTATATCGCGCAATCTTACTAGGGTTTTGCTATGATACTTTTCGGGAAAAATCTTTAGGTCATCTGCTATTTCGATATTTTTTAGCAATTTGGATTTTTCTTCTATTGCCCGATTGGCGCGGGTTTCTATAGCTTTGCTTTTTTTCATCATAAGTGCAGCCTGCTTGCCTGTGTAGCCTCTATCGGGATTCCACGTTCCTTTTTTGGTTGCCTCAATTTTGTCTGACCAATCTGCCCTATCTTTTACGACCTTTTCAAGACGTGCAATTTCACCTTTTAGCTGCTTGTTTTGTTGTATTTCAAGATTGTCTTGGTTTTCCTTATTTTGTAGCCATGTAGAAAAATTGCCGCGTGTGACTTCGATATTTGCTTTGTTTATGGACAAAATGTGGCTAACACAGCCATCAAGAAAATACCTATCATGCGAAACCAAAATAAAGCCGCCTTTGCTCTCCAAATAGCGACTAACAAGCTCACGCCCATGCAAATCAAGATGATTAGTTGGCTCATCTATCAACAAGAAATTGTTTTCGCGCAAAAATAGAGTTGCCAGCATGATTTTGGTTTGCTCGCCGCCAGAGAGGGTGTCAAAAGGGCGGTGAAGCACATCTTCTGCCACCTCCAGCATGTTTAGTTCGCGCATGAGCTGCCATTGCTCAAAATCACCGAAATCACCAATGATATCTTGTGTGTACCGCGACTTATCCTTAATATCAAATGGAAAATATGTAAAATCACATGGCGCAACTATCTTGCCGCGATATTCAAAATGCCCGCACAGCAAGCGCAAGAGGGTTGTTTTTCCGCGCCCATTGCGCCCAGAAAGCCCAAGCCTCCAATTTGTATCCATGGAGAGGTTTGCATTTTCAAATACATTTTCATAGCTGCCGTCGTAGGCAAAGGTTAGGTTTATTATAGAAATTTCAGCTATAGCTATCAATCCTTTCAAAACGGGCGGTAATATATTTTCGACCGCTTAGAGCCAGACATATCTGCGCTGGTGTGTAAAAAAGCCATATCGCCCTATGTGCAAAGCCTACAAAGTCGGTATTTGTGATAATGCCAAAGCGCCCAAGATTCCATATGGCAACGCATATATCGCATAGCACAAAAGCTGTCATACCTATGAATACAAGCACATTATTTGGTGCGGGGAAAGCCCCTTTGCGCAGAGCCTGTATCATGGCGATATATGATAGTAAAAAAAGCTGCGCATAGAGTATGGCAATAGTTATCAATACATCGCCATCAACAAATAAAAATATAATAGGGGCTATAAGTGCTATTGGCAAGATTCTTAGGCGGCGCATACCACCAAAACGTACATTATACAGCACCTGCACGGCGCAGAAAAAAGCTACACCGACTGGGTAGTCATAGACGATGACTAGGAAGTAATCGGCGACTACTGTTGCCGCCATTGCGGTGACTAAAAGGGCGTAATCGCGCTTGCTAACAGCGTTGTTGCGCCCCGCTATGGCTATACCAAAGCATATTAACATGGCTATAAATTTGATAGTGTCATTTGTCATGGTAATATTATGCTCGCTTTACAATATTTTACTCAATATAAAAAGCCCATACCAAAGCGGCAGGGCTGATAATTTCTTAAATATTAAACGATATTAAGCGAGAAAACCAAGAACCAAAGACAAGATTATGAAAAATGCGCCTAAAAGCTTCGTCCAACGCTCCAACCTACCCTCTAGGGTACGCGCTTTGTTTTTGTCAAAATAGGTTTTATCGCCGCTCATACCGCCAACATTGCCAGAAAAGCCAGCTTGACGCTTTTTTTGTAGCAATATTGCCGCTATCATGCATAGGCATGCAAGGGCAAGAACTATAGAAAGTATAATGTATAGTGTATTCATTTCTCCCATTAGAAAAATCCTCCTCAAAATGACACTTATAAAATGTTCTTAAAAATTCATACCTTACCATTCTATCACATATAATTTATTTTTGCAAGCGAAAAATGAAATTTTTTCTGATGAACTATTTTCATTCCACAAACACCCCAATCCCCTTATGCTTCACCTCAAGCCTTAACTCATCAATACAATAATTCTCGCCATCCACACAGCAAATATTGTTATCAGTCGTTTTTATTACTGCGCTTTTTACTTTCACAATCTCCACATTAGGTTGCAGATGTATTTTTTTGCGCAAGATTGAGATAAAATTTAGGATGCGGCGGGGAAGATTGCGGTATTTTACTACAAAAAACTCTAGGTAGCTGTCATCCATTACGGCAGTGTCTATTAGGTGCATTCCGCCGCCTGCATGTATGCAGTTATGAACAGCGCAAAAATCGGCTTTATAGTGGCGCGTTTCGCCTCCATCTAGGGTCACGTCATAGTTGCTTGCTTTCAGGAAAAACACGCATTTCAGCAATGCGCGATAGTAGCTAATTGTAGTTTTTTTCTTATAATTCGCCATAGCCAAAATAACGCCAGCCGCCATGCCATATGAGAAAAATAGTACGGATTGTATGCCATTTTCTGATACAATTAGGTCAACTGACTTTACATTGCCTTTTAGGATATTTTCTGTGGCTTTGTCTATTTCATTAAATGATGAGGGTATGTTTAGCATGGTAGCTACATCATTGCCTGTGCCAGCAGGTATGATGCCGAAAACTACATCGTCACCCATGCTATAGCCATTTACCACTTCATGAACGGTACCATCGCCGCCCATAATTACTATGTATTTTGTGCCACCATGCTCGCTATTTGCGATAATGTCACGGGTTAGTTGTGTGGCATGGCCGCTGCCTGTGGTCTCGTATGTTGTGTGCTTTATATTTTTGGCATCAAGAAAGGCGCGAAACGCATCCAAATAACACCTTGTGCTACCACGGCTGGCATATGGGTTGTAAATAATATGATAGTGATTGGGATTGGTCATGAAGTCTCCTTAGAATGCTAACACTTGTATTAGCGTATGTACAACAGGGTCAAACACATTGCGGGCAAAAAACATTACAATAAAAAATACAAGAAGCATCTTTAATATATTTTCGTGTTGGGATACTTTAAGAGCCGCAGGCGGGCTTATCGCCCATAGTAAATATGTGCCACTAAGCGGATAAATAGGGATTATGCTAAACAATGCAAAGGAGATATTGTATATAGCAATAAAGCGCAGAATATTCCAAATAATTCTGTATGTTTGAATATTTATGCTATCTTGCAAGTTAAAATAGCTTGCATCAAAAAAATTGAAAGCAATGGTGAAAGCAAACCCTGCTATAATATTAGCTAAAAATGGCATGATAAAAATCATTAGCATAGCCTTTTTACGCTCTTTGAATGAAGAGGGCGCAAGCCGCACAGGATTCGACCAGCCATAGCCAAAGAAGACTAGAAATATGCCACCCAAGGGGTCCATATGCCTTAGCGGATTTGGAGCTAATCTTCCTTGGGCTTTTATGCCCTTATCGCCCAAGCTGTTTGCCACTAGGCTTTTTGTGTATTCATGCAGGGTTATGGCTATTATGATACCTGGGATTGTGACCAATATGCTTAATATTATATCTGGAATTTTAATCACCTCGCTTTGATAATATCATAGCCGTCATGAAATGTAAAGTCTAAACATGTACAAGTCCTCATATTATGACATATGGAGGGGATGGCATGGATAGAGCGAGAATTATCAAAACCGCCTGCGTGTATACGGGCATTATCTTTGGCGCGGGCTTTGCTTCTGGGCAGGAGCATCTTACGTTTTTTCTGCGCTATGGGCGCATTGGAATAATTGGCATTATGGTAGCAAGCGTGCTTATTGCCTTATGCGGCTGGGCTGTTATGGATATATGTGTGCAGCGAAAAATAGGCAATTATCGCGAATTTATGGCTATTGTGTTTGGTAGCCGCCTTGGTGCTTTGTTGGATATCATAACAGGGGCATTTATCTTTGTAATATTTTCTGCTATGCTAGCGGCTACAGGTGCGCTAGGCTATGAGGCGGCAGGCTTGCCATTTTCGCTTGGCGTGGTGCTGGCGGCTTTGCTTTGCTTTGTGGTACTACTATTTGATATGCGTGGCATGGTGCAGATAAACACTGTAGTTTCGCCTATTTTGGTATTTGGAGCATTGTTTTTGGGGTTATACGCTATTTTTGGCAGTGCGCAACCAGCCTTTGCGGGGCAAATAACGGATAATTGGGCAACATCTGCCGTTGTATATGCTTCATACAATCTCATCCCTGCAATTGCGGTGCTTGCTGCCATGCCAAACTTGGTGACTACACGCAAAGTTGCGAAATACGGCGGCATCCTCGGCGGTGTATTTCTAGGCATTATTGGCGTGATACTAGCTTTTGCTTTGCTTTCAAATATAGGCTTGATAGAAGGTATGCAACTACCCATGCTTGCCCTAGCGCAAAATTATGGCAATCTTATTGCGAATTTCTATATAATCGTTCTATTTCTAGCTATCTTTACCACAGCGGTCACAAATGCCTTTTCGCTAACCGAGTGGCTATCAGCGCGGATTAATGCATCAAAGCTCAAGCTAAAAATAGGCATATTAATTCTGGGTATAGCCGCCGCGCATGTAGGCTTTTCTAATATTGTAACCCACGCATATACATTTTTTGGATTTCTAGGATTGTTTATAATGTTTTCGATTTTAATATACTGGGTACTTGGTCTAAAACGCAAAGAGGGCTAGTATATATTGTACAAAGTACAAACTATTCGGAGGGAATTTAATATGAAAAGATTGATAATGCTAGCGATGATTTGCGCCTCTATGATTACGCTTACAGCCTGTGCAGTTGTGCAGGAGCGCGTAGATGCCACCGCCTACGAGAGAATACATAGGCGGTTAATGTCCTTGGAGACCTTCTCTACGCAAGCCACGGTTACATATATTTCCAACAACAGTAGCCATACATATGAAACCACACAACATGGGCGCATAAGCGGCGAATATCGCATAGAAGTAACATCGCCTGAAAATGTGGCGGGCAACACCACCATTTTTGATGGCACGACGATAGCGCAATTTAACCCGCGCGTAAATGGGCGCGTGTCGCAGACCACTACAGAAGCACCAGAGCGGCTGGAGATTTTGCTAACATCCTTTATACGCAATTTTGTGACCAGCACAGAAGTCAGCATAACCGCAGCAAATTTGGATGAAGGGCTGACGACGGTGATGGAGGCGACCGTGCCTGGCGACCACCCATATATGGCAACGCAGAGCCTGTGGGTTAATAATGAAACATTGCAACCTGTGCAGATGAAGGTATTTGACCAAAATGGTGTGGAGAGGATAATTGTGGTTTTTAATACATTTGAGTATAATGTGAATATTGAGGATGAGATGTTTCGTGTTCCGCAGTAGGAGATTTATAGTTTGACTAAGCTCGTATACGTAGAAACAAGGTAGAGACCACCCCCATCTCTTGCTCTAAAACGAGCAAAAGACATCCCCTCCTCAGGAGGGGAATTTTTTTGATGACTAGCTAATGTTCTAAATATTTTCATGTTGAAATGCTATTGACAACGCTTTGACAACGAGTTATACTAGATTTGTACCATTGAGCGTTTTGTTTACGAAACGGCAATAATGAAATTCGACCTGCAAAAGCATAAAATGAGCCTGTCTTTTTGAACAGGCTTTTCGAGTAGGTCTAAAAATAAGGAGCGTGGGTGGATTTGCGAATTTTAAAGTCTATGACCGCCTTGGTTTTGGTGGTATTTATGTTTTTTGGTGCGGCGGCGCACCTAGAAGCATCCGAAGGCATCGGACAATTTGACCTTGATGTCATATTTGTAATTGATGGAAGTGGGTCTATGAACTTTGCTGACCCGGATGGGCTGGCAAAGGTAGCTGCCAATCTTTTTATTGACATGAATGAAGGAACAGATTCGCGGGCGGGTTATGTTTTGTATTCCCATGTTATTAGAGAACAGCGGGACTTAACAGACTTGGTTAGCTTTAGCCGCGACATAAAAAATTCGATTTCTGGTTTTACATACAGCGGATGGACGGATATTGACCTTGGCTTGCGCACAGCATTTGAGATGTTTGAGCGTGAAGCGGCGCAAGGCACAAATGTACGCCAGCCTGCTATTATTTTACTGAGTGACGGCAATGTGCATATGCCAGGATGGGGCGTTGAGGGCGAAACGCCTTCCGACCAGATAGCCCTTATGCGTCAGGCGGCTCACACAAATTTGATTAGCGACCTACAAGCTAACAATCCTGATATACCCATATTTACGATAGGATTTAATTTTGATGGAACGCTAGATATGGATTTGATGACATCCATAGCGGATATAACGGGCGGCGATGTGTTTGAAACAAGCGATGCTGCCGACCTGCCAAGTATTTTGCGCGAGATTTATACACAACTGACAGGGGCTAGAAGCACAAATATTCTGGTCTATCCTGTTACGGGACTACCGCAGTCCGTTACTATACCCATCACAGATAATAGCATACATAGAGCCATAATAACCATAATGTCATCGCAGTCCATAAGTGATATCTCTTTGGCAAACCCAGCAGGCGGCGCGGGCGATTATGTGGTAAACACAGACCCTAGCGGCATATATACTGTTCTTACGGTTATGCAACCCGAAATAGGGAATTGGACACTGACGTTTACGGGTACAGAAGGTGACACGGTATCTGTTGACCTGATAAGCATTTATGACATGTCCTTGGTGTTTGATTTGCCGCGCACATCGCCTTTGGAAGCGGAGTTTTCTTGGCGCATGGAAGATGAAATGGGCATTGCTATAACTGATGAGAACCTGATTAGCCAGCTTGCGCCCATTATTAGAATAACAAATATTGAGACGGGCGAGGTTACAGCAGCCGCGTTTTCTTTTGGGCAAATGGAAATGACATTGCCTATGGAAGCGGGCGTTTTTACTGCATATCTTGAGCTGGATGACCATGGCATCGTGCGTACATCCAATATACATCAATTTGAGGTGACGGCCGCTCCGCCCCCAACGCCGCTTTTGGGCATGGGCGATGTATCTGTTACTATGTGGACTATTTTTAGCCCAGAACGTTCGATAGCCCTTAATGAAGTGATAAATTTTACGCAGGAAAACAGACCCATCGAGGTAGTTGCAGATTTTGGTCCATGGATAAGCCATCTTGAGTGGGAATATATTTCTGCTGTAGAGCTAATCAATTTGCGTGCTACCAGTGCTGGTTCTGCGGAAATAAGAGTGATTGCTATGGATGTGCATGGGAATGAAATTGTGTTTTTTGTTGTTGTAAATATCATATCTGGCTGGATACCTATTATAGCGGGTATTGTGCTGTTGCTTTTGGTGGCTGCGCTTGTTGTGATATTAAAAATAATCAATAAACCGCGCCTAAGCGACCCTATGAGCAAGTTGTACATAAAAATGTCGTTGCCAGCGAGTGTTCATGCGGAATACCCGCCAGAGGCGGCTCTTGCCCTGCCGCGCGTAAAGGGCAAAAAGACATTGCGCGCCCTTATCGCGGATAATATTGCTGTGTCTGAACCGTATCGCATAGCTTTTGAGTCTATTGCATGGTTTGCAGATGGCACGACATTATCGGCTAAAACCAAATCTCAACTAGAAATAAAAGTGCCGCAAGACCCAAGATTTACCGTGAAAATTGATAAAAACACTGGCAGGGACACTGTTTTGCTAGATAAAAATAGTGGAACAGAGATACGCATTGGCTTTAATTCTGGCGGCGGCTATGGTGAGTACGATGAATACATCATCAACTTAGGCAATACAGATGGCGGCAATATGCATAATATGGCAGCTCCTATGGATGATGGCTGGGGAATGCAGCAAACACCGCAACAAACCAATAGCTCTGATGATTTTTGGTAGAATTTGATGACAAAATAAATATAATGATGAAATGAGGGGACAGCAATGGCATTAGGAAAAATGGCCTTGGAGCATCTTGAAAGCGAGCTTTTGTTAAGCAAAGGTGGCGGTATTTATTATGATAATGCGCGGGTAGAAGCCAGCGAAAACGAAGCGACACTATTTATTGGGCTTGGCGGCACGGGCGCGGATATGCTTATACGCATCAAAAACGAAGTTAAACGCCGCATGGTGTTGCCACAAAGGTCTGATGGAAAAATAACTTCAGATACACCAAATAATATTGGTTTTCTCGCTATTGATACAGATATGACATCCATGAAAAAAACTTGGGGTACAGCCACCTTTGACCAGTTTGGCTCGGAGTTTTGCTCTATTTCTGTGGATGATAAGCAAGCCATTGTTGTAAAATGGAAAAAGCTAGCAGAGAGCAATGCGGACGAGGCAACTTGGTATGATCGCATAGATGCTGTGGGTGCTTTGCCTGGTGCTGGCGGTATTCGCCAAATGGGGCGATTATTACTATTTGAAAATATCAGAAACACGAGAGAGCGCATATCTTCTAAGGTTCGTGAGCTTATAGCAGGCGGTATAAATAAAGTAACTGTTATGATTGTTGCGGGGATAGCGGGAGGTACTGGCAGTGGCACTTTTATTGACATTGCCTATATTGCGCGTAGTGTACTAGAAGACTTGGCTATACCAGGGCGAAATGTGTTTGGCTATATTGTTATGCCCGATGTGAATTTATTAAATGGGGGTCAAGAGGATTCTTTGAAGCGCAACGGCTTTGCTGCCCTAAAAGAGCTGGACTATTGGATGAGTCCTGGTGAAGGTGAGCAAAACGACCAGTTTGTACAAAACTATGGCTCTTCAATGGTGCGCTCCGTAGCCAGCAAGGTATTCGATTTTTGTCACCTTTTGTCTGCGCAGGACATGGATGGTTTGCCGCTTACATACAATAAGGTTATAGGCAGTATGGCGGAAAATATTTTCGCATATATAGCAGGGGAAGACAACGCAACTAATGACGACCAAGGAAACACGGCTATGAAGTCCATGTATGACAACATAGACACTTACATAACAAGCCTTGATACGTCCGCGCCCATTCCTGCCTGCTATCGCTATCTAGCAGTAGGTAGCCATAAGCTAGAAATTCCCTTTGAAGAGATTTCGACCCTTCTTGCTATTCGCCTATTTGAAAGGCTCAAGCCTACCTTTGACTTGCGCCCTAATGAGGAAACGTTTAAAGCAGATATGACAAGGATGCAACTTGTTCCAAATCAAGTTATAAACGATAGCTTGTTGCGTGATATTTACCCATCGCCGCTAGATGGCAATCCTAATTATCAGCATGGCCAAATATGGGGTGGCGAAAATACAGGACCTAAGAACAACAGACCATATTTTGATGCGTACCAATGGCTTGCAAGAGAGCTACAGCCAAAAACTAAAGCCAATGGGGCTAATTGGGCTAATGCTCAAAATGGTGTTTTCCGCAATTTTATTAATGATAATATGAAGAAGGTAGACCGCGGACCTCTCTATCTTGCGGCTATGATAAAGTCTGATAACAAATGGAGCATGATACCTACACTAACAAGCATGGCAGAGCAATGTGACGGCGTTGCCGCTAGTTGTGCATCCAGAGTAAACGAAATAGAAGCAAGGCTGGCAGCCGCATACAATGCGGGACATGGCAAAATAATGAACAAGCAAAAGTATGTAGTGGATTATTTGTCGGCTCTATATGATTGGATGTCTAATGATATGGCACTGTTCGTATATCCTTTGCGCGCTGAGGCTATTCGCGATTTGCGCGACAGATTGCAAGTATATTATGATAAGGTCTTCTCTAAACTTGCGGATGTGCTAGAGGCATTGCCAGAAATTTTCCGCCAAAACTACGACTATATCGCCCTAGAACAGCGCAGAGCGGAGCAAGAGGGCAAATTGGACGAAACAAAGTTAATATGGCCGCTGAAATATGAGCAAGAAAATAAGCAAGACTTTATGAAGATGCTGGAAACGGGCATTGTTGGTTTTTTGGACGATATGACTAATAATATGGAAAGATGGACGGGTTGCGACCTTGATACATTGGAAGCTACATCTACTGGCTCGGATGTGCCTGGGTTTATTTCGCGCTTCATTAGTGAGCAATTTGGTAGTTTGCTTAATATCAACATGGAATCCATTATGGCATCCAAAGAAGGCGCGGATAACCTAGACCCATATTTGCGCCGCATATTGCTTAATATAAAAGACAAATCTGTGCCTATGTTTAGCATGAATCAAACATATAGAAATACATCTACAGCAGACTTTGGTTTGATTTCAGTACCTCAAGATTGTTTGCAGATAGCTGAAGCTGCTAAAAACTACATTGCTGTAGCTGGTAGCCGAGTTACACGCAAAACAAGCAAAGAAAAGACCCGTATATACTTCGTTAAAGTAGTGTCTGGCATACCTCTATATGCTTATTCTAAAATAGAGGATATGGAGAGATTCTACGAAGAAGCCAAGGGCAGACAAACGAGCAAAGGCATACATCTAAATGGCGAATGGATGGACAAAATGCCCACGCCTCTACCGCAAACCGCTTGGACACCCACGGTTTATGAAAATGCGAATGTTAAGAAATATAATGATACAGTGCGTGAAGCATTTGATTTCTGCCTAGCCCTAGAAAATGGACCAATACGCATAGACCCAGATAATCCAAAGAAAATCATGCTTTATATAGCAGACCCAACAAAAGCTGACGTTGCCAGCCTAGATTTAGGTGACCATAGCTCCTTGGAAGAACAATTGGCAGCTTTGCGTGAGATACAGGCTGAGCTTTGGGGTGGACACCACATCGTTCTTTCTGGCATGGGTACTTTGGGCGGCGAGGATTACACAAAGAATGTGCGTGAATCCGTGTTGCGCTTGCCAGCCGTTGCCGAAGAAATTAAGTGTCAGCGCGAGATTGCATCAAGCTTTGCTAAGCGCGCTAAAGAACTAGAAGACCCGCGCTATTTTGCCTTTGGGTTGATAACGGGGCTTATAGACAAAAATGGCTTTAAAATCGTCTTTAAACGCTCCTTGGATTCTGCCAGCTCCGATATGCTATACGACATAACAACAGAAAAGCCATTCGGTGAATATGAGGCATACAAAGAGTTTAAGGCAAAGCTGGACGACCAAAGACGTTCAGATATAAACCTTGTGCGCAGTGAAATGCTAGACCGCATTTCTGTCGCTGGTGAAGAAAGAACGCGTACGCAAGAAAGAATAGAAGGTATCATCAAAACCTATTCTGCTGAGTTACCAGAGGTGAAAAGCCGCCTAGAGCGTGCCGCCGCAGATAGACGCAAGCCGTTACAAGAAACATATAATTTCTATTCTTCTGTGCTAAAGATTGCAGAAGGGTTCTTGAATAGATTTCTTTCGTAACAGATTTATAAAACATTGATTAAAGAGGGTTGTTTATGAAAGCAAAAGTTGATGACATAATCAACAAAATATCAAGCATACGCGCCTTTACAGATGAGAGCTATCTACATACCACGCATTTTGCTATTTTCTTGCTTTTTGGTGTTTCTGACGAAATCAGAAACACCTTGGAGCAACGCGCTTGGGAAATCATTGTGGACAAGAAAGCGATAGCCTTTTTGTCCGCCGATACCTCACAAGATATTGTAGCTGATGTTAGAGCGGCTGTGGATGCTGTTTCTAAAAGCGGCGTGGATTTGAAAAATTTGACCGAGCTGCATTTCTGTCCGCTGATAATTTCTGACAAGGCAGAGCCTGAAGTCTTTGTGAATGTGATGAATGAACTCGAAACATACAGGCGCAATAGAGACCTATCATCTATATGGAAACCCTTTATAATCTTAAATCCCGAAGAACCTAGCGCGAACGAATGGCTCAAGGTGATTGCTGAAAGAATAACAACCCTAGCAAACGATGGTGCATCTATATGTTGCCGTTGTTGCGTGATGACACGTAAGGATGAAGATGACTGGGCTGTGAGTGATTTGCGCCTTTTGGATACTGTGCTTTTTGTTGCCCTTGTACACGCTAATGTAAATACGAGCGGCGGCATTGGAGGGCGCATTGCATACCGAAAAGATGCGCCAGATGAGTTGTTTTACACAGCGCAAACGGTGTTTATATCAAACCCTGTTGTTATGCGTACTCTTAGATGTATGCGCACGATACTTGATGCTCTAGAAGCCGCTGGCAATGAAGAAACAGAGCTAAATTTGGGCTTTACACGGGCAATACTTGCGCCGCTTTTTGCCAAGCTACCTCAGGATAATGGCTATGTTACTCTAGCCCCGCTGTATGGCGTTATACCAGAGCCAGATGGCAACCAAGAGAATTTTAAAAAGAGATTGAGAGAATTTGCCCGAACCCACTATCGCTCACAATTTGAAATAAATGAAGACGAGATTTTTTCTTCTTTTAAGCAGGGCTTTCTCCATGCCTTCATAGCTTCTGGCAAATCTTTGGAGTATTTGCAGAGCCTTATTGGCAATGCTTCAGAAATCGAGAAATTTTCGCGCTCTACTATAGTCTGCCAAATTAGCGAATTTCCACAGTTCACTCGTAAAAGCGGCATGACACCTGATACGCAAGATTCGCTTTTGCGGTTTGAACAAGGGCTTCGCAACCGATTGACCAATGTTGGCTCGGAGCTATTTAAGAAATTTTTTAACAGTGATTACTTTACATCTTTGCCCAGATTATACAGCGAGGCTCGCAAACAGATTAAGGATATTACAACAGTGCTAACAGATGAGGTGGATAGGCGAGACCGTCGCGGCGAAGAGATTTCTTTACAATTAATAGACGACCCTGATGAAAGGTTGGCGACAGAAGCGGCAAAAACACTTGCTTCGCAGCTTGTTTTTTCAAAATGTGTAGCAGATTTGACTTTGGCTATGGAAAAAAATGATAATGATGGAATGCAAGAAGCCTTGTCAGCCATGATGGATAGCATGTATGGTTCTGTGCAAGGGCTTGCGGGCGGTAGCGGCGCAAAGGCATATATGGAGCTGCTTTCTGCTACCTGCCAAGACCATTCAGGCAATCTTGCCAAGCAATGCATAGCAAAAATTGCACCTCAGCTAAAATTTCCTGTGCGTTTTTATAATGATGGTAGCCGCAGAAGATTTACTTTTGTATGGGGCAGTCAGGAGAACAATTTTTATAGGGCATGGGAACAACAAGAAACACTGGTTAATACAGAAAACGAATTTTTGCCTATAAAATCCATGGAGCGTTTCGTGCTTTTGATGGTTTCGCCATCCTTTACGCGTGGCGATATACGAGGCATTGTGGGAGCTGTAGAACCTCCGCCAGATGCTGAGCCGATTACGATTGATACTGAATAATATGGAGAGGAGTGTGAGGTTTTGTCTGCCGTAGCTTTATTAAATCTCAAAGCGGGCTTTAGTGGGGATGAAGTTGTAATTTCATGGAAATATCCACCAAATGCTCCAGATACTGTATTTGCTTATCCTATACATAGTAGTGGGGCAACGCGCCGAGTGGTTGCTTCTGCGGTTAGGCAATGGAACTTGCGGGATGCCGCCAGCGGCGTTCGCCTCAAATACTCTGTAAGTAGTCATTTTGATGTTGCGCGTTGCGAATTTTTGGTGTTTCTTGCTGACGATGGCGGCACACACCCTGACCTAGACCGCCTCGCGGAAAATCCTGCTTTTACGGTTACTTTGACGGCAGGTCAAGCGAAGATATCTTATAGCATTAAGTCCAAAAAAGTTGAAAATGGCTTTGAAAAACATATTATAACATTGCATTCTGCTAATAGCATAGAGCAAGGGATTTTGGGCTATTCTTTCTTTAGTGCTGGTCGGCAATTTTCCGCCACTTTCCCTGACGTAATAAAGCGTGGAAAGTGCAAGTACCCACCATTTTTAACTAA
Organism: Defluviitaleaceae bacterium; assembly: GCA_009784575.1. Classification (GTDB taxonomy): domain Bacteria; phylum Bacillota; class Clostridia; order Lachnospirales; family WRAX01; genus WRBK01. Next base: position 16,399 of record WRBK01000009.1, on the reverse strand, counting down.
AGTGGGAGAGGGCGTTGCTGTTTGTGTTGTAAATGGCGAAAACCCAAATATTTTGATTATAAGACGCTAAATTATTTTATATATAGACGGAGGAAATGTAATGGCATACTACCCTATAAAATGTCCTTACTGCCTACTGCAATTAACCAATAAAGAAGTTAGGTTTAATTTGGGCAAAAGCAATGAAAAACAAGAGCGCGAAGTTAGGGAAACGGCACCAATGCAAAGCCAGGTGGCTACCAAGGTAACAGATAGCTATAGCGATTCGTGGGACGATGTTGGTGGTGATACCCCTGCTGTTGCTGATGCGGCTTGGCTGGATGGCAGCGATAATTCCCTAGATGGCGGCGAATGGATGTCTGATTCCAAGCGCGGCTCTGCGGGACATGTGCAGTCCACGGAAGCACCAACAGAAGGCTTTTATACATATAGTGAAATTGTAAATATCTTTGGTCAAGAAAATGTGAGACCGTTGCTAAATAAGGAGATTTATGCTCCTCCTGCTTTGCGTGTCGCCCCTTTGTCTAACGAAGATATTGAAATGCATTTGCTAACAGGTGTGGAGATAACGACACGCATCGATGGTGTGGAAACTAAGACGGTTTATAGAAAACGCTTTTGTGAGTGCGGCAAGGGACTGATGAATGCTGCGGGCATGAAGGCCAGTTATGTGCTTTTAATGATGGGTCCCACAAGTTCTGGCAAAACCATGTTTTTGGTTGCGCTACATAAGGCATTGCGCCAAGGAAGTGGATACACATTGCCACCGAGAGGCTCGGGTTCTTATGAAATTGCGGACCTGTCTGTTACCGTATTATCAGGCGGCGATAGAGGCGAGGACACCTCTCTTGAAAAAATGGCAGATGAATTAATTGATTACGGAAAGTTGCCACTTTCTACATTCGCTTTAGATAACGAACCTTTGGTGTTAGACGTTTTTATTGATTTCAGAAACAATAGGAGCAATGGGGCTTTGTTGTTTGTGAGAGACATGCCAGGGGAATTCTTGACAAACCCAGATAAAACAGAAGAATTATATAAAATAGCAAATCAGTTTTCGAAATTTGATGGATTCATCATGATGCTCGACCCTTTTACCTTTACGGAGAGAAGCGTATTTCATAGTGACGGCAGAGCTGACACATCTGATAGAGAAAAGCTAAGGTTCGTGGAAAGATTAAACCAAATTTTAACAAATGACATTATACCGCTGATAGGCAAACAAAGAATTGATAAACCTACAGCTGTAATTGTAACAAAAGGCGACCACTTCTTTGACCCGCAAAATAAGCAAAGATTGATACAAAGAGGTGTTGAGTTTAGCCTCCCTACTTTGACGATATGGCAAAAAGAAAGTTATGACAAGCAATATTTCGACGAGGTAGATAAAGATTCTAAACGTATCATATCTAGCTTATCGCCTAATGTTGCAAATGTGTTAAAAAGAAACTTTAGCAATGTCTTTTGCTCCTTGGTTTCGTCATTAAGCAAAGAACCTATGGAAATTGTAAACAGAGATGGCGAACGCGGTCCTGGCGATTATGTGGTGGTACCAAATGCCATAAATCCTTGGCGCGTTTCCGACCCTTTCATACGTATGCTAATGCAACTAAATATTGTGCCGCCTTTTGATGAGGTGGAGATAAGAACTCCCGATGGCGAAACCCGCGACCAAACCATAGGGCGAAACACACGCTACTTGGCTACCATTAATGCTTGGGGCAGGCTGTACTGTAGCGGATGGGAGGATTTGGCTGGCTTTTATGTTATGGGTTCACCAAGTCAACTGCCTTCGCAACAACAGCCGCAGAAGAGCGGAGGATGGCTTTTTGGTAAAAAAAGGTAAAGGAGATGAAAAATGACAGGGCATCATATATACACTCGCTCATGGTATGAATATGGCTCGCGTTCCAAAAACCCAGGTACTTTTACCGTAGAGCTAACGGATGGGCTTTTTGCCCCAGATGCAAATGATATAATATACCGCAGTTTGAACCCTGTGTTTTCAGGAACACAGCCATCTACAACAGGCTATAGCTTGGAGGGTTCTTTGTTGCGCCTTTTTCATCCCACCCCAGAATCTACGGTGGTTGCCCGTAGTTACTTTGTTAATGATGAGATAACGGGGCGTGGGCAGGTACAATATAGTCACAGCCTTGTGTTTACTAGGGGTGCAAAAGAACATTTTTTGGCCAATCCACAACATGCTTTTAAATATGCCGCCTGTGAACCATATGAGGAGTTTTTTAAGCGTGTTCAGCAAGAAGGTGCGCTTACTTACACTGATGCTTATGACCCAAAGCCTTCTGACTACAGCCCTGACACTGCTGCTTCATATTCTCGCCAAGACTGGACAAAGCTTGGCTTTAATGAGGAAACATTTATTGACTTTTTTACATCTTTAGGTAAAGCAATAACTGCGCCAAAGGGTGACAAAAAGGTTGCTGTGGTTTTGCCTGCTAATAACAATGGTGAAGCCCTTATTTTGATGGTTCTGTCCATACTGCCTAGCTGGCTACGTAGAAAATTTGGTGCGGCATCCAGATGGACAGGCGTTATGGAAGGTGGCGTGGCTGCCGCTGTTGGCGGAATGCAGCTTGTATGCTATATGGATACACCGCCGCCATATGATGTCTCTGCTGCCGTGGTGGACTTGGTGAAATACAACCACAGAAATATAGAACCGATTTTGGAGGAGCAGGCAGAGTTAGCTAAATGGTATTGGGAAAATATCGACAGCCCAGATGTGTTGAATAACATGACGGACTATATGTTAGGTGAATATAAGCAGCTGATGGGCAAAATGCCATATCCTGTTTTTGCTCACTGTTTTTGGCTTTGGCATACATTTAGGGCTAATGCCAATAAAGATGTGGCATTTAGCGCGGCTTCACGCGCCATAAATAGCCTTGTGAGCGCGTTTGGTCGCAATTTAAGTGACTACTTTACAGATACAGATATTTTGGCAAAAATTTTCCAAACATACTCGGATAAGCTAGGCACTGCTAGGAATGTAGAAGTACACGAAAGTACTGTACGCGCCATTTGTCAGCTAGCAAAAACCAATGCTAGGATGGGCGGGGTAAACACGCAGGATTTGGTTAATCCGCTATTTGAAAAGTTATTTGAGGCGGGAGAATGGAGCAAGCTAGAGTTTGTTCAGCAATACTATGCGGCTTGCATGAAAGAGCGTTCAAGAGAACATGCTGGTAAAATTTTAGAAGCTTTTGATGCCTTTAAAAAAATGCTAGAATGTCCTGATAAAAAAGCCGCAGATGTGGCCTCCGCCGCTCTTTCTGAATTTATGAGCAGTAGCATACCTGATATTTTATTGGGCAGCGAAAACCACCGTAAAACATATAAGATAATTGCAAGGGGCTTGAAAAAAGCTGGCAGGCAGGTTAGCTACAGTGCGGTAGCATGGGAAGATGTGCCTAAAAACGCAGTTGCATCAAGAGAATTTTATAATCTTGAGAAGTTTAATCGCGAAGAAATTGCTAATTTGCGGCCTCCTGGGTCAAAGCAGATAGATAATATAATGAATGGCATACAGTGGATGGATGCAAAGGAAAAAGATGAGGCTGTAGCTGATTTGCTAGAGCTTTATTGGCAGTCGGATGAGCTAAAAAACCCTGTGCAGTTGCAAAAGTATATAAATTATTTGCATGAAAACACAAAATTGCCGCTATTCCTAAAATATGGCATAGGTGCGGATGACATACGATTGGTCTTTGTTGAAAAGCTGAATAATATGGCTTTTGAAATAGAGTCGGCAAGCTTTGATGAAAAAATTAATGTGTACTCTAAATGGCAAAATATTTTGCTGGAAGAATGTGGTTTTGATGGAAATGATGCTATCATGGAAGGCTTTAGTGATAGATGGGAAACCCTTGTATTCCCAAATTTAGAGCTTATGTGCAAAACTGCTTCGCCTAAGGCATGGCGACAACTTGCCAATATGATTAAAGACAGCAAAAAGGCTGAATCTATCATCGCTAAATTTATAAATGATATAGATGATTTGGCTGGGTCTGAGGGGGATTTCTCTAAAACCTTTAAAATGTGGGATGCCGCTGCAAGGTATTTGCTACCACGCATGGAGTATTGGTTTGGGCGCATAACCAATCCGCCGCTAGAATGGGCATTATCACGCGCTGTTTTAGAGGCAAGACTGCAAAATGTTAATATTATTGCTGATGCCATATATGATTATAGCGGCATAGGTAGAAGCAACACCCAAGATTTGCTAACGCTCTACGGCGTGCTGGATTTGGTGTTTGCGACAACAAAACGTTATGACACAGACACAGTGAATGACATTATTGCAGTTGTGCGCTATGATGTAAGAAGAATCATTGATTCTGTATGGGATGGTCGCACGGTTGATGATTTAACAAGCACAGCGGACAAATTTGAATCGCTTTATAGGCGATACTCAGGCAGTCCGAATCATATGGTTATATCACAATTGGGCGTAAATATTTGTGAGGCAATAAAAAGCTTGTATGCTGAAAAAAGAGGTGAAACACCAAATGAAATTTTGCGCAAGTTTAATCCAAATGAAAGGCGAAGACGACCACAACAGCAACAGCGTCAATCTAAACTAGAGCCTATTGCTTTGCTGGGTTCGATGTTTATGTTGTTTATTGGAAGCATTGGTGGGTTGGTGGTGCTTATTGGCGGTAATGTTGTGTCTACTGTGGCTATGATAATGCCAGACTGGCTTGTTATTATTACTGCTATTGTCGCGTTGGTTTCCCTTGCGCTAATGTTTTTGGTAATGATGATATATTTATCGAGGGGGAGTAACCGATGAGGAGATTAAAAAAGAAAACCCATGCGTTTGTTGCTTTGCTAAGCTTGCTTTTGCTGGCTTTGCCAGTATTGGTTTTTGCGCAAAATGGTGACGATTATCTGGAGCTAAATTTTTCTGATACAAACACAATAGAAATAGTTTCCGATGACCCTGACATGCCTTATGTTTTCGTGTTGGACGAATATGACCAAACTATGTTTCTTCGTGGAGAGGATGACTATGTTCATATTGTTTTAAGGGCTGTAGAAGGTCAAGACCAAGATGACCATGATAGAATTTATGTGGCTGTCTTTGAGATAATAGAAAATGGGGAAGAGGCTGGAGACGAAGCGAATATAATTGAGATTGCTACAATGTGGATTGGATTCGAATATTTTTTGATGCCAAGTGATACCTATGATAGTGATGAAGAGGATGAAGAGCCAATAATTCTTGATGTGACTGCGCCAGACCCAGACCCAGAAGTAGAAGCAGAGGAAATATCGCAGTGGGAGCAAGATGTTAAAGAGGCACTGTTTTCAGTCATACAACGGGAATTATGGGGGCAAGGTTTGGTTGTAACCGAGCATGATGTGAATCTTTCTATTGAACTAAGAAGAATGCCTAATGGTGATTGGTTTATTATGCAAGCTGAGGTTACAGAAGCTAGCACTGCAACAACAATATTTACTTGGATTTTGGTTGTAGCGGTTTTTATTGCTTTCGCGCTTAATATAGTGCTGCTTTTGGTACGTCTGAGAGATTAAGATACACTTACTCGTGCAGGTTTAATTTTAAGGAGGAACTGTAATGACAAAAAAATCATCTATCAATTGGGTAATGCTGCTTTTTAGCCTGCTCGTAGCAATTGGTGTATTTTTGATTGGTGAAGTTTTGCTTGGTTTTTTATCATTCTTGCCATTTTTTCTGCAAACCGCTATATATCTAACACTAGCGACAATATTGTGCTTTTTGGGTATATTTTTGTCAGAAAAAATTCATAGCGGCTATTACATACCGCGTGGTCGCGTTACCTTTAACAGCACTTGTGCTAAGGCAGCAGGCATACTCATACCTTGTGCTTTTGTGCTTGGGCTTTTAACGCAACTTTTGTACGGGTTTATGGGTGCTACAGAAGGCGAGGTAGAGGCACAGTGGCAGGACTTGGGCGGCGGCTCTGGATATGCATATGTGTATGATGGGGTTGGTTGGTGGAATACAAGACCACCAGGACCAGGCAATTTCACCATTGGAGGCATGGGTAGAGAATATGCATACGAGAGCCTAGAGGATTTTTTTTCAGAAAACCACGATAATCTGCATTATCATTTAAATAATTTTGCATCAAGAAATGATGTGCTTGGGTCAGATGCTACCTTTGCCCAATGGCTTAACCAGCGGCATCCTACAGTGCCAAGTGGTGCACCTTCGTTTTTAGCTATAGCAAATGGCAATGTGCCTTTGGCTTTTCGTAATGCTATGGAATACGCTTACAGCACTGTACTTGACACGGCAAACGCTACATGGGACCCTCAGGATGCCTATGTGGCTACATGGCAATTTGGTATAAGGGATGGCTACACAGGGGTTCATGGTCGTGAGTATCAGTTGCTTTTAGATGCTCTGGATGAATGGACATTGCAAAATGGCGATGCTTGCCAAAATTTCTACTCATTTTGGGCTATGCATATACAACCAGACCCTCAACCGCTTGCACCTGTGCTTTCGGCACTTGTTATGGAAAGCCCGCATTTGCTTTTGACACATGCAGGACCAGGGCAGACGGATGTTCTAAGAATAGTCTTGCAGTCTGTAATGCTATCTTTATGGGGCATATTCCTTGGTGTTGCTGTGATGATTTTCCTTAACAACAATAAGCTCATGACATCGTTTTTGATACCGCGCATTGCGGTATCTATTGTGATATCTGTGTCCTTCGCGCTTTTGTTGGCATATACATCAATGGATTTAAGCTTGGCGGCGCGAGGGCTGCTTGCGCTAGGCACATGTCTATTGTTTTTACCTACATTTAGTTGGGATATAAATACATATGCTGCGCGCTACTAGAAGTTTTGCTGTGTCCTACGCGGCGGCAACCTGCATTGGAGGGCGGGAGAGCAATGAGGATTCTGTGCTTGCTCTTGAGCTTGACAGCCGATATTGTTTTGTGGTGGCTGATGGTCTAGGGGGGCATGGCGCAGGCGACATAGCATCAAAGCTCTTGACAGGCATCTTTGAAAGAGAGTTTGGAAATGCCAAGGACTGCCGTGGCTTTTTAAAGCATGCCTTTGACGTAGCGCAGCAGGAGCTTTTGGCTCTGCAAGCTGAAAAAGGTGCGGTAAATCAAATGAAAACCACTGCTGTAGCTGCTTGCATAATAAATGGCAAAATTGCATGGGGGCATGCGGGGGACTCGCGACTGTATCATTATAAAAAAGGTATACTGGCTGGGCGCACCCTAGACCATAGCGTACCCCAAATGCTTGTTGCATCAGGTGAAATTAAAGAAGATGAAATAGCAAAACACCCCGACCGCTCACGGCTGTTGCGGGCTTTTGGCGACAAATGGGATGTGCCAAAATATGAAATATCAAAAGAAGTAAATCTGCGTAAAAATTCCGCTTTTTTGCTGTGTACAGATGGAATTTGGGAGCATGTGTCAAAAGAAATATTGATGCCGCCTAAAGATGTGGATGCTAATGCGGATAGCTGGCTAGCTGCTATAATGGATGATATGACAAGGCTACAAGATATAGATAGTGAAATAGACATGGATAATTATTCGGTCATTAGCGTTATTGTGAGGTGAAGATAATGAGATGCAACTACTGCTTTTCGATATATGGCGCAGAAATTGACATATGCCCATCTTGTGGATATAAAAATGGTGACGCAGCACAAGAGCTTTTCTACCTTAACCCAGGAACGGTCTTGGGCAGTCGCTATACGGTTGGGCAGGTTTTGGGTGCGGGTGGCTTTGGTATTGTGTATAAAGCTTGGGATAACCATGGCAATCATTTGGTTGCTATAAAGGAATATTACCCAAGTGGGCTTGTTGCGCGTGCGCCAGGGACGGAAAATTTGCGCCTTGTAGCAAAAAATCGCTCTGCGGAATTTGATGCAGGCAAATATCGCTTTACTGTGGAACGTAGCGGCACAATGCATACAGATATGCGCTATAGAGATAACCCTAGCCTGCCTCATAGCGTTTCTGCTATTGACGACAATGGCACGCACTATATGGTGATGGAGTTTTTGCAGGGCAATACGCTTACGGAGCATGTGGAGGCAAATGGTGCAATGCCTGTCAATGAGGGCTTGGGCGTGATATCGGCCATCTTAAAGGCTGTGCGCGATATTCATAAAGAAGACATCATTCATAGGGATATAAGCCCTGATAATATAATCCTAACGCCTAGTAGCCCTAAACTGATAGATTTTGGTGCTGCCAAATTTGGAAAGAGGGATAATGGCGAAAATGCCGAAAGAGTGATGAAACCAGGGTATTCGCCACCAGAGCAATATGAGCCTGATGGTCGCGCAGGCATACATACAGATATATATTCCCTTGGTGCTACTTTGTATTTTATGCTGACAGGATACAAGCCAGATGAGGCGACAAACCGCAAGACAGGCGATTTATTGGCATCTCCTGATAGCCTTGTTTCTGATATACCAAAGCATGTAAACGATGCCATACTAAGAGCCATGGCTATAGACCACAGACTTCGCTTTAAAAATGCAATAGAATTTTTGGATGCCCTTATGGGGCAGACAAAGGTAAGGCGACCAGAGAAAGCAACTAAGATACGTAAGCTTAAACGCTTGGTTGCAATTGCTTCTTCTTTTTTGGTGCTTGGGATTGTGGGTGTATTTACCTATATACAGGTCATAGAGCAAGTTCCTATGCTTAATGATGCGGAAGTGGAGCTGTGGTTTGTGCTTAGCGGCGACAGTGCAGAGGACTCTCGTAGGGAGTTTGCGCTAAACCAGGTTATTAACCAGTTTTCGCAGATATATCCGAATGTTATAATAATGCCGCGCGGCATAGAAGAGGAGCTATTCGCAATAGAGGTAGAGATAGCTATAGGCCAAGGCAGACCTGTGATATTTGAATCTGATAATATTAACCAAACCATACTTGCTGCTACAGTGGATTTAAATTCTGTTGCAAATAGAGTGGGTGATGATAGCTATTTCTTGGATGCGTATACACGCTTCTTTCCAAACAGGAATCAGATACCGACAGGCTTTGTGGCCACATGTGTGTTCGTCAATACCGACATCTCAAATTACATGGGAAACACAATAACAGATTTGACTGCACTTTTAGCATCCATGCCCGCAGAAAACAGCCGCATAGCCGTCCAATATGGAAGAGAAACGGCTTTTATAAGCGTTTTTGGTAATGTTTCACATGTGCCACAGCAAGAATTTATGCAGAGACAGGCAGGGGCTTTGTTTGCAGAAACATCAGCCTTTGGCGATATTCAGGCGGTTTTTGCTGGTACATATAGGTTGGTTAGGCTAGATATGCCACAAGTACCAGCCGCTTTTGGTGGCATGTTTAGCATTGTAGATAGCGGCAGGGACGAGCTTGCTGCAAAGCGTCGCTTTTTAGAGTTTATGCTGAGCGAAAATGCCCAAGATGCCCTTCATATACAAGCGCAAAGCGGGCTATTTCCAATAAATCAAGCGGCTCTTAAAACCTTCACAGAAGTTTTTACTGAATTTGCAGATTTCTTTGATAATATAGATGATTTTGATTTTTAAGATATGAGAGTGGGTGAGAAGATGAAATTTTGTAGCAATTGCAATTTGCAATATGACGAAGCCAAGAAGTTTTGCCAGAAATGCGGTGAAGCTTTGGTTGAGGCTGTATCGGATGTTATGCCTACGGATGCCCCACAAGTGACTGAGCAAGAAATGCAGCAAGAAGAGACTTTGTCAGATATATCATTCGAAATGCCCGTATCCGCAGTATCTGCCGCCAAGAGCGAAGACCCCTCCCTATACTTGGCTGAGGGTACTGTTTTGTTGGATAATTATGTGGTGGGAGGTGTCATAGGCTTTGGGGGCTTTGGTGCTACATATCTTTGCTATAGCAGAGAAGGCGATAAGCAATTTGCCCTAAAGGAATATTTACCAGCGGAATTTTCTACACGTGTACCTGGGCAAGCGCAGATTACCGTATTTAGCGATACCAAAAAGCAAAAACAATTCCATGATGGTCTGGTTAAATTTATTGAAGAAGGCAAGCGCATCAGTGCTTTGCGCGGTGAAGGTGGCCTTGTACAGATTTTTGACGTGTTTGAGGCAAACAACACCGCCTATATTGTTATGGAACACATTAAAGGCGGTCTTTTGGAGCATAGGCTTACCGATGGTCATGCGAATATAAAATTTGAACCTGCTGCGGCTATTGATTTTATGTTGCCTCTTATACGGTCTCTGCAAACGCCGCATAGCGCGGGTATTTTCCATTTGGATATTGCTCCTTCTAATGTTTTTGTGACAAATGATGGGCGTGCAAAGCTTATAGATTTTGCGGCATATCGCCATGTTACCACATCTCATAGCCGAAGCTTGTCTGTTGTGGTCAAGCAGGGTTTTTCGCCAGAAGAGCTATACCGTAGCAGTGGCGACTTGGGTGCGCATACGGATGTATATGGGCTTGGAGCTTTGCTTTACCATATGCTAACTGGTGTTGTGCCTCCAGATGCTATGGAGCGTAGAATGCAACTAGAAAATGGCAAAAAAGACCCGCTAAAACCTATTAAGTTATACTCAAAGGGCGTTAGCAAGGGTCAAGAAAATGCCATTATGAATGCTCTGAATGTGCGCATAGAGGACAGAACCCCTGATGTTGCTACATTTGCCAATGAGCTAGAAGATTCTGCAACAAAAAGACGTGGTCAAAAAGTTAGTGTTTTTGATATAGGCAAGTGGCCTAAGTGGGCCAAAGGAGCGGTTGCAGCCGCGGCATTGTCTATTACTACTACTGTTACGCTCTTGGCTTTCGGGGTTTTTGGCTTTGCTACGCCAGATATTGTGCCTGAAGGCATGGCGCGCGTGCCATCGCTTATTAATTTAGCATTGAGTGATGCAAGGACAAGAGTAGAAGAATCGAATTTACAATATTTGATAGTTGGCAGGGAATTTTCGCTTATCATTCCTGCGGATTTTGTACTAGACCAAGATTTAGCTGCGGGTAGCGTTGTTGAAACCAATTCCATGGTTGCTATTACTGTTAGTGGCGGGGCAGAAATGGGTCTTGTACCAGACGTAGTAGGAACAGATGCGGACGAAGCCCAGCAAGAGCTTGAAAACCTTGGCTTTACTGTGCGTAGGCTCTATGACTATAGCCGCTTTATTGTAGCAGGGAATGTTGCTATTCAAAATATCGAAGGTGGCAGCGCGCATCCTCTTGGCGTCGAAATTAGGCTGACTATATCCAGAGGTCCTGACCCAGATTCCCCTGACCCGTTTATGTCTGATGTGCCAGATGTGGTTGGTATGATGTTTGAAGATGCCATGGCGGCATCGTATGCGGCGGGCTTTGCTATAGAGGTAATAGAGAGACGCTATGGAAGTGAGCTTGCGGGTACTGTACTTTCTCAGTCTTTGATACCTGGCACAAGGGAAATGACGGATAATCCCATGAGCGTTGTTGTATCATCTGGTGTGCAAATGGCACTTGTGCCAAATGTGCAATTTAGAAGCCAAGCGGAAGCCGAGCAGGCATTGCGTGCGCTTGGGTTTTCAGTGAGTGTTACTACGGCTACAGACGAATCGGTAATAAGTGGAAATGTTATATCACAAAGCCCTGCGGCAGACACACAACAAGTGCATGGTACAGACATTGCCATTGTAATATCTACTGGTGGTGCGCCTATATCCTTGCCGCAACTTACGGGCACAAGCGAGGCGGAAGCCAGAGCGCGGTTGGGCGAGCTTGGTCTTATGGTAACCGTGAGTTTTGAAACCAGCACAACTGTAGCCAAAGGCAATGTGATAAGACAAAACCCAACAGCTGGAACAATGGTTACGAGAGGTCAAAGCGTATCCATTGTTGTTAGCGCGGGCGGCGAAGTTACTTTCACTGTTCCCAATACTGTTGGAATGTCGCAAGCAGATGCGGAAAATGCCCTTGGTTCTAATCTTAGGTCGAATATATCTATGGCTTATCATGATAGCGTGCCAGAGGGTAATGTAATTTCTCAATCCCCTGCGGCAGGAACAGAGGTGCTGGCGAATCATGTGGTCAATCTTGTTGTTAGCAGTGGTCGCGAGCCTATAACTATTACAAACCATCAAGGGGGAACGCTCGCATCTGCTCAGGCATGGGCGGCAACACATGGATTTAATTTATCAATTACTAGAGAGCATAGCGATATAGAAGCGAATCAAATAATATCTCAAACACCAAATAGCGGCACTGCTTTCCGTGGGGATACAATAACGTTGGTGGTGTCTGATGGACCATCTGATGTTGTTGTGCCTAATGTAATCGGTCAAACCAGAACCAATGCTGAAAATACCCTGCGCGGATTGGGGCTGACCGTGGAGATAACAGAGGCATCTAGCACAACCGTTGCGGCAAACAATATTATCAGCCAAAGCCCGAGTGCTGGTACGCGCTGGCCAGGTGATGCGCCTGTGATACTTACTGTCTCTACTGGTCCGCCACCAAGCCATACGATAACATATAACGCAAATGGCGGCACAGGCAATATGGCGGCTATTACGGTGGTTCAGGGTCAAAATCATGTAGTGCTGGCAAATAACTTTAATCGCACAGGTTTTGTGTTTACTGGCTGGAATACACAGGCTCAGGGCAACGGTACGAGTTTTGTTGCGGGAGCTGTAATATCTAATGTTCAAGCAAATATCACGCTCTATGCTCAATGGGGTACACAAGAAGTTCCTGTGACAAATATTACAAATGTGCCAACAACAGCTCTTGTAGGAACATCCATAGCCTTAACGGGTACGGTTGTGCCTGCCAATGCCACACATCAAACCATAGTATGGTCTGTGACAAACCCAGGCACTACAGGTGCTACAGTGAGCGGGAATACGCTAACCACACCAAATGCTGGCACTGTAACGGTGCGAGCTACCATAGCAGGCGGTGCAGGAAATGGTGTTGCATATACTCAAGACTTTAACATAGTGGTCGGCATTGTTGGGGTTAGCAATATTACGGATATTCCTACGACAGCAAGCACTGGCACGGTGGTTCTTGGTGGTACGGTAATGCCTGTCAATGCCACAAACAGAAATATAACATGGAGCGTGCAAAGCGCGGGTACAACGGGAGCTACCATAAGCGGCAATGTGCTTAGTGTGCCTAATGCTGGTACAGTCACGGTACGCGCTACTATTGTAAATGGCTTGCCTACAGGCAATTTCACCCAAGATTTTAGCATTGTGGTGACAGCTCCTCATATTCCTGTTACAAATATTACTGGCGTGCCGACAACGGCCACGGTTGGCGTGCCGCTAAGCCTATCGGGTAGCACAGTGCCGATGAATGCTACAAACCAAGCCATAACATGGAGTGTGCAAAGTGCTGGCGGTACAGGGGCTAGTATAAGCGGCAGTACGCTCAATACTACAAGTGCGGGTACGGTGACGGTAAGGGCGACCATAACAAATGGCGTATCCATAACACCTCCACAAAACTTTATTCAAGATTTTAGCATAAATGTAGCCAATGTGCCTGTAACAGGCATACCTACTGTGTCATCATCAAAAACCGCAGGCACACCTATTACCTTGCCTAGCTTGGCCTTGCCAGATAATGCTACGAACAGAACTATTGTTTGGAGCGTGCAAAACGCAGGAGCGACAGGAGCTACAATAAGTGGAAATACGCTAAACACTAACGTTGGAACATCGGGCAGCATCACAGTTTTAGCAACTGTTATTAACGGTCTTGGGCAAGGTAGCAACTTTACCCAGACTGCCAACATCTCGGTGATTTCAGGCTGTACCCACGCAACGGCAATAAGCCATAATGTGCCATCAACCATGCAAACAGGCGCAACGCATACTATAACCGCCAATGTGTCCACCCCATCAAATGCCACGGCACATGCTATAACATGGACGGCTACAGGAGCGGCTACGGTAAGCGGGAATGTGATAACGGCGGGTAGCACGGCTGGTACAGCTACTTTGACAGCTACAGTAACATGCACATCTTGCAATACTGTGGTATTTACAAATGCCCCTATCAGCATCACTATTGCGCCATCTTTTGTACCTGCGACTGCTATAAGCCAGAATATACCAAGTAACATGACAGTGGGTGCAACGCATAGTATAGTTACTAGTGTGTCTGCTCCATCAAATGCTACGGCTCACACCATAACATGGAGTGCTACAGGGGCAGCTACTGTCAGCGGCACTACGATAACTGCAACAACTGCGGGGACAGCCACCTTGACAGCCACTTTGATGTGTAATATACGCAATGTGGAGGTTGTGATATCAAATCGAATCTTTACAATTAATATTGCCGCGGCCTGCACAGACCCTACAGGTTTGTCGGGTGTGCCAAATAGCATGGAAGCTGGAACACCACTTGCGCTTACGGGTACTGTAACCCCAGCAACGGCGAATGCCAATGTAACATGGAGTGTGTCAAACCCAGGAACAACAGGTGCTTGGATAAGTGGCAGCACCTTAAATGCCACATCTGCGGGTACGGTGGCTGTAATGGCTACGGTGGTGTGCAACATATGTGGTCATACGGTTACGCCTACATTCAATATTACAGTTACAGCACCGCCGCCTTCGCATATACCTGTTACAGGCATCACGGGTGTGCCGACGAATGCAACAGCTGGAGTTCCGCTTGGACTATGGGGAACTGTGATGCCTGCCAATGCCACAAATCAAACTATTACATGGAGTGTGCAAAGTGCGGGTACAACGGGAGCTAGCATAAGCGGTAGTATGCTTAACACAACCTCTGCTGGCACGGTGACAGTGAGGGCGACTATAACAAATGGTTCATCTCCAAGTGCGGCATTTACGCAAGATTTTACGATTAATGTGGATTGATATTTTGCTTTGTATGAAAATTTTTTCATACAAACACAAATAGGAAGTCTGCAAGCATATGATGGAGAGTGGTGTCAAATACACTGCTCTCTATTTTTGTTGCACCGCTCACGCTGACAAGGGTACATAATGCGATATGAGGACAAAGCGCGTGTTATGTGGGAGGTGCATCATGGGAAATTTTCCTAAGAGAGGGAAGAAAAACACAAAAAGACAAGAATACTCCAATGCCGCCGTCAGCTCTTTTCCTAAGCCACTTTCACCAGAAGATGAAAAACGCTACATCGCCATGTACGAAAGCGGTGACAAAGCTCAAAAAGCCCACGCAAAGGATATTCTCATAGAACATAACCTGCGCCTCGTTGCCCATATAGTTAAAAAATACAATCACCCCGATACAGAAGACCTAATCTCCATAGGCTCCATAGGGCTGATAAAGGGCATAGGAAGCTTTAATAGCGAAAAAGGTACGAAGCTGGCCACTTATTGCTCTAGATGTATAGAAAATGCTATAGGGGCTTAACGGCTCTTTTTGAAAATTTTGAGCTAGAAGTTGGGAAAAAGGCCTCCTTTGAGGGCAAATGGCACGTTTTTTGCAACATCAACAGCCAATTATATGTAATGGTATGCCATTCAAACAGTGGGGTAAGGTATGCGCCGTTGTATATTCACAGCTTTCCGTTCTTGCGACCGCACTTTTTGGCAGAGGCGGAAAAAGTGAATATTGGGAGTGATGACCCGGTAAATTTTATCACTATAGCGGATAAGCTACGATATTATCGGCACAGAAATGGGTTGTTGCAACGTGAGGTAGCGGACTATGTGGGGATAGAGCGAACGACCTATAGTGCATATGAAGAAGATGGGCGGGATTACTATCCGTATGATACGCTGCAGAGAATCGCAGAATTTCTCAAAGTGAAGGCTACTGACCTAGTGGATGATTACAACACCTTTCTTCGCGATGGACAAGCACATCAAGTGAAGGCGTTGCGCAACAAAATGAAAATGACCCAAGCAGAATTTGCGGCACACTTTGATATAACAAAGGAGCAAATCAAGAAATGGGAGCAAGGTAAAGCCCGCATGACAAAGAAGTTTTGGGAACGGATTTTTTTGAGGTAATTGCGATTGCGAGAAATACTCAGTTATGCCCTACGCCATCAAATGGGGAGTCATCTAAAATCCCAAACACAAGGAGGTGAACGTCAAATGTTTAAAGAAGCAATAATCTACTATCCAAAAGATGAAAAAATCTGCAAGCAGATTCAAAAAGATGTGGCGAGATTCCACTGTGATGCAGCACTACAATATTTGGATAGTCTAAATTTTACCACTTATCAGAAGTTAGCAGTGTTTGAATCATCACTTGAAAGTATGCGGCAAAGCAACCCAGACTTGGTGGTCTCAGATGCAAGTCCATCAGACAAAACTTTACATCATTTGCATTGCGCATCTGACGAAAAGGGGCTGTCTGATTAAGCCCGAAAAAAAGTCGAGAAAGGCGGAAGCCAATCTCGATTTTTTGTT
>WRBK01000008.1 GCA_009784575.1 Defluviitaleaceae bacterium | reverse complement strand
GTCGTACATTCCTACCTGTTCGTGCTATTGCAGATATAGCAGGTTTTGATGTTGACTTTGATGGTGCAGAGAATATGGTCATATTGACCACAGAGGGTGTGGGGGCTGTGGCGGTGCAGCCTACACCAGCTCCTACGCCCACACCAACACCAGCTCCTACGCCAGCCCCGCAATCAAATTTGGCTGGCACATGGAACTATCTAGGTACGCCATTCTATATATTGAACGCTGATGGCACAGGCATGTTGAGTGACCTTTTTGAGCTTAGATGGTGGTCGGGAAATGGCATCTTCTCTTACTGCCTTACACCAATTATTTGTGGCAATAATTGCTTCTTCCCGCTTGAATGGTATTATACTCTTAACGGCAACGACCTAACCCTGACCAATGTTCTCGACTCAAGTGAAACTTATCGCTATGTAAGAAGATAGCAAGATTTACGCTATACAAAAACCCCGCCGAGGCACTATCTTCGACGGGGTTTTATTAAGTTTCATAGTTTCTTCAAAGCTTCTTCTTCACCACCAACAAAATACAACGGTCCACGCTTATTACATTCAAAAATGTAATCCTTAAGTGATTTGCTATCATGTTCCGAAAAATCACCCATAATAGCAAAGCGAATATGATAATTCACAAATTTCTGTGCCACATCACCCGCTATGCCCGTGGATAGGTCAAAAAAGTCTTCACAGATAGCCTCTTTGTTTACAACGATTTTATTGCATTCATACTCATAGGCAACGCTTGCAATAAAATCAAGAGCAGACTGACCATCTGTTATAACGACCTCTTTGCCGTCACATATGACAACACGCCCATCAGGCATTTCCACTACCCTCATCATCTTGCCGCTATCTCATAAACCTTGCGTGCATCTTCTTCTGCAAGCTTAACAAAGCCACCGATGGGTTTGCCCCCACTGCCCTTAAACAAAATTTCTACAAGTTTATCTATATCTTCTTTCTTGGCACCTAGCTCGGCAAAGCTTGTAGGCATATCGAGCGACTTAAAGAAATCTTTCATGGTCAATATAGCCTTCATGGCTGTTGCCTTTTTATCGCCTTCACAATCTATGTTCCATACATTTTTCGCAAATCTCACAAAGCGGTCTAGGTCTTGCTCGCATACATATTCCATCCAAGCAGGAAACATGACAGCAAGCCCTGCGCCATGCGCCACACCATAAAGAGCCGAAAGCTCATGCTCCATAAGATGCGTAGCCCAGTCACCCTCGCGCCCAAGCCCTATGCTATCGTCATGCGCAACAGTACCTGCCCAATATATATTGGACCTTGCAGCATAATTCTCTGGTTGCGCTATGGCAGTTGGCGCGTGTTTTATCACAGTCAGCAATACAGCCTCACAAAGCCTATCGGTAATTTCCACATCGGGCGTGTTCGTGAAATACCTTTCCATAACATGCGCCATAATATCTACTGCACCGCAAGCTGTTTGATACGACGGCAATGTGTAGCTAAGCTCTGGATTAAGCAGCGAAAATGTAGGCACAACACAATCTCCACCACTGCCGCGCTTTTCTATAGGCCCATCACCAGTTATTTTGTTTATCACAGTGGATGGCGAACCCTCAGAGCCCGCCGCAGGTATGGTAAGCACCGTAGCAATAGGCAGAGCCTTTGTCATCTCTGCTTTACCACTATAGAAATCCCAAAAATCGCCACCAAATAGCACGCCAGCGGCTATAGCCTTTGCAGAATCTATTACAGAGCCGCCGCCAACAGCTATCACGAAATCCACACTCTCTTTGCGGCATAGCTCTATGCCTTCATAAACAAGCTTGTCCACAGGGTTTGGTTGAACACCACCAAGCGACACATACGGTATTCCCACAGCATTTATGCTGTCTTCGACACGCGCCAAAAGCCCACTACGCACCACACTGCCCTGCCCGTAATGTACAAGTACCTTTGTTGCGCCATATTTCTTTAGCATTTCACCCGCTTTGGTCTCAACGCCCTTGCCAAAAACATATTCTGTAGCTCTTTTGAACGAAAAATTTAACATATTCATTTCCTCCTTCTATATTTCATAAAGTTTATACAACGCCAATGACAGTAACATCAAGCGCACTCATGTCATCAGAAAGATTGATATATTCATAATACCCTGGGTCATCAGGGTCATAGGCACGCACAAGCGGGCGCATCATAAAACTTGGGTTGTTACGTACAACCACAGCGTGCAAGCCATTTGACAATCTAATTGTAAGCCCCGCAGGAAATGGCGCAATCGTTCTTGTAAAAAGCTCCACGACCATTGGGTCAAACTGCCTTCCTGCGCTTGCCATAATATATTCATAGCCCTCTGTGGTAAGCTGCGCTTTTTTATAAACACGCGAAGAACCCATGGCATCAAAAACATCCGAAACAGAGATTATCTGCGAAAATAGCGGTATGGCCTTACCCTTCAGACCATAAGGATATCCCGTGCCATCATATCTTTCATGATGATGTAAAACAGCACGATTTATAACATTTGGTTGATGCAAAATCTCTTTGGTAAAGTCATATCCAAGTGCTGGATGTTTTTTCATTACATTAAATTCTTCACGCGTGAGTTTGCCATTTTTATTAAGGATGGACTTTGGTATAAACATCTTGCCGATATCATGAAAAAATGCCGCCTTTCCTAAATCTAGCACTTCGCTACGTGTCATCTTCATTTTTTTGCCAAGCATAATGGCTAGTATTCCTACATCCACGCTATGTTGGTATGTATATTCGTCGAAGTTTTTTAGCAAAGGCACATTAATAACGGCGGGATTGGTCTCAAAAATATGGTCTACAATATCGTATACAACATTGCTAACAGCTTTGTACATCTCTTGATTTTTCACATATAGCACATTTGCGCCTTTGTCAAACATTTCTTTAACAACATTAATGGCATTCTGGCGCATCGTATCACTAACGATAACATCTTCAATCTCTAGCCCCTCAGAATGTTCGTCGTGTATATACAGACCAGGATAGCCATGCTGCCCCAGCGCGTAGATATGACGGTTGCTTAATGTATGTCCTTCGCTTAGCAGCAAAACGCCGTATTCGCCATATATTGCCCGTGCCACAATCATTCCAGCCTTGCAATCTTTCATTCTCACAAAACGCATCTATATCAACCTCTATCGTTTTTTCCGCACAAATTGCCTTGTACTAACTTTCACATCTTCTGTATACGTCGTAAAATTTGCTTCCATAATGGTTTTTACTATAACTACAATAAGCGGACCAGCAAAAATACCTACAACACCCATAGTAAAAATACCTACGTATACGCTCATAAGCAGGATAATAGGATGTATGCCTATTTGCTCGCCTACCACATGCGACTCCAGCATCTGCCGTGTTAAAAACACCACGCCATATATCACCAAAAGCCCTATGCCAAAAGAAATATTGCCAGCAATAAAATGATACACAGCCCATGTGATGAGTATTCCGCCTGCGCCAAAAACGGGTATGAGGTCAAATATGCCTATGCCTATGCCGATAAGAAGCGCGTATTCTGAGCCTATAATAAGCAGACCAATAATGCACACGCTAGATACAAGCATCATAACGATGAGCTGACCTTTCATATAGCCTACCAAAGCCCTTACTAGACCATGTCTCACTATACGATACCGCGCCACAAGCCGCTTAGGAAAAAGCCGCGCTATGCTTTCGCTTATCAGCTCCTTGTCCTTGATAAAGAAAAATGCGGAAACAATGGCAATGATGACACGCAAAATAGCAACAGGAATAGCCGTGATAAAGGTGCCGTCTTGTATAAATCCTCTTAATAGGTCTGTTACAAGCACCCATAATTGGGTCAGCAATACATCGAAGTCTATATCAAAACCCACGCCACCCAGCATATTTTGTATACTTATCATAGCATTTTCCAAAATCACTTGAGCGGTTTCTATATAAATATAGATATCTTCTGTGAAATTTTGTGCCTCAGCAACGACAAGCCCCACAAGAAAATAGCCCAAGAAGAAAATGCCAGTTAAAAGTCCTAATATTAAAAAAGCAGTAGAGATACCCCTGTGTATACCAAATTTGTTGCGCAAAAAACCTACAAGCGGCGATAGAATGAGGCTAATAATGTAGCCTGCAACGAAAGGCACAATATAGCCTGCAACGAAAACAGCCGCAACAACAACGGCGGCAATCGTCGCCAGCAGTAATAGTTTATCTATAAACACCTTGTTATTCCTATAGAATTCTTGCATTTTCCCTCCAAAAATCACAATAAATACATTTGCATCTTGAATATTATATCATTTTATATTATGATTATCAAGACGAGAAAATTTTTTGGAAATGGAGATAGGTTTATGGCATCAAAAAAAGGTAGCAAAAAGAAAAATGTGGGAACGAAAAAAAATAACGCAAAGCCTCCTCAAAATACCATTCGGAATGAAATTACCGCCATAATTATTATTGCCGCGGCAATTTTGGTATTGGTTAGCCTTTTTATGGAAGATGCAGGGCTTATTGGACGGCTTGTAAACTCCCTTTTGCTCGGTCTCTTCGGTATTGGTGCGTTTTTGCTACCCATATTCGCTCTGCTTTTTGGTGGTATTTTGTTTGCAGGCAAAGCACATGGGCTACCAAAATCAAAATTGATTATGAGTGGCGTGGTTTATTTATTGCTTATCAGTATTGCTCATATGATTGGCCCATCACAATTGGAAGACGAAATAAGTGCGTGGCAATACATTGGGCATATATATCTTAATGGCGGCGTTTCAAATGGCGGGCTGTTTGGTGCGGCTCTTAGCCGATTATTTATAACGCTTATTACAGTCCCTGGTACATATATTCTATTCATCACCTCTTCTTCGATATTAATTATGCAAATAACGGGGCGTTCGCTATTTGGTGCATTGCAAAAAGGGTACTTTTCCGCAAAAGATGCCACAGATAATGTTCGCGAAAAAAGAGCCGCAAAACGAATTGATATCTATGAGGATGAGGGAGAAGAGCTTGAAGAAGACCCAGATTCGCTATTATTTTACCAAAAACATAAAAATTTTGAAGAACCTAACTACGAATATGCCACACGAACCAAGCTCCCTGTAAACGTGGAATTATCAGAAAGCGACCGTTTCGTACCAGAAAGGGATGAGTTAGGCTCAATTATTGTTCCTACGGATGCGATAAAGGGCAGGAGACCAGAGCATAGGCTAGAAGCAAGACCAAAAGCACCAACAAATGTAGTAATTTCACCCACATTAGAAGAAGATGCTTTCGAGGATGAAATCGAAATCTGTTTGCCAGAAGAGTCTGTGACACCCAAGCCTATGCGTACCACTCCACCAGTTGCCACTCCAGAAATAGAGCCTGAACAAGAAGAAATCACAATAAATGTAAAAGGCATAATAGAGGGATACCAGCCAGAAACGGCGAATTTGAATGACGAATCCGACATTTCAAACCATGGTGACGGCGTTATCAGTCATATTAGCCCACAAATCGTATCTAAAGCTGATGTTAATGACATCAAAATAGATTTAGGAGAACCCACCGAATATGTTTTTCCGCCCGTGGAGCTGCTCAACGAAAATACATACCAACCATCATTAAGCTCTCGCGCCCAGATTTTAGAAAATTCTAAGAAATTAGAAGAGACCCTGCAATCCTTTGGTGTATCTGCACGTGTTGTGGAGGTTTCTAAGGGACCTACTGTAACAAGATACGAGCTTTCGCCTGGTGCTGGTGTTAAGGTTAGCAAAATTTCTGGGTTAGCGGATGATTTGGCATTGAATTTGGCGGCATCTGGCATACGCATAGAAGCTCCCGTACCTAGTAAATCTGTGGTTGGTATCGAAATCCCAAACAAAGAGACCCAAGCCGTGTTTTTACGCGAGGTTGTGGACGATAATGCATTTTGGGATGCGCCAAGCAAACTTTCATTTGCGATGGGCAAAGATATTGCTGGCAATATTGTGATTTCTGATATTGCTAAAATGCCCCACTTACTAATAGCGGGTAGCACAGGTTCTGGTAAATCCGTGTGTATTAATACGCTGATAACCAGCCTAATCTACAAGGCAAGCCCTGCCGAAGTTAAGCTGTTGATGATAGACCCTAAAGTAGTAGAACTCTCTATTTACAACGGTATACCACATTTGTTGATACCTGTGGTAACAGACCCTAAAAAAGCAAGTGGTGCGCTGGCTTGGGGCGTGCGCGAAATGGACGAACGTTACGAAAAGTTCGCGCTGGCTAAGGTGCGCGACCTCATGGGCTATAATGCCTACTTATCCGCTGAGAATGAGCCTACCTTACCGCAAGTTGTGATAATAATTGATGAGTTAGCAGACTTGATGATGACCTGTGGCAAAGAGGTGGAAGAGTCCATATGTCGCCTTGCACAAAAGGCGCGCGCGGCAGGCATACATCTTATTATAGCCACCCAGCGGCCGTCCGTGGATGTTATCACAGGGCTTATAAAAGCTAATGTACCTAGCCGTCTTGCTTTTGCTGTGTCATCTGGTACCGATAGCCGTACCATATTGGATATGACAGGTGCGGAAAAACTGCTGGGTAAAGGTGACATGCTGTTTTCACCCGTGGGACTTTCCAAACCGCAACGCATACAGGGTTGCTTTATTTCCGATAAAGAAGTGGAAAATATTGTAAACTTTATTAAGCAGGATGACGTGCTGTATGACGAGGAAATGATAGAAAAAATTACTGCACTGCCCGAGGGGCTTGATGCTACAGGCGACAGCGACCCACTGATAGAAGAGGCTATAGCCTTTATTGTAGAGCGCGAGAAAGCCAGCACATCTATGCTACAACGCCGCTTTAGGATAGGATATAACCGTGCGGCTCGTATGATGGAAGAACTTGTGGCTCGTGGGTTCGTAGGGCCAGAAGATGGCGCAAAACCACGCAAGGTGCTGATGACGAGCTATCAGCACAGAGAGTATTTAGAGAGGCGCAAAGATTCATAATTATTGATTGCAAGGATGTTTCAGGCTATGAAAAAACTAACAGTGTGCAGACTGGTATGAAGACGAAAATCAACACAGCCTAGATGCTGTAGAGTCCGAAAATATCGTACGCATAAACCATACAGGCAGCAGTGCAATTGCAGGGCTAATTTCCAAACCCACAATAGATATACTGTTGGAGATTGACGGATATTGCGATATGACCAAACTGACCAACAACTTAACGAAAATCGGACGGGGGCTTATGCAACAAGAAAATGGCCCACTGAAGATGAAGTTTTGCAAAGGATATACACGAGATGGATTTGCTGAAAAAGTGTATCATCTCCATGTTGGGTATGCTGGGGATTGGGATGAATTGTATTTTCGGAACTACCTGATTGCATACCCAGATGCGGCTAAAGTTGAGTCTATTGAAAAAATTTAAGCATGAAAGAGGTGGCTACACAAGAGCAAAATCCGATTTTATCTTGAAATATTCAAATATTGCTAAGCTAGAATATCGCGGCAGATACAAGCCAAGATAAAAAGTATGTTAGGAGTAGGAATTATGTCAAAACTAAGCGGCGTAAAAGTCGCCTTGATATCTCTAGGATGTGATAAAAACCGTGTGGATGCCGAAGTTATGCTTGGGCTATTAGCAGGCGAAAGTTGTGTGTTCACATCAAATTTAGAAGATGCCGCCGCAATTATCGTAAACACTTGCGGCTTTTTGCAAGATGCTGTGACGGAGGCTAAAGAAGAAATAGCGCGTGCCTTGGAGCAAAAACACATCGGGCGTTGCCGCGCCGTTATTGTTACTGGCTGTGCCGCACATAGATACAAGCAGAAGCTTTTTGACGAAAACACTGATGTGGATGCTATTTTAGGCGTGCAAGAATATCATCAAATAGCCGATGTGATGTTAGCCGCCTTTGGCGATAATTTTACGCGTTTTGTAGATTACGATGCAACAGATGCACATAGACCAGACGAAAATCTGCATCATAAGCGGATTTTGTCCACTCCTAGCCATTATGCGTATCTGAGGATAGCCGAGGGTTGCGACAAGCATTGTACATATTGCACCATTCCTGCCATTCGCGGACCATATCGTAGCCGCACTATGCAGTCTCTGATAGATGAAGCAGCAACGCTGGCGGCACAGGGTGTAAAGGAACTTGTGTTAATAGCGCAGGATACTACGCTTTATGGCACGGATATTTATGGTCGGCAGGTCTTGCATGAACTTCTGAATGATATATCCAAAATTGATGGTATACGTTGGTTACGCCTACTATATTGCTATCCAGAACATATTTATGATGATTTGATAGCGGAGATGGTAAGCAACCCAAAGGTTTTACCATATATAGACATGCCCATGCAACATGCATCAGACAAGATATTGAAGCTGATGGGACGACATAGCAAGCAGGAGGATTTGCGTTCAATAATTACAAAGTTGCGCGATGCCATACCAAATATAACCCTGCGCACAACACTAATCGTGGGTTTCCCAGGTGAAACTAAGGCGGATTTTATTGACCTATACAATTTCGTGAAAGAGATGCGTTTTGATAGGCTTGGCGTATTTGCATATTCTCGCGAAGAGGGTACACCCGCAGACAAACTAGATGGTCATTTAGAAGAAAAAACCAAACAAGCCAGAGCGGACCGCCTAATGATAATACAGCAAGATATTTCAGCAGATATTCTTGAGTCAAAAATCGGCAATACTATAGAGGTGCTGGTAGAAGGCAGGCAAGATGGGATGTTTTTTGGACGCAGCTACAGCGATGCGCCTGATATTGACGGTTTGGTGTATGTCCAAAGTGAAAAATCACTAGAAACAGGTAGTTTCGTTAGTGTTTACATAGAAAACGCCACAGAATATGACTTAATCGGAGGGGTAGCCACATGAATTTGCCAAATAAACTAACGATAGCCCGCGTATGCATGATACCTTTTTTCATCCTTGTGCTACAAGCGGGAATGCTAGAAAACATTCCCCTGCCCCCTGAAACAGCACGGCTCATTGCTATGGGTATTTTCATACTAGCTTCCATAACAGATTGGTTGGATGGCTTTATCGCCCGAAAATACAATCTCTCTACCGATTTTGGCAGATTTATGGATCCTTTGGCAGATAAAATCCTTGTGATGTCCGCTATGGTTTATATGGTTATGCTTGGTGATATTGGCGCATGGGTGCTAATACTAATAGAATCTCGCGAATTTTTGATTTCTGGCGTACGCATGGTGGCAGCAACTAAGAATACCGTGATAGCCGCAAGTATATGGGGTAAAGCAAAAACCGTAGTACAGATGATAATGATACCTGTAGTTTTAGCAGACCTACCCAACCAATTTTTGGATATCGCGGGTACTATCCTTATCTACGCCGCCGTGGCGCTCGCTGTAATCTCCGCTATAGACTATATTCGTAAAAATATCGGGGTGTTAAGAACATGAATTTAGAGATAATTGCCGTTGGCACAGAACTTTTACTTGGTGATATTGTCAATACAAATGCCGCATGGCTGGCAAAAGAACTGGCAAATATCGGCATTAATGTATATCGTCATGAGGTGGTCGGCGATAATATGAACCGCCTTCAAGCCGCATATGGTGAGGCTTTTTCTCGTAGTGATGCCGTTATTGTGACGGGTGGGCTTGGACCTACCGCGGATGATATTACAAAAGAAGCAGCGGCGGCTTATTTTGGGCTAGAAATGGATTTAGATGAAAAATCTCTTGCTAAAATTTCTGAATTTTTTAGCCGAATTGGTCATAATATGACCCAAAACAACCGCAAGCAGGCCGTTTTTCCGCGTGGGTCGCATATATTAAGCAATCCTAATGGAACGGCACCTGGTTGCATCATAGAGCAAGATGGCAAAATATGTATATTATTACCTGGTCCTCCGCGTGAGATGAAGGCTATGTTTGACACTCATGTGAGACCATATTTGACTACTTTTTCTGATGGTATCTTGGTTTCACGTACATTGCACCTTGTGGGCATAGGCGAATCTGCTATGGAGGACAAAATAGCAGATATCTTACAAAACCAAACAAACCCCACTATTGCACCATATGCTACTAGCCGCGCAGGCGAATGCATTCTTCGCATATCTGCCAAGTCAGCTGATGAAATGATAGCAAGAGATATGATGATACCTGTCGCTGATACGCTGTATGAGCGGCTTGGTGAATATATTTATGGTGAAGATGATGACACCCTTGCCCAAATCATAGTTAGCCGCATGACCGAGCTTGGTTTGACATTGGCAGCAGCAGAATCCATTACAGGTGGTGCATTTGCTGCCGCCATTATTGATGTTGCTGGTGCTAGCCGCATTATTTGCGAATCCGTGGTGTGTTATTCCAATGATTCTAAAATTGCGCGACTAGGCGTTAGCTCGCAATCTTTGGCAAAATATGGTGCTGTCAGCGAGCAAGTCGCTAGGGAGATGGCAGAAGGTGCGGCAAAGTCCGCAAATACCGATATCGCCATAAGCTTCACTGGTATAGCAGGGCCAGATGGCGGCACAGACACAAAGCCTGTTGGATTATGCTATATTGGGCTTTACCACAATGGGCATTGCAAGGTTGTAGAGCATAGGCTCTTTGGCGATAGAAAGCGCATTCGCGACCGCGCTGTGGCGCATGGTATGGATATGTTGCGCAGGAGGTTAAATGAAGTCAACTAGAAAAATCATCTTGATAGCGGGCTATTCTGCGGCAGGAAAGACAACCTTTGCCGAAAGGTTGTCACAAGATTTAAGCATACCGTATTTCAGCAAGGACATGGTAAAAATTGCGCTAAATCGTAGTTTTCCCGTAAATAACCGTGCAGATAGCAAACAATTAAGCGCGATTGCTTTTGATACCATGGCTTTTAATGCCGAGCGATTTATGGAGACTAGGCAACCATTAGTTCTTGAGGCAAACTTCGTGATGAAAAAAAATCACAATGGTATCAAAGAAGGAGATGCCTTACGAGAACTAATTGCTCGATATAATTATCAGCCCCTTACATATTTATTTTTAGGTGACTTGGCTGTGTTGTATGAAAGATTTATGACACGGGATGTGTTGCCAGAGCGCGGCATAGCTAACAAAATGTGGGGTGAATTTACGTTTGAAGATTACAAAAAATTCTGCCAGCACTTCGGCGAATTTGACATTGGCGGCGAGATTGTGAAGATTGATGCAACAAACCTTGGTGGTGTGGATTTCTGTAAGTATATAGAAATTGCAAATAAATTCTTAAAGAGGTGACCTAGAGATGTTTGGTTTTATCTTCGTAGGTGGAAACAGAATCCGCTAACAACAAAATCTATAGCCTGTATAGGCTTTGTTGTTGTGCAAAAAACACCTAAAGGAGATAAATAAAATGCAGATAAATAACAATATTTTGAAACATTATTTAAAAAATGTAATGTTTATTAATGGCACTTCATACGCTGGCAAATCTACAATGGTAAAAATGCTTGCTGATAAATACGGCTTGATTCATTGCGGCGAAAATTATGACTGTGTGCCGAAAGACCTTATAAATCCAAAAACTCACCCTAATCTTTGCTACTTTCAAACCATGAAGGGTTGGCAAGAATTCATTAATAGGACACCGCAAGAATACAATGACTGGATTGTCGGCGGAAAGAACGAGGTCACGGAGTTTGAGATAATGCATTTAATTGCTGTTTCTCAAGCACAAAAGACAATAGTCGATACAAACATCCCTATTGATGTGCTTCGTGAGATTACCGATTACAACCAAGTTGCAATAATGCTTTCTCCACAGTCCTTGTCAGTTGACCACTTTTTTGACCGTGATGACTATGATAAAGTATTTTTAAAAGAGCAGATTGCAAAGTCAGAAAACCCAGAGAAAACTATGCAAAATTTTCTTGACTGCATGGCAAAGGTAAATGGCGAAGAAGTTTATTCTGAATTTGCAAATAGCGGTTTCTTTACGCTTGTTCGAGAAGATGTCGATGTGGACACAAAGGAGGAAACTCTTGCTGCTCTCGCAGGGCATTTTGGATTGGATGAATGATGTATATAAAAAATTCACATACATAACGGAGGATAAAACATGAACGAAGACAGACAAAAGGCATTAGAAACCGCCTTGGCTAAAATAGAAAAGGATTTTGGCAAGGGTAGTGTTATGAAAATGGGCGAAGCCGTAAAGAATATGGGAATAGATACTATACCTTCTGGCAGCCTTTCTTTGGACATTGCGCTCGGGCTTGGCGGCTTTCCACGTGGTCGTATAATTGAGATTTATGGACCAGAATCGTCTGGCAAAACCACAGTCACATTACATTTAATAGCGGAGGCGCAAAAGATGGGTGGCGTTGTAGCTTTTATTGATGCCGAACACGCGCTAGACCCTGTTTATGCCCGTAATTTGGGCGTAAACATCGACGAGCTATATGTAGCACAACCAGATGATGGCGAGCAGGCTCTGGATATCGCCGAAGAAATGGTGCGCTCTGCTGCTATCGACGTTATCGTAGTAGATTCTGTAGCAGCTCTTGTGCCGCGTGCCGAAATAGAGGGCGACATGGGCGATAGCCACATGGGTTTGCACGCAAGACTAATGAGTCAAGCCCTGCGTAAGCTTACAGCCATAGCAAATAAAAACAATTGCTTAATAATTTTCACGAACCAATTGCGCGAAAAAATCGGCGTGATGTTTGGCAGTCCAGAAACAACTACGGGTGGTCGCGCACTAAAGTTTTATGCATCTGTGCGCCTTGACATCCGCAAGGGCGAGGCTATAAAGGTAGGCGACAAACATCTCGGTAACCGCACAAAGGTTAAGGTTGTAAAGAATAAGGTTGCGCCACCATTTAGAACATGCGAATTTGACATTGTTTTCGGTGAGGGTATATCCAAGGTGGGAGATGTACTAGATTTGGCTACCAGTATAGACATTGTAGCGAAATCTGGCTCATGGTTTTCATATGGCGAGGAGCGTCTAGGGCAAGGCCGCGAAAAGGCAAAGGATACATTAGCATCCCGACCAGAGCTTTTGGTAGAAATTGAAACCGCTGTACGCGAGCATTTTGGACTAAAAGCCAAGGATGAATCATCACTTTCAGAAAGAACATTCGATGACGTAAAGAAAAAGCCTGAAAAATCTGCAAAAAAGCCCTCAAAAAAGTCTAAA
This sequence comes from Defluviitaleaceae bacterium, assembly GCA_009784575.1. GTDB lineage: Bacteria > Bacillota > Clostridia > Lachnospirales > WRAX01 > WRBK01. The sequence continues at coordinate 54,316 of WRBK01000008.1, read as the reverse complement.
GAAAAGGAAGAGGAGATTGTGGGTACAATCGACCTTGATGATGCCGAGATTGATAATATAATAGAAGAGCTAGGGCTTGTAGCTGAGGATGAAAAATAGTGGCTAACGACTATGACCGCGCCAGAGACTATGCCGTGCGCTATCTAGGCTATAGGTCATGCACAACAAAGCGGCTACGCGAAAAAATGAAGGAAAAAGAGTTTTCGCCAGAATCCATTGATTCTGTGGTGTGTCTATTTACAGAAAAAGGATATCTCAACGACATCGCCTATGCACAGAGTTACATAAACAGCAAAACCCGTATAAACAACTACGGTCAGCGACGTATTGTGGTAGGGCTGATGCAAAAAGGCATAAGCAAAAATGACATACAGGCCGCCTATGCCGCTATCCTAGAGCGCAATGGCGAAGATGCACAAAATGAAACAGAGATAGATGCCGCTAAAAGGGCATTAACAAAACGTCTAGCTCGCAAAGATATAGACAGTATTTTGAGCGACCACAACGAAAAGCAAAAACTCGCGGCCTATTTGATGCGCCGCGGGTTTTCGTATAATATCGTAAAAACAGCCATGCAGAGTTTGGAGGAAAACGAATAATATGCACACCCTTTCTGTAAAGCTTACATTCCACATCCCCCACTCCTCTTCGTTAAAGGACAAGAGGCAGGCGTGCCGCAGCCTTATAGACAAAGCACGGTATCGTTTTAATGCCGCTATAGCAGAAGTTGATACGCTAGATGCGCACCGCACACTAACCATAGGTATAGCAGTGCTTTCTGGCGGGATGGCGCGCGCGCAAAAGCAATTGGATGAGATTCTGCGGTACATGGAAGAAAATGCCGATGCAGAATTGATAGAGATAGAAGAATGGTAAAGGAGGCAAGCATTATGAAAAATTATATGCTTTGGTTGTTTTTACCTCAATCACTGCAATGCTTGTAATCTTGTGGAGGCAATGAAGATACACCTCCGATTTATGAAGATACAGAGCAACAAATTAATGATATATAAGAAGACAATAGCAGGACAACTACGATAGACATTTTCGAAATGCTTACTAACACAACGCGCGAGGGATTTCTCGAAGATTTCGACTATTTTATTGACCATCTACGAACCTACTTTCCCTATCTTGGTGTGGTTTACAGGCGATTGGGTGTCAACCTCATTCAAATAGCAGAAGATTTGCGCCCTATCTTAGAAGGCGAAAGTTTGGAGCTTGACGAGGATGTCTTTCTACAAATATTGCTAGACAACTTTTTCGCTAACCCTGCACTTGATGGTCATACCTTTGCGCATTGGCATCTTGATGGACAAAACACACAAGTATTTTTCACAGGAGGAGTGCAAAACAATGTGGAGATACGCACCATAGAAGAAGACCTCATAGCTTGCCCAACACCCGCATTAGTTTTAGTTATGACCTCTCCTACAACATAAACCATCTCGGACACGCTATAGAGGAATATGTCACCCAGCTGCATATACATAATTTTGATGGTATGTATGCGTTAGAAACTGTGCTTGCCATAATTGAATCTTCACAATAATATAACATTACCGCCATAATTTGTTAAAAAATCCCGACTATAATCGTAATTAATTACGAAAGGAGTTGGAAATTATGAAGAATTTCACCAGAAGATTTTGTACATTTGCTGTAATCTGTGCTATAATTGTATCAAGTTTTTCACTTGGTTTACAAATCGGAACACCTGACAATGATTTTGTGTCGCGGCGCGAAATGGAGTTTATATTGAGCAGTCTGGCGGCAGAAATGGATAGACAAACAGCCACTGCATTAGCCACCACCACTCAATCCTATAACAATGCCGCCGAAATTTTTTCTGCTATAGATAATTCGGTGGTTAGTATAAATGTGATGCAGCAACAGATACGCGGCACTATGCAGGATAGCCACAGCGCAGGTAGCGGCGTGATTTTTCATGAAACAAACGAGAGCATATATATTGCTACAAATTACCATGTTGTACAAGCGGCGCATATGGTGACAATATCTTTGGATGATGTACGCACAGCACCCGCCAGCTTTGTAGGCGGCGATGAACGCAGCGACCTAGCCGTAATATCCGTATTGCGCGAGGATTTACGCGCGGCTGGCATAACAGATTATAAAGTAGCAGTCTTTGGCGATTCTGATGCTATGGAAATAGGTAATTTTGTGCTGGCTGTTGGCAATGCTTATGGTCAGGGGCAATCAGCTACACTGGGCATTGTGTCCGCGCTAAATAAAACCATTACACTAGATGTAGGTATTGTATTAAATGTAATGCAAACAGATGCCGCAATTAACCCTGGCAACAGCGGCGGCCCTTTAGTAAACACCCGCGGCGAAGTTATAGGCATAAACACCGCCAGATTTGCCTCCGTACATTCTGAGGGCATGGGCTACGCCATACCGTCCAATGAGGCGGCTGAAATTATTAGCCAAATCTTGGAATATGGCAATATAATCCGTCCTGTACTAGGCGTTACCTTCACCACCATTACGCCAGAGCTACGTGAGATGCATAATTTACCAGCAACAGGCGTATTTATCAATCAGACCGTACGTGGCTTTACAGCAGCGGACATTGGGCTTTTGGCAGGCGACATAGTCACTCATTATAATGGTCAAAGGGTGCAAACAAGCGACCAAGTACGCGAATTAATATCACAAACACCAATTGGAGCAGAAATAAACATAATAATTCTTCGTGATGGGCAAGAAATAAGCCTTCGCGGGATTATGACATCATATCATACAAGCACAACGAATTTTTAGTATAGGAGGTAGTGCAACATGGATGAATATGGAAATTTACCAGATAAAATGGATGAAAATATAGAGAAATCTAATGGGGATGAGCAAGAAATAATTATTGAAACATCAGTGGAGATAGAGGCTGAACCAGAACCAGAGACTGAGGCTGAACCAACTGTCATCAGCTATCGCAAATCAGGTCCAGTACCTCCAATAGCAACAATGCCAGTCATCGTCCCGCCGTATACAACAGCAAGCACAACGGCATATGTTCCCGACCCTTCATTATATGAGGAAACCCGCGAGGAGGCAATACAAAGGCGCAAAGAAAACCGCAGTTTTTACCGTTTTATAGCATCAGTGCTTATCTTTGCCATGGTTGGTGCGCCATTTCTTGGGCTTGGTTTCGGGCTTGGCGTGCGCCTATTTGACAGCTATTTTCTGCCTATTTTGATGGACGACACCGAAGAACGGCAAAATTTCTCTTTCGATAATATTTCTGCCCCTATCATAAATCCACAATTTCAATCTGGTCGTCCAAGCTATGTTGAGCTTGTGCAGTTGGTGGAGCCTAGTGTCGTTTTAATAAGCGCGGAACTGCCTGCAAGCGTACGCAACTCTTTTAATTTCAACTTTGGCGGACCTATGATGGCTGGTAGCGGTATAATTATGTACGAAACCTCCACGCGATATTATATAGCCACAAATGCCCATGTTATACAGGGTGCAGACCATGTGCATGTATCCATTGCTGGCAGCGAAAAAATCCCCGCAATACCCGTAGGACGTGATGACGATGCCGACCTAGCCGTGATAGCCGTAAACCGCTCAGATGCATTACAACAAGGCGTTACAAGCGTTAGGATTGCTAGTTTTGGCGACTCCTCCCTTATGCAAGTAGGCGAAGCTGTGCTTGCCATAGGCAACTCTATGGGTGAAGGAAATACAGTCACAAATGGCATTATAAGTGCCATAGACCGCCAAATTTTCGTTTCTGACCGCCATTTGCCAGAGGTATTGCAAACCAACGCCGCCATAAACCAAGGCAATAGCGGCGGGCCTCTAATAAACCTCTACGGTGAAGTCATAGGCATAAATACCGCAAAATTCTCCGAACGCCTAGCAGAAGGCATGGGTTACGCCATCCCTTCCAATATAGCAATGCCCATACTAGAGCGCATAATGCACGAACACGACACATTAAGCGACGAAAGACCAATGATAGGCATACGTTTTGTAGCAATTGATAGTGCAATCGCCGATTCTCTAACGCAAATCTATATAAACCGCGGCGCAAATGAAGAAGACCTAATAATACCAAGCCAAGGGCTGATGATATCCTCCGTATTCCCTAGCAGCCCCGCAGAGCGCGCAGGTCTTGTTATGCATGACATCATAACCCATGTAAACGGAACGCTAATGACCGCCGACTACCAGATTATAGATATCTTTGCCACACTTTCTGTCGGCGATTCTGTTTCTTTGACTATTGTTCGTGACGGGCTAGAAACATTGACCATAAATATCGTGCTGGGTCCTCATATTTCTACATTCTAAGTTAAAAGGAGTTTCAATCATGACCAGCACACAGCAAAGAGCCGCCGCCAAAAAGTTTGCTGATTTTTGGAAAGGAAAGGGTTACGAAAAGGAGCAAAGCCAACCATTTTGGTTGTCTTTGCTTCGTGATGTTTATGGAGTGGAGCATCCTGAGCAATTCGCCGAATTTGAAAGCAGGACACACATCGACCATGGAGGCTTTATTGACATTATCATCCCATCAACGCGGGTACTGATTGAGCAAAAGAGCTTGGATATAGATTTAAGAAAGCTCATCAAACAATCGGACGGCACATTGCTTACGCCTTTTCAGCAGGCAAAGCATCCCCGCTGGGTTGTTACTTGCAATTTCAGCACCTTTTTGGTATGCGACATGGAACGCCCTAGCATCGAACCAGAAGAAATTTTGCTTGAAAATCTGCCCACAGAATTTTACCGCCTTGCTTTTTTAACTGACAGCGGCAACGAACGCCTAAAGCGCAAGATGGAAGTATCCATGGCCGCTGGCAAAATTGCGGGCTTACTTTACGATGCCTTTGCAAAACAATATGTTGACCCCACAAGCGAGCGCGCACTCAAAAGCCTTAATGTGCTTTGCGTTCGCCTTGTTTTTTGTTTGTATGCGGACGATGCTGGCATATTTGGGCGCAAAGCTATGTTTCATGATTACCTTGCAAGGTTTGAAGCAAGGGATATGAGAAGGGCTATTATTGATTTCTTTAATGCGCTGGACACGCTTCCCAAAAGCCGCGACCCCTACCTCAATGAAAACCTTGCCAAATTTCCCTATGTCAATGGCGGGCTATTTGATGAAAAGGACATTGAAATCCCGCATTTTACAGATGAAATTAAGAAATTGCTTTTAACGAAAGCCAGCAAAAATTTTGACTGGTCAGAAATCAGCCCTACGATATTTGGGGCGGTGTTTGAAAGCACATTAAACCCCGAAACCCGCCGTAGCGGCGGTATGCATTATACCTCCCTCGAAAATATACATAAGGTTATTGGCCCCTTGTTTTTTGATGACTTACAAAAAGAGTTTGAGGTAATTTGTGCTATTTCAGTAGAAAAAACCAAGATGCAAAAACTTGGTGCATTTCAATCAAAGCTTGCATCTTTGTCATTTTTAGACCCTGCTTGTGGTAGCGGAAACTTTTTGACAGAAACATACATTAGCCTGCGCCGTTTAGAAAATGAGTTATTGAGCATCAAGCAAAAGGGGCAAATACTGTTTGGTGGTGCTGACGATAACCCCATACAGGTTTCCATTGGGCAGTTTTATGGCATAGAAGTAAACGACTTTGCTGTAACGGTTGCCAGAACCGCATTATGGATAGCCGAAAGCCAGATGATGAAAGAAACAGAAAGCATCGTACATATGCAATTGGACTATCTGCCGCTAAAAACCTATGCGGGCATTGCCCATGGTAATGCTTTGCAGATTGATTGGGACGAGGTTGTGCCTAGGGATAGATTGGATTATATTATGGGGAATCCGCCGTTTGTGGGCAACAGATACTTGAATGACAGCCAGCGAGCTGATATTGCCCCACTGTTTCCCAAAAACAAGACAATGGATTATGTTTGTGGATGGTATGTTAAGGCATCTGATTACATGAATGGCACAAAGGTAAAAACAGCTTTTGTATCAACCAACAGTTTAGTTCAAGGCGAACAAGTGCCATTGTTATGGAAGCCTTTGATGGGGCAAGGTATATACATAAATTTCGGCATACCAACATTCAAATGGAATAGCGAGGCAAGCGGTGTTGCCGCTGTCCATTGTGTGATTATTGGATTTAGCTATGTAAAAACCGAGCCAAACATAAATCCTTATCTGCTCGAAGCCTCTAACATTTTCATTGAAGCCAGAAATAAACCGCTATGTGATGTGCCTCATATAAGAAAGGGCAATCAATTAACTGACGGATTAAATTTGGTAATTGAAAACGAAATATACGAGGATTTCATAACAAAAGAACCTCTTGCCAAAAAATTTATTAGGAGACTAATAGGTGCTGATGAATATATTAACAACAAGGTACGTTACTGCTTGTGGCTAAAGGATGCCACCTGTGCAGAGCTCCTGAAAATGCCCTTAGTCGCAGAACGAGTGAAGCGAACTTACGAATGGCGATTAAAAAGTAAAGACCCATCCGCTAATCGTATTGTCGATGCACCCACATTGTTCAGAGAAATGAACAATCCTGAAAGTTTTATTGTTGTGCCTGTTGTTTCATCAGAAAAGCGCAGATACATTCCTTTAGGATTTATGGGCAAGGATGTAATAGCAAGCAATGCTGTGCTTATTATTCCCAATGCTACACTATACCACTTCGGTATCCTAACATCCAATGTTCACATGGCATGGATGAGAACTGTATGCGGGCGTTTAAAGAGTGATTACCGCTACTCCAAAGACATCGTCTACAACAACTTCCCATGGCCAACCGCAACCGACACTCAAAAAGCCGAAATAGAAAAACTAGCACAAGCCATATTAAACGCAAGAGCAGAATACCCCGACAGCACCCTAGCCGATATGTATGGTGAAACATCCATGCTATTCCACACATCCCTACTAAACGCCCACCGCGAGCTAGACCGCGCCGTAATGAAGCTATACGGCTTTCCCGTTAAAGATTTCATCGAGGCGGATTGTGTGGCGGCTTTGATGGAGATGTATCAGAAACTAATGGAAGATAGATGATGTCAACTGTTGAATATGATGAGCAGTTAAGGCTTCTCCATGAGAATTGCGACAAATTGATTCAAGAATATGAAAGAGATATATACAAAGATGTTATGGAATTTCGAGTAAAAGAAAACAACATTTTTGTAGCAAACTTGGCAGGCATTTGGGGGCAAGCTTTCGTTGCATATGAGGCAATGTATTTAATGACCATTGAATTAGGCAAAAAGCACATCAACATTGCTGGGACTAAAAAGGGAAATAACATAAATTATGGAAATAAATTCTTTGCTATCATGAACATACACGGTCGTGCATGTCAAATTTTTATGGAAATACTGTGCTTGTTAAAAGGGGGCTTTGTCGATGGGGCTCTCGCAAGATGGCGTTCGTTGTTTGAACTAAGCATATACGCCATGTTTATCAACAAAAACAATGACGAGGTAGCTTCAGCGTACATGAAACAAGCTAATACAGGTGAAAAGAATGCAAAGTGGGCTAAATTGGCAGATTGTTTCAAAAATCATAAAGGCAACATCACATTCAAGCTGCTGTTTGAAAATCGTGATTACCCAGATGAAGCAAAAGATATTTGGCAAAAACAGTATGAACTAGCGAGCAAGATTGTTCATACATCGCCACAGGGAACAATGAAGCGAATTGGAGTTGTAGAGCCTATTGGTGCTATGGTTGCAGGGGGAACAAATTGGGGATTGCACGTTCCAGCAGAACATGCTGTAATTTCATTCCACCACATTTCAGAAGAGTTTTTTTCATAGCCAAGAAGTTTTGATAGCTTTGTTTCAGTAATACTTTTAAGAAAATGGGTCGAGATTATTTGTAAGCATCTATACGAAACCGTGGGCAATTGCTTTCCAGAGATTGGAGAAGCCACAAAAATCTACAATGTTTATTTAACGCATCAGAAGGTTAGGAATATGGCTGAGAGCGCAAAAAAACCTTATAAAACCGCCCCTCCTCCTCCAACAGGCCGAAGGAGGAACTCCACATGTCCACATCAAAAATCATCCGCAAACGCAAATCCATAAGAAAATACGACCTCACCCCGTTAGATACCGCCACGCTCGAAAAAGTGCAGGCGCAATTTGAAAGCCTTATTATTTATTTACAAATGGATTGCCATGAGCTTTATGGCTAATGCCGCCAATATTAGCGTAACCCTCGCATTAAACTTATACCCAAACCACTAAACATTACGCTCATAATTAACAACACCGCATATCAAGTTAAACCTAAGCAATAACCTTTTTAACCTATTACGGTATTTCTCGGCCACAATCTTAAATCGTTTTATGCATCCTACTATATGCTCTATCTTCATTCGGATGCTTGCAATGGACTTATTCGATTGTTTGCGGGTTGCTTTTTGTTCATCGGTTAGTTTGTCAATATCTGCTTTGTGGCGTATTGGCAATAGAGAGTTTGGGTGAAGTTTTTGTAAACCTCTATAGCCGCTATCGCCAATAACAAGAATGGCTGGGTCAACTCTGGTAGTTTGCTTAAGAATAGTTAGGTCATGGTCATGGGCTTTGCCGTTGAAAAGTTCAGTGCTTATAATCATTTCAGTTTGTCTATCAATTATAAGTTGAAACTTCACGGTGTGCCGCTTTTTTTATCTGAATAATAGTCCTTTTGTTTCTTTGGGCATTTAGGTCTTTGTATAGGCGTTTCGGTAGTGTCATCAACGACTATTACCTTTATTTCAGCATCTGCGGCAACAAGCTCTCTTTTGCTTGGTAGGCTAAACACACCTGATTCGATAAGGGCTTTTTCGACCCATTCTATAATGTCGCCTACATTAGTTTTATGGAGGTCATAGCTTGCACCTATACATTCATAAGTCCTGTACTCTTTATAGTATTCGAGGGTCATAAGTAGCATATTTTCGCAAGTTAGCTTGCGATTTCGTCCGCCCTTTTTACGGACTTTAATATACTCTTGCTTAATGACATCCAGCATGACTTCAAAGGTAGTAGGAGATACACCAGTTACCGCCTTAAAGCGTTCTGGTTTGTAGTTTTTGATGTTGTTATATTTATCCATGTGGGTATTATAGCATGGAGTTGGTTTCGGTACAAGTCTAATGACGGTCTTGTTATAAATTGACATCCAACACCATCTTCGCGAGGGCTATGGAAATCGTATATACACGGGATTACAAGCCCGAAGCAATCCATATCAATAGCCCAACAAACAAAACGCCCCGATGAGCCATCGCCCTCGGGGTGTTTGTTCACTTTATGCCATTACTTATTCATCAATGTAGCTATCTCCTTCAATCTCTCAGGTATATTGATACTCTGAGGGCATACCGCCACGCACACGCCGCAAGCAGTACAAGCCGAGGCATTTTGAGCTTTATCAATTTTGCTATATGCTTGACCCAGTTGGAAGGCGGAACGATTTTCTAAGAATTTATTATACATCTCAAAGATATCAAAAATCGGTATGCCTTCTGGGCATTTGTCGCAATATTTGCAATATGTACAGTCCACACGCGGTATTTCTATCATGGCATGGGCCACTTTTTCTGTTAGCGCGAGCTCCTCTGGCGTAAACTGTGTGTGTTTTGCTATCACATCAATATTGTCCTGCACCTGCTGCATATTGCTCATACCGCTAAGCACATTTACGATTTCTGGGCGGTCGGCTACCCAGCGAATAGCCCAAGAGGCGTGGCTTGCCGCAGGGTCGGCATCTGTAAGCATTGCGCCAATACTTTCAGGCAAGCGCGCCAAAATGCCGCCGCGTACAGGCTCCATAGAAATAACAGGCTTTTTGTAAGATGCAACTATTTCGTATTGGTCTCTATAGTCGCCGCGATGCCAGTCAAAATAATTTATCATTAGCTGAACAATATCAAATTTTTCATGATGCGCCTCCATTATATTGCGCATATCTTCTGTTGTGCCATGGAAAGAAAAGCCAAATAGCTTGATTTTGCCTTCTGCCTTCATTTTCATACAAAAATCGTATGCGCCAAAGTCTTCGCATTTTTTGTTGTGGTCATGATTAAGCGCGTGCAATAAATAAACGTCAACATAGTCCACGCCCAAGCGTTCTAGCTGCTCATTAAATATGCGCTCCACATCTTCTGGTTTTTCCGCCGCCCACGCAGGAAATTTTGTAACAACCTTAAAGCTATCACGCGGATAACGCTCCACCACAGCCTGCCTCACAGCCGCCTCAGATGTGCCGCCATGATAGCCATATGCCGTATCAAAATAGTTATGCCCTGCTTGTATGTAGGCATCCACCATTTCCTTGACCGCCTCGATATCAATTTGATTATCCGCCCCTAGGGTAGGTAGGCGCATACAGCCAAAGCCAAGCTTAGCAATGCCGTGTTCTTTAATAAAATCTTGATGCAAATTGCTCATGAAAATTTTCCTCCTCTATTGTTCATTATCATTATTGATTATAACAGGTTTTTCTAGCGTAATTCGTCCCATGCGCCCTTCACGAAACTCATCAATGAATATCTCAGCAGTGCGTTGCAAATCCACTTCGCCGCCTTTAGTTTTGAACAGGCGGGCTATGCCTATTTTTTCTAATATTTCATGTGGCGTGTCACTATCATCAAAATCTATCTTGTAGCGAGACCTCAAGCCATCGGGTGCAAGGGTACGCATTGTATCTGCTAGGCTTGCGGCGAGCTCTTGTATATCCAGTATATTATCATTAATAGAGCCTATGTATGCAAGGTTTCGCCCCACATTTTCGCCTTCAAATTTTGGCCATAATATACCAGGGGTGTCTAATAATTCAAAATCTGCTGCTATTTTTATCCATTGCTTACCGCGTGTCACACCTGGCTTGTCTGCCACCTTCGCGGCATTTTTGCCTGCATATCGGTTTATCATGGTAGATTTTCCAACATTTGGTATGCCTACTATCATGGCGCGTATGGGTACCATCAAGCGACCTCGCGCTTTTTGTCGCGCTATCTTTTCTGCCATATGCGCCCGCGCTGCTTCCGCTACAGCCGCAAGCCCCTTGCCCGCCGCAGAGTTTGTAAGGGCAACTTGATAACCAAGAGATTCGTAATGCCGCTTCCATGCCGCATTTTGCGCCTCATCGGCCAAGTCTGCTTTATTAAGCACAGCTATACGCTTTTTATTTTTCGCTAATTCATCAATATCAGGATTTTTTGAAGAAAGTGGTATTCTGGCATCCAAGAGCTCAATCACAATGTCCACAAGCGCGAGATTTTCTTTCATCATGCGTATCGCAGAGGTCATGTGACCAGGATACCAATGTATATTTTTCGTATTATCGCTCACTTTAGCACGCTCTCTTTCCATACCTGTGCGATAAGCATATGCCCAGCCTCTGTGGGGTGTACGCCATCATAAAGCCAGTATGTATCAGGTGCTTTAGCACATGCCGCATTAAATGCAGATTGCAGTGGCACAAAAATAGCATTATGCTTTTGTGCTAGCTCTTTCACAACGTTTTGCCGCTCCTCCAGCTCACTTCTCCATGCATCATAATTTCCTTGCGCGGCTTCCAGCCCACCTTTTAACGAAAAGGGTTCACAAAGCACAAGCTTAACATCAGGCAACCTTTCGCGCGCCTTGTTAAGCATTATATCATATATTTTGCGGAATTTTTCAACCTCAACCCCTGTGCCACGGCGATATTCCGCCCAAAGGTCATTTATACCAATTAAAATGGAGATAATGTTTGGGTGCAGATTATAGCAATCCTCTTTTGCTCGCGCGTAGAGGTCTACTACCCTATTTCCACCAATTCCTCTGTTATAAATTGTCAGCTCCAAATATGGGCTATTGTATAAAATATCAGCTTTTAGCAAATTTGCATAGCCCCAGCCCGCTGCATTCGCGTGTATATCTTCTTCCGTGCGGTTACGACCGCAATCTGTTATGCTATCGCCTGTGAAAAGTAATATATCGTTTTTTGTAAGCATAGCGTCCCCCTTAAAAAATTAATCTCCTACAGGCTCAAACTCCTCATCTGCTTCCACCCAAGAATTAATACGCCATATATCATTATCATCCATTATTAGGTGATATACGCGGTAAAGGCTTTCGTGGTTCATAAAGGGATGTATCACATATGCCAGCGCAGAGCGTTGGTCATAGAAGTCATGCCTAATGTTTTCCACAGAGGAGGTGCGTAGCACAGCATCTGCATCACGAAAAGTCTCCATATTAGCAAGGTGATTGAATAGCTGATGCTCCGCTGTGTTTCTACTGCGCAACTCTTGCGAGAAGAGTTCGCGCTGAAATTCAATAACATCCATGAATATGCCCTCATCAAGGATAAAATTGCCATGAAGGAGGGTGAAAGATGTAGTATATAATTCCATTAATTGCCATGGTCCTTGCGGATAATCCTCAGCTAGGTTAAGTCCCACTGTCTCGCGGTACATGCGTTCACCTCTATGGCGGCGTTCATGCACAAAATGCTGCGGCATATTTTCGCTAACACGCATACCATATACCAAAATAGAGCTAATGGTCACAATGCCCAAGACCAATATTATTAGAAACAGAAGCACATTTTTCCTTCGTCGTCTCATTGTTCTTCTCATAGTATAGTCACATCACTTTTCAAAAATTGTCTGCATTTATTATATTATACCAATACATACTAGATAAATCAAGTTTTTAGGAGAGGATTTAATGCGATATACAAAAACAATATTAGTGTTAGCTTTTGCACTGGTAGGGATTTTTTATACATGCCTTATGCCATGCGAAGCTTTTGCTACATCTGCAAATAAAAAAATCATCGTAATAGATGCTGGACACGGTGGCTGGGACCCTGGCAAAGTAGGCAAAAACGATATTTTAGAAGCAGATATAAATCTGGCCATTGCAGAAGATTTGCAGATTTTGCTTGATTTGGCTGGTGCTACTGTTTTTTTAACCCGCTCAGAAGATACAGCTTTGGGCGATACAAAAAATGCAGACCTAGCAGCCAGAAGTGCCATGCCATCAGATATGCAGGCGCATATTTTTATATCCATACATCAAAATGCCTATCACAATAACAAAGTAAGTGGCGCACAGACATTCTATTATGGCAGTTCGCAAGAATCACAACGCTTGGCAGAAAGCATACAAGCTCGCTTGACAAGCTTTTTAAATGCAGAAAACCACAAGGAAGCGAAGGCAGAGGAGAGCTACTATCTTCTTAAAAAAACCGCTACGCCCGCCGTCATTGTAGAATGCGGGTTTTTAACCAATGATGTTGAAGCAAACAAGCTATCCAAAGAAGATTATCAAGAAAAAGTAGCTTGGGGTATTTATCTCGGTATTTTAGATTATTTTGCAACAAACAGCGAGGAATAATATATAACAAAAGCACCCCTTGCGGAGTGCTTTTTTGATTAATATATAACATTATTCAGTAACAACAGGTCCAAAAATCCTAGGATTACGCCTTATATTTGCTACCTCTTCCCATTCCGCTACTTGCTCGCGGAAATACGACACGCGCATTTGCTCCTCGTATTCTCCCATAAAGAAATCACGTACAAAGTCTGCATCAAAGCGGTCTTCAATATTAACAACTTCAAATATAGCCCAACTACCACCAATCATAGAAAGAGGTTCTGGCGTTATCTCGCCTATTTGCATGGTATAGGCAATCTCGACAAGATTAAAGTCTTGCGATAAGGCAGACTCCCAAATATCAACCTCTATCATGTCCTCATCAAAAGGAATGGCAGAATATTCGCGCATAAGGTCTACAAAATCCGTACCGCCCGCATTCACAAGTGTCATAACAGCATTTGCCGTCTCGATATCTTCCGTTACGATAGCGCGTATCGTTACCTGCGTTAATTCCATAGCTTCATCTACAAGATATTGCTCAAATGCTGCCTCAGCATCTGCTTCTGATATGGTGGCAAGGTCAAAATAGTGGTCAAATACCAGTGCGTTCATCATTTCCATTTCAATAAAACGTCTAAAGCTAGCGTTTGTAAAGCCCATGGCTCTAATTACGTCTTGACCTGTCATGTTTATCTGTGGTCTATATAGGCTTTCTAATACCTCTTGAATTATTAAATCGAGCTCCTCAGCATCAATGTCGTTTGAAGAAATACCTAGCCTCTCGGTCTGATTGTGTATCAAATGCATCTCTGCCACTCTATCAAACGCAAATTCCATAGCCCATTGGTGCGTCTCTTCATTTTCAGGCATACCCCAGCCCATTATGAGATTCATCCATTCTTGGTCAAAAAAGAAGCTAAGATGCGCACGCGGCATTCTTTCGCCATCAAGAGTGCCAGCATGGTTTAGGTCTAGGTTATTCCAAATAAGCAAGCCGCCTACAATAAGAATCATTACAGAAAAACCGATTATAATATTTCTGATGGTGTTATCGTGACTATTAGCCCTAGGTCTCTTTGCCATTTTTTTACACTTCCTATCTTTTGTATTATTGTGCTTTGAATCATTCATTCCGCATCTCGCAAGATGGTTAGGTAGGGTTGGTTGCGGGATGCAGTTCTTTAGCTCAAGGCACAGTTTAGTTAATTTAATTCCCAAGTTTCCACTTGTAACCAAATTACTTTACCACAATACGCAAGTTATGTCAAGATAGTTTTAAGGTGAAGTATCAGTTTTTTTACGCGGGTTTTTCGTTATCTGCGCGGTATGCCGCTCAAGATATGCTTTATAAGCTTTTCTAAATTCGCTGGATTTTTTCTGCGAAAGCGGTATGGCACTGCCATCATTCATTGTTATTATATAATTCTTCATGCTTGATATATTTTTCATATTAACAATAAAAGCTTTATGAACTTAATAATAATCATGCTTGCTAAACAAATCCATAACATTTTTAAGCGTATCATTACAGAAATATTCATTGCTTTGCGTTTTTATTCTTATTTTTCTATTATGAAATTCAAAAAATAGGATTTTGGAAATGGCTATACTGCGCAGCCCTTTGTCTGTAAGAAATTCTACTGTGAAGTACATGGATTTATAACCCATATGTTCACGGAGATAATTTATAATTCTGTCCATGTCCAATTCGGTCACTGGATTATCAGCATAGTATACGAATTTCATGTTTTCTTCATGCACAGATGTCCGCCTCTTTAAGTAATCATGAAATTTTGTAATATCATTAAACAAGCTCTTGTCCAGCATAAGTATGTCAAAAGTAAAATCGTTTGAGAACAAATCATCCTGATTATCAAAATCACAGAGTTCAAAATCATATGCTTTACCCAAAAAGGAAGCTAGCCTTTCCTTTATGTATTGCTTGCTATCAGAGCATTTACACAGTGCAACTTTAAGCATAAATCCAAGCCACCACCCTTTTCAATTTTACATTATATCATCTTTCACTCACATTATACAAGCTATAAAAATATTCTTTATTTTCATACAGCTCATCAAATGTGCCTATCTCCACCAGCTCTCCATCCCGCATAACCAGTACGCCGTCACATTTGCGCAGTATCTCTTTTGTGTAGCGGTGTGTAGCAAAAATACATGTTAGCTCTGGTGTTTCCAGCAGGCTTTTTTCTATGTCATATGCCGTTTCATTATCCAGATTTGCCATTGCCTCGCCAAGAATGATGACCTCGCTACCCTTTATAAGGGCGCGGGCCATGGCTACGCGCTGACGTTCGCCACCAGATATGGTGTTGCCACCCTCGCCCATCGCGGTTTGTGAACCTTCTGGCAATGTGGCTACAAATTCATCCAATCTAGATTTGCTCATGGCATTCGCATAGTCCTCATCAGAATAAGAATTGTATAGAGCTATGTTGTTTTGCAAGGTATCGTCAAGCATAAACACATTTTGGTGCATCATAAATAGCGATTTATATAGGCTTTCACGATTTATGTCACGCATCTCTGCTTTACCTATGTGTACATTACCAATGTAATCATCATAATAGCCCATTAGCACCCTTAGCAAGGTGGATTTGCCGCTGCCGCCAACTACGGCATATTTACCATTTGGCTTAAATGCATATGACACATTTTTTAGAGCCACACCATTTGGGTTTTCTGTTTTGGCAGGAATTGCTTTAGGCTCGTTCGCTTTTATCAGTTCCATTTCTGCTTTTGACATACCGTAACTTAATGTTAGATTATCAACATATATGCCGCTGCCAAAATCTGCTTCCATAGGCCTTTCTTGCGAACCTTTCGGCTCTATGGACTTTAGCAAATTATCCCTAATTTCTTTTGTGGATTTGATATTGGCAATGCTCATGGTAACTTGCTGTATGGGTCCTATTATGCTGCTAGAAAGCCCCGCAATAGCTATGACCGCGCCAACCGTAATATCACCTGCAATAACAAAATAGCCCGCTACAAGATATGTAAGTATTTGGGATGCTATCATTACAGTAGCCGAAAGCACGCCAACCCCAACATTAACCTTATTTGCCTTATAGCGCGACTTCTCCGAATCTTTTGCAGATGCAGAAAACTTTTCCTTGATATTTTTTTCTATGCCAAAAGTTTTTATTACTTCAAAGCCAGATAAAAAGTCCTTTACTTTTTCATTGAGTGTTGCCATCTTGCTCATATATGCCATATTTGTTTTGCTTAACTTTTTACCAAAGATAATGGGCATTATCAATGGAGCAATAGATAGCGCAAAGGCTATAATGGCGTTTACTGGGCTTAAAAATGCCATGGCACCAAGCGTAAACACCATTGTCGATATATCCTTGGTTTAGAGATAATACGCTAGAGATATATTTATCATCAATCATCTTTATATCATTGTTAATAATAGATATGTGTTTCGCGCTATTGGACTGGTTAAAATCTGATATTTTTGACCCTAGCAAGGTGTGAAAAATGTCGTTTTTTTACCTAAGCACCGTCTTGTAAGAATATGCCACAGTAGTTCTAAAGAAGCCATAGAGAGCCAAGAAGAAGAATACAACAACTCCAACACCCATCCATGCCGCCATTATCAACCCTTGCATATTACCTGCCGTTATGGAATCAATAATGAACATGATAAAAAAGTTTATTAGCGTTCCCGCACCCTGCGCAAAAATACCCATGAGCATAGTGATAAAAAATAAAATTGGATGAGCCATCATATATTTTCTCATTTTACATCCCCCTTTGTTGTGCCGCATTGTTCGTCAGTGCGAAAAGTCTTTTTTGATTTAATATCCCAATTATAGTCACAGACATAACAGATGACAATAGGTTTTGCACAAGGTACAGGTTTTGCACTTAAACGACAGATTCACTATTGCATCTAGCAAATTCTTGTGCTATAATTTGTACAGGCACTAAATAAAGCGTATCTTTAACGTACAAATATTTTGGAGGTGCAATAATATGTTAAGGCTTTTAAAGAGCATGGAAACAGGTATACAAGAAATTGATGACCAGCACAGGGAGCTTATTAATAGAATTAACAAGGTTATCAAAATGGGTGAAGCGGCAAAATCTAAAGAAGAAACCGAAGAAACCCTTACATTCTTGGCAGAATATGTTCTAAAGCATTTTGCCACAGAAGATGACTATATGAACAAATGTTCTTACCCTATTTGCTATCTGCATCAAGGTCAGCACAGTGGTTTCGTTGAAAAGTTTTTGGAAGTTAAAGAACGCTATGAAAAGTCTGGCTATTCTACGGAGCTAGCTACAGAACTTAATGCCTTTATCGTTAGCTGGGTTATCAACCATATCGCTACCTCCGATGCTGCTTTCGGCAGATATTATCTAAAGAAAATCGGTGGCGACCCTGAAGCCATCACAGTATAATGGCTACGAAAATAGGATTTATAGGTCTTGGCATAATGGGCAAGCCCATGGTTAAGAATCTGCTAAAAGCAGGTCATGAGGTCTATGCCTATGATATTGTTCAAGAATACATAGAGGATGTGACACGCGCAGGTGCTGTAGCGTGTTCTTCTGTTGCTGAGATTGCTAGCAACTGCTCTTTGATTGTCACTATGTTACCAAATGGTCCAGATGTCAAAGACGTGGTGTGTGGCAAGGATGGTTTGCTTGAGCATCTTTCAGCAGGCAGCACTATCATTGATATGTCATCCATAGAACCTATCGTCGCTCAGGAGATATACGCAACCTGTGTCGCCAAGAGTGTTTATATGCTGGATGCGCCTGTGTCTGGCGGCGAGCCAAAGGCTATAGATGGAACACTATCTATTATGGTAGGCGGCGATGCCACTGTTTTTAATTCTGTTAAACACATTCTGCTTGACATGGGCGCAAGTGTTGTTCATTGCGGTGACATCGGTGCAGGCAACACCGCAAAGCTAGCAAACCAAATCATAGTCGCGCTAAATATCGCGGCTGTTTCTGAGGCATTCATGCTCTCTACTCGTGCAGGCGTAAACCCCTCCCTCGTTTTTGATGCTATAAAGGGTGGACTAGCTGGCTCGACTGTCATGAATGCAAAAGTTCCTATGATTTTGGATGGCAACTTTAACCCTGGTTTTAAAGTTGACCTGCATATAAAAGATTTGTTAAATGCACTGAACACAGGTCATAATGTCGGCGCGCCGCTTCCACTAACCGTTGCCATAATGGAAATTTTGCAAAATGTGCGGGCGCATGGTATGGGTCAAAACGACCATAGCGCGATTGCAACCTACTACGAACGCCTAACAGGCACAGAAATCAGGGATTAGAAAGGTGGCAATGTAGCATTAGAAGGTGTGTTTAATAGCCAAGGTCGCTCTATGACCAGCGGCAAAGGCATGTTTATCACTAAAATAAGAGGCGAAATCGATGGCGCGAGAATCGCCGTAGCCCTTTGTATTCCTTGGCAGCGTTCACTTCCTATTGCCACCCAACACAATATCTCTATAAAAGAATAGGTCCAGTGTAGCAGCATTTCGAACTTGTGGCGAGGCTATATCAATAGAGCTTGATGGCTCAAAAAGGCTGTTGTAGATAACGACCGCGCACTAGCATGGAACGAAACCCTTACATGCGACATCAGAGTTGCTTCTGACATATTTGGTTTTACCACAGGCGAAGGCTTTGTGAATGAATTTAGCGGGCGAGATGCTGTGCTTGTCCAAGCTCGTAATCTAAAATCAATTATGTCCCAGATAGCATACAATCACGACCTAGACATTAACAGATAAGCCGCCTTTCACCTAGGCGGTTTTCATTTTGCAGAAATTGAGCAGGCATAGTCAAACAAGTTTTGAACATGTGTGTCATGCTTGTATTGGAGGTGCAGAAAAATGCACGCTTGGGAAGCCATCAAAAAATATTGACAAGCACATTCATATTGAGTATTTAGCTGATATCGTTGCATTATCGCTGTTTTATTACCAACAGTTTGTTCGCACGCCTTGCCAAAAAGCCTGTGCGTGAATATATCAAGTTGTGGCGGTTAGCTAAGGCGTGTAACAATCTAAAAAATAAGGATATGTGTATTTTAGAATATCGCAATCGAATACGGCTTCGATAGCCATGAGACATTTTCCATAGCTTTTTTAAGAGCGTGTACGGTCTCACGCCTTCACAATGGCACAAAGACCCCATCCCTTCGGATAATTTTGATAAGCCCGATTTGCTTTTAGGATATATTGTTGGTCGATGTGGGCGTTCAGATAATTAGCAATGGTTTGGTACTTGAGATTAACCGCAAAATCCTTGATTTTCTAATTGATTTTATTGGACTAGCAAAGTATACGCTTTTGCATATGGTAAAAATGCTTGGCGAAAGACCTAACATATCCTCTCCTAGCATAATATGCAAGAAGGGATATGCCACCTATTTGCTGGAGCAGAGATGGCGCAAGATGTGCAATGTTCCTATTGCACAAAATGGCATCTGCCCGCAAGGGGGTCGCTTTGAAGCAGAAAATTATGTGCAGTTAGCAGAGTCAGCTTTGGGCAAAGCAATGAAATATACCCGTTTCTGGCTCAAAAAGCACGGATTGATAGCCGATGGTTTTTTCAGAGATGCACTATAAGGATTCATTTGGAATCGCATATATGAAGTTATAGATTCCGTTTGGAAAGAAAAAAAGCTGGAGGAGATTATTGTGAATATTTATGTATGCACTGTAGACAGCTACTAAGAAGATGGAGCATTTTATGTGGGTACATATACATTATTAAACAAAATGAAGCAAATCGCCGCGAATCCTGAGATTGCTATTTGCGGCGAACGGTTTGCTGGACATGTCATTGGTGAAAATCTAGGTTGTATTCTGAGCGAAAGCAATGTCAAAACAATGAGGAAATTGCGTGAAGTATTTGTCGCACGGCATACCAACGGACATGTTGACGAAAGTGACCTGAATACCTACTTGCTAAGAATAAAGCCAACCGACGGGAGGATTACAGGTCATTCTACGAAATATGTCGACAGGTATTATGATGTAAATTTTGCCAGCAAAACAGCGGTTTAACTTGGGGCATCAACATATTCCCATCGCTTTTATATATTATGCATTTTCATATCCACACGCCCATCAGGCAGAAATACCACGCCCTCACCCTCCAGCAATTGTCTGCGCAATTCGGCATATTCACCACCTGTAACGGAGCCATCAGCTTTTACCACTCGTTGCCACGGCAGATGCTCTGGGCAATAGCGCATGGCCCACCCCACCGCACGTGCGCCATTTGGACGACCAAGCTTATGGGCTATTTGCCCATAAGAAATAACCCTACCACGAGGGATTTTTTCTACTATTTCATATACTTGCTCAAAAAATGGAGTCATTCCAAAAGTCACCTCATGATCATACTTTCATAATCCACATTCACCCTCAACATTGGTATCAGTCGTGTCAAATTTATACGATGACGCATATAGGGATGAAAGCTCAATGCGGCAACGGCAAGCACAGGGTCTACATCTATCTCATCTATGGTTGTGGCACCGCCCGCCTTTTTCATTAGCCCTTTTAAGACATCAGGCGTTGGCAGCTCTTCTTTTATTATGGTGCGTATTTTGTGCCAATTATCCTCTAAGATTTTCGGCGAAATTTGCTCTGTGATCGTAGGATTGTTCATATCTTCAATTTCTCTTCTAAAAGCCTTGCCATATGCGGCATATACAAGACCCCAGTCCGTATCATCCTCACCAAATTTCGGTGAGATATCAGCCAATGTATGATAAAGCCGTGAAATAAGCAGTGTAGCCACAGCAATTTTGCGACCATGAAAATCAGATGGCTTTCGCGCCCGTAGTTTCATAATCTCCCAAAAATGTGAAACGATATGTTCCGCACCAGATGCAGGACGTGTAGCATTGGACAATGTCATAGCCAATCCAGAAAGCACGAGACCCTCCATAAGTGCAGCGGCAGCGGCAGGGCTATCAGTATTCATGTTATCAGCTAAGTCTACTACTTTGTCCAGAGCCTGTTTAGTAATTGCCGCAATATTTGGGCAAAAATATTCACCTATAGTTATATGTGCAATTTTCCAGTCCACAATTGCTATGTATTTTGCTATCATATCGCCAAAGCCCGCAGATTTCAGTATGGCGGGTGCTTTGGTTAGTATGTCAGTGTCACCAATAATGGCAACAGGTGCATGACACAATATAGACCTCTTAAAATTATTTTCTGTAATTGGCGCAGAATTGGATGCAAAGCCATCCATAGAAGGGGCTGTAGCAAAAATAGCAAAAGGTATGTTCGCCTTAAAAGATGCAAGCCTACAGATATCATTGAGAGAGCCGCTACCAATAGATAGCACACCCTGCACGCCTATATCATGCGCAAGGGCAGTCAAGTCATCTACGTCGCGCATATCCGCCACGCGCAAATCATCATAGAGTTTTAGTGTACATTCAAATCCGCCCTCCATCAAGACATTCATGATGTAATCGGAAGCCGCAAGTGTGTTTTTGTCCGCAACAACCAAAAGCTTGTGTGGAAAACCAGCCACTCGCAAAATCTGAGCAGTTTTTGGTAACAGGCTCGTACCAATTTCTATATGCATTTCGCCGATAGTATGATGTCGACCACAATTGCAATTATTTAGTTTTTTTACGATATTCTTTATGTCCATGAAAATATTATAACATTATAAAGTGTATACATCAAGCAATTTTCATACCAAAACAAAAGCCGCCTGCGCGGCGACTTTGAACGCAATATTTGCCTTTGAAAACTAATTTAACTTTATACCGACGTCGCAATATTATAAGCATGGTCGCCGCATCTTTCAAGGTCTATTATCATATCTGTAAAAATCACACCGCTTTCAGGGTCACAGTTTTCTGTCTTCAGACGGTCTAGGTGGCTTTCAGCAAACTCCTTTGTTAGCCTGTCCACTTCTTCCTCTAGCTCTTTAATTTTTGCTCCATTTGAACTGTCTTGATTTTCAAATGCATCTAAGGCTTTGTTGGCGAGTTTGATAGTCGTACTTCCCAATGTTTTTATCTCATTTATCGCGTCCTCTGTAAATGTCAGACCATTTTCTCTCATGGCTATCGCATATTCCGCTATATTTTCCGCATGGTCACCTATTCTTTCTATATCAGAGAGTGTCTTAAACATATTCCCTATCTTCCCCGCCTCCGCGCTAGATAGTGACATTTTATTTATCCACACTAGCTTGGAGGATATTTCTTGGTTAAGATAATTTACAATGTCTTCGTTTTCAAAAACCCTATTTGCTTTTTCTAAATCCTTTCCAAAGAAGGCATCCAGTGCTAGTTCCAAATTATCATTGGCAATTCTTCCCATGCGGCATATCTCAAGATGCGCATTAAGTACAGCTATCGGTGGCGTTTGCGCTAGTTTTTTGTCTATGAATATCAGCTTTTTCTCATATGTCGCATCCCTTACTTCAGATGGCATGATAGGTATAACCCTCTCCATCAGCTTTGCCAAATAGTTAGCAAAAGGTAATAGCATCAGCAATGTCGCCGTGTTATACAATGTATGGAACATAGCTATTTGACGTGCTGGTTCTGCCCATGTCATCTCAAACCAGCCCAAAATAGGCGGCACAAAGAATATCAGCGTACCAAACACAATGCTACCAATAATGTCAAAGGTAATATGGAATAGCGCAGCGCGTTTACTGGCTCTGTTTGCTGGTATAGATGCTATTAACGTAGTTATGCTTGTACCTATATTTGTACCCAAAATAATAAACGCGCCTGTTTCAAACGGAATAGGCACACCGCTTATGTACATGGCAACCAAAATACCCGTTGCCGCTGTTGAGCTTTGCACGGCGGCCGTAAATACAAAGCCAGCCAAAAGTGCCAAAAATGGGTTTTGGAAGGCTACCAGCATTTCGTTAAAAGCAGGAAGATTTCCCAGTTGCCTAAGCGGGCCACCCATGGTTGTAATACCAAAGAACAAAATACCAAAGCCAAGTATTACATAGCCTACATTTTTGATGCTTTTTTTCTTAAAAAACATATGAAGCACAATGCCTACAAAAATAAATGCAGGTGCAAAAGCATCTATTCTGAAGGCAACGAGCTGCGCACTAAGGGTTGTACCCAAGTTTGCACCCATAATAATACCAATGGCTTGTGTAAGATTCATTAGCCCAGAATTAACAAAGCTAACTGTCATAACAGTGGATGCCGTGGAACTATTAAGCGCAATGGTAGCCGCTATACCTACCATAACAGCCAAAATTCTATTAGACGTTGCCTTTTGCAAGATGCTCTGTAGCCTATTTCCTGCTATATCTTGCAGACCACCCGACATCATTTTCATACCAAATAAAAATAACCCTAAGCCACCTGCAACCAAAACTATGCTTTCCACTAATGTACTCATATTCTCTCCATTTTAAATTATATTTGCTATCAAATAGTCAGTATAACAGAATTATCCAAGCAAATCAAGACTAAGAATCGACAAAAATTATCAGTGGCGGCACAAAAAATTATGCACCGCCACCAAAGGATAGAGATTGTCCGAAAATAAACTTCAGAATTTTTTATAGGATTTTGTGCGGAAACAAGAAAGCTAAATGCGCCGCGTGCCTAAAGGCACGCAAGCATAAGCCGACACAGTGTCCGTGCAAAAAATACAAGGAAAATCGAAAGTTTATTGAGTGACAATCCCATAGTTCTATTTAAACCATATATACAAAATCCGCCCTACCATGTCCGTAAAGCCCGCACGCTCAACACCTTCTTCTGTTATAAGTGCGCTACGCCCAATCTCCTCACCTTCGTATGTGTAAACAATCTCGCCCACAGGCATTCCCGCCTCCACAGGTGCTGCCACAGTTTCATTTATAATTATTTGTCCATCAAGCTCCACATTGCTGCCTTTTTCCGTTACGTCACTAACAAGGCTTTCAACCATCACAGCCACCTCGGCCTCTTTACCTTTGGCAACAGGTATATTGCCAACCACAGTGCCAGGCAGCTCACCTTTTACCACTTTATAATTTGCATATCCATAGTCAAGCATTTTCATAGCCTCTTGAAAGCGCGTAGTTGGGTTTGGCGCACCAAGCACAACGGCTATCAACTCCATATCTCCACGCTTTGCCGTTGCCGATAGGCAGTACATGGCCTCACCTGTACTGCCTGTTTTTAGCCCAGTCGTGCCGTTATACCATTTCACCAATTTATTTGTATTTGTCAATCCAAATTCTTCTTCACCGCGATTTGTTTTGTGAATAATGCTATCCATCCATGTAGTTGCAAATTCCTCCACATGCGGGTATTTTGTAATAAGCTCACGAGACATTATAGCAATATCCTTTGCCGTGGTAAAATGCCCATCCGCATCTAGTCCGCAAGCATTGCGAAAACTGGTATTTTCCATGCCCAGCATACGAGCCTTTTTATTCATCAAATCCACAAAGCTTTCCTCGCTGCCGCTCACAAATTCCGCAAGAGCCACAGCCCCGTCGTTAGCTGATGCAATCACGACAGACTTTAATAAATCACGCACACTTTGCTGCTCACCCACCTCAAGATATACTTGACTGCCGCCCATGCTAGCCGCATACTCGCTAACGGTCACAATATCATCCCAAGCTATACGATTTTGCTCTATCGCTTCATATATAAGCAGCATAGTCATAACTTTTGTAACAGACGCTGGCGCACGCCGTTCATCACCATTTTGATTGAAAATAATTTCGCCGCTAGATGCCTCCATTATTACAGCCGACTTGGCATCTATAGTCAGCGCAAGTCCCTTACCCTCCTGCGCCATAGCCACATTCGGCACAAAAAATATCATAGCACAGCATATCGCCGCAATCCTCTTTATTTTCATTTCATTCTCTCCTTCGTTCCTTTTTGTCTATTGTTATCTTTTTAGGCTTTGACAATCCCGTCCAAATTTTGTATGATAGTAAAAGGTGATTATATATGAATATTGTTTTACACGAACCAGAAATACCCCACAACACAGGCGCAATAGGGCGCACATGCCTTATTACAGGCTCAAAGCTACATCTCATACATCCCTTTGGTTTTCACTTGGATGAAAAATCGCTAAAGCGCAGCGGGCTGGATTATTGGTCGCGCCTAGCACCCAATGAATATGCAAATTTCAATAATTTCTTAGCCAATAATCCAGATGCACGCATATTCTTAGCAGAAACCAAAGGTGCCAAGTTTTATACAGATGCACAGTACAAACCAAATGATTACATAATCTTCGGCAACGAGACAATGGGCTTGCCACAACATATCATAGATGCCTATCCCGAAAGAATCATCACAATTCCCATGACAGGCGAGGAAAGGTCGTTAAATTTATCGGTTTCTGTGGCTATAATATTATATGAAGCATTGCGACAAACAGGATTTCAAGGACTTCAATGATTTAACTAAGGAGAAAAATATGTGCGGATTTGTAGGATACACACGTAGGGGCGAACTGTGTTCGCCCGCTAATGAGGTAATACAAAACATGTCATCTAAAATAGCTCACCGCGGACCAGATGGGGAAGGCTACCACATCACAGATAGTATCGCTCTCGGTTTTCGCCGCCTATCCTTTTTAGATTTGGAGCACGGCAAACAGCCAATGCATAGCCCTGACGGCACTCTAGCAATAGTTTTTAACGGTGAAATATACAATTTTATGCAGTTGCGCGAGGAGTTGGCGGCTGAGGGTTATAGTTTTTCCACCACATCAGATACCGAAGTTCTGCTTGCTCTTTACGCTAGGTATGGCGAAGATATGCTAAATAAATTGCGCGGCATGTTTGCCTTTGTTATCCATAATGCCCACGACAACTCTATTTTTGCTGCACGCGATTATTTTGGTATAAAGCCTTTTTATTATGGCATTTTTGACGACCAATTACTCTTTGCATCCGAGATAAAGGCACTTCTGCCCCACCCCGCTTTTAGTAAACAGATAAACCATGATGCCTTAACATCATATCTATCTTTCCAATATTCTGTACTAGACGAGACTTTCTTTAAGGGTGTATACAAGCTCCCAGCAGGGCATTTTATGCGCTATATGGATGGCAAAGTTGCCATCCAGCGTTATTGGCAAGCGGAGTTTAAGCCCATAGATGCTCCGCTAAATGAAATTGTGGATAAAATCGATGCCGTTATGGGTGATTCTATAGCCGCACACCAGGTCAGCGATGTGGAGATAGGTTCATTTCTTTCTAGCGGGGTGGACTCCAGCCTGATTGCCGCGCGCTTTGACGGCAAAAAGACCTTTACTGTAGGTTTTGATTATGAAGGCTATAACGAAATAGACTATGCCAGCGAACTTTCAAAGGAAAAGGGTCTTATAAATCATTCTAAGCTAATAACAACCGAGGAATACTGGCAAGCTCTGCCAAAAATTCAATACCATATGGACGAACCTTTGGCAGACCCCGCCGCCATCGCCTTATATTTCGTAAGCCAAACCGCCCGCGACCATGTCAAAGGCGTGCTTTCTGGCGAGGGGGCGGACGAGCTTTTTGGCGGCTACAATATCTATAAAGAGCCGCTTTCTCTGCGACCCATACGTGTTTTGCCGCGCTTTTTGCGCCGTTTCTTGGGCATCGTTGCCTCAAAAATGCCTAATTTTAAAGGCAAGAACTTCTTGATACGCGCCGCTATGGATGTTGAGGAGCGGTTTATCGGCAATGCTAAGGTGTTTACGGAAGGCGAAAGAAATGTTCTGTTAAAATCGCCTCAAGGGCTTGGTATGCAAGATGTCACGTGCCCATACTATGACAAAATCAAAGGCTATGATGATATAACAAAAATGCAGTATATAGACCTGCATCTATGGCTTGTAGGCGATATTTTGTTAAAAGCGGACAAGATGACTATGGCGCATTCACTTGAGGGGCGTGTGCCATTTTTGGACAAAGAGGTCTTTAAAGTAGCAGCAACCATCCCTACAAAATACCGTGTGAACAAACAAGCCACAAAATATGCCTTTAGGCAATCTGCCGCACGTCATCTTTCGCCAAAATGGGCAGAAAAGCGCAAGCTCGGTTTTCCTGTGCCTATTCGCGTGTGGTTGAAGCAGGATGATTATTACAATATCGTCAAAGCGGCTTTCGAAAGCCCTGCGGCTCAAGAGTTTTTTAATACAAATGAGCTTATGGCCTTGCTGAATGCGCATAAAATAGGCAGGGCAGATAATAGCCGTAAAGCATGGACTGTGTATATGTTTTTGATGTGGTATGGCGAGTTTTTTGCGGCATAATGATTTAGGAGGATATCTTTACGTAGCGCGAGGAGCAAGTTCAAACTTATAAGGTATTACGCAAGCCAAGGTTCAAAAATTACCGCTGTCATCTTGCATGATATATGATAAAGCCAAAGCCCTTATCAAAGATTATAGGGCTTGGCATGGAGTTTTGGTGCAGGGTAATTGCGGGCTATAGTTTTATGAAACATGCACCAATTAAGCGCGTTAAAAATATTACAATACCCACCTACATAATGAATGGCACAGATGATAATTTTATTCCGCACCATATGTCGCAAGCTCTCTTTGATAACTGCGGCGCGAAAGTCAAGGCTCATTGGACTATAGAGGGCGGCATTCACAATGACACAAATTTCCGCTATAGAAATGCAGATTTCAAAACAAATATTGAGAAATTTTTTGCTGATTGTGATTTATAGCAATGGTTAGAGGTGTATATTATGGACTTGTTAAGACAAGCTGTAAATGGCGATATGGCAGCCTTCGAGAGCCTTATCATCCAATACGAAAAATTAATATACAACATAGCTTGGCGCATCATGGGCAATGCCGAGGATACAAAGGATATGGCGCAGGAAGCCATTCTCAAGATTTATCGTAATCTTGCCACCTGCAAATCCATAGACCTTTTTAAGGCATGGTCAGCAAGGATAACCCACAATACATGTATGGATGAACTGAGGAGGCGCAAAGGCAGGGCAGCCGAGAGTTATGATGCCATGTTCGACGATGGACACGACATTGATGCCCGTAGCGGCGACCTGCGGTCGCCATCTGATGACGACCCCGAAACCGCTCTGTTGCGCAAAGAAATGGCAAACATGATTAGCGAAGGGCTAAATAAACTATCCGATGAACACCGCGCCCTGCTTGTATTGCGAGATATGCAAGGCTTGACATACGAAGAAATCGCAGAAATAACCAGTCTGCCATTAGGGACAGTAAAATCCCGTATCTCACGCGGGCGCAGTAATTTAAAGCAAATTCTAATTAAAATGATGGAACATCTCTGACAATTTGTTCGTCAAATATATGAAAGAGGTCAGTATGGAAATAAGACAAGGAACATCTGAAGAAATGATGTCTTTATGGTACAAAAAGTTTACATCAGAGTTTTTTGCATCAAATATCAAAAACAATAACGCTGAATTTTGGACAATAGAAATAGATGAAAGATTAATCGGCGAACTTTATATATTTAAAAGCCTGAGTAGCAGAAATCTTATTGATAGGGAGACAGTTGCTTATTTATGCGCATTTCGCATAATTAGTGAAATGCAAAGCAAAGGATATGGGACAAAACTCATTAGGCGCGTTTTTGACCACCTTGTGGAATTAGGATTCAAGTACGCGGTTATAGGTGTAGAACCAAATAATCTTACAAGCATTAGACTTTATGAACATTTAGGGTTCGTCACAAAGCTAGGAATCGTCAACACAGACCCCTGCGATGTTGATTGTAATTTTAACTCAATTGCTTGTGATGACTTCCTATTGCTAAAGAAAACACTATAGAAATGATGATGGTGGTGATTTTGTGAAAATTAAGGATAGTGACATAAAAAAAACATTAGCGGAATTGCCAGAAATAGATTTGCCCGAAGGTTTTCACAATGAGACCATGCAAAGAATAAGGGCAGAAGCCGCAAATATATCAAGAAAGAAAAAAAGCCGCATCATCTGGTATATAGGCTCTTTTTCTACCGCTGCGGCAGCTACCATCGCTATCTTGCTTGTGTTTACGAATTTTGGCAACACTTATACCACAGGTGAAATCGCAGAATTTGATGCACCAACTGCTTGGATTGCCCCTCATGGCATCGAAGAGCGTATTGCAGACCCAGAGATTGCTATAGCTCACACCCCCACCAATGGGTCGATAACCCGTTCTAACGACCCCTTTTCTGACAGCTCACAACAAGCAATTACCACCATCACTTACCTCCGTCCTGCACACTTGCCTACAGACTTAATCGATTTTGACCTAGGCGACCGCTATGCACTTACATTCCAAATCATAATCGCTGTCGATGATATTGCATATGCACAAGAATCTATAAGAACACTTGGTATATCTTTTTACGAATCTGTATTCAATATTTCTATACAGCCCAGTTTTGAAGATTTGGAAGCCATATTCACCCAATTGTACGCTCTAGGCAATGTAGAAGAATACAGCATAACAATAGCAGACACATGGGTTTTAAGCAATATGCAGCAAATTAATGACCTCATCACCAATGCTAACACAATCACCGTAATATTGTTGCAAAATTGACCATGGCATGGTATAATTATCGGTAGCGACTTCATCCTATTATTTTCCGCAACATTTCCACTGATTTTGCTTTCATTTTTTATGGAACTAGTACCTTCGGCAGTAGCGGTAGATATCCTAGCGGCATTTTTGGGCATTTCGGTGTATTTTATATGTTGGATGCTTTCTAAGTACGTTAGGGCATTCATCTTGGTCGCTTTCATAATTTTTTCTATAGACACAATTCTGTTTGTTGTGCTAATAGGCATAGCAGGTGTATTATGTAGCGTTACCGACCAGCAATTAGAGGAAGCAAAAACAGCTGTAGATAATGAAATTGCTAGTGTAGCATTAGGCGAAGTGACCAAAGAGGAAAATAAGGAGGAGAACAAATAATTATGGATATCTTAAAATTAATTAATGTACAAAAAGTCATTGATTGGCGCAGACATCTACATATGTATCCCGAGGTTTCCTTCAAGGAATTTGAAACCACAAAATATCTTGTCGAGCAAATATCAAAGTATGATGGTATAGAAATATTGCGCCCTGCCGAAACAGGGATTATAGCCGTGCTAAAGGGTGGCAAACCAGGTAAAACAATAGGCTTGCGTGCAGATATAGATGCCCTGCCCATTGCAGAAGAGGCCGATGTGGAGTTTAAGTCCAAAAATGATGGTGTTATGCACGCTTGTGGGCATGATTGCCATGCCGCTATGTTGCTAGGTGCATTAGATGCTCTCCATGGAATAAAAGACCAATTGGAAGGCACAGTTAAATTTATCTTTCAACATGCAGAGGAACATCCACCAGGTGGGGCTATAACCCTTGTAGAAAGCGGCATTTTGGATGATGTTGATGCTTTTTATGGTTGCCATGTATTTATGGATGCACCCGCTGGCGTGGTGAAAGTATCTGCTGGACCTGTTTCTGCTAATGCCGATGTGTTTGTTATAGACATTAAGGGCAAAGGCACACATGCCGCAATCCCTGAAAAAGGCATAGATACATTGCTTATAGGCACAGAGATTGTGCAGGCTCTGCATCATATCGTCTCCAGAAATGTTAGTGCATTTGAAAATGCCGTGCTAACCATAGGTGCTTTTAATGCAGGTCACGCTCATAATATCGTGCCAGACACTGCCCGCATCTTGGGTACTGTACGTACCAATACACCAGAGGTGCGCGAGATAATGGTGCAGCGCATAAATGATATTCTTAAAGGCATTTGCGCCGCTTATGGTGCTAGTTATGAGCTTGATTATACCTATGGCTATGATGCTGTGGATAATGACGAGGTGCTTTGCAATTATTTTAAGGATTTGATTATAAAAGTATTACCAGATGTAACTATAGATAAAATGAAACCAATGATGGGCGGCGAAGATTTTTCAGCCTTTAGCAAGATTGCGCCCGCATTTTTTGCTAGCATTGGTGCAGGGCCATATAGCGGCGACTATTTTGAGGGTCATCATCCTAAGTTTTGTGTAAATGAGGATGCTCTGCCTATAGGAGCTGCTCTTTATGCCGCCTTTGCCATGCATTATTCTACCTAAAAAATAAGTATTGACAATCATTAGACAAAATGTTATAATTTAGAAATAGAAAGAAGTGTTGCTTTTTGCTAAAGCTGGGCGGAAAGTGCGTTTATCTACATACAGTCGCATTTTTCGGCCTGTTTTAGCAGGTGATATCTCTCAACCTATTTCGACCCCCTTTTTCGCGCCAACTCCCCTGTTGGCGCACTTTTTATTTAACAATCTTTTAGGAGGATTACAGATGATCGTATTTCTCATCATATTATCAATATGGAATATCATCACTTTTGCTCTTTTTGGTATAGACAAAGGCAGAGCCAAACTAAACACATGGCGCACAAAAGAAGCAACGCTGATATTTTGCGCTTTTGTCATGGGCGGTTTCGGCGCACTCTTAGGCATGATTGCTTTTCGCCACAAAACACGTAAGACGGCGTTCAGAATATTGATACCATTTGCGTGTTTGCTTAATTTAGTAATCATATTTATCGTTATAGCACATTTGATAGGTGAGGGTTTGTGGGTCTTGCAATAAAATAGAGGGTGCAGACACAATATCCGCACCCTCCTAATTATTCAACTAAAAATTCGCCTTCTCAAATCTATCCATCAAATCTTCAAATATAGACAATGACTGCTTAAATGGCTCTGCTGTTGTCATATCCACACCCGCCTCTTTTAACAGGTTGATAGAGTAATCATTTGAGCCAGACCTTAGCATCTTTAGGTATTTGTCTACCGCTGGCTGACCTTCTTCACGTATCTTCTTAGAAAGAGCCATGGCAGCCGTAAAGCCTGTCGCATATTGATACACATAATATGCACGATAATAATGCGGTATGCGACTCCATTCATAGATAATGGTGTCATCCACATTCATATGTGGTCCAAAATGCTTTGTCAAAAGCTCTTTGTATAGGTCACGCAAAGAATCTACCGTTAGGGGGATGTTCTTATCTGCCATTTCATGCGCAAGCATTTCGAATTCTGCAAACATGGTTTGGCGGAAGAATGTACTCTTGAATTGCTCCATGAAATAATTTAACAAATAGTTGTATTTCGCTTTATCTGTTGGCGGCGTAATGCTTAGCATGTAATCCATAAGCAATGCTTCGTTTACAGTGGATGCTATTTCTGCCAAAAAGATTGTATAATTACCATAAACATATGGTTGCTCTTCATGACTAAAGTAGCTATGCATAACATGCCCCGCTTCATGTGTTAGCGTAAACATATTGTTTATTGTATCATCATAATTCATTAGCATAAACGGATGCTTGATACCATGAACCCCTGCACAATAAGCTCCCGAACGTTTATTCTTATTCGGGTATACATCTACCCATCGCTCATCAAAGCAACGCTTTACAAGAGCTTGATAATCCGCGCCCAAAGCCTTCGTTCCTTCTATAACTATTCTCTTTGCATCTTCCCAGCTAACCTTCGTGTCTGCATCTTCTACAATAGGGGTGTATACATCATAAAAATGCAACTCGTCTACTTTTAGGCACTTTTTGCGCAATTCCATATATCTATGCATGAGATGAAGGTTGTCGTTTACAGTGTTTACCAAATTATGATAAATTTCCGTAGGGATATTATCCTCATGCAAGGCAGCCGCCATAGCGTTATCATAATTACGCACAGTAGCCACAAAATTATCATTTTTTACAGAGTAGTTATATGCTTCTGCTAGGGTGTTTTTATGGCCTATGTAACCTTGATAATATGTTTCATATACATTTTTACGCAACACCCTGTCCTTGCTTTCTTGCAAAGATACAAATGTACCTGTTGTTACTTCATGCTCCACACCATTGCTGTCTTTTGCTTTGCCAAATACCATATCGGTATTTGTTAGTTTTCCATAGATATTGGAAGCCGCGCCGCCTATCTCAGATGCACGCGCCATAATTTCTTCTTTATCAGGCGTAAGTACATGCGCTTGTTGCCTGAACATGTCATCGAAGAAATGTGCATAAATCTGCAAATCTGCATTATCGCTCATATAGGCTTTTGCTTTTTCTTCGCCCATAGCAATAATTTCTGGCCTAAAGAAACTAGATGCCGCGCCTATTCCTACATATAGTCCGCGAGCTTTATCCGCCATGCCTGTATAAGTGGAATTCCCAGTGTCTTCGTCACTTTTTAGCATAGTGTAAAGATAAATTTTGCCCATTTCTTCGCCTATTTTGTCGTAGGCTCGCAATGCTCCAAGCAAATTTTCGGCGTTATCAGCCATTTTGCCTTCGTATTGCTTGATGTCTTTTTCGTAGCTCGCCACTAAAGCATCATAGCGCGCTTGCCACGCCGCATCATCTGCAAACATCGTGGTCAAATTCCACTTGAACTCTGTTGCCACTTGGTCTCTTGTTTTTAGTTCTGACATTTTCAGTCCCCCTAAAATTTTGGCTTGAAATTTTGTGGTATGTATGTTACAATGCAAATATAGATTTTGAAGAACCCGTGGTCTAGTCAGCTAGATTATCGGTCTTTCCTTGCAAAGTTAATTACAGAGAAATAACCGCACATCCTTGGACTAGGGGCGGTTATTTCTTTTTGTCGTCATTATTATTTTTCTTTAGCTCTAGATATGTAAATAATGCTATCGCAATAATAACCTGCGTATGCATTATGTATAGAACTTCGAATAAAGATAACACATGACCACCTCATCTCGCTTGGAGATTCACAAGGAAAGAAGGAAGAAATCTAACCGACCATATTCGACCATAGATTGATACAAATGTACCAATTTTCAGTATACCCCAATTTAAATATAATTGCAATTCCTTTTTTGTAATGTTATAATAATCATAAAAAACTCTAGGACGTGTTAAGAAATGAATAAAAACTATACCCTGATAGACCAAAGAGACCTATCTCACATCAACGCTCATGGCTATCTATATAGCCACCCAAGCGGCGCACAGATAATGCATCTTAAAAGCGAAGATGACAACAAGGTTTTTTGTGCATCTTTCAAAACCCCGCCAGAAGATGAGACAGGCATAGCTCACATAATGGAGCATTGCGTGCTTAATGGCTCTCAAAAATATCCGTTAAAAGACCCTTTTAACGAACTTATGACGGGTTCGCTATATACATTCCTTAATGCCATGACCTACCCCGACCGCACCATATACCCCGTAGCTTCTGTTAATGATAAGGATTTCCTTAACCTAATGGATGTTTATTTGGATGCGGTATTTTTCCCTAAGATTTATGACCGAAAAGAAACTATGCTGCAAGAAGGCTGGCATTACCAGCTAGAAAGTGCGGAAGATGAGTTAAAGTACAATGGCATAGTTTACAACGAGATGAAGGGCGCATACAGTGACCCGCAAGATACCATACAAAACGCCCTGCGCCGCACATTATATCCAGACACATCATACAGATTAGATGCAGGCGGCAATCCAGACCATATCCCACAGCTTAACTATGAAGATTTTATAAATTTTCACAAAAAACATTACCACCCACAAAATGCCATGATATTTTTCTATGGTAATATGAATATAGAGCATTGCTTTGACAAATTAGATGCGGAATATCTATCAAGATTCACAGATGATGCCGAAAAGGTAGACATCCCTGCACAAAAACCCCTTACTACGCCTGCTTTTACTGAAGATGTTTATTCAGTGGCCAATGAGGCAGATTTGGATGAAAATTATATGGCTGTAGGCATTAGCTTTCCGCATGATATGTCACAACTTGATTCAACAGGGCTAAAGTTGCTTAATTATATATTGATGACTACGCCTGCTTCTCCTTTATACAAAGCTTTGGTAGAAGCAGAAATAGGCGAAGATATTTCGGGCTATGTAAGCAGCGATTGTCTTCATCCTTATATGCAGATAACTCTAAAAAACGCTACGGTTTCTGCAAAAGAATTTAAAAGTTTTGTAGATGACAAATTAGTGGACATCGCCAAAAATAGTATAAGCAAGAAATTCGTTTCGGCTTGCCTTAATTTCTTAGAATTTCAGGCGAAAGAGGAAGATTATGGCAGTTTGCCCAAGGGCATATCATATTGTACACGTGCGCTAACCACATGGACATATGGCGGCTCGCCTTTTGATGGCATGATGGGCATTGTTCATCTAGCCGAAATACGCAAGCTATGTGAAGATGGTAATTACCTAGAAGGCCTCATCACAAAATATTTATTAGACAACCCAAACCGCGCTTATGTCACATTAAAACCTGTTTTAGATTTGGACGGGCAAAAGGAGATGGTCGTTGCAGAAAGGCTGGCAACCACCAAGGCAGCAATGAGTGAAGAAGAAATCGCGCAGACTATAGCAGAATATCAAAACTTGCGTACTTTCCAAGAATCAACTGATTCTGATGAAATACGCGCCCTAATTCCGCGCCTTTCCGTAAGCGACATAAAACCTGAAATAGAAACAACTCCGCTGGATGTAAAAATGGAAGCTGGCGCGGAAGTATATCATTCCCCGCTTGCTACAAATGATATAATCTATGCAACTATGCTATTTGACATCAGCGCATTGCCCGAAAAATACTTGCCTCTTGTGAAAATCTTGCAATATGTTTTATCCAAGGTTGGCACAAAAAAATATTCCACAAGTGAGATAACGGAAGAAATCAAAGCAAACTTGGGCGGCTTGTCGTTTTCAACCGACATAATCTCCAAGACCACAAGCGACTTTTACCCGCGCGCCACTGTCTATGCTAAATTTCTGAGCGCGAACACAGAAAAGATGTTTGAAATTGTATCAGAAATTACAAAAAACACGCTTTTTGATGATAGAAGCCAGATAAAAAATTATGTTCTGGAGATAAAGGCATCCATGGAGCAAATGTTCTTAACCAATGGTGCATTATTTGCTGTTGAGCGTGCCGCGGGCTATTTCTCCCTTGCCGCTGCATATAATGATGCTGTGGGCGGTCTGTCTTTCTATGATTACACGAAGAACCTCTGCGATAACTTTGACACGCGTTTTGAGAGTTTACAAACCGATTTGACTGAGCTTTGCAGCATAATTTATAGCAAGGGCAATGTAAAATACGGCATAGTTGCCGACCAAGAGCTATACAATAAATATAACAAACATTTGCAAAATTTCCATAGTAGCTTGCATGATGCTCCAGTTGGCGAGCGCACCGCCCTACCTCTGCTTTCACCTAAAAATGACGGCTTTATCACTGCATCCAAAGTTCAGTATTGCGCCATGGCGGCGGACATCTATGCAGATGGTCACGTATATAGCGGCGCATTAAGGGTGCTTTCCAATATTTTGGACGATTATCTTTATGATGAAATCCGCGTAAAAGGCGGCGCGTATGGCATGGGTAGCAATTTTGGGCGCAATGGCGGCATGTATCTATTTTCCTATCGCGACCCACATGTGGCAAACACATATAATGTCTATAGAAATGCCGCAGAACATATTAAAAATCTCGACCTTTCTAATGCAGATATGGAGAAGTTTATTCTGGGTACAATACGCGGCTTTGACAGACCTGCCACCAATGCGCAAAAGGGTTCTGTGGCTATCGTAAACCGTATGTTGGGCATAACAGATGAAATGCGACAAATAGAACGTAGCGAGATTCTAAATGCGAATCTCTCAACCATTCATGAGCTGGCACATATCGTGGAGACCGCTTTAGCGCAGAATAATATCTGCACTGTCGGCTCAGAAGCGGCGATAATGCAAAACAAGGAGCTATTCGGAAATATAAGGAAGGTATAATGTTAGGCTCTAAACCAATTATAGGGATTACTGCAAGCATCAACGATAAGCAACATTATCTCAATCGTGCATATGTTGATGCCGTGGAGCGTGCTGGCGGTTTGCCGTTGATTTTACCTGCAAGCGATAATATAATACAGGCCATCGACATTATTGATGGTCTGTTGCTTTCTGGCGGCGGCGACATTGATGGTAGTTTTTTTGATGAGCCAACCCATCCGAGAGCAAATGATATATGGAAACAAAGAGATAAAGCCGAAATAGCTCTAACGCAACTGGCTTATGAGCGCAATATACCGATTCTTGGGATTTGCCGTGGTTTGCAAATATTGCATGTAGCATTGGGCGGTAAAATTGCGCAGCATATCGAGGGGCATAAACAGGATGAACCGCGCCATATAGCCACACATAGTGTACATCTTATCGGCAGACCAGCACAGGTGGTAGGCAAAGAAAATATTATGGTTAATTCTATTCATCATCAGGCAGTATTGATGGGCGAACCGTGTTCGCCCCTGCGGGTATGCGCCGTCTCCAATGATGGTGTCATTGAGGCTTTATGCGGCGAGAGCGCAAGGTTTGTCTTTGGGGTGCAATGGCATCCAGAGGAGCTTATACATATGCAGGAGCATTTTAGGATTTTTGAAGAATTCATGGTTTCAATTTTAGCAAAGTGATGGTATAATGATATCATCACTTTTTAATTTCTAGCATTTTTACAGGGGGAAGATTATGACCGAAAACATCGACCACGACCATTTTCATATTTTTGGCCACAAAAACCCTGATACAGACTCGATATGCTCTTCTATAGCCTATGCACATCTAAAGCGCGAAATGGGTGAAAAGGGTGCCAAGGCTTATAGACTGGGAGAGATAAATAAAGAAACGGACTTTGTTTTGAAGCATTTTGGCATAAAAAAGCCACCAATATTGCATGATGTACGCCTGAAATTGCGCGACCTTGAGCTTTATCAGCCAGATACGTTAATGCCGCATGAACCCGTCAAAAGAGCTTGGGATATGCTTGTTAATTCAGATGGAAGCCGCATCATTCCCATTGTTTGTGAAAGCAAGGAGGTAAAGGGCATCCTTGCCATGGGCGATGTTACCAGCATCTTCATGGAGGTTTCTGATGAGGATGTGGTCAAGCGTCATGAGATTTTATACCGCAATCTGGTCGATTGCCTTGGCGGCGTGGAGGTTGGCGGCAACTACAAATACGAAAAACTGGATGGCTCACTGTATGTAGGCATGAATTTTGATGATAGCACCGTGATAACAGATAAAGACGTGGTAATAACAGGTAAAATTGACAATGCTTGGCGGCTAGCATATGAATTTGATTTTGGTTGCATCATATTAACAAATGGCGTAAAACCAAAAGGGCTTGACGGCGCGAAATGCTCCATTGTATGCGTGGATTATTCCATGTTTAAGGCTGTTAGCTTAGTTAATCAGGCTATTTCTGTAGGCAGTTTGATGAATGTGGGTAATGTTGTTACCTTTTCCGAAAATAACTACCTTGACGATGTTTCCGATGTTATGCGCGTAAGCAAGCACCGCAACTTCCCTGTTGTGGACAAAGAAGGCGCACTATATGGCATTGTGTCGCGCCGCCACCTTATGTCAAATGGCGGCAAAAAGGTCATTTTAATAGACCATAACGAACGCAGCCAATCTGTAGAGGGCTTGGAACAAGCCGAAATTGTAGAGATTATAGACCATCACCGCGTGGCAGATATACAAACGGAGTCGCCGCTATACATCCGAAGCGAGCCTGTGGGCTGCACATCTACTATCATATGCAAAATGTATCGCGAAAATCGCGTGGCAATACCAAGAGCGATTGCTGGTGCTATGCTCTCTGCCATTTTGTCCGATACGCTGATGTTTTCTTCGCCCACATGTACGCCCGCAGACGAAGCCGCGGCGGCGGCTCTTGCCGAGCTAGCCGAGGTGGACATCACAGAATATGGTCGAGCCATGTTTAAAGCAGGGACAAATGTAGAGAAAACCAGCATAGATGCTTTGCTAGCCACAGACCGCAAACGCTTTACTTTCGGAAAGCATACTGCATATATCTCACAGATAAACACCTTGGATTTTGCTGGGCTAGCTACCCGCCTAAATGAGATTTTCCGCAAAATGCAAATATATTACGAAAAAAATGCTTGCGACCTCGTTATGCTAATGATAACGGATATAGTATCTGGCGGTAGCGAGATTTTGGCTGTAGGGCGCGCAAAAGACCTACTAGATACCGCTTTCGGCATGAAGGCAGATGAAGACCATATCTTCCTGCCTGGTGTGGTGTCGCGTAAAAAGCAGATTGTACCAATACTTACACAGATAGCAACGACAGGGATAATATAAAATACATTTTTAGGAGGAAATTAAAATTATGAGGAAGTTTTTAGCATCTATCCTTACGCTAATGATGATTCTTGGTTTTGCACCTTCCATAGCATTAAACGCCAATGAAATCAGTGTTACCATAGACGGTATAGCAGTAAACTTCGAAGGTCAACCACCCATAGTAATTGATGGGCGTACGCTTGTACCTGTGCGCGGTGTCTTCGAGCATCTAGGCTTTGATGTAGACTGGCAGCAAGATGCAATGACAGCCACCTTGACCAGTGACAGCCATATAGTCGTCATTACAATCGGTCATAATACTTTCACCACCAATGGCAAGATTCATGAGCTTGATGTACCAGCACAGATTATAGGCGGTCGCACATTGTTACCTATACGCGCCGCAGTAGAGAGTGTTGGCTTTAATGTAGACTGGAGGCAGGACAACCCAGCAGTAATTATCTCCACGCCTTTGCTGAATTTTGTAGGGCTATGGCGTGCAGAATGGGTGGAGCTTGATGATGGCAACATTATAGACCTCGTAACATTTGACGAAAGCAATGCCGTTTATATGGAATTTTTTGCCGATGGCACAGTTGTCTTTATTGAGGCAGGTCTGCAAAATCAATATATGAACTGGGCAAAAGAGCCTGGTGAGCTACACACCTTTGATGACCATTCTCACCATGCTTGGAGCGCACAAATCATCGATAATGTGCTAGTTCTTGAGCTTGATGGTCTTACATGGAATTTTGTACGAGTTGCCAGCCACCCAATAATCAATGATACCGTCAACAATTCTGACAATATACCTAGTGATGCATTCGCTGGCGCATTAGCAAATCAACTAGCACCACCCACATCTGGTGAGCAGTTTGCTATAATGCACACCAACTTTGGCGAAATTCATATACGCTTATTCCCCGAATATGCACCTCTTGCTGTGGAAAACTTCATAACACATGCGCAAAATGGCTTTTATGACGGTCTTATTTTCCATAGGGTTATTGAGGATTTTATGATACAGGGCGGCGACCCTCTTGGCACAGGTATGGGTGGCGAAAGCATATGGGGTACACCTTTCGCTGACGAATTTACGGAGAACCTTGGCAATATCCGCGGTGCGCTTTCTATGGCAAATGCGGGACCAAATACCAATGGTAGCCAGTTCTTCATTGTGCAAAATAGCCAGCTAGATAATTGGACTGCCGCGCAAATCGAAGCCTTCATGGCCACAGAGGGGCATAATGAATTTTTGGCACATTACCTAGAGCATGGCGGCACGCCACATTTGGACTTTGGGCATACGGTTTTTGGGCAAGTGTTTCATGGCATGAATGTGGTGGACGAAATAGCCGCCGTGCCAGTGGGTTCATTCGACCGCCCTACGCGCGATGTAGTAATAAGAACAATAGAAATCGTAACAGCACAATAACGCTCTGGGTGCATCCCAGAAGCCCTGATGCAGGAGCTAAAAAGGGTGATTAATCAGGAAGGAAGTGTACAAATGAGAAAGATTATACTTAAATCACTCATAACCTTAATGGCTATTTTTAGCATTTTCGCGCCCATGGCACTATTAGCTAGCGGGGTGAATGTCTATATAGGCGGAGTGCAGCTAGAATTTGGGGACCAACAGCCTGTCTTTATGGGGTCTGGGGCGCGTACGCTCGTACCTGTACGCGCTGTGTTTGAGCAATTGGACTTTGATGTGCGATGGGACGGCACAGGGCGGCGTGTCATATTAACGCGGGGCAGCGACGAGGTATCTATTAGTGTCGGAACAAACACCCACAATGCAAGCAGTATGGCTATTGTGAATGGACAAAGAATGCCGATTGGTATGCCAGCCATGATTTTTGACGACAGGACACTAATGCCCATCAACAGCTTGCTAGAAGCCGTTGGGCATCCAACCGAATGGGATAACGACACGCGAACATTGAGGATTCTTGACCTACGCGGGCATACCTCTTGGGAATATATCCCTAATTCTTTGGAAAACCAGATTAGCCCGCCAGCTATTGGTGAGCAGTTTGCAATAATCCACACAACCTTCGGCGAAATTCATCTGCGCTTATTCCCAGATTTAGCACCTTTAGCTGTAGAAAACTTCATAACACATGCCATGGATGGATATTATAACGGAATCGCATTCCATAGAATCATTGAAGGATTTATGATACAAAGCGGCGACCCGCAAGGTACGGGTCAGGGCGGTCAAAGTATATGGGGGATGCCTTTTGGTAATGAGGTTTCGCCAAATCTGCGGCATATCTCTGGTGCTCTTTCAATGGCAAATGCAGTTGAGCAACCAATTAGCAATAACAGCCAGTTTTTTATTGTACAGGGTAGCGACCTGCACCATGACTTTATACCTACCTTTGAAGAACACTTAGAGATGCGCGATTTTGTGGAAATAGAGGGCGAACCCACCCTAGGCGAACTCTTCCCATCAGAATTTGAATTTATTGAACATTACCTAGAATATGGCGGCTGGCCTCATCTGGACTTTGAAAGCACAGTGTTTGGTCATGTATTTGAAGGGATGAATGTAGTGAATGCCATAGCGGCTGTGCAGGTAGACGGAAATAATCGACCATTAGAAGATGTGATGATAATTCGCATTGATATAGAAACGAGATAATTTTATCTTGAGCGTAGTTCAAAAACAGCTATCTCTGGTCTATTCCAAAAACGAATAGGGAAATATGTTGTGCCAATACCACGAGAAACATAAAGCACAGCATCATTATGATAATAAAATCCCGCGCCATAGCGAG
Source organism: Defluviitaleaceae bacterium (assembly GCA_009784575.1). Classification (GTDB taxonomy): domain Bacteria; phylum Bacillota; class Clostridia; order Lachnospirales; family WRAX01; genus WRBK01. The sequence continues at coordinate 12,025 of WRBK01000008.1, read as the reverse complement.
GCAAAAAACCTTGCTGTGGCGCGTAAATCGTTGGCAAAAAAGGTAAGCGAAGCTGACCACCATGGGTATGACCAGCAAGAGCCATATTTATTCCGCTGGCCTTCGTGCGGTCAAAGAGCTGTGGCTGATGCATAAGAACAAGCTGAAAATTATCGCTAGGCGTGGCAAAAAGCACGTCAAAATCATCAAAGCCAATGCGGCGCGTAAGCGTAGAATAATCGGCTGTTCCTATAATTTCTATTACGCCGCCATTTATCTCTAAAAGTTCAACATCATTATGCAAAAATACTATACCAACCTCTTCCATAAACTGGCGTATCTGCCTATAATGATGCGCCTCATGATTGCCCTCCACAAAAAATGTAGGCACGCGATGCGCCAAAGCCGCCAAATGCTCGCGATGTGGCTCTAGCTCTAACAATGGTCCGTCGTGATTCCATGTTAATCCTAGAATTATGTCGCCTGTAATGACAGCAATGTCAAAATCCTCGCGCTCCACATGCGCCCAAATGTCAAAATGAACCTCGACAGGGTTATTTGCGTGCAAGTCAGAAATTTGCAAAATACGCAGACCCTCCAGATGCTCTGGAAGGTCGTCAAAATATACCGCATGATTATATACTTTTAGCCATCGCACAGAACCCCAATATATGGCAAATACAATGCCTAAAAGTAGCGAAAATGTTATCAAAATCCTTTTTAGACTTATCTTCAAGTTCTAAAGCAACCTCCCCCAATAAACTCACGCAACAAGGAGTTGTTCGGCACTTCTTTTTCGACTATAACCATGAAACTATCCAAGAATTTAAGCAAACGACGCGCCTCCATAAACTCTGGCTGGTCTTTTTGTATGGCAAAAAGTTGCGGCATAACATATGGCTTTAATACGCATAATTCGTAAATTAAAGCAGAGTTAAAAATGACATCGGCCTCATCTTGGAAAGGAAAAATATTCTCGGATTCGCCGCGCACAACAGCAGGCCATAGCTCTAGCGTGCGGCGGGCATCAAACCCACGAAACTGGCTATCACGCACTATACGCCGAATCATGCGTGTATCGGCGGCTGGTATACGGTTGTGGTCATCCATATTCAACTGTGTTAGCGCACTAATAAAGATTTTAAATTTTGCCTCATCAGGCACTTTGCGCGAAAGCTCAGGGTTCAAGCCATGTATGCCTTCTATCACAAGCACAGCATCATCAGAAAGCTGTAAAAAATGCCCTTTGTATTCACGTTTGCCCGTCAAAAAATTATATTTTGGCAAATGAACTTTACCGCCCGAAAGCAACTCTTGCAAATCTTCGTTAAATTTCGGCACATCTATGGAGTAAAGCGATTCAAAATTGGGTACACCAAATTTATCAAGCGGCGTTTTGTCCCTGTCCACATAATAGTCATCCAGCGAGATTACATGCGGCTTTAAGCCATTTACCCGCAATTGCACAGAAAGCCGCTGAGCAAAGGTGGTCTTGCCAGATGATGAAGGGCCAGCAATAAGCACAACATTGCGCCCCTTTTGATGTATTTCATCCGCCATTTTTGCTACGGATTTTTCATGCAGAGCTTCGGTCACGCGGATAATCTCGCCAGACTCACCTTGGCATATTTTGCCATTAAGCGCACCAACGGTATCAATTTTCAATATGCGCGCCCAATTATTAGATTCATGAAAAACCTGCGTAAGCTTAGAAACCGAGATTAATTCTGATAGTTCATCAGGATTCTGCTGATTTGGAAACACTAGTATGAACCCATCTTCTTGCAAAAGTAGGTCAAATTTCGTCAAAACCCCCGCCCGCGTAGCCATTGGCCCATAAAAATAATCATAAAACCACCCGAGGCGATAAAAATTAACAGAAGACGATGTACGATATGCCAAAAGTTGCATTTTATCTTGCAGTTGCATATTTTTCGCCACTTTAATGCCATCTTCAAGCAAAAAACTTTCTTTAACAATTTCTATATCTTCGGCTACAATCTCTTCCATCTTCGCTTTTATTTGCGCCAAAATTTCTGGTGTGAGAATTAATCCCTCTTCCATAATTTCACAATAATAATTCTTGTTTATGCTATGCTCCACTACCACGCGTATTTCCTTGCCTAATACCTCTCGTGCCGCCTTTATCATCACAAAAACTGCCGTGCGCTGATACACACGGTATCCATTATCCGAGGTTACATCCAAAAAATCTATTTCACAATCCTTAGTAACATTCCTATGCAACTCACGTATCTCATGACCTATTTTTGCCACCAAAAAAGGGTGTGGTGCATCTATCATTTTAGCAATTTCTGAAAGCTGAACACCATCATTAACCAGCAGCTTCTTTCCATTTACAGTTACATTCAGCATTAATTTTTACCCCCTATAGCAACTTTAAATACTTGCCCATTTATTTTGGATGCCACAAATTCCACGCCACTAACGCGCTCACGCAGGTATTTAGCAAGCTCTTCAGCAAATATTACCTCGCTGCCATAATGCGTTGCATCTATCAAATTAAGCTTCATATCCAGTGCCGCCTGCGCAACATCAAGCTTAATGTCAGATGTAATAAATGTATCACAGCCCGCCGCCAAAGCACCCCTAAAAAATTCTCTATTTGCAGAGCCGCCGCTTATAATTCCAACTTTATGTACAATATCATCACCATTGCCACAATATGTAGCTACATCTAAGCTCAATACATTTTTCACAATTATAGCAAAATCCGACAAGCTAATGGGCATAGACAAAGTCCCCGCACGGCCAGCAAATACACTAGGTTTGCTCTCGCATATAAACTCCTTGTTAGAAAGACCAAGGATGTCAAAAAGCGTATCGTTCAGTCCGCCCTCTGTAGCATCTAGGTTTGTATGTGCGCTATATAGACAGATACCGCCTTCTATCAACTTTAACAAGCGGCATCCAAGAGGGGTTTCGTTCGTTATTTGGCTGATTGGACGAAAAATGATGGGGTGATGCGTTATTATAGCATCCGCGCCGATTTCTATCGCCTCATCAATCACAGCATCCAGCGCATCAAGTGCCAAAAGAACCTTGGACACTGTAGCCTCGCGCCGCCCTACCAAAAGCCCGACATTATCCCATTCTTCGGCAATATCTACGGGGGCTAAATTCTCAATGATTTCAATAATTTGACTCAATTTGATAGACAATCCAACACCTCCATACATACCCATAAGTATTTTTTCTGTTCTTCTCTTCCAATTCTATTTACTTTCGCAATCTCAATTTTCATATATTCTCTTAAAATTTCGCATTTCTTGCGTATCAAAATATCCCCGAAAACATAGCCTTTTTCATCGTATACATCTTGTGTGCCAACCGAAATATCCAAAATATTGTAATATTTTCCTTTTTCTTTCAACATTAATTCATCATTGATTTTAAAGCCATTGTAATGCAAAAACCGCCGCACATCACCCACATCACGTTGCGGCGAAAGCAATAGTTGCTCAAAGCTACGGCTAGTTTCTATATTTCTTTGCAGAATATTAATTATCAGCCCGCCGCCCATACCAGAGATTACGCAAGCAGCGTATTTCGCGCTGTCCACACCATCCAGCCCATCACATAGCAATGTTTTGATTTGGTCAGACAAGCCCGCTGTGTCTATGTTTCTTTCAGCTCGTTCGAGAGGCTTGGTGTTAATATCTGTTGCTAATGCCGCATCCGCCAAGCCGCTCTGTATAAGATATATAGGCAGATGCCCATGGTCTGTACCAATATCTGCCATAGTGCGACATTTTACCATGCCAGCAATCTTGTGTAATCTCTTAGAAATCTTTGTTTTACCGCAATTTTTTAACATAAACATTCCTTATGTAGCCCTCGCGACCATTATATCCATCAAATTTTTCGTCTCTCTTTATAAGCTCAAGCCCCAATGCCTCAATTATTTTAATACTTGGCGCATTTTCATCATGGGCAGTAGCAAACAGATAATCGTAGCCTACATTTTTTGCATACTCGAACTGATGTCGCGCCAAAGCCGTCGCTATGCCGCGACCACGATAATTTTCATCCACAAGCCAGCTAATCTCACAAATTAGCGCATCTTCTGCTTTTATCAAGTCGTAAAACTTTAGCAGATACGTTATGTCAAGATATAAAATAGACATTCCAATGAGCATATCACCGTCATAACATCCAAGCAAACGGTATTTATCCTTATCAAATAGATTTTCTATCTCCCATAAGGAATGACGAATAAAGAGATTAGGGTTTATAACCGTAGCCTCTATAGATTGTATCATTTTTACTGTAATTACCCTCTCATTTTGATGGATTTCTCTATAAATTAAGCCCGACATATGGTCTCCTTGTAAATATTATGTAATCTGCCCAAGCAAATACAAGCTCAATTGTCCTCCAATTAGCCGCCGCAGGTCTTCTATTCCAAATAATCTTTAAGCTTCTTGCTACGACCAGGATGGCGCAATTTACGCAATGCTTTCGCTTCTATCTGCCTTATGCGCTCGCGGGTGACATTAAACTCGCGCCCCACCTCTTCTAGCGTACGCGCCTTGCCATCGCCTAGTCCAAAGCGCAAAATCAGAACCTTCTTCTCCCTTTCGGTCAAGGTCTCTAGCACATTCATGAGCTGTTCTTTCAGCAATGTAAAAGCCGCCGCTTCCGCAGGTGCTGGCACGTCATCATCCGCAATAAAGTCGCCTATATGGCTATCCTCTTCCTCGCCTATCGGTGTTTCCAAAGATACAGGGTCTTGCGACAGCTTCATTATTTCGCGTACTTTATCTACCGACATCTGCATTTCTTTTGCAATTTCATCAGCACTTGGCTCTCTGCCGTATTCTTGCAGAAGCTGTTTCGACACCCTTAGTAACTTATTAATAGTCTCTACCATGTGAACAGGTATACGAATAGTCCGCGCTTGGTCAGCTATAGCGCGGGTAATTGCTTGGCGTATCCACCATGTAGCATAAGTCGAAAATTTAAAGCCCTTCTTGTAGTCAAATTTTTCTACAGCCTTTATAAGACCAAGATTGCCTTCTTGTATCAGGTCAAGAAAATGCATACCACGCCCCACATAGCGTTTTGCTATGCTCACAACAAGGCGCAAATTTGCCTCTGCTAACCGCTTTCTGGCATTTTCATCGCCTGCCTCCATGCGCATGGCTAGGTCGTTTTCTTCTTCCCAAGACAATAGCGGCACTTTGCCTATTTCCTTTAGATACATGCGCACATGGTCGTCAATATTAACATTGGCTTCCGCTACAGATATTTCTATATCCTTATCAAGCTCTTTTTCGACATCGCTTGCCAATAGCTCTGCTTCAGGGTCTAGCTCCACCTCTAGGTCAAGGGTCAACCCAAGGTCCAGCGCGACATCTAAGTCATCTACAATGACATTCTCCATCTCACTTACTATAACGCTATCAATCTCAATATCCATATCCGTATCGTCACCGTGGTCCATCTCTTCCATGTCTTGGTAGATATCAATACCATATGCCTTTAACTGCTTTGAGATATTATCAACCTTTTCAGCATCTATCGCAAGATTGCTCATGCACTGCAAAAGCTCGCTTTGCGCAAGCAAATTTTCCTTTTCGCGGGCAATAGTTACTAATTGTTCAATTTTGTCTTTGAAATCAGTTTCTATGGACTTCAAATTCATCATCCTTTCCACATATAGGAAAAATATGACATTTCTCCCAATACTTTTGTTATTTTAACCATACCTAGCATAAATATACTTTTAACACGCTCTACAGGCTGATTTTATGCATCTTTAGCTTATTTCGTTCAGTAGATGCATCAATAAATTTGTCAAAATCTGTAGTTTGGTCGGTTTCTCCTATGATTTTTCCATAGTATAATTCTTTAACTGTATATATCTGTTGACCCAGCGCATCTATCTGCGCCTTTGTGCTTTCATATTCTGGCACATGGGTAAAAATCTCTGCCGCGGCGTTTTGGTCCCCAGCATCTTGCATAAATGTCACCACATCTGCTGGCGTTATCTGCGCCCCTTGCATTCTAGCTGCCACTATGGTCTCGTATAACTTTATATATATCGGCTCTATCAGCATTTCGGCTTCCAAATGTGCTGTTATCCTACCGCAAATATCCTCATTATGCGCCATGCTATGCAATATATGGGATGCCGCCTCCGCAAACCCTTTTGTTATCCCTATAAATTCACGCTTTCGTTGCCTTGGCGGTGGCACATAAGGTTGCTCGCCCTCACCTTGCGCAATATGCTCTTTCATAGCAGCTTGGTCTATACCATATTTTGCCGAGATATCCCGCAGATATGTATCCCGCTCTATAGGCGTATTCAACCGCTTCAAAATCTCAGATATCTCATTTTGGAAAGCTATTTTTTGTACCGACACATCAAGGTTGTATTTCTTACTGGCTATAGCCGCTTCAAATTCCACAAAATCCTCAGCAACCTTTAGCCGCTCTATCAATGCCTGTGTTCCATAGTTGATAATAAATTCATCTGGGTCTTTCGCGTTTGGCAGAGTTGCCACCTTTGCCGCCAGCCCCGCGGTATATAGATGCCCTGTAGCTCGCAGTGTGGCTTTTGTACCAGCCTCATCGCCATCGAAAAGCAGTATCGTCTGCTTGCAATATCGTTTGAGTATACGTGCGGCATTGGCGGTAAATGCCGTCCCAAGTGCCGCCACGGTGTTTGTAAAACCCGCCTGATACATAGCTATAACGTCCATATAGCCCTCAACCAATATTATCGTATCTGTTTTTGCTAGTCTTGCGTAGTTCAGCCCATATAGCGTTCTGGATTTATCAAAAATCGGCGTTTCTGGCGAGTTCATATATTTTGGTTGACCCCCGCCAAGCATTCTGCCGCCAAAGCCTATCACCTTGCCCGATACATCAAAGATGGGGAACATTAAGCGGTTGCGGAAGCGGTCGAAATGCCCATTATCGCCGCGTGTGCTTTGCATTATCAGCCCCGCTTTTGTTAGCAATTCCGCGTTATAGCCCTTTTGCATAAGCATGTCGCCCAAGCCGCCTTGCAAGGATACCCCAAGCCCAAATTTGCGGCGGGCGGCGGGCGTTATGCGGCGCGAGTCCAAATATGCCGTAGCAGCGCGACCTTGCGGCTCTTGCAATATATCGTAATAGTACCGTGCCGCTAGCTTATATGCCTCATACATCTGATTTTTCTCTGTTATATTTTCAGGGGTTGCGCTGCCAAGCGGCGGCAGATTATAGTTTATCCTATCTGCCAGAAATTTTATGGCATCAAGGAAAGCAAAGTTCTCAATTTTCATTACAAAAGAAAACACATTTCCCGAAACGCCGCACCCAAAGCAATGAAAGAGCTGTTTTTGTGACGAAACAGAAAATGAAGGGGATTTTTCGTTATGAAAAGGGCAAAGCCCCATGTGGTTTGCGCCAGCGGATTTAAGCTGAACATATTGGGATATAACGTCGATAATGTCATTGCCCTGCCGCAGGTCTTCCAGCACATCTTGCGAATATCCTGCCATTAGCTCACCCCTTTGCATCCTATACTATATTGCCCCAATAAGTAATATACGCCCTTTTCGTCAAAATTCCTGCAAAAATTCTAAATATATTTTCAACTTTACGAAAGTCTAGCATATTATGATGCATACAGAATTTGCGAGGTGTTTTTTATGGATAATAACTCCATGCGTGATTTAGGGTTGGAATATATTACTAATATAAGTGATTATGGCTCGTTGTCTGCGCAGATATACGAATATTACGGCGCATCAGGCATCCTTAGCAACAATGGGTTTAGTTTCCCCGAGCCATTATTCGAGCTATCCTCACAGGATATGTCGGCAAATAATAATAGGCAGCAGTTTTTTAGACATTTGCTACATCCAGATGCTAGAGTATTGCTACCTATCGTTGATGCTGTATTATATGGCAAACATAGGAACAGCCCAATACATGCAGCAGGAAAAGACCTTGGCATAGATAGAGAAAGTTTGGCGCAAATTGTGGATAGAGCGCATGATTTGGCTAGAACACATGGGGTTGCTGCAGGCTTGCAGACTAGGGCATTGCTTAATATTTTGATTTTGGTAGAATTGTTGAGCTGATATCAGTGAACTCACAGAAACAACTCTTAGCCGCCCCTACGGAATATGACTGCCACCCCAAAATTCCCCTCCTCGGAGGGGATATCTTTTGCTTGTTTTAAAGCAAAAGATGGGGGTGGTCTTTCCCCATAACTTGCAACCCATCTTCACATTGTGTTTAATGATTAGGCAAATAAGATATCTATGTCACAAAACAATAACAATCTGTCCATAATTTGTTAATCTTTACAAGATATAATTGGGTTTGCAATTGTGTAGAAGATATGGTATAATCAGTTTTTGTACAAATGCAAATGAAGCAACCATGACGGTAGCTAAAAATCGGAGGAAATATAATGAAATTTTTTACAAACAAGAAAAAGCTATGGGCTTTCGGTGCTATAATGGCTTTTGGTCTTACTTTTATGGCAGGTTGTAATTCTGATACAGATGCGGATATCGTTGATGACACCACGAATGTGGAAGAGGAGGACGAGGCATACGGAGAACGCCTCGTGGGCGCAGATGAAGAAACAACGTGGGGAGCAACAACAGCGACAAATGCTATAGTTCAAGCTGATTTTTTGGCGGCTACCGTAAATGGCTTGCCCATTAGTTCTTGGGACATTACCTTTAATGTGGCACAAGCAAACCAGGCCATGCAATGGGAATATTTTGTAGAGCATGGCGACCTTCCAGAAGACCTAGAATCCGAGCTTAGAGATGGCGTAACTATGGAGCGCGCAATACGCGAAGAAGCGGCACGCTTGGCGGCATTTTATGTGCTAACAAACAACCGTGCAGCGCAAATGGGCGTTGTGTTAAACGATGAAGAAATAGAGCTAATAGAGACCTATATTGACATGCTAATTGAAGAAAATGGCGAGGAAATCTTTAGAGAAATGCTGGATGCAGACGGCATTCGCGATAGAGAGCATCTTGTAGAAATTTTTATGTCCGATATGCTACTTGGCTATCTTTTTGAGGCTATTGTAGAAGATGCCGCCGCTTTTGCGGAGTTTGAGCAATATATGCCAGAAGAAGAAGAACATGACATACCAGAAGACCTATTGGGCGCAAAACACATCCTTATCAGCTTTGGCAGCCACGAAAGCCCACAAGCCGCCGAGGAATTTGCGCAAGAACTGCTTGACCGCCTGCGTGCTGGCGAAAATTTTGATGAGCTAATTCGCATATACGGCGAAGACCCAGGCATGGGAACCTTCCCAAATGGCTACACTTTTACAACAGGCGATATGGTGCATGAATTTGAAATGGCAACAAGAGCCCTTGAAATAGGTGAGATAAGCGACCTTGTGCCTAGCGGCTTTGGCATACACATAATTATGCGTACAGAGCCTGTTGCGACAGATTATCTTGCTTTCATAGGAATCCCTGTGCCAACACAACAACAAAGAATGATGCAGGGCGTTTTCCTTGGTTTCCAAGCCATGGTGGCGGATGCGGACATGGTTTTCTTGCCAGAACTAGAGGATGTAAATCTAGGATTTTAATAAAAACCTTTATTGAATACAGATTCTGGAATTGATAGAAGAGGTCACCGAATGTATAGAGCAATAACCTTATCGGAAATAGTGCTGAAAACTCCAAAACAATCACATGTCTTGTTTTTTGAGACCATACGCGACTTGCTTGATGAGGATATGGTGCAGGATTTGGATAATTACGTCCAACACCGCGGCACAAGTCGTCTGCAACATAGCCTAAATGTGGCATATTACAGCTTTTGCATAGCTAAAGCCTTGCGACGGGACTACCGTACAGCCACAAGGGGTGCGCTTTTGCATGACCTTTATTGCACAGATTGGCGGAAAGAAGGGCTGACAGGGTGGCAGCATGCCATAGGACATCCCAAGGATGCGCTGGCAAACGCCGAAAGCATAACAGAGCTAAACAAGCGCGAAAAGGACATTATCGTAAAGCATATGTGGCCGCTAACCCTAACGCCGCCGAAATATTCAGAAAGCTACATCGTGTGCTTAGCTGATAAGCTTTGCACTATAAGGGAAGTATTCAAGCGTAAGGAATAACTCGTAAGGGCGGCTCTTAGCCGCCCTTTTATTGCCGAGAGGAGACCGATTATGTATCTACGTAAAAAAGGCACAGGATGGGAAATGTCGGACGAAATAAAATCCAAAATATACGGCAAAGAAACGGATGAAGAGGTAACAGGCGAATTAATCGAAAAAATTCTTATTACTCACTTCAAAGATGGACTAGGTTTAAACCTTTCTATCTTGAATATTAGCAAGCCCCCAGACATGCCTATGCGCTTTCATGTGGTAGAACGGTTCTTGAAAGGCGACACTTTCATGGTAGAGAATATTTTTACCGAAGAATCTCCCTCTTATCTCAGTAAGCGTGATTTGATAGATGGAATTAATTTGTATTGCAGGGAGCAAAAGCGAAAACTTAATGCAGAAGAAATAGATGATGGTATCGCCTATTCTATCATAGAAAAGGCACTAAACCGTTAATCATCGAAAGGACGATATCTATGAAAACACTGGTTCTAGCTGAAAAGCCATCCGTAGGCAAAGACATAGCGCGGGTGCTGGGTTGCCGCGGCTCTGGCGGATATATGGAGGGTGCAAAGCATGTGGTAACATGGGCTTTGGGGCATTTGGTGACATTAGCCGACCCAGAGGAGTATGACAAAGCATACAAAAATTGGCAAATAGAACATCTGCCCATAATGCCTGATATCCTGCGCCTAACCGTTATCCCTCAGACATCCAAGCAATATAGTGTGGTAAAGGGCTTGTTGCACCGTAAAGACATCACAAGCATTGTAATAGCCACGGATGCAGGGCGCGAGGGTGAACTTGTGGCGCGCTGGATTATTGAAAAAGCAAAATGCAACAAACCCATAAAGCGGCTGTGGATATCTTCTGTGACAGATAAGGCAATACGCGAGGGCTTCGTGAATTTAAAAGATGGCAAGTATTATCTAGGCTTACGGGATTCTGCTAAAGCGAGAGCGGAGGCGGATTGGCTTGTTGGCATTAATGCTACACGCTGTCTCACAACAAAATTCAACAGTCAGCTTTCTTGCGGACGTGTGCAGACACCTACCCTAGCAATAATTGTAAAACGTGAAGAGGAAATACGCCGCTTTGTGCCAACACCATATTATGGACTATTGTCTAATGCTAGCGGTTTTAGGCTTGGCTGGCTGGCAGATGACAAAGGCGGCACGAGATGCTTTGATAAAAAACGCGCAGATACTGCACTTGCGAACCTAAAAGGCATGACAAACGGCACTGTTAGTGATGTGCAAAAATCTAAAAAGTTAAAGCATCCGCCAAAGCTATATGACCTAACGGAGCTACAGCGCGACGGCGCGAAACGCTATGGTTTCTCGCCTAAGGAGACATTAGCGATAACCCAAAGGCTCTATGAAACCCACAAGGTGCTTACATATCCGCGTACGGATTCACGCTATATCTCTACCGATATTGTGCCGACCATACCAGAGCGACTGCGGGCTTGCCAAGTACCGCCATATGCCAAGATGTGCGGCGAAGTGCTGCGCCGTGGCATACGCACCAATGCGAACTTTGTGGACAACGCAAAGGTAAGCGACCACCACGCCATCATCCCCACAGAGCATCAGCTAGATTTGCGCAATCTCGATGAAAAGGAACGTAAAATATATGACCTTGTGATAACCCGCTTTTTATCAGTGTTTTACCCGCCTTATGAATATGAAAAGGTAACTGTAAAGGTGAAGATAGGCAGCGAAACTTTTAACGCTAGTGGAAAAACCGTGATTTCGCAGGGATATCAGGCTGTGTATAATTATGATGATGAGGAAGATGAGGACGAAGGCGGCGAGCAGAAATTGCCAAGTCTAAAGCGCGGCGATAAGGTGCAGATAAACGGAATTAAGCTAACAGAGGGCAAGACAAGCCCGCCAGCACCTTTTAATGATGCCACCTTACTAT
>WRBK01000007.1 GCA_009784575.1 Defluviitaleaceae bacterium | reverse complement strand
CCAAAGACGATGTCACGTGCTACTGGGCTAGCTATAAGGACAGTGCCAGATAATAGTAGCATGGTTAGGATACCAGCTATGTAGCCTTTTATGGTTTTTTTCATAGGTTTGAAAACCCTCCTTGGAATTTTGGCGAAATAGATATCTATTTTTCCGTCAAAGCTTTGTAATCATTTTTGGTCATTATGTATTTCATATCATCAAAAGTCTTATTTATCAGCTTTGCTTCAAATATACCCTTGCCATGAAAAGCAAATCCGCATTTCTGAATAACTCGCTTGGACTGCATATTTTCCGCAAAATGGCAACACCATAGCACATCAACACGCAATTTCTCGAAGGCATACTTTATTGCCACTTGCGCTGCCTCTGTTGCCAGCCCTTGCCCCCAATAATCCTTACCAATAACATATCCCATTTCTCTTTGGGTTTTTGCCTTAAAATTAGCATCCGCTGATTTATCATGCAAGCCTAAAGAGCCAATTACCTTCTTATTCTCTTTTAAAACAATAGCATAAACATCACCACCATCAATAAAGCTTTGCAAGATACCTTTGGAAACCTCTTTGTCCGTGTGATGCGACCAACCAGCCATCTCCCCCACACCTTCTACGCTAGCGTATTCAAAAAGGTCATCTAGGTCGTTCTTCTTCCAATCTCTTAGTATCAATCTATCGGTTTTCAGTGTTTTCATTCTATTCCTCCTCAGAAGGCTCGATTCTATCTACCACTGGCTCTGCATCCTCCGTTAGTGTACCTTCTAGCTGATACCCAGAAAGATAGGCAGAACGCGTAACAATATGCGCCACAAGAGGATTAAGAATCAAAATGATAACAACGATAAGCAGCACCTTTGCAGAAAAAAAGCTAAAGCCATGCTGTATGCAAACGCCGAGCAAGAAGGTTAAAAGCCCCACTGTGTCTATCTTAGAAGCAACAAGTATGCGCGGATAAAAATCTTTAAGCAAAAAAATGCACACAACACCAAAGACCATAAAGCCAATGCCTATACCCATTACCACATTTCCTATTATATTCGTGATTTCTGCAAAAGAAGCCATAAAAATCCCCTACTTGTCGTCATTTTTCCTGCGCCCACGCCTTTTGCCTAGCTTGCGGTCAGATAAAAACAATGCAATAAAAATTGTACCCATAAAGCCCGAAAGCGCGTAGATAATAGCAAAATCAAGCAAAAAAGCTATGCCGCCATATGCCACAGATGCCAAAACAACGATGATAACTATTATTTTTGTAGAGATAAGATTCATTGCCAAAAGCCTATCCCATATAGACGGCCCAAGCACAGCGCGCACTATATACAAAACCAAAAGCCCAAGCATAATCCAAAGTATGTACATAGCTTATCTCCTTCTTATCCTTATTTCTTCTGGCGGCTTTTCTGCCTTTAGCAGACCCCGCTCGAGCTTGCCTTTTATCAGCTCACCCGCAGTTTCAGAATCCGCTTTATTGTCCTTGGCGCGCATCCAAAGTATCACAACAAAATCATCCACCAAATCCAATAAAATAGAGCCAGGCGTTAGCGTGATAGTGTCCGCAAGCATAACGCGCAGGGTTTCATTTTTAATTTTTGTGCGAATTGTTACGATATCAAGCTTGTGACCTTTCAGCAGAATTTTTATAACAGCAAAGCCCGAAGAATATATCTGCCCTACCAAAAAGAAAGGAAATGTTACAAGGCGAAGGAAATTAACCCGCTTTATTTCTTCATATGGCAAGAATTTACCTGCAAAGTGCAAGCAAATAATTGTAGAAAACATGCCCATAGCAAGGGATTGCCAAGAAAGCTCCTCTACAAGCACTATCCAAATCAAGGTAAGAGCTATGTATACAAATAATGTGTGCCTACCCATATCCAAATCTCCTCGGGAATTTTGTAATAATATTTGATTATATATCTAATCCTAAACTTAGTCAAGGGCAAAATAGCAAAAAAAGCGGCTGTGTGGAAAAATTTTGTTGGTATAAACTGCCTGCCCAAGGAGAAAATATACCTACCACGACATCAGGAGGAAGCTCGATGAATACTAAGGTGGAGATTTGCGGCGTAAACACAGCCAAGCTACCCGTGTTAAAGGCCGACGAAAAAGAAGCACTCTTTGCAAGAATTCTACAAGGCGATGAATCTGCTCGACAAGAATATATATACGGCAACCTACGACTAGTCCTTAGCGTCATCCAACGCTTCAACAACCGCGGCGAAAACATAGACGATGTGTTTCAAGTGGGCTGCATCGGACTTATCAAAGCTATAGATAACTTCGACACATCCCATGGGGTAAAATTCTCCACATATGCGGTACCTATGATTATAGGCGAGATACGCCGCTATCTGCGAGACAATAATTCCATACGTGTTAGCCGCTCTCTGCGAGATATAGCCTACAAGGCTCTGCAAGCAAAGGAAAGGCTAATAAACCAAAATTCTAAAGAGCCAACAATAGAGGAAATTGCGAAAGAACTAGGCATAGAGCAACAAGAGGTGGTCTTTGCGCTAGATGCCATACAAGACCCCGTATCGCTTTTTGAGCCTGTATACCATGATGGCGCAGATGCATTATTTGTGATGGACCAAGTAAGCGACGAGAAAAATACCGATGCCACATGGCTAGAAAACATCTCGCTAAACGAAGCTCTAAAACGGCTTGGCGAAAGAGAAAAGCATATCCTAACACTGCGATTTTTTGAGGGCAAAACGCAGATGGAAGTGGCAGAAGAAATAGGTATATCCCAGGCACAGGTCAGCAGATTAGAGAAAAACGCGCTTAAAAGTATGAAAAAGTATATAGGGTAAAACTTTTGAGTTGAATAGCCCGCAGTCTCGTAGGGGAGTCTTAAGTTTGTCTCGGAATAATAATGAATACCTTCACATTAAACCATTAACAATGACGTTGATGTTATATCGTTTCGCCCAGGTTGTGGGTATAACCTTGACCCAAATTCAACATCAACACACTCAGAGGTCACCGCTATTTTGCTAGGTTTATAGAGTTTGTGTAGAGCAAAAAGATGTTATGAAATGTTAGTCCAAAATGTATTATAGAAATACTAAAGGCTCTGCGGAAACAGAGTCTTTTTGTGTTGTAAGATTTGTGTCGTTTGGCATAATATATTATAAAGGAGAGAGCAATGATGAAGAATAAAATAAAACTTGTCCAAAAATCGGTCTTTTTTATCACACCAACTTATTCGCCCACCTATTCTTCCAAACCCTCCTGCCCGCTATAAATATTTTCACAACCTCCTCCAAATACACCATTGCCAATACCAAATAGATAGGCAGCCCCAGCACATACGCGCCCAAAAACGCTAGGGGTATGCCTATTAGCCATACCGAACCAGTGTCTAAGAAAAGACAGAATAAAGTGTCCCCACCTTGACGCAGTATGGATATAATAAAGAAATAATTTATTGTACGCGGCACCATAAAGAGGCTTATAATAGCTATATTGGAGGAAGCCAGACCCTGCACATATTCCGAAATATTGCTATATGTTCCAACGATAAGCGGCCCTATGATAAATAGCAAAATACCCATGGCAAACGCCACAAAAGCCCCTATGGCAACACATTTTCGCGATGTGGCTATGGCCTCGTCGCGCTCGCCAGCACCTAGATGGTTAGCTATAACAATGCCAGATGCTGCACCAATAGATATGCCCGTTATCATAAAGATATGCTGAATATTATCAGATATTTGGAAAGCACCCTGCCCCGCATTGCCCGTAAACCGATAGGCCACATCATACATAAAAATGCCAAGACCCCAGAAAAACTCATTGCCGATAACAGGCAAAGTGGTTTTAAAATAATTTTTAACATAGCTAATGTTAAAGGCAAAATGCTTGCCAATATTAGTAAAAATTGGGAATTTATATCTGCGGATAAGAATTACTTGCACCGCTATTTCTACCATGCGGGCAAATACAGTTCCCCAAGCAGCACCCACCACACCCATATCTAGCACAAAGACAAATATATAATTAATAAGAAGCTTAACAACCAAAGAACACGCGCTAGCAAACATCGGAATTTTCGTTTGACGTATGCTACGCAGAGCCATTAAGATTGTGAAAGAAATGGCCGTTAGCAAATATATTAGCGATGCCACAGCAAGATACTGCACGCCCTGCTCTATGACATCAGGGTCAGATGTAAGGATAGACATAAACCAATGCGGCGCAAAAAGGGCTATACAAGCAAATACGCAAGCTATGATGATATTTGTAACAAAGGCAATACCAAGCACACGATGTATGCCGCCAACATCACCCTTGCCCCAATATTGCCCCATAAAAATAGCAGACCCGCTGTTTACACCAAAAATAAGCATAACGAACAAAAAGAACAGCCGCTTGGATAACCCAACGCCTATCACAGCTTGTTCAGAAAGCTGACCCATCATCCACATATCCATAAAATTCACGCTATGTGACATTAGGTCTTGTATAATTATGGGTAAAGCCAGGAATATAAGAACACGTAAGAATTTTTTGTTATTTCGCAATTTGGTTGGCATGTAAACCTCTATTGATTATTGCTGTTATCGTCATCATCTCTATCTTTTCCAAATTTATCCATATGCTCACGCATTTTTTCCATAAGCTCTCTTTCTACGTCCTGAAAGCTTAGCGTATGAAAACGCTTTACATCAAAGTACCATATAGCAAAGACTATAGCAAAGTAAGATAACACAAAATGCTGTATCAAGAAAAAAGGCAAATGCACTAAAGAGCCTATCTCTATGCCTACATTAAGCCACAAAACCTCCATAAGCCAAGCCAAAATGCCATAACACACTATAATCACAATAAATCCAAAAAACACCTTAAACCAGCGTCCGCGGATAATAAAGCGGCTCAAGGATATAGCACTAAAGCCCCAACGTCCAACATCCGCCACAATATGTTGATAAAACATCATGCCTATGGAAATATATATAGCAATCATAAGCAAAAAGCCGCCAAAAAAGCCGCCCAATGCCCCAATTGCAAAACTCAATAGCAGATAGGATATAAAAACTACAATGGCAGACGTTATCATCATTTTTGGTAGGATAGGCAAAGCAGCCGTAAACATTCCGCTAAAGGTAGGTTGCTCTTCCTTTAAGTGCTTAAAAACCAAGTATGTCGCCGCCGCAACAGATATAGGGAAAAACACAAGCTCTATGCCATATGCCATCAGGAAAAAGGAGATGGCATTGCCTAGCATCGCGGATGGCATAGCAGAGAGAGCATCAGCCGAATACCCATAGTTCATAAGATATCTGGATAGCAAATACGGAAGTTCTCTGGATGCTTCTGTATATACTTGCGGAATAAATTGTACAAAAACAAAAACAGGTATAAACGCCATAAGAGTGACAACCGCAAGGTATTTCACGCTTTTACCGTAAACAGAAAACGCTTGACCTAATATAGAAAATATACTTCTTTCAGGTGTAAACACTATATGTTCCTCCCTCTCGAAACAACCTCGGAACTTTTTAACGCAAATCACGTCTTATCATTATAGCGCATTTCGCAAGGATTGACAAGATGGTTATTTATATGTTATAGTAATGTGGGTGATTAGATAATGCAAAACAACGAAAAAAAGAATAATAAAAAAACAAAAACACGCAAGGAACGTAGCCTGATACAGAAGTTTTTCATAACGCTAGGTATATCTTTTGCGGCACTTTTTGCCGTGGTATCCGTTACGGCCGTCGCCTTGCTTTTTTTCGACAATCCTGTGAGCAATATGATTTCTGCCGCCATAGGATTAGAAATTGACGAGGACGGCAACCGCATAGTCGGCGGCGGCTTTGGCGGACTTTTCGATAGCGGACTACCCGAACGTACGAACATCCTTTTGCTAGGTACAGATGAGGCATTCGGCGGCAGTGTTGGTCGTGCGGATTCTATTATGATAGTTACCATACATAGCGACACAGGCGATATATCATTAATATCTGTGCCGCGAGATACACATGTCACTATGCCGCAAGATAGGTTACAAATTTTGCGCGATAATGGTCGCAATACAGCATCTTCCACGGGCGTAATGCGGCTTAACGAGATTGCGCATCACGCAGGACGAGAGTTTGCCCCTTCCTTCACAGCTATGCAAATTGAGGAGCTATTAGACATAGAAATCCACTACTATGTGCATATGGATTTGGAAGGTTTTCGCTTTATAATAGACCAAATAGGCGGCATAGAGTTTGATGTGCCGCGCCGTATGAATTATCGCGACCCATACCAAGATTTGATAATAGATTTGCACCCTGGTGTTCAGCTTTTGATGGGTCATGATGCCGAAGGGCTTGTGCGATATCGTGCCAGCTATGGTGACGGCGACCTCGGGCGTATGCGCGTTCAGCAAGACTTCATGATGGAAGCCGCTATACAAATAATGGACATGGATAATATATTAAGCAACCCCTTGGCTTATCTTAGCGTATTCTTGAATCATATAGATACCAATTTCGGTCTCATGGATGCGCCGCCATATTTATCTCTGTTAGGAAGCTTGGATGTAGCCAATATGACGGCTGTTACGCTACCAGGCAGAGGAACAACCATAAATGGTCGCTACTTCCATATTCTTGATGAAGAAGGGGTGGAAGAAATTGTAGCACAATTCTTCCATACCACACCAGAAATTTTGCAAGCCGAAGTCATAGATGATAGCCCCAACAATATCGCCAACATATCCTCGCTGGGGCTAGACATAGAAATATTAAATGGAGCAGGCATAACAGGTCTAGCCGCAAGAACAAGTGAAACTTTGACAAATCTTGGGTATAATATAGTTAGCATAGGCGATTACACAGGGCAAAGGCAGTCTACTACGCGCATTTTGGTTCAGCAAGAAGGCGGCGGTCAGGATCTAAAAAACCATCTGCCAGATAACACAATAATCGAAATAGATAGGGGAATTGATGCTGATATAGTAATAATTTTAGGCACAACAGGGTTTGAGCAATAGGCTGTATAGTAATATCCACTGCATATCCTTCATACTATTAAATATTGGAAATGTATAACCTTTAATAGCTTTTATACTTCCAAAAATGGAGGTGTTTTTGTGGATAGTTTTATTCAATCTATCGCCAGAGGCTTTGACCTAAAATGCGTAAAGTCAAAGGTATATAAAGATAAATTTGGTCATATCTGCGCCACAACATCTGGGCTTGTGCGCATACAGCGCGGCTCTGGCAGGCGCGGTCAGGTTGGCATGTCGCACGATAATGAAGTAAATGCGATAATATTTCAGCACGAAATCAAAGAGCATCTTCATGAAAGCGGCTTTACAGTAGACCGTCTCCTGATTTCTTCGCAGAATGTTCCGTATTATTCTAGTGACGAGGGCGTGTACACGGCAAGCCTTGTACTAAATGAGCAAAATGCAGATTACGCTGATAACACGGCTTTCTTAGGCATAATTGCTCATATCGCAAAGATGCATAATGCTTTGCGCGATACAAATATAGCAACAAGGCATGTCACAAGCGCGGGCAACAGCAACAATATCGCAAAGCTACAAGATGATATGAAAACACTAAGAAAAAAGCTACTAAAAACAGCTAAATTTTCAGATTTTGACATGCTTTTTTTGCGCGGATATGATACATTTGCGCCACATATAATAGATTTTAATGACGAAAACCCAAGCGGGCATATTTGTCATAACCTTCTTAAAGAAGAAAATATATATAAGCAAAACAGTAACGGGAATAGTCATATTGCCATAACAAATTTTAGCGAAGCCTCTAATAGGCATCAGCTACATGACCTAGCATATATATTAAAGCGTTATATAAAAGCAAAGCCACAAGGCTCTACCCCTGACATAATGCCTATTAGCAGGATTGTAGATGAATACGCGCAAAACTGCTCCATCCCCCTAGATGACGCACTTTTACGGCGCATACTACTATACCCTGATAAGTTAGTCAAGGTGGTTTTGGATTATTACAGCAAAAAACGCTCCTTTGCACCAAATACATACATAACGCGTATGCAAGAATGCTTGCGTGTTGGAGCAATACTTTCAGAGGGATTGTTATAGTAGCTTTGACTAAATAAGGGTGAATTGTTTATAAACAAAGGCAGGTGAAACACCTATGGACGAAAGAAACGAAAGAGAGTCAAAAAATACGCACGATACCAGAAGGGTACCCTTGGTGCGCGAAGGTGTAGGATACACTCCTAGCGATAGTGTGGATGATTTTGACTATGACTTTGACCCCGATGCTACCGCAAGCGGCGGCTACGACATGGACGAAGATATCGCAAGAACCAGAAAAATATCCACACCACCTCAAGCAAGACCCGCCAGAAGGCAAGAGGATAACACCACCAAGATTCCTCAAAGCCAACCAAGGCGAACACCGCAAAGACAAGATGCGCCACCACAGAAGATGCGCAAAGCACCAAAAAAAGCACATTATGCAATTTTTTTGGTTACAACGGTGTTTATTAGCGTTATTGCTATGGTTTTTGTGTTTGCCATGATGTTTAATTCATGGAACGAAGATGGAGGTCTTTTTAGCGGTGGCGATAGCCAAACAAACCAGACCACTCAAGGCAGTTCTTCCAACAACACAGAGCCAGAAGAACAGGTGTACCAGCCAGAGCTAGTGCTTGCACCTGGCAGCATCTCCATTATAGGTCTCGTACAGGAGATTAGCCTCGTTAGCCGCCGCATAGATATTTATATGCTTGAAGATTCGCAGTTGCGCTCCTTTTTCGTAGAGGATAGCTCTGTTTTGCGCGATAGATTTGGCGACCTCATAACATTTTCAGATTTTCGTGTAGGCGATGTTGTAGAGATTGCTCACGAAGAAGGTCATACAGTAGTACAAACAGCTCGCGTTAGCGCGCAGGTAATAGTATTTAGAAATATACGCGATGTGCTTGTGGATTTGGAGACTAATGAGGTTCAGATAGGAAACAATCGCTATAGTTTTGGTTCTCGTACAATAGTTATGTACCATGATGAGCCAAATAGAATGGCGGATGTAGATGCCGTGGACATTGTTACTGTTAATATATTCCAAGACCAAGTTGTTTTTATTGACATACATCAAGGTAACGGCATTATACGCATTCCAGATAATGATGCTATACTTCAAGGTACAGTTGAAGTAGCAGGGACAACCTTTGCCGCGCTCGATGGAGAAATGGAAATACGCGTGCCAGAAGGCGACCACAGAGTTGTTATTCGTGGTCAAAATATAGAAATTTTTGAGTATGAGCTAACAGTAGCTCGAGGCGGCTCTGCCACAGTTGATTTTGAAGGGTTAGAACTGCTAACTGGCTCGCTAACTGTAAATGTAGCAGACCCATATGTAGACCTACGTATAGACGGCGAAATACAGCTAACAAATACCATGCTTACATTAGAGTTTGGCATACACACTGTATCCGTTACGCGCAATGGTTTTGTGCCTTTTGAACAAGAAGTAACCATAGATTCCGCAAACCACGAGATAACCGTAGTGCTAGAAGAAATAATCCGCACACAAAATGTAACACTAACAACAAGCCCGCCAGGCGCAAGAATGTACCTAGATGGGCAGTTCGTAGGGCTTTCGCCTGTATCCATGGAACTAGAGCTACGCCGCCACACCGTCACCATGGCATTAGAAGGCTTTGTAGGCGGTGCATCTGACATCTGGGTTACAGAAGACCAATATATCTATAGCTGGTGGCTGCAATCCGACCCGAACTTTATGGGAACACCAATGCCGACCCCAACGCCTCCACCACCAGCTGACCCGAACCCAACGCCCACCCCACCTCCGCCGCTATATCCTGATGTTAGCCCATCGCCTAGCCCTAGTCCGTTTTTCCCATAAAAATATTTCATTTGAGACCGCCTAAATGCTAGGCGGTCTTTCTAGTTCTGCCAATAATCATGCATACAACTTGACAAATATTGTCGATTTATGCTAAACTAATTATTGATATTGATACATAGATATACAGTTAAAAAACAACATTACATAATGATTTTTGTGTACAATAGGAGAATATTTATGGATGACCATTATTATAAGTTCGTGGAAGCAACGGCAAAAGGTGTGTCTAAGGGTATATTGGAAAAGGCTTCCGAGACAATAAGCAAAAAGTTACATGGTAAACATAGAATAGACCTTGACGCGGCATTTAGAAGCTACTTAGATAAGTCATACAAAAAATATTCTACAGTAAAGACCTTGCTATATAAGAACGAACTTAGAAAACTAAGAGATTTTTTTGTAACACCCAAATTGAAAAAGCTAAATAAAGAGACTTTTGCCTTAGCTCAAAGTTCGGCAACTGTTCGTAGTTTTTTACGTGGAAACTTTGCTATAATATGTGGCACTGGAGGCATAGGCAAATCTATGCTGATGAAGCATTTGTTTTTAAGCGAACTTGAAGGTAATGGCAGCAAATTCATCCCCATACTTTTTGAATTAAAAGATATAAATAGACAAGATGGTGACTATAATCTAATAGATGTAATTTTTGAAGGTATGAATATTCTGAGCAAATCAACTTCAAAAGATGCTATCGAGTATGCCTTGGAACGAGGGATGTTCATGATTCTTTTAGATGGTCTTGATGAGATGGATGGCGATAAAATTAAAGCTTTTACGCAAAAACTAAATGCTTTTTGCGATAAATACCCAGACAATAATGTGATGATGTCGTCCAGAGTCATTGAAGGTTCTGGCGACTTTATTCCGTTTGAAAAATTTGCAGTATTAGAAATTATGGCTCTGGATAAAGGTCAAGCCATTAAATTAATTGAGAATTTAGAGTTTGACGAAGACACCAAGCAAAGATTTATAACTGCTCTGGATGGTGATAGCGGGCTATACGAAAAGCATAAGGAGTTTGCTTCTAACCCTTTACTCTTAACCATGATGTTTTTGACTTATGATGATTTTGCAGAAATACCCAGTGCGCCCCACCAGTTCTATGAAAGAGCATTTGAAACTCTGCTTACGATGCATGATAGTACAAAAGCAGGATATATACGTAAAAGAGAAAGTAGACTGAACCCAAGCGATTTTAAGAAAGTATTTGCTACTTTTTGTTGTATAACCTATTATGAAAATAAATTCTCTTTTAGCAAGGAAGACCTGAATGATTATCTTAATATGGTAAAAAAAGAGGTTGCAAAAGAAGGTATTGGTTTTGATGCAGATAAATATATTAATGACCTAGTAAATGCGCTGTGTGTATTGTGTAAGGAAGGTCCTACATACAGCTTTTCGCATAGGTCGTTTCAAGAATATTTTACTGCGGTATATCTAAAAGACCAAACGGACGATATAATGGAAAAACGGGGTCTGGCGATTATCAAAAAAGATGTTGGCAAAGCAATAATAGATAAAACTTTTTCGATGCTTTATAATATGGCTAAAGCTAAATTTGAGAAAAATATTTTGTTGCCAATTCTGAGTGAAATGGAGAGTGATTTTACCAAAGGTGATAAATATGATTTTTACTTTAATAAAATGATTTCCAGAATATCATTTCCTGGAGACTTTATGTTTGTCGAGCCTTCGTACCCATTTTCTTCAGAATATTTTCTTTTTTGTCATACTATGAGTAGATTCATACCTGGAAACCCTTTGCTAGAGGAGGATCAAAGGGTTCGCGAACATCTGTGTGACAATGAGACTTATAAGATATACTATTTTGCAGAAAATGAAGAAATTTCACATTATAAGGGGCAAAATCATATTTTTGTTGGCGATGATAAAGTGCTATACGGATTAATGCGCGATACTCTCGCAGGGCGAGTTATTTTGTATATATCCAAAGCCCGAAAGGCTCTAACAAAAAAATACACTGCCACAGCAGCGGATAATGATTTTTATTCTGTATAAAATCAAAATTACGATACACCCATTGACAAAAACACCCACCAATCAATACTTGGCGGGTGTTTTTGTGTTGAATTAATCAGCAAATACCGTAATTTCAACAGACCTCGTTAATATATCGGTATAATTGTATGACACTGTGCGTTTTGGACCAGCAGAGCTAGCATCAACTGCTACGGTGAAGATGGATGGGTAAGCATTTTGCACTGTGCCAGAAAAAACCAGAGCCTTTTGCCTACCTTTGTTTGTTTCGAGCATTACCTTAGACCCCACAATTTGAGAGATATCTTTTCTTACGGTAGAAACATCGTTTCTTGCATACACAAACAACACCCCAATCTATAGTTAGATGAAATGTAACAGTGTCATCTTCTTCTAACACAATTGTAACATTTCTTTAACAATTATACTACATGCAAGGTGCAAAGTCAATAGCAAAATAACATTTTGTATGCCGCAAAAGCCTATAAAATCAAAAGATTTCTATGACACTTATTGGAAAATAACGCAGAATAATTGTTGCCAAAATATGTCGCCGTTCTACAATTCCGAAATGGCGGCTGTCATTGCTAATAGTGGTATTATCTCCCAAAAGAAAATATTCATTAGTACCAAGGATAATATCTACAAAAATATCATTACCAAAAAGATGAATCCAATATTGTTGCTCGCCATTGATGTATAGCGCATCATCAATGATTATCAGATGGTCGCCAGATGTAGCCACTACACGTTTTATCACAATTTCCAATCCATCGTCAGTATGCACACGTGCCATCACCAAATCACCACTAGAATGATTGCCAAAACGACCCAGAAAGCGAGACACAGCCACTTGGTCGCCCATATTTATAGTGGGCGACATAGAATTACCCGCAACCCGTACAGGCCAAAAGAAAGCATAACAAAGAATTGCAAAAAAAGCTGTGATTAGCACAACATCCAGCCAGAAATTTACATGCTTGTTCTTTGTGCGAAATATCTTCATGAAATGACTATATCACAGGGAAAAATGACTGTCAACATTTTGTTGAATTGTGCCGAAATAGATATAGAGCAATAAAAGGAGGTAAATTATGACAAATAATCAAATCTTTAGTATAAATCAACAAGCGGCAAGACCCCATGCGCTAGCCCCTAGAAACAGAAGCCTTGCGCCAAATTTGCCTGAAAACGGCTTGATTTCTGCTATTATCGCGCAAAAAAATGATGCAGGAACAATGCTTACATTAGAAAATGGAGAAAGCCTAAACATTCGCCGTGGTGAGGTGATTGGCGAGGTTGGCGATACAGTATTTTTTGAGCTGTCACATGACGGCAATGATGGTCAAACAGCTTTGCGACAGGTCTTTCCCGATGCCAACAGCCAGAGTTTCCTAACACATATGTATTCGTCTCAAAGCTTACAAGACCTCATGGTACAAAATGACCTAGTTGCCAAGCCCCAGAATCCACTAGATGCCGCCACCTTATCCGAAAGCAGCGCACAAGCGCGCGAAAAGGCTGACCGTGCTGTAGCAAAGCTTAGCCGTAGCATAGACCGCATAGCAGGCAACGCTCGCGGTGCGGCAATGGCGCAGCTTGCAGCATCAGGTGTTAATATCGACAAAATCTCAATAACTATGTTGGATAATGTAACAAGTCAGCTAGATGCCGCCGTGGCACAAAACAGCCAGAAGATAACAGATGAGTTGCATAGCAAATTAGACGGCATAATGGATATGGGCGATGAGCAAATAGCGCGTATGCTTCAAAATGGCACAGAAATAACGCTTGATAACCTATATGTGTACAAACACAGCGGCGGGGCAACAGCAAACCCCTTGCCTGATAAGGATTGGCAAAATATCCAAAAAGATATTGTCGCCTTTTTTGAGCGCGAAAGCTTGGAAGACACCGCCAAAAACCTTAGCCGCGCACGCTTTTTACTTGATAACAACATAGACCTAAATATTGATAATTTCGACCGCCTGATTTTTCTTTCTGATATTGAAGGAAATGTGAATTTGGATACGCTAACACAAAATGCTATGGATGCCGATTATAACGGTCAAAGCATTGGTAGCCTTGATATTTACAATGCTGAGCAGCATAGCCAAAGCAACGAGCAAAAATACATAGACCATCAACTAGAAATGGCAGAGGCGCGCCTTGCTATGTCTTACGAAGCAAATCTCGCTCTTATGAATACCGACCTAGAAATAGACCTAGACCCACAAATAGAAGCCCTAAAACAGCTACGCGAAAGAGAAGCCGAGCTGTTGGCGGCTTTGCGTGAGCTAGGCAAAGAGCATAACACAGCAGAAAATCAAAGAACAATCCTTGACACTTTTAAAAGTGTTCTAACACTGCCTTTCGCCAGCTTTATAGATTTCGGTGCGATAGCACAAAACCGCGCCGACCTCGACTTCACACTACAAGGGCTAGAGAGCCTAATAGCAAGCCGCAAATACGATAAAAATGCCACCGTGGCCAGCATGAAGCATGGCGACACATTTAATAAGCTAGCAGAGCAATTCGCGCCACTTTTGCGCCAAATGGGACTTTCAGACGATATACATAGCGTTCGCGCCGCAAAAATCCTTACCATGAACAACATGGATATCAACGCCGAAAATCTCTTGCAGATAAAGACCATCGATGCCAAGATTGCCGATGTGCAAAACAAATTGCATCCACGCATGGTAGCACAAATGATAGCAGATGGTCATAACCCCTCTGCCCTGCATGTAGATGAACTTCTGGAGCAAATAGCAAAGTACAATGACAGCTTTGGTACAAATGAAAATGAAATGCTTTATAAAAATATTGCAGAAATGGATAAAGTGGGCGACATAACAGAAGATGTGCGCGCAAAGGTAATTGAGATTTACCAAATGCTTAATAAAGTATCCAAAAATAGCGGTGCTGGCATTGGTTTTGCTGTAAATGCTGGTATAGAAATGACCTTGCAAAACTTGCTGGACTTCTCTAAGAATTTTCATGCCACAAGCGGCAGGCGCAACAGCATCAACTATTCTATTGATGACGGCACATATTATGCAAAGCATCTGGTTACTAGTTTCATCTCCGCCGCTACACCAAAACCTCTTGCACATTTTGTACAAAGCGAGTCGCTAACAGACCCTCTCGCTACCTCTGTAACTAAGCTAGAGGACATAGCCCGCGAAATGAAGGAGGCAGGAGAGATAGCAGACGAGTTGGATATAGAAGCCGTAAACCGCTCCATAGAAGAAATGCAAAATGGCAAAGAAAATGCGCGTATGCTACAAAGCATGGGTTTGCCTGTTACATTACCAAATATACGTCAGCTAAAAGCATACCGCGACCGCAAGCTAGATGAAGATTTGCAAGCACTTGATGAAACAGAATTATCCACAGCAGTCGATGGCTTGATGGACACTACATTAGGAGCATTGACCGAAGGCATAACCTCTGCCGAACTCAACGAAAACCTAATGAATCAAATTGAGCAATCCACAGAAAACACAGAAAACACAGAAAAAATCACGAAGCTAGATATGTTAATGCAAAATCTAAATTTCCGCCAAATGATGCTAGAAAACACAGCGGACTATAGCTTTGCTATGCGTTTTAACGGGCGCATAGCCGATGTTGCTATGTATGTTATAAATGAAAATATGAGCATGGATGACGAGAGGGGTGTCACGCTTTACATGGCTCTCAAGACCGCCATGGGAGATGTTCAGGGTCTCGTAAACCTAACTAATGGCGCAGCTCATATCCGCTTTGCATCCAATAATGAAGCAAATCAGTTTCTATCTGAAAACAAGCAAGATTTGGAAAATATGATGATGGATTTAGGTTTTGAGAGTGTCGATGTTAGTTTTGCTGATTCTGCCGCGATTAAAAAGCAGTTAAGTGCGCATACATATTTGCCGATATAGTATATGTGAGCGACAATGTCGCAATAGAAAGGGGATGGCCGAAATGCAAAATACCAATAAGGACAAGAAAATACCCAAGGATGTGTCCATGGCTGTCTCTGTTATAATGAAATTTATCGAAAAATCAGAAAAAGAATTTGTAAATAAAATAACTCGCTTTGAGGAGGAAAAACGCCATGAAAATAGTTGATAATATTGCTGCTTTAAGAGTGCATACACAACTAACAAGAACAAACAACAATATAGCAACATCCACAATGCGCCTATCTAGCGGCTTTCGTATAAATAGCGCAGGGGATGACCCAGCTGGCATGGCTATTTCTCTACATATGCGCAGACAAATAGATGCTATGAATATGGCAGACAGAAATGTGCTAGATGGCACATCTATGTTAGAAACCGCCGATGCCGCCCTACAAGATGTACATAACATGTTACAGCGCATACGCGAGCTGGCTGTGCAAGCTGCAAACGATACATATGGCGAGATGGACAGACAAAACATACAAGCAGAGGTGGACTCACTTATAGCCGAGCTTGAAGATGTTACACGTAAAGTAGAATTTAATAATATACGTTTGCTTAATGGCGAGGTGCAAAATCTTCGCATACAAGCAGGCAGCAGACAACATATGTCCATAGCTGTTAGCTTGCCTCCTTTTAGACCATGGGACTTGGGTATAGCAGATGTACCTACGGATTTGCGCCCACATTTCATGCCTGATGCAACTGACACGCCTTGGAGCGATGCCGTTGCCGCATGGTCAGGCACGCCAGCAATAACAAGCACTGCACAGGAGTACTTGACGGTTTCTTGCCCTGGCATGGCAAGCGTGGCACTCGAGGCGCTAGATGCCGCTATAGACCAAGTTTCACGAAATAGAGCACATATCGGTGGCTTTATTAACCGTTTTGAATATACATCGTCTGGCTTGCAATCTGCCGTGGTAGCTACCTCACAATCGCTTTCTAGGGTTATGGATACCGATATGGCATATGAGATGATGCGCCTATCTACACACAATATCCTAAACCAAGCTGGCATGGGTATAATGGCGCAAGCAAACGCAAGACCACAGCAATTGCTTCAGCTCATCAATTAAACTAGACTTATGCACAGGGAGGGCTTGTCATGGACGACAAAATAAAGCAAGAATTTACTAGGAGAATCAAAAATGCCACCCCAATGCAATTGATCGTTATAAATTATGAATTGTTGCTCTTTTTCATGGACGAAGCAAGCGCGGCGGCGGCACGGATGCCAGAATGTGTTGCCGCGCTTGAGAGTGCAAGAGCCGCTCTATCAGAGCTACACGCAAGCCTAGATATGGATATAGAATTTTCAAAAGATTTAGGTAATTTGTATCTCTATGTCAATAAATGTTTAATACATGCTGGGATGAGGCGCACGAATGACGAAAAAAATGCCCTGTTATCGGATGCTAGGGGTATAGTCGCAGAGCTACACAAAGCATGGCAGACCCTAGATAGTGACGATGGCTTGTACGAAAGACTGCTGGGTGAAAATAGCCAAAAAATCTTCGCAGGTTTGACCTATGGCAAAGATGGTAGACTTGAGGAGTTTCAAGATTTTAACCCTGATGGGGGATATAAAGCATAACATGACAAGACCAAAAAGAAACTTAATAAGCTGGTTAAGCTTGCTAGGGATAGCAAGTTTTGTTTCATATGCGGCAGCTGTGGTATTCGCGCCAATAACATATCCCAATTACGGCTAGATAAGCCGTGCTGTAAGCGACCTAAGTGTGGCAAATGCACCCTCACTTTCACTTTGGCATCAATTACCTGTGTTATATGACGTGTCAAGGATAACCTGCGTTATAATGATATGCATCTCCATTCAAAGCAAACTAAATAAGCCATTGCGCCTTGGAATCTACTTGTTCGCGGTTATGTTTTGGGGTTCTATTGTTGGATTTGGAATATTCCCGCTTTCCGAGAGCGGTGAAGCTAGTGGCACAGCGGCTTTTCAAGATATTATGCATATTGCGGTAACGGCGGCAATTGTTTTGTTATCCATAATGTCTCTTGTGATAATAATGATTGGTTGATATCAAAAAAGGAATTTATTTCATTAGCTGTATGTGCCACAATAGCTCTGGTGCTGATGTTTGTAGGGGCAATGGGTACAGGTGTTGCGCCAAGCCAGTATTTCGGAGTAGTTTCAGCGATTTAGTAATCTTACATCCGCAAATAGCTTTATGGCAATATTGGGAGTATACTTGTTTATGGGCAGATTGCGAAAAGCACGCTGTTATTTATAGATCGTACCCTGCATATCAGATTTCCGTGATATTTCACCATCAATCCAGCCATACACGCATTTAATTTCTTCTTCATAGTCATCTTGAATTTCAAAATACTTAGCACCCGATTTTTCGCAGATTTCTTTTTGGGCTTCATTTTCCAAAATATAACGTTCCATGGTATCCCATCCATCACAAAGCTCACCTCTCTGCTCAATCACAGACCGATGCTTCAAAATCTTTGTTTCAAAGTGCCTTTCTATATACGACATTGAAAACCCCAGATAAAATGAAATTACATCAGCCAAATACTCATTTCCAAGCTCATTAATTTTTTTAGGGAGTAGATAGCACCCTTCTATTATGAGGTTTTGATTATTTTCGATACAAGTCATAATGATTCCTTTTAATATGGGCCATAGCTTATCACCTATTAATTTGGAGCTATCGGCAGGTGCAAAACCACATCCAATATCAGCACGATATAGCCCCATTTTCAAGTGGTCTACGGACAATGACGAATAGCTATATTTCTCAAGTAGCTGTTGAGCCATTAATGTTTTGCCCGCATAACCAACACCTCCAATTAATATAACCATATGCTAATTCCCTTCTTAATTATGTACATGTCCATCATCCACAGCATCAAACAAAACTCTCAAATTACGCGGCAAAGCCTCTATCTTGCCAACACCCAACAACAAAAGCTTATCCTTCAACCCCTGCGGCGCATCATCATAAGGCGCACGCTCAAGCAAACGCTCCGTCTCCGCTTCATCAAAATGCACATCTATGGTCTCAAGCCCTTTATTCATCGGACAATGCATCTGGCACATCAAGCAGTAATACATGCTATGATGCGCACCGGGCGGCAACCAATCAGGAAAGTCGTCATGGCTACGGTTCATGCGTGTTAGGCATATATTGCTGTCAATATGAAATTTATCCCGCTTAATCGCATTTGTGGGGCATAAGGTCTGGCAGATTTCGCAATTTTTACAGACAGACGAAACAACCACCTCACGCCACTCTGTATTTTCACAGGGCATATCTGCGGAAAACGCCATCAACGCAAGCGCACTACCCATACCATCCACATACGCAATATTATTACGCCCATATTGCGCTAAACCACTTTGTACAGCTATGCGTTTTTGCGGCAAGCGCGGCTCGCGGTTAATTTCATAGCCTTTCGAACGAACAAAATCCGTAATATAACTTGCGGTTTTTTCCGCTTTTGCGGCAACACCAGAAAATCCCTTATATTGCTTGCCATTATGGTCAAAAGTAACATTCGCATATGCAGGGCGCGGTATAGCCACAATGATAATGGATTGTGCATTTGGTAGCAATTTATCAAACTGAAAAACCTCATCATAAATGGACTTCTCGTAAGCGGAAAGCGTGGCATCATTTTCGCTTCTATATTTTTCCATATCTTTTTGCATTTCTCTGATATTTTCGATAGAAACCACGGCAAGCTTGTCGCCGTGGTTTTCTGCTATCTTAATCAAATCATTTAACATGCTTTCTCCCCCACTATCTAAGGATTATAAAGTTTCTAAGTCTTAAATACACATCCCACATCGCATCATCAGCGGCAAAAAATGCTTCTAGCTCCTCAAAGCTACCGAAAGGCTGGTCATTTCTATATGACGTGATACGCGCAACCATATCCTGTGTCATCGCGCCATCCAGCGTTAGAAGCTCTTGATTTGACGCTGTGTTGATATTGGTATATAGCGTAGAAACATGGCGCAAATCCTCGCGCAATGTCACTTGCCAATGGTCTAGGTGGCTAGGGCGCAAGATAGGTCTGGCATTAATAACACGTGTAGCCTCGGCATCATAGAAGCCAGCATCCACCAATTGCGCATGTGTAGCAGTATTCAGGTTTATCAAGATATGCGGCGGCTGACCACCAACATATATAAATGGTTCCATTACACTGAACAAGGCAGCCCCCACAATCGACTCTATCTGGCTAGGACTGCCAAAAGGTCTGTTGTTCATGATGTTATCCACAATCGTATGATTTACAGCCGAACCAAACAGGCTCTCAATCTCGCTGCGTGGCGCGGTGTTTAGATTTGTATAGGCTCGCAAATTATCCGCAAGCGGGTTTATTTGTGCCATAGTAGCAAAGCCTGGTAGGTCGATAAGGTCATGAAGATTGCGCAGATGCAAATGCCCTCTCTGCGACACTATGCCCGATGCTTGCGTTGAAGTTGCACCAGCCGACGTAAGCTGCCCTGTGCTTGCCAAATTCATATTTGCACGGATATTTGGTCTGGCAAAATGAATAATGCTTACAGATTGCGTAGAAACAAACGGCGTTATTACAGAAAGTTGTTGAGCAGTAATAAGGCCGCGTGTCACTAGCTGATTTAGCTCCGTAAAGCTTTGTCCGCCGCCGCGTGCTTCTACTATCGCCTGTGCTTGCGCATCTGTTATGCCTGTTAAGCTTTGTATTTCTGGCAATGGTGCGGTATTTATATTTGTAGAAATTGACATTCTATGCCTATTAGATGCAAAAAATTCCCATGTCATACCAGGTACAAATTTTACATCATTGATGGTTTGGAAAACATTTGTGATTCTAAAATTCACAATGTTGTTTGCTAAGGCTTGCGGCGCACCGAGATGCTGTACAATTTGTGCGGCACTAGCCGTGTTTATATTTACACGCTCACCATATTGGGTGATAATGGGCGTGCTAAGTTCACTAGCCCATTGCCCAAGCCCCGCATCTCGTGCTATAGCCTGACCTGTTTGAATATTAGAAAATTGGGAGGCGCGGGAATGTTCTTCATTAAGCCGCCCAAAGCCCGTAAGGATAAGTTCGCCATTAATAAAACGCTCAACAAGCATCACATACATATAATTCCAACGTCCAATATCGGGGAACAGAGGGTCGCGCACCACATGCACATATGTCCCCATAATCTCACGTGTCAGAAAGTTTATGCCCTCTGCCGTGCCGCCATGATGTATGCCTATAAGCCGCACAAGAGCATCGCCACGATCCGTGCGCACCCGAATTGCATTAATGTCAATAATCTCAACAACCTGTGCTCGCTCGCCATTTTGCAGCGATATAAACGGGCTTGCGTGTAGCCTAGCAGGCATTATCGCCGTCAAAATCATAAAAATCGCTAGAAAAAATACTTGTTTTCTCACAAAATCCCTTCCTTCCTAGTATAGGACTTTCTGTATAACACAAATTTTTTGCCTATTGTTTGTACCACATGCGCATTCGTGCGGCGGGCAACCTCATTTGCCGCCTCACGCACATCTAGGTCACAATTATTCAAAATATCAACTTTTATAAGCTCTCTAGCTTCCAAAGCTTCCCTTATCCCTGTTAAAAAGTCATCAGTTATGCCGTCTTTACCTAGTCTAAATATGGCTGGCATTGTGTTTGCCATGCCGCGCAATGTGGCTCTATCCTTGCTGTTTAGTGTTTCTTGCATTATTTGTTTTCCTCTCTACTTGAAGTATTCAAACTCCATATCATATATTTTTACAGTATCGCCTTCGGCTATACCGCTGTTTTCTAGTTCTTCAATTATCCCACGCTCTTTAAGATATCTTTGGAAAAAAGCATTACCTTTTTCCGTATCCACATCTGTATAGCCCACCATTTTTTCAACACCAACACCCTCTACCACAAAGTAGCCTTCTTCTATCATAGTAACGGTAAATGGCGCGTTACGAACCTCATCTTCTCTAAATTCCTCAAAATCTTCCGCAAAAACAATATCCTCTGGAAATTCTTTAACAAGCTTATGAGCTGCATCCATTAGCTCATCAAGCCCCTGATTAGAGGCGGCAGAAATCCCAAAAACTTCTATGCCGTCAGGTTTGCAAACATCTATTATACGAGGCAGATTTTCTTCTGATTCTGGTATATCCATTTTATTTGCTGCTACCACCTGTGGGCGCGTTGCCAGCTTTTCGCTATACTCTGCCAGTTCGCCATTTATCTGTGCCATGGCATCTAATGGGTCGCCCTCCAAGCCACTAGCATCCACCACATGTATAAGAACCTTCGTGCGTTCCACATGCCGCAAAAAATCATGTCCAAGCCCAACACCGCGACTAGCACCCTCAACAAGCCCAGGGATGTCCGCAAGTACAATGTCCTCGCCATGTCTATTGCGCAGCACACCAAGATTAGGCGAAAGCGTGGTGAAGTGGTAATTAGCAATTTTTGGATTGGCATTTGTGACCATCGAAAGCAGGGTAGATTTGCCGACATTCGGCAGACCTATTATGCCGACATCTGCCAATGTTTTTAGCTCCAATATAACCTCATAAGCCTTAGATTCACGCCCTCTTTCGGCATAGCGAGGAGCTTGTCTGCGCGCCGTAGCAAAATGCTGATTGCCTTTGCCGCCTTTGCCGCCTTTTATAAGCACGCGCTGTTCACCGTTTTCGGTAAGGTCAGCCATTATCTGACCACTCTCGGCTTCACGAATAATTGTTCCACGTGGAACATCTATGATTACATCTGGCGCAGCTTTTCCACTACAATTGCGTTTGCTGCCGTTTTGCCCTGCCTGTGCCGCATAGTTGCGCTTATAACGAAAATCAAGCAGAGTAGCCATATTTTCATCTACACGAAAAATAATGTCGCCGCCCTTGCCGCCGTCTCCGCCGTCAGGGCCACCCGCTGGTACATATTTTGCACGCAAAAAGGACACATGACCATCTCCGCCCTTGCCGCCCGCTATTTTTATTTTAACTTTATCAACAAACATTAGACATATACCTCCACACTACATTATAACACAGGTAATGACAAAAATCCAGCAAAAAGAATGTGCTAATTCTGGACGAGTTCTCATAGAATCATGCAGGGGGAATTTCATGGCATATTCCAAAAAGGTTTTAATAACGGGCGCATTAACGTTGACAGTTGCCAATGTGATAACACGGCTAATAGGCTTTGCATACCGAATTTTTATGGCGGGAGCTATTGGAGCAGAGGGCATGGGGCTTTTTCAGCTTATAATGCCTATATACTCGCTTGCATGGGCTATTTCTTGCAGCGGCATAACCACAACCCTCTCACGGCTTGTAGCAGCAGAGCAGGCAAAGGGCGAATATGGCAATATGCGGCGGCTTTTGCGGCAATCTTTGTTACTTACAACTGGGATTTCTGCCGCACTTACCTTGGGTCTTTTTATTTTTGCCGAACCCATAGCCGCAGGGATAATGAACGATGGGCGTATAACACTTTCCTTACGCATTTTATCGGTTTCATTTGTATTTATGGCGGCTGGCTCTTGTATACGCGGATATTTCTTGGGTTTGCAGAAGGCGGTTATACCAGCAGTTAGCCAAGTTATAGAGCAGTTAGCGCGTATGACCATAATTTTAATGCTGGCAGGAACATTCATTCCTCGCGGTCTAGAATATGCGGCGGCGGCGGCTGTAATAGGCATTGTGGTAGGCGAGGGTTTGTCCTTTGTTTATGTATATATATCATATAAGCGTTACAAGGCAAAAATGCCTAAAAAAGTACCGCTAATGACACAAAATCAAGCCTTGTTCGCAATAATGGCCATGGCTGCACCTCTCACGCTTAACCGCATATCCTCGTCATTTCTATCTGCCGTGGAAAATGTGCTGATACCACAAAGGCTACAGCTATGGGGATATAGCGCAGAAGATGCTATGGCAGTTTTTGGTAGGGTTACGGGTATGGCTATGCCACTGATATTTTTTCCATCGGCACTTTTGGTAGCCCTATCCGTATCGCTTGTGCCATCTATATCAGAGGCATTAGCCATGGGGCAATATAGGCGTGTAAATTCCACTATATCAAAATCCATAGTGCTGACTAGCGTAATCGCCTTTGGCGCAGGGCTTATATTTGTTGTGTTTCCTTATGAGATTGGGCAGTTGGTATATAATCAAGACCTCGGCGCGTATCTGCTAGTTCTTGGACTCATGTGTCCGTTTTGGTATCTTAATATAACTTTTTCTGGCGTACTAAATGGGCTTGGTGAGCAGGTTTTCATTTTCCGCAATAGCCTTTTGGCATCTGCCATCAATATTGCCTTCACATTCTTTTTAGTGCCGTATTATGGGGTTTGGGCGTTTTTGGTAGGCTGGCTTGTGGGGCTTGTTATTATCACAGTTTTTGACATAGCCCGCATTAAAAAGGTGACGGATGTTAGACCGCAGATATTTCGCTGGCTCGTAAAACCTGGCATCGCAGCATTGGCAGCAGGGTTGGTTGTGAATTATCTGCACAATAATTATATTTCGGCTCTTGGTGAGTTATGGGGAATAGTGGTTTCACTTGGGCTTTTGATGGGGCTTTATGGTGCTGCCGTAATGCTCTTAGGAATTATCACAATAAACGATATTAAACAGATGTTGGCATTTAGGAAGTAAAAAACTATGTACGCAATGGGGGCTGATAATATGAATTGGCACAACAAGCCTGCGGATTTCGCGCTTACAGAATATAAAACAGACAAGTCTAAGGGATTAAAGCCAGCGCAAGCGGAAAGCCGTCTGAAAGATTTTGGACACAATGCCATACAGGGTAGGCGCGAAGCTCCGCTTATTATCCGCTTTTTTGCGCAATTTAATGACTTTATGGTTATTATATTACTATTTGCGGCGGGGCTTAGCTATTTTGCGGGCAGGATGCACGGTGAGGAAAGCCTGACAGAGCCGCTGGTTATATTGGCTATAGTTATCCTTAATGCTATTTTAGGACTTGTGCAAGAAAGCCGCGCCCAAAGAGCTTTGGCGGCACTAAAGCAGATTTCTCAGCCTTCAGCAAAGGTTTTACGTGGTGGACAAGCTGTGGTTATAAAAGTAGAAGAGATAGTACCTGGGGATATTGTATACCTAGAAACTGGCGATATTGTACCTGCCGACCTACGGCTTGTTTCTGCTGTTAATTTAAAATCCGAAGAAAGCGCATTAACAGGCGAATCTGCGCCAGTTGAAAAAGATGCTGATGCCATAGTTGCGGCAAGCGCGCCGCTGGGCGATAGGATAAATATGGTGTTTTCTGGCTCATCCATAACATATGGGCGCGGGCGCGGCATAGCTATAGCTACAGCCATGGGTACAGAAATGGGGAAAATAGCAAGCCTGCTGATGGCAGAAAAAGCCCCTGATACGCCATTACAGCGTAAGCTGGCAGAAACAGGCAAGATACTTGGCGTTTCCGCCCTTATTATATGCGCTGTGATATTTGTGATTGGCATATATAGACAGATACCGCCGATGGAGATGTTTATAACATCTGTAAGCCTTGCTGTGGCTGCCATACCAGAGGGGCTTGTGGCTATAGTCACCATCATGCTTGCTATAGGTGTAACGCGCATGGCAAAGCGCAGTGCTATCATACGCAAATTGCCTGCTGTGGAGACCCTAGGCTCTGCCACCGTTATTTGCAGTGATAAAACAGGTACATTAACACAAAACCGTATGCGCATTGTTGAAATATCAACAGGGCGTGGCAGCTTGCGAAATGATAGCAATGATGGTCTGGATATTATTAAGCTTGGAGCATTGTGCAATGATAGCATTGTAAGCGAGGGCAATGTTCTAGGCGACCCCACGGAGGCGGCATTTATTACTTCCCTACTAGAATATGGACTGGACAAGGGGCGGTTGGAGGATGAAAAACAGAGGATAGCCGAAATACCGTTTGATTCTAAGCGTAAATTAATGACGACGGTACATCGTGATAATGGCGGCTATATGTCGATAACAAAGGGTGCGCCAGATGTGCTTTTGCGACGCTGCACACATTATTATGAAAACGGCAAAATACAGGCGATGGCAACCACTCGGCAGAATGAGATATTAAGGCAAGTTAGTAAGATGGCCGATAGAGCTTTGCGGGTGCTTGCAGTATCGTTTAGGCAGCTTGATTCAGCACCTAAAGGCATTCAGTATGACGAACTGGAAGAAAACCTGATTTTTGCAGGACTTGTAGGCATGATAGACCCGCCCCGCCCAGAGGTGCGTGAGGCTGTGGCAACATGTAAGGCGGCAGGTGTACGCCCTGTTATGATAACAGGCGACCATCCACAAACAGCTCTTGCTGTGGCGCGGTCAATAGGTATAGGCGCAGGACATGATGATGTGGCGGTGACAGGCGAGGACATAGCGCGGCTTTCGCAAACAGAGCTGGAGGGCATTGTTGAACAAAGCGCAGTTTTTGCCCGCGTTTCACCAGAGCATAAAATGCGTATTGTTAAGGCATATCAAAGCAATGGGCATGTGGTTGCCATGACAGGCGATGGTGTAAATGATGCGCCCGCACTAAAGGCGGCAGATATCGGCTGTGCCATGGGAATAAACGGCACAGAGGTAGCAAAAGGTGCTGCAGACATAGTGCTAACAGATGATAATTTTGCTACAATTGTTCATGCCGTGGAAGAAGGGCGCGGCATACTAACCAATATTCGCAAAGCCGTACATTTTCTGCTTTCGTCCAATATAGGCGAGATAATCACGATATTTATGGCAGTTATGCTTGGTTGGCAAGTGCCACTATTAGCCATCCATCTATTATGGGTAAATTTGGTAACAGATTCTTTGCCTGCTATCGCACTTGGGCTAGACCCTGTTTCTGGCGATATTATGCATGGCAGACCAAGGGCATCCCGTGCGGGGTTGTTTAGTAGGAAGCTATGGCAAAGGATATTCCTTGAGGGTGCAATGATAGGTATGTTATCACTAATAGCATTTGGCATAGGTACAACCTTCTTTGACACAGGAGAAAGCGTGGCTTTCGGACGCACAATGGCTTTTGCTACCCTTAGCATCTCGCAACTCGTCCATGCCTTTAATATGCGCAGCGAAACGTCCATACTGCGTATGCCTATCTTCCAAAACATATATCTTGTGGGTGCGCTGATAATAGGCGTAGCTTTGCAAGCTAGCGTGATATCTATAGAGCCTATAGCAAGGGTGTTTCGTGTAGTGCCTTTGCCTATGGAGGCTTGGGTGGTGGTGGCAGGGCTCGCTGTATTGCCGATAATAATTGTGGAGATTGAGAAGTTTTTGTTGTATCCGAGGAAGGAAAACCAAAAAGAGACAATTATTGATACAGTATAATGAAAACATCCCTATTTTAGATGCTTTCTGCACATCGTAGGGATGTTTTATTTCATGCCTCAGCCACTTATGAATTTGCTTAATGTCCCTTCATGGTCGTTTACATAAGAATCAAAATAAATGATCGCACCCTTCTCCATAAGCATTATTTTGTCGTAGTGACCCAAAACACTTTCGCTAATACGATGAGAAACACTTATGACAATTTTATCCTTTATTCCAGCTAAATAACCTTCAATGATGGAAGCATTTTTAGGGTCAAGAGCAGAAGTGATTTCATCAAAAATCATTATATCACTATCTTTATATAGTGTTCTTGCAATTGCTATTCTTTGAAGTTCGCCGCCAGAAAAGTTATTGTATTCTTCATTTAACTCGACATTCATTGAATTTTCCAAATAATCCAACCCCAAGGTTTTCACAATATGGTCGAACTTCTTTACATCATATGAATCATTGAGAACGATATTGTCTATTAGTGTCCCAGGTATCATACTTATATTCTGACCCACGTACCCTAAATTTTTATACCACGAATTTGCAGAAACACATTCTAGCGAAGTTTCCCCATATGTAATTTTGCCAGCACAAGGGGTGATTTCTTTTAGAATCAGATCAAGAAGCGTAGATTTTCCACTACCGCTTTCACCAATAATTAAATATTTTTTTCCTTTTTCAAAGGTGAAACTTAAGCTTTCCATAAATTCGTGCGCATCATATGTAAAGCTAACATTTCTAAACTCTATATCACTTTTATCTAAATCTAATATCAACTCATCATTCTTTGTTGCAATGATCTCACTCAAGCGATTTCGTACTTCTTTAGTCGAATCTATTGAGTTTTTTAAATCCATAATTTGTCGAAATGGTGCCGATATATGCGGCAAAAGGAACATTAGGGTCATAACAGCACCTAAGGTGAGAATTTCTAGGCTAACAAGCCAAAATCCTACTACAATTATAGAAATACCCAGCAAATTCGAGATGGATTGATTTACTAAATTAGCAACTTTTGTAACGAGCTGATTTCGGACAAAAGCTTTGCTTGATGAATCAAAAACCCTTTCCATTCTATCAAACGCAAAAAAGTTTGCTTGAAAAATGTTTATCATCTTTGTGTTTGAAAAAGTCCCCTTCACCGTTGCGTTTATCAATGTATTCTTTGCTCGATGATTTTCCAAGGCCGAAGCAAGTCTGCCCCTGTACAGGTGATTAAAAACAACTGTGAAAAGCGAAACAATAACGAAACCAATTGTGATTTGCCAAGATAAAACCGAAGCATAAGCTACCGCAACAAGAAAAGACATGGTTAAGGTTATAACGAAAGGAATGTTGCGAATGTATCCATTTAATACAAGGTCAATTTCTTGATTGTATATATTCAGTATTCCTGAAACATCTTCTCTTTTGGACAATAATTTCATAGCTATATCTTTTTGAAGGGCAAGTCTAACATTTGCAACAAATTTATTAATAAGTGAGTATTGTGTATACAAAATAATAAGAGCAGAAACCAAATATCCAGCGACTAATACCAGTGCTGAAGCAATCCCTATTTCATCGTTGTTTAAAGATGAAGTCATCCAGCCCGCAAACACCGAATAAGAAACAAAAAAGACACTTGTTATTATCAAGCTAATAGTTGTAAGCATTACCAGATTCTTAAATCTTAGAAAATATCGACACATAAGTGACTACACCTCATTTCTATCGCGCAATGAGTTGAACACTGTACAGGAGTCATTTCCGTATTTTATCCTAGCCAAGGGGCAAGCACGGTTAAAACACTTATAAAGGAGAGAGCACGTTCTGCACTCTTGATTTATCGGCATATCTGTCCATCTCCTCATTTTATGTTCGTCTATCTCCAAGTTTTTATTATTCAAATTAATGCGCCCTATTGAGTTAATATCA
The DNA here is from genome assembly GCA_009784575.1 of Defluviitaleaceae bacterium. Taxonomy (GTDB): domain Bacteria; phylum Bacillota; class Clostridia; order Lachnospirales; family WRAX01; genus WRBK01. The sequence continues at coordinate 44,361 of WRBK01000007.1, read as the reverse complement.
TCGCCCAATACTACTGTACATTTGCAAATCGTGCCGTCGCCCCTAATGACATAGTAGCTAGGACTTGCAGCATGGCATGAAAAACACAAAAACCCTTCTTTTTCTGCTGCATAAAGCTTTAATCCCATTTCTTTTATATATGCATGATGCTTTTTAATCTCTTTTGTAGCTTCGTTTGCACTCTTAAATATAGGTATCTCTATTTCTTTGTCGCTCCACCGCTCAATCGCTTTTATTAAGAATATAAGCCTTTTGTCATCAACAAATTCTTTGAATAAATCATAGAACCTAAAGTCAAACTCTTTTTTAGAGATATTAACTCTCAATACTAATTCAAAGTCAATATCTGTTTTGAGTATGTTAATAATATTTTTATGTATAATATCAAAAGAGCCTCTTCCACCCTTAAAGATGCGTTGCTTATCATGCGAAAAACCATCCAGCGTTATCTGATAATTTCTAATGCCAGCCGAAACAAGCTTATTAAAAATCTCAGTATCAAGCACGACACCGTTCGTGGTCATTCCTCCTACAAAATTGATGTTCTTCAAATCAACTAAATCCATCACTTTGCTGCTAAATTTTAATAATTCTTTGTGTTTTAACAGAGGCTCGCCTCCAAACCATGAGATGCACAAGTTTTTGATTCCAGCATCAATTCTGTTCTTAATTAAATCATAAAGCACATCATAATGAACATCAGATAGTTCTCGAGCATCAAATATCTTCATAACAGTATACGCATCTTAAATTGCATGATTCAGTAGGAAGAATGATTAGACCTAAGGTATGATCATCATTGTTTTTAACATAATCCCAAAAGAATTCAGTTTCGCTTTCATCTGAATGAATCAACATACCTTCCTCGTAGAGTGCTTTACATAGTTCGGATTCTATCGTTTGTACGCCTTTTGCTTCTTGTATATTTCTGAATTCCGAAATGTATAAATCCTCAAAAAGATTAATGGTTGAGCCTGTTTTGTATGATTTGATTGAAATTGTTTCCTGATCTTCACTAATATCTATAAAGCTAGAAAAAATAAACTGCACAAAATCATCCTCCTATTTATAAGTATCGCTATCAAAATAAACTAACACTTGAAATAAACAATGTATCAAGTGTTAGTTTATTTTGATAAGTGTTGGTTAACTATAAGAACCGACTAACCTAACCAGAAGGACACTCATTGGTGCATTGACAATTATTTGACAAAGGGATAACAGGAATCACCACAGATTTCTTAATCTCCATTATTCATGACCTCCTTTTTCATTTACTTGTATGTAACTTTTATGGTATAATTGTATCAAGGTGTGCGCTCTTTGTCAAGCAAAAAATATAAAAAATGACAGTATTTGCTTATGATTTGTCCATTTATTTGTAGATGATACAAAATGCGGAATAAAACACAGGGGCGACCGCAAGGTCGCCCATTTTCATGCTATGGCATATTGTTCATCCTAAATTCATTTTCAAAATCCTCAAACCCCATGCGCATTTCAGCCAATATTCTTAACGGGTCGCTTTGGTTAAATTCTGATGGTGTGCCTAGTTGTTGTTCGGCTCTTAGGCTTGTTATTATCTCTCCAATTATGCCTTGTGGTTGGGCTATGTGTAAATACAGATAGATAAAATTATCAAAAAACATGCCATCTGAGATTTCTAGGTAATCTCTTGCGATTGCGAACTGCTCTGGCGTAACAAAATCTTGCCAACTAAATAAAAAGTTACCCGAATATTCTCCTATTTGGTCGGCTGTAACTGCATATCCAAGATACTCCGACATCATATCCGCTATTACATTTGCATGACCACGTCTTTGCTCATGCGAAAGCATATCGTCGATATGCTCCACGGAAATAAAGTTTGAAGGCTCAAAAGTGTTGTCATCCCAAAAGAAAAATAAAGAAACATCCTGTTCTTTAAAGTATTCTGCATATTCTGGGGCATCAAGCCCGCGTAGCCATATCAAATAGTCCGCAGCTTCTTGTACCCAGTCTGTGGGGGTTATTTCTTGTGAATTATCGTCCGAAGGCATTATAATTTCTCTTATTTCGCTTCTTTTACCTATAAAAATAACCTCAAAATTGTCTGGGCTAATTATAACATTATGGTATTCGAGTTGCTCCTGTGTCGCAAACTCTCTTATAACTCTTTCTATCGGCTGACCTATTCTATGATAATCATAAACTGCGTAGATTAAGCCAAAATCTCTATGCTCCTCAGAAAGAAAATGTGAAATCTCGAAAGGGCTGTCGTTAATTGCTATCCATTCGTTAATTTCATCCAATGTGCCAAGAAAAATTATTTCCACATGTGATGGCTGGACAAAATCCAAGTCATGGATGCTTTGTAGCGATACCATTATTTCGCCATTAGGAAAACCTAAAAGCATATTATGCAATGAATTCGAATCATCGACTGTTGGGCGTTCATCATAACTGCCAGACTCAAAGCCAAATATAAAAATGGGCCAAATGTGCTGTACTGTTTCTAGTTGCTCCTCTATGAAGTTTTGTTCAGGTTCTTGTTGTTCATCCGCACAACCACTAAAAGTTAATACTGCCATAATTGATAATGAAAATACAGCTGATATCAATGGTGTTTTCTTGCGCTTAGTTTTCATAAGATTGCCTCCTAGTTCTAAGATAAATTAATTTCATATAATGAAACCAAAGCACTCCCCTCATTGTTGTCAATGCAGAGAGTGTTGATTTATTCGCCAAAACATATTGCTATGTATCTTGTTTTGCATCGGTTATTAGCTTACCTTAGAGACCTTTGTGTTGCTGTAACAAATCCAGCACTATTTACTACAAAATCAACCCCGCCAGTTTGCCCAGTGTTGTTGCAACGAATGTTAACCCAAGCGCGATTACCCGAACGATCTGCATCAGTAATAACTATAGAGTTCGAATGTAGTCCTGTTCTTGAGAAAAAAACGCTTGTAAATTGCGCATGTCCAATGCTTGGAGTAAAGCTAAATGCTAAATCCGAAGCGATGCCTCTCTGTGTAAGACCTGTGTTGAAAGAGTGCTGAAAAGATCTAGTGCCTCTTTGAGGTGCATCAGGTATATATCTTGGGCTGATATTATTTTCCATTGCCCCAGCATGTTCTTTTGAAACTATCAAAACTCCTATGATTTCACCGTTTGAATCCATATGGAAATGAAAAATACTTTCCTCATCCTCTTGAATGACAATTTGAACATTATCAAGTCGTAGCTCATCAGTATTATTTCCATAAACTGGTAAAGTGCCGACAAACACAAAAACAGCTATCAGCGATAAAACACTTAATTTTTTAGTAATACTTTTGATCATAATTATAGCCTCCCTTAAAATTATTAGATAACTAGAATATGGGTGCGCATCCATATTTTTATACTACCACAAAATATTACTCTTGTCATGTAGCAAATCATGCACGAAAATCGACAAATTTCGTGCATGATTTGCTACATGACAGCAAGGCACTTTTTATGTATAATTTAACAAAGTGTCTGTTTAATCACATATACAAGGAGGTTTTGCGTATGAAAAAGATAAAGTTAAGATTTTTGACGTGGGTTGCAATTTTTATGGTAACGGCAGCCTCTATAAATATTATATTCGTAGAGGCTGCCGAAGCCGATACCTCTCCTGTTTTCTCTCAAGAGAGCATCTCGCCAAGGACACCACCTATAGAAGATGATGATATAACGCGCCCTTGACTCCAGTCGGTGCTTTATATACACTTACCTAAGTCTATGTCAAGTTTGCTCTTGGCATAGACTTTAATTTTCCTTCTTGTACTAAGCATCCCATACATTTCACAGGTATAATATGCCTGCCTTAGGAGTTTTTCACAGGAATCATCATCTTCAATTTCGTGTAAGCAATAAGCTTTATTTAGTGCTATTAGCGGAAGTAGACGTAATGCGCTGATATCAATGCACAATTTCATGCCAATATCGCATAGCTCTATAGCCTCCCTATATCTTTTTGCCAAGCTTAGATATTTTGTAAGATTAAAGATAGCCAGAGGATAATGAGTACCTTTTGAAGCATTATCCATATACCGACTATCAAAACCTCTTTTTAAAAAATACATGAGATTAATAGCTCTATCCAAATCGCCATTGTTTTTATGCATTATAGCTATCATATTGATAATTTCGATATCTGTTTTTGTAAGCAGATATTTTTCTATATCTACTTCATTAAATGTAGGTATAGTTATTTTCACAGCTTCCAAAAGGATGTCAAAAACCCCATCAGGCTCTTTTTTGGTAATTGCATTGCTTGCCTTGGCAACTAAAAGATATTGCTTATATAACTTGTTTCCCTTAAACACTCTATGCATCTCTAGCTTTGTTATCAGTATATCAGCCTCTAAAACCCTCCTTTCCCTTAGATGTCCATTGAGTTCATCCATCATCACCTGAATTTCTGCCGTTTCTTTGTCAACATAAAAGTCTACAAAGGCTTTTGGGTCATAGCCTAGCCTTTCAAACAACATCTCTATGGTCATTTTGCTAGGCATTGTTTTGCCGCTCTCAATTCTTGATAAATGACCTCTATCCAAAATTGCGCCTGCCAATTCATCTTGGGATATACCCTTTTGTTTGCGTAGTCGCTGAATTATTTCTCCAATCAAATATTCAGCCATCAAAAATCACCTCCTCGACTATTTTATTATACCACACAATCTACCGCCACGGCAATTCACCCCATATATCCCGCCCTGGCCATTCCTCCAACATCCTTGAGCGGGTTATCTCATAGTATTCTTGCATATATTCCTCGGGTATTGGCGCGCCAGAGAGCATATGTGTCACGTCTAGCTGCACTTGGCGTATGCGGGCTATTTCATTGCTATTCAAATCCATTTGCGCGCCTTGCGCTAGTTGCTCCAGCGTGTATGTAACGGGGAAGATGGTAAAGTCGCGCCCCTGCACCCATATGGGGGTGTAGCGTGCACCTGTGATGATGGCGCGTTCGCCTTCTACCTTCTCAAAGTCTAGGTAGAAGATTGCGCTGGCTTCGCGGGGTCTGGTGCGCTGGGCGGAGATGAAGTTTGCCATGGAGTATGCTACAAAAGCGCGGCGGACAGAGCCATCTAGCTCTGTGACATATACAAACTCGGCGGGGAGGAGGGTGTGGGGGTGGCTGCTCATTATTATGTCTGCGCCAGATTCTAGCATAAAGTTGATGGTGCGCATCCAATGATACCAGCGTGGGTCGGTGTTTACGTCAAAGGTGTCTCTGTGGTCGCCCATTGTGCCGTAATATTCCAGCCCGATATGGGGCAGTATCACAACAAAGTCTGGGTTTAAAGCCCTTGCGCGAGCTATGGTTTCGGCTATTAGTTCATAATCTATTACGGATTGCCCCACTCTGTCGTGGTATATGTATTTCACCATCCAGTTCATCTCACCGCGACACCACCATGTTTGGTCTAGCATCATGCGCCCATCGGCATCTAGTGATATGGCGTTTGTGGAGTATGTAAAGGCAATAAGGGCAAAAGTTATGCCGTTTACATCCACCATGGTGATGTCATATCGCTCGTCATAGCTTAAAAATGTGCCTGTGTAGGGTATGCCTAGATAATTCAAAGCTTCTATGGTTTGTATTACGCCAGCCGCGCCTGCATCAAAGCTATGGTTGTTGCCTGTGGTTAAAAAGGATATGCCTGCGTTTTGCACCGCCTCTGCTAGGGCTATAGGCGAGCGGAAGAGCGGCCAACCCGCAAAGCCCATTTCTGGTCGGACGATTGTGGTTTCTAGGTTGCCTATGGAAAAATCAGCAGTGGCAAAATGCCTAGAAACATAGCGGAAGGCATGGTTGAAGTCATATACGCCTGGGCTGACACGCGCGGCATTTAACTGCTCTATATGCCCCATAATATCGCCCACAAACGCCATGGTGGCATTATGTACCTGCGGTGGGCGTGGCGGTGTTGGTATTGGTGTAGGCTCTGGGGATATGAGTATATCATCTACTGGCTGAGCCATTGCCAAATCTTGCATTATATCATCGCCGTCTATTGCAATAGTAGGAATAGCACGTATAGCAAGAAAAACAGCAATCGCTGCAAAAATAATAATGGTTACAATAAAAAATACATGTATCGCTTTAATCTTCATAAAGCCACCTCCTGATTTGATTAATTATACACTTTAAAATGGTTATTGACAATGTGCTGTATCCATGGTAAAATTAAACGAAGTACAATCGCTATGTGGTTGACGTTGATTGCGTTTATACCATAGCCGCTGCTTCGTGTAGGCGGTTATTTTTTATGTGGAGGTATGGGTTATGAGAAGTTGCGGAACAGTGGTAATGGGTTTGAGAACGGCTGTTTTAAGGAAAGGGGACGACCTTGTAGACATATGTGTGAGCACACTCTTGGCAGCAGCGGAAAATGAAGGCTTTTCTATAAATGATGGTGACATTTTGGGCGTAACAGAGGCAGTGCTTGCTCGTACGCAGGGCAATTATGTAACGACCCAAGATATAGCAGATGATGTAAATACAAAATTTAGCAGCAACCATATAGGGCTTGTTTTTCCTATTATGAGCCGCAATAGATTTTCTATGATACTAAAAGGCATTGCGCTGTCTGGTAAAAAAATTACTATTCAGATGAGCTATCCATCTGACGAGGTTGGCAATCCTCTTGTATCTATGGAAAAGGTTATTGAAAATGGCATTAATCCTTGGAGCGATGTTTTTACGGCGGATGAGTTTATTAAGATTTTTGGGGAATGCAGACATCCTTTTACCAATGTAGATTATATCGACATGTACAGAAATACAGGCAACACAAGCATCATCCTAGCAAATAACCCAACAGAAATACTAAACCATACAAAGGATGTTTTGGTATGCGACATACACACAAGAGAGCTAACGAAGGGGATATTGCAAAGGGCAGGGGCCAATGTAATATCTCTGGATGAAATACTAAATACAGCGGCAGAGGGCAGAGGATATAATCCGCAATATGGCTTGCTTGGCTCAAATATCGCCAATGAAACACAATTAAAGCTATTCCCACGCGATGCGGATGTGGTCGTAAGCAAGATCCAGGATGCCATTAAGCAAAAAACAGGCAAGACTGTAGAGGTTTTGATATATGGCGACGGCGGCTTTAAAGACCCCGTAGGAAATATATGGGAGCTTGCCGACCCTGTGATTTCGCCTGGCTTTACAAGCGGCTTGGCAGGCTTGCCCGACGAAACAAAGATAAAATATCTAGCAGATAGCAAGTTTGCTGACCTTTCTGGAGATGAGTTGAATCAGGCTATAAAGAACTACCTAAAGCAAGAGGCAGAGGAGTTTGAGAAAGAAGGCACAACGCCACGCAGAATTGTGGATTTGGTTGGTAGCCTTTGTGACCTTACCTCTGGTAGTGGGTCTAAGGGTACGCCGTTTATTTATATTAAGGGGTATTTTGACCATTTGGGGAATGAATAGGTAAAAAAACGAAAAGGCATGACCAACATTTGCCAGTCATGCCTTTTCGTTTTCTTTTTCGTTGTTATAATCCCTATTGGTCTGCCCAATTGTTTGTATCAGAGCCGCTACTACCTCTAAAGGCTTGGTGCTTCTTTCACTATAAAAATACTTAGCCATAACAAAAATCACACCTGTGAATTGAACCAGAATTGCCGCAAAGAAGGATACAAAGACTGTATCGCTTATCTCCTGATTTGAAATCATAAGGATAACAGCAACGACAAACTGAATAATAACAAAAATAAAAATTATCCACATGAATGCTCTGCGCAGTCTTTTCTCACTTTTGTCCGTATTTAGCCAGTCATCGTAAATTCTGTTGCACAGACCAAGTCCCGTGAGGGAATTTTGCTGATGAATTGTATCAGCAAAAGTAGAAGGTTCTGTCTTGTCATACCCTTCCTGCGCATGACCTTCATAATCCTGAACCACCTGCTTATTTTCTTCCCGAACCTTCTCAAGAACGGCTATGTCTTCTTGGTTGGTGTCCGTATTTTTTTCGTTATTCAATTTGCCCATTATCTAAGCTCCAAATTTTTTATTCTATGTTTTATTACATCTTCCGACACATTAAAAATTTCAGACAGCAGCTTCGTGGACTGACCAACCTCATACAGATTTTTTATTAACTTTTCAGGTACTAATAGTTCAGCAGCAAAGGCATTTGCCGAAACTTCGTACTCATCTTTTCCTGAGGAAGAGTTAATATCTCGCGGACGAAAATACGTATCATTATCTTCAGAATGACCTAAACAAAAATGACCGATTTCGTGAGCAAGTGTAAAACGTTGTCGTTTGGCAGATTCGCTTGTATTTGTGTTCATGAATATTGTGTGCTTCCCTTTGTTTTTAAACAAAAACCCCGATACATTGTTATTTCTAATTCTATCAATATTATTAAATTCCTTGCTAAAATCAGCGCGAATAACTCCTATGTCAAGATCATCCAATACTTTTTCCAAATCCGTTACATATTGTCCAGTCCATATTACCCTATCAGCGTCAAAAAGTCTCTCGTAGAGTTTTTTTGCTTCCTTAACTCCGTCAAATTTTGCCATTTCAACGCCTCCTTTTTCAACAGCTTTTTCTTGATGTGATGTTCTAAATTTTCTACTAAAGAGCCATGTTAATCTCATTTTATCACAAACTTTCTTAAAAAGCTAGATTTTTTTAAATATAGTCGCTTAAACCGACTTATTTGGTCATTATGTTCAAATGAATGCAAAAACATACAATGCAAATCATGCTCAACTACATTTATTATGTGTATTCATATTTACGTAGATAAATGTTTTGTTTGCAGTGGCGTTATGACATTGACAAGGCTTGATAAGATATGATAGAATGGCAAAATAGTTGACTGGATAATCATATATTTTACCAGTTGGCAAAAATATCTGTATAAGGATGAAAGCTCCATGAAAATAAATATACCAAAAGGTGCAGCCGACATAATTCAAAAACTAGCTACACGTGGATTTGATGCCTATGTGGTAGGCGGTTGCGTGCGCGATAGCCTTATTGGGCGCGTGGCGGAGGATTGGGATATAACCACAAATGCCCTGCCATCTGACATAAAGGCTGTATTTGCGGGGCGCAAGATGATAGATATAGGTGAGCGGCATGGCACAATTGCTGTAAATGCCACGAATAAATATTATGAGGTGACAACATATCGTATTGATGGCGCATATGGCGACGGCAGGCGACCAGATAGTGTTAGCTTTACAGATAGTTTGCGTGAAGACCTTGCGCGGCGCGATTTTACGATAAATGCTATGGCGTATAGCGACCAGGCAGGCTTGGTTGACTATTTTGGCGGGCATGATGACATAAAGGACCGTGTCATTCGCTGTGTTGGCAATGCTGGCGAACGCTTTGCTGAGGATTACCTTCGCATAATGCGTGCATATCGTTTTGCGGCAACGCTAGGTTTTGACCTTGCACCAGATGTACGTAATGCTGCCATAAATGGGCGGAAAAATCTGCATAATATAGCTGTGGAGCGTGTTCGTGTGGAGCTTATGAAGATGCTTTTGTCCGATGATTTCGATAGGATAGAAATATTTTTGGAGGATTGTGCTGATACGCTTTTCCCTGAAATGGCAGCTCTTGCTGGATATGAGCAGAACAATCCATATCATATCTATGATGTTTTGGGTCATAGTTTGCACGTTTTGCGTAATACCCCGCCTGATGCCGCGTTGCGTATAGCAGCATTGTATCACGATACAGGCAAACTGCATACCAGAGCCATGGATGCTGATGGTATACATCATTTTCATAGTCACGAAGCAGTATCTACTAAGATAGCCGAAAAAGCCCTAGACCACTGGCGTTTTGATAATCATACAACAAGCCGTGTATTGACAATAATAAAGCATCATGGCAATGACTATGGCACAAAAAGGACAGCCATAAAGCGTTTGCTAAATAAATTAGGTACAGATGCTGCTCGTGATGTACTAAATTTTCAAGCCGCTGATAACATGGCGAAAAGCGATAGGGCTAAGGGGCAAAAGCTACAAGATGTGCTGACCGCAAAGGCTCTGCTAGAAGAAATAATAGCCGCTGGTGAGCCTGTGAAGATAAGCGACTTAGCAATAACAGGGCGCGATGTGATGAGGGAGCTAGGCATAGCCCCTTCGGCTGCTGTGGGAGAGCATTTGCAATATCTTATGGAACAGGTGATTGAGAAGCCAAGCACGAATACCTATGAAAATCTGGTTGAATTGTTGAAAAACCCTCGTTGAAAAATTCTAAGGAATATTAAAAATATTTTATAATTCCTATTGACTTACTAGGAATTAAATGTTATAATATTCTCAAGTCAATTTTAAAACGGAGGTAATACTATGAAGATGCTTAAAGAATTCATATTTAACAAAATAGGCGCAAACGCGAAAAGAGGTCAAGAGCTTATGGATGTTGTTAATGAAAGTATGAGATACTGCCCGACATCTTGCGTAGGGCAAGAGCATAGAGCAGTTATTAGCAGCAAATGGGCAACCGTTGCGCTATTCCACTATTAGGACGGAGGGTTATGATGAAAACATTTAAGGAAGCAATGGTAAACAGAAGAAGCATACATGCTTTGAAAAATGAGGAGGTTATCTCCAAGGACAGGCTTATGGAAATTGTTAATGATAGTGTTAAATATAGCCCGACGGCATTTAATGCACAGGAGCAAAGAGCAATAGTGCTTTTGGGCGAAAAGAACAGTTGGTTTTGGGCTATGTTAAAAGAAAAGTTGCGCGCTATAGTTCCAGCGGATGATTTTTCTGCCACAGAGGCGCGTATTGATGGCTTTGCGGGCGGCGTTGGCACTATCCTGCTCTACCAAGATGCTGATATTGTCAAAGGTCTTCAAGAGCAATATGCCATATATGCAGACAACTTTCCTATTTGGGCGCAACAAGCTAGCGGTATGCTAAAATATGTCCTTTGGACCAATCTCTCGGATGAGGGCTATGGGGCAAGTCTGCAACATTATTCGGAGCTTATAGAGGAAGATGTTCGCAAAGAACTGGGTGTAGCCGATTCTTGGAAGATGGTAGGTCAGATTCCTTTTGGCGCACCTAATCAAGAACCACATGGCGAAAAAGCTTTCGAGCCTATTGAAAAGCGGGTTCTTGTATATAGTTAAAGGAGGTAAATATGATTAAAACTTACTTAATGTTTAATGGCAACTGCATGGAAGCTATGGAAAGATATGTGAGCATCTTTAAAGGTAAAGTTAATTTTGCAATGAAATATCCTGATAATTCTGATAAAGTTTATCATGCAGAGCTTGATATATTAGGTTCAACTATTTTGTGCTGTGATTCTGAGGAAGAAAGTGTAAATAATAATATGTTTATTAGCATTTGCCTAAAGGCTGATGAGTTGCAAAAGGCTTGGGATGCCTTAGCGGAAGGTGGCAAAATAAGATATGACCTGCAACCTGCGGACTTTACAGAATTACATGGCTCATTAAAAGATAAATATGGAGTAAATTGGATGTTTTCGGCGGAGCATTAGGACTTTCTAGTTGCAAAAAACCATAGGTCGGATAAGCATCCGCCCTATGGTTTTTTTGGTTTACTTGCTTACTATCGATTGCATTTCAATATACCCACGCCAGCCCCAAGGCTTTAACTGCATTTTCGGAGCAAGCTCTGGTGCATATTTGTATCCATAGACCTCTGGATTGAATTTGCTTATGCGCTCCAAGCATATGCCTATCGCTTTGTCAAATTCTGCATCGCTATAAGGTTCGCCTTGAAAAACAAGAAGTTTGCAGGGTTCTAGGTCTATTACATCAAATCCATTCGGGATTTCCCCTGCATAGTTAGCAGAAACTTCAACCCCATGAGCATAGATGCCTGTTCCTTCTGGTCTCATGTTTCTGGGTAGCCACAATCCCACTGGCTCATAAAGAGCTTCTTTGATTTCGCTTAGAACATCCCATACCGCGGAATCATCACTTTTGCCACCACCTACCTCTTCACAATAAGAAAAATAGTCATCTGCTTTCGTGCTGCGCTTGAGGATGAGCTTTCGTGCAGGGCACTCAATAATCTGTGTAAAAATCACTGCTGTTTCATTCATGTTGTCTACCTCCGTATTTGTTTTAGAACGGTCGAGATAACGGCGCGGTATCAGCCAGCCCTCAGGCAGCGGATGGCTTGCATATTTCTTAGGAGAAATGCCAAATCCGTTTGCAAAAGCTCGTGTAAAGCCCTCGTGGCTATCAAAAACAAAATCTAGGGCAATATCTAGCACTTTTTGCTTGCCTTCTCGCAAAGCATGTGCGGCGGCGGTCAGGCGTTTGTGGCGTAGGTATTCAAAAGGAGAAAGCCCTGTTTCTTCTTTGAATATCCGTGCCATATGGTATTGCGAATAGCCAGCCGCTTTCGCCAAATCGCTTGCCGTAATGGTTTCTTGGATATGCAAAGTGATGTATGACTTTATCCTTGCTATTGCCGCTGAGGTTTCGTTTGATTTTTTTGCATCGTTATCTCGCCCCTTCAAAATAAAATATAGAGGGTTTTGGCTAGTATTTCTTGACTTTAAACGCTATAAAAAGAGGGCAGAATCATCCGCCCTCTGGTTTTGTATGAAATTTCTACTTGTGTACCTGCTCCCAGCAGATATCGCCAATAAACGGTACTTTTACAGCCTGACCCTTGTATGCCATAAACATTAGGTATATCCAAGCAAGGAAGGTTACAAATCCAATAATGCCGCTAACAAGACCAAAGACTAGAGGTCCCAAAATTGGTATCCATGTAAACCAGCCCAGCACCATCATCACCAGAAATAGCGGTAAAAACAACACAGTGGATTGCAATGCCGCAAAGCGAACGAATTTGTTTTCTCTTTCTGTGATTAGGATGACTATGCCACTGATAAATATGCCTAGGTAGGCAAGAGCCGCCGCCATATTTTCATTTAAGCCAAATACAGATTTGTTCATAGTTTTATACCTCCTGATTTTAAATCCTTTATGTGATTTCTAATATAATATACGCAGGCGGCATATCTTTGTCTGCTAATTTTTAAAAAATTTTATTGTAGTTGATTTAGGCGTGTTTGTGCCGCATTTACGCGGTTTGTGCCAGGGAAATCATCAATAACTCTTTGATAATGATAGCGCGCAACAGCAAACTCCTCTTGAATTTCCGCAATTCGCCCTAAATAATAAAACACATAATGCCCTACCTCAGAATCAGAAGGATTTGGACGCGAAACAATGAGATTTGCGGCTCGCTCTAGGTTCTCACGAGCTAGGTCATAGTTACCCGTGTTAAATAGGGTTTCGCCTAGTTGATAATAGTTTTCCTCAACTATAGGCGTAGCCCTATGGCGTACATAGTTGTATGTCGATAGCGCATCTACATCGGACGAAAGCCGTGCCACATCTACGTTTTCGAGAGCCGACAGAGCCTCGCGTGCTTGGTCGCGTGTTAGGTAGGCATGGGCAGTATTTACCCAATTCACATTTTGCAGATTATCTATAAAATTTTCTTGGTCAGCGGATAGTCGTCTATAATCATCTAGCTGTTCATTAAGACTTGCGATGGTTTCGTCGCGGTCTGATATCTGGCTAGCATGGGTGGTTTGTCTGGTGCTAAGTTCGGTAGAAAGCCTTTCAGACTCCGATAGACTTTCCTCCAGATATGATGGTAGCACAAGCACGAACATAAACAAAAACATAGCCCCAAGACCCGCAACAAAAAGCAAGATGCCTGAAATATGCGATGTTCTCGGCATAGCCCTTTGGCTTTGTACAGCAAAGGGGTTTTGCCTTTCGCTTTTTTGTTGTGCTATGGATTTTTCGCTTGCATTTGATTGTGCAGAGCTTTTTTCCGTATCGTCAACCTGTATTTTTAATCGCTTGGCTGCAGGCACTTTCTTTTGGTATATTTCACGATAATATCGTCTAGCAAAAGGGTTTCCAACGTCTATCATTAAAACGCGTTCCACCAAGACTCCCGCTCTTTGTCTTTCGCCTGTCATCATATAGCAAAGTGCTAGCAAATTGAGCGCATCTACGAAATTAGGATTAATTTCTATGGCACGTTTTAGGCGTATTACAGCCAAATCCTCACTACCCTGATTCATGTAGTGCAGAGCCTCGTTATAATTATGCAATCCGTCCGCATAACTTTCCAAAAGCGGTATATCATCTTGAAAATCTAGTATATAGTCCTTTGCGAGGTTTTCATCCGCGCCATAGTTGGAGCTGATAACCCATTCACGTAGAGCCTCGCCAATACGTCCCGTAGCATGATAACAAAGCCCTAAAAGATTTCGGGCTTTTATGTTCTTTTTATTTATTTGTAGGGCAGATGTCAGCTCTTCGATTGATGCCGTGAGATTGCGTGCCTTGGCCAATTCCAGCCCTCTATCATAATGAGCATCCGACATATTCCGCGATTTAATAAATAGCGGCATATTTATGCTGCAGTATTCACAGGTGATATCGTGGGCTTCTGCCGTTTGGCGGCCGCCGCATCTTGGGCAATCCATATGTATTGCTTCCATATGCATCAATCCCTTTCTCTTTCAGGTATTTCAGCCTTTGTGGATAAATATTGCAAAAGCTCCAAGATATCTTTAACATCGTTATTGCCAACGCGGTCTTGCAAATCATCCACTTCCAATACAGGTTTAAACTTTTTTAGCTCTTCTTCAAAATTAATCATGCCTAGCACAATCCTTCCTTTACAAAGCTACGCAAATCGCCTATCAAATACAGCGACCCCGAGCAAAAAATAACACCATTTTTATTATCTGTGATTTCTATGGCTTTTTGCAATGCCATATGACAATCATCCTCAATATGCATATCCTTTGGAGCATCCCTGCCAAGCACCTCGGCAAGCGCGGCTGGTGTGGCGGCTCTAAAATCATATTTTGGTTTTGTAAAAACAACTTTTGAGGCGGGCGATACGAGCGTTTTCACAACTTCATTGTATTCCTTATCTTCCATAATGCCCATAACAAGGGTAATTTCTTTATCCGCAAACAGTGTTTTCATGCTGTGTGCGGCGGCTTGCGCACCTTGAAGATTATGTGCACCCTCTAGTATTATCACAGGGTTTTCATTGACAATTTCCATTCTACCTGGCCAATATACCTTTGATAGACCACGCTTTATGTGTTCCGCATCAATGCTTATGCCGACATCCCTTAGGGCAACCGCCGCCGCCATTACAACGCTGGCATTTTGCAACTGATGTTGTCCTACAAGGTTTAGCTCTATGTTTGCAGTTCCAAAATATTCATGATATATGCTAAAGAATGTCGCTTGCGGGGTGGTTTTGGACACTTTTAAGTCAATATCCCTCGCACTATGTATTTTAGCATTTTTTGACATCGCAATGTCCGCAATTATATTATACACCAAATCATCATTGGGGTACAATACCACAGGGCAATTTTCTTTTATTATGCCCGCCTTTTCCGTTGCTATCAGCTCTACAGTATCTCCAAGTATTTCCATATGGTCCATGCCTATGGACATAATAACGGATAAAAGCGGTGATTTTATCACATTTGTTGAATCCAGCCGTCCACCGATGCCTACCTCTAGCAGGCATATATCTACTTGCTTTTGCTGAAAGTAAATAAAAGCAACAAGGGTTAAGATTTCAAAATAACTAAATGTATCGTTATCACCAAATATCGCGCGGCTTACCTCAACCACTTTGCTAATGCATTCGGCAAAATCACTATCGCTTATCATCTCGTTGTTTATGGTAAATCGCTCGTTGAAAACCTCAAGATGCGGCGATATAAAGCAGCCTGTCTGCAACCCTGATTCTCGCAAGATAGCCGCCATCATAGCGCAAAAGCTACCTTTGCCATTTGTGCCTGCTACATGTATTATTTTTAGGTCATCTTGTGGGTTGCCCAAAAGCCCCAGAGCCTGCGACATGGCCTCCAACCCCTTTTTCTTGCCATTGCCGTAACTTTCCAGCAGATATTGCTGGGCGGTCTCTATAGTCACTATTATCATTCCTTTGTTTAGATTATTGCACAACCAATTCTACAAAATGTATCCGCGCAATCAGTTGACTACCAAAAAATTCCTGCAACTCAATCAAGATTTCATCGGTCACAACCTCAAGGCCGTTGATGACCGCCAGCTGCTCAAATGTAGTTTGGCGCAGCACATTTGCAATGATATTCCCAATTTCAGCTTCTCGTTCAGCAAAGGTCATTATGATATCTCTGGCTTCGTTTGAATTGGCATTATCCACAATTATTTCTACGTCCACACGAACAATGCGCTCGTCATTATTGCTTCCCGACGAGCTCGTCGTTATTCTAATGCCACCTCCAACACGATATGGGCTTTCTGTAACAATGCCTCGACCCAGCTCAAATTGGTCGGCAGATGTCCACCATGCCTCAGTGATTGCATAATTAGCACTATCAAGCTCCTCTAAAGCAATATCGCCAGTTAGAATGGTAAGCATGGCCACAAAAGCAGCAAGTCCCATCTTCATAGTTTTCATGATACCTCCCCGTGACTTGAAACCGCTACTTTAAGGCTCGTAATTGCTGCTCCACAGCCGCCAACATTTCCTTATATTTTCTCTCTTTTTCCTTTTCCTCTTCCACCACATTAGCAGGTGCTTTATCCGTAAAGCAAGTATTATTTAGCTTTGCCGTTACGCGTCCTACTTCTTTTTCTAGCTTCTCAATTTCTTTTGCCAGCCTTGCTTTTTCCTTCTCGATATCCACAAGCTCCGCAAAAGGCATGAAGATTTCTGCGCTAGGGATTACGATGGATACGGCATTATCATCAATGCCCGCTTTGCTTGGCTGTACAGCAACCTCTGATGCCGATGCTAAAGCCATAATGTATTTATCACAGCTCTTGAAAATATCGCGCAAAGCAAGGTCGCCTGTCACCACAAACACCTTTGCCTTGCGGCTTGGCGGCACATTCATATTTGCCCGCGCATTACGTATGGCGCGTACCGCCTCTTTCACATGCTCTATCTCGGTTTCCTCTGCGGCAAAATTGTAATTTTCGTCGTATTTTGGCCATTCGGACACCATTATACTAGCATCGCTGCCCAATGTTGTATAGATTTCATCCGTTATGAATGGTATAAATGGGTGCAACAGCTTTAACCCTGTTTTCAGCACATAGGTTAGTGTCCACAAAGCCGCATCACGGGTGGGGTCTTCGGCATTATAAAGGCGCGGCTTTGCCATCTCTATATACCAATCGCAAAATTCGTCCCACATAAAGCTATAGACCTTATCGGCGGCTACACCAAGTTCGTAGTTGTCTATATTTTGTGTAACGTCTGCCGCCATCTTGTTTGCTAACGATATTATCCATCTATCGGCGGCGGTTAGGTCTTCAATATCAGCATTAGGCGGTGTATCACCAAGATTCATCATGATAAATCGTGCGCTATTCCATATTTTGTTTAGGAAGTTGCGGGCTTGCTCCACTTTGTCATCATAAAGGCGAAGGTCACCCCCAGCGGAGTTGCCTACAATCAACGAAAAACGCAAGGCATCCGCGCCATATCTCTCCACATAATCTAGGGGGTCTATGCCATTTCCAGCGGATTTACTCATTTTGCGCCCTTGCTCATCACGCACAAGACCGTGTAGAAATACATCTTTAAAAGGCAATTGGTCAGTAAACTCAAGCCCAGAAAACACCATGCGTATAACCCAAAAGAACAGTATATCAGGGGCTGTACATAACACATTTGTGGGGTAAAAATATTTTAACTCTTCTGTTTCTTTTGGCCAACCAAGAGTGGAAAATGGCCATAAAGCCGAAGAAAACCAAGTGTCCAGGCTATCTTCGTCTTGCACAAGATTTGCGTTGCCACATTTTGAGCATTTGTCTGGTGTGGTTTTTGCCACTGCAATTTCGCCGCAATCACAATAATATGCAGGTATGCGATGCCCCCACCAAAGCTGGCGGGAAATACACCAATCCCTGATATTTTCTAGCCAATGGGCATATACTTTGCCAAAGCGAGAAGGTACAACGCGTAACTTTTCGTTTCTATACGCATCAAGCGCAGGTTTTGCAAGCGTTTCCATAGCCACAAACCACTGTAGCTTTATAAGCGGCTCTACTACACTGCCACAGCGGTCATGCTCACCTACAGCGTTTACTATATCTTCTTTTTTTACAAAAAGCCCATGCTCCTCAAATTCAGTTATAATGCGCTTTCTGGTGTCATAACGGTCAAGCCCTTCGTAACATCCGCCATTTTCATTTATCGTCCCATCGTCATTCATTATATTTATCAGCGGTAGATTATGCCGCTGACCAATTTCAAAGTCGTTAAAGTCATGTGCTGGTGTTATTTTCACCATACCCGTGCCAAAATCTATTTTTACATAATCATCCGCAATAATAGGGATTTCTCTGTCCAGAATAGGCATGATGGCGATTTTGCCTACTAGGTGGGTATATCGCTCATCATTTGGATTTACAGCTATTGCAACGTCGCCCAGCATAGTTTCTGGTCGTGTGGTTGCAAATTGAACAAAGGTATCTGGCATATCTTTTACAGGGTATTTGAAATGCCAGAAGCCAGCCTGCTTTTCTTCATGCTCAACCTCAGCATCAGAAATGGTTGTTTGGCATTGCGTACACCAGTTTATTAGCCTTTCGCCACGGTAAATAAACCCTTTTTTATGTAGGCGCACAAAAACCTCAAGCACTGCATCCGACAGGCCCTCATCCATGGTAAAGCGCGTGCGCTCCCAGTCACAACTACAGCCCAGTTTATGTAGCTGATTGATTATGGTAGAGCCATACTTGTCATACCAGCCCCAAGCGCGTTCCATAAAGCCATCGCGCCCCAAATCCAACTTGCTTACGCCATCTTTTGCCATGTCCTCTACAATTTTTACCTCTGTGGCGATGGCGGCATGGTCTGTGCCTGGCATCCAAAGTGCGTTATAACCCTGCATACGCTTTGTGCGTATCAGAATATCAATCAAGGTGTTGTTTAGCGCGTGACCTATGTGTAGCTGTCCTGTGATGTTTGGGGGTGGTATCATTATGGTGTATGGTGTTTTGCCCTCGTCCACTTTGGCATGAAAATGCCCTGCCGTTAGCCAGTTGGCATACAGCCTGTCTTCTACATTTTTTGGGTCATATCTTGTGTCTAGTTCTTTTTTCATAACTCATCCCTCAATATAAGTTCTTTTTATCTAAATCACCCCAAAGGGTTTCACCTTGCAAGGACGGCCGCCCCCGCATCATTCACAGCTGATATTAACATAATCATTCCGCCGCAAGCTCTATGCTCCCCCCATCATCCACAAAATCTTCTTCTTTAAGCACATCATCCATGGCCGTTGTGCCATCTGCCCTGTCCGCATTTAGTATACGGTCGGCTTTTTCCACATATTCTTCTATAATTTTGTTGATAGTGTCTGCATCGCGCTTATTTTCGCGCAAATTCATCAGCCCATCCCATATCTGTGAACTGCGCACATCTAGGCGTTCCAAGCTCTTTTCTATGAGGTTTTTTTCGCGATGCAGTTCTTGATAAAACTGCTTTTTATCATCCAGATTCAGCGTTGCCGCAAATTTTTCTATAGACGAAAATCTAGCCTCTATACCCTTATCTTTCAAGAAAAAGCCTATGGCAGCCTCTGTTTGCGACATTATATTGCGCAAACTATCAAGCCGTTTTGTAAGATGCTTGTAATGTCCGAAATCCGTAAGATTATTAGCAAGCATTTCGCTGTTGCGTACGCGGAATTTTCTATACTCGTAGTTTAGGTAGTTGGTGAAATGTGCATATACGGCATTTTTCTTATTAAGTAGCTCCACTGCCTTGCTTTGTTTTTTTGCATTTAATGCCAGCTCATACCTTAATCGGTTTCGTAGGGCATACAGCAAAGCGGAAATAATAACAACCACAATAAGCATACTAGAAAGCACAAGCATTGTTTGTATATTTTGAAAGATATACAGATACACCATAACAAGAGCCATGCCTCCAAAGAAAAATACAAGAGCAATAGAAAATTTATATACAAAATCTATGGCATTTCTTAGTCTTTCGCGCTCATGAGCAAGCACCATTTTTTCGCCTTCCAGATAGCCTATATCTTGCTTAAACATGCGCTGGCGTTCTTCCGCAAATTTTATCTCTGGCAAATCCGCTGTCGCTTCTTCTTCCATACGCTCCATGCGCACCAAGTTTTTATCAAAGCTCGTGACCTGATATTTTAGCTGATTAGAGTCCTTTGCTAGAGCGGTATAGCTTGCAAGCATGTCCTTTAGGTCGTCCACCTCTTCATCTGTTAGCTTGCCATAGCATTCGACCTCAGCCATGCGCTCATCAAGTGCTGCTAGGCGGTTTGTTAGCATAATGCGGTCAGAGACAATGTCCAACGCCTCGTCACATAGCCGCACAGCAGAAACCACGCCAATCTTGCCTTCCTTTTCGCCATGGCGCAAAAAGCCCTCGAAGCGGCTTTTGCGTTCCACCACCTCTTCTTTCTTGAAGGGGTACAGCTTGTTTATAGCATCCACCATTCTGGTGACAAAGCCTACTTTTGGTTTCTTTTTATCTAGTTTCATGTTGCCCATAGCCATGAAATCACCTATCCTTATACTTCATGCTCGCCTGTATGCCTGTGTTGTCTTGATATTTGCCTTTATACGGCACATAGTCGCCCTCAATTTTATGATAATATATCTGGCAGATGCGCTCGCCTGCGTATATTCGTACAGGATGCAGACAATGTATTTCCAATGTCCAATAACCCTTAAAACCTACATCGCCAAAGCCCGCCGTGATATGTATGCTTATACCTAACCGCCCCATGCTACTACGCCCTTCTAACATGGGTACATAGCCTAGGGTCTCTGTATGCTCTATTGTGCGACCAAGATATAGCTTGCCTGGCTGTAGCACATAGCCTTCTTTAGGGATAACAATTTCCTTTGTAGCACTTGGTTGGCGCATATCTAGCACTTCATCTTCATAGACCACCAATGTATCCGCTAGGCGTAAATCATAGCTATTTGGCCCTACCATATCTGGCACAAAAGGCTTTATAATTATCTCCTTGCCTTCCTCCGCTTTTTTCGCAATCTCTAACCCTGATAATATCATATTTCCCTCCTGTTTTCAATTCTTTTTACCAAACCACAACACATGGCTACTATGCTCAACGACGGATTGTTGCTCACATGTAGCCAGATAATTTTCCATGTAGTCAGCAAGCTCTTTGCTTGTAGCAATACCGAGCTTTCGTTGCAGGGCTTGGTCCAGCTTATCTATGCCTATATTTGCAATCTTTGTAATTGGAAATTTGCCCATGAGGGTCTGCGCTTCACCAGCTTCCATTGCATAAAACATGCCCAATCTATCAGTTTTCATTGCATCTACCAAATCGTCAAGTGCCGCTGTTCCCTTGACAGACTTTGTGATATGCGTAGCATCACGATTGATATAAGAAAAAACGAAAATACCGCCAGATTTTAACACACTCAAGCATTCCGCTACACATCCTTCGCGCTCCACCAAATAAAAGAGGTTGTGAAGCGCACCCAAACACAAAACCGCATCAAAACTTTCCATTTTGAATGCAGATAAATCTATTGCATATTCGCCACTTGCGTACTTTTCTAGCGAATTAAAAACGGTGACTTCATGCCCTTGCTCCATCAGGTAGGGGGCATATTCGCTCTCTCCCTCACTGATATATAGGATGCGGCTACTAGGCGGTAAGAGTTTATTAAAATAATGTGTGGTGACCAAAACGTCTATGCTCATGTTTTCCTCCTGATTTTTACACCTTTTTGCCAATCCATAAGGCATTGGGACTGTGGCCAATGATGGACGGTTGCTCGCATGTAGCAAGATGATATTCCATATAGGCATCAAATTCATCTTCATCAGCAGAATTAATCCAATCTGCCAAAGGATAGCGCAACCCATTGGTGCCTATGTCTACTATTTTTGTTAGTGGAAATTTAGTTACCAAAGCATCCGCTTCCCCAAAATCCATTCCATAGAACACACCGCTTTTGCCTGTTTTTATCACTTGTATCAAATCTCGGACTTTATATCCATCTTCACGCCCAAGGTCGGCAATATACGCTCCATTGCGGTTTATGTACGCAAAAACAAATATACCGTTAGTTTTTAATACCCTCAAACATTCTGCCACACATTTTTCTCTTTCCAGAGGGTCAAAGATATGATACAACGCACCCATGCATAGCACAATATCAAAACTACCCTCATCAAACCGTGATAAATCAAGCGCGTTCGCAGCCTCTATGCCCTCTAGCTTATCAGCATACGGCTTGGCTTTCATAATATTAACATGCTTGTCCAGCAAATCGCAAGCAAAAACATCATACCCTTTGTTTGCCAGATAAAATGCGTATTCGCCAGTACCAGCGCATACATCCAAGATGCGACCACCTTTAGGCAAAAGCTTATCAAAATAATGTATGGTTGTTAGAAATTCTATTTTATGACCATTACTGCGCCATAACCGCCCATCCTCTTCGTAGTTTTCTTCATAATGGGTTTTTAACTTGTTGTTCATATGTCATACCCCCAAATTTCAATATCATTCATTCTTTTTCTTCTTCAACGCCTTCTTCAAATACTGCCCCGTGTAAGACTTCCTGCTCTTCGCCACTTCCTCTGGCGTGCCGCATATCACCACAGTTCCACCCATATCGCCGCCTTCTGGCCCAAGGTCTATAATATGGTCGGCAGTTTTTATAACATCTAGGTTATGCTCTATCACAACCACGGTGTTGCCGCCATCTGTTAGCTTTTGCAGTATATCTACGAGCTTATGCACATCCGCCATATGCAGACCTGTTGTGGGTTCATCTAGCACATATATTGTCTTGCCTGTATTGCGTCGGCTTAGCTCTGTAGCAAGCTTTACGCGCTGTGCCTCGCCCCCAGATAGGGTGGTGGAGGATTGACCAAGTTTTACATAGGATAACCCCACATCATGAAGTGTCTGTATTTTTTCGCGCAATCTTGGCAGATTTTCAAAAAATTCCAATGCTTCATCCACTGTCATGTCAAGCACATCTGCTATGGTCTTGCTTTTATAGCGCACCTCTAACGTCTCCCTATTATAGCGTTTGCCATGGCATATCTCACATGGCACATGTATATCTGGCAAAAAGTGCATTTCTATTTTTATCATGCCGTCGCCATTACAAGCTTCGCAACGTCCACCCTTCACATTAAAGCTAAACCGCCCTTTTTGGTAACCGCGTACCTTTGCTTCTGGCGTTGCCGCAAAAAGGTCACGCACAAGGTCAAAAAGCCCTGTGTATGTGGCGGGATTGCTTCGTGGGGTGCGCCCTATTGGGCTTTGGTCTATATTAATTATTTTGTCCAGATACTCTTGCCCGCTAAGCTCTTCATGTTTGCCAGGCTTTATTTTCGCACGGTTTAGGTCGCGCGCCAATCGCTTATACAAAATCTCATTTATCAAGCTGGATTTTCCGCTGCCAGACACGCCAGTTACGCAAACAAGCATTCCAAGCGGGATTTCTATGTCAATGCCCTTTAGATTATTTTCTGCAGCACCCTCTATTCTAAGGGCTTTGCCGTTTTTAGCGCGCCTTGTCTTAGGCACTTCTATTTTTTTCCTGCCACTCATATATTGCCCTGTTGTTGAGTTTTCATCCTTCAAAATGCCCTCGATAGTGCCATTGTACACCACCTCGCCGCCATATGCACCAGCACCAGGACCTATGTCTACAATATGGTCGCTCTCTAGCATAGTATCTTCATCATGCTCCACCACAATTAGGGTATTACCCAAATCGCGAAGGTGTTTCAGAGTTTTTAGCAGTTTATCATTGTCGCGCTGATGTAGCCCTATGCTAGGCTCGTCCAAAATATATACCACGCCAACAAGCCCAGAGCCTATCTGGGTAGCTAGGCGTATGCGCTGTGCCTCGCCGCCAGAAAGTGTTCCCGCAGAGCGCGCCAAAGTAAGATAATCCAGCCCTACGTCAACCAAAAACCCAGCGCGAGCCTTGATTTCTTTCAAGATACGCTCAGCTATTGTGGCGTGCATGGGCGAAAGTTCTAATGCCTCAAAAAACTTATTAAGACGTACAACAGGCATGGTGGATATATCCGCAATATTTGTGCCGCCAACTGTCACCGCCAATATCTCTGGTCTTAGGCGTTTGCCTTCGCATGTATCGCATTCTATATTTGTGATATAGCCCTCATATTGTTGCTTGCTCCATTCGCTACCCGTTTCTTTGTAGCGGCGGGCTAATGTAGGTATGATGCCTTCCCAATGATGCATATATACCCTTGGCTCGCCGCGTGTATCATTGTAATTTATAGGGAAAACATCGCCATCGTTTCCATATAGAATTATGCGACGCGTTTCTAGCCCTAACTTTTTAAATGGTGTTGTTAAGCTAAATTTATAGTGTTTTGCCAAATGCGTAATAATATTTCCGCCCCATGTGCCTGTGTTGCCCGCCTGATTAAAGCCAGGGGCAACAATAGCTCCCGCCGCAAGAGAAAGGTCGGGGTTTGGCACAATAAGCTCAGGGTCAAACTCCATCTTAAAGCCAAGCCCGCTACAGTCAGGGCAAGCCCCCTGCGGGTTGTTAAAAGAAAACATGCGCGGCTCAATCTCAGGCAAGCTCACGCCATGGTCAGGGCAAGAAAAATTCTGCGAAAAGCTAAGGTCTTTTTCGCCATTAACATCCACAATCAATATACCGTCCGAAAGCCCCATCACAGTCTCCACAGACTCCGAAAGCCGCTTTTGCACGCCCTCTTTCACCACAAGCCTGTCCACCACAATCTCTATGCTGTGCCGCTTGTTTTTGTCTAGTTTTATTTCATCTGCTAGCTCCTGCACAGTGCCGTTTATGCGTACGCGCGTAAAGCCATTGCGCTTAGCATCTTCTAACAGCTTTGTATGCTCACCTTTGCGCGCACGTACCACAGGGGCAAGCAATTGTAGGCGCGTGCCTTCATCCAGCATCATTATTTGGTCTACAATTTGGTCTACTGTCTGTTTTGTAATTTCGCGCCCGCACTTAGGGCAATGTGGTATGCCCACCCGCGCAAAAAGTAAGCGCAGATAGTCATAAATCTCCGTAACCGTACCTACAGTAGAGCGCGGGTTTTGGTTTGTGCTTTTTTGGTCTATGGATATGGCGGGCGAAAGCCCCTCAATCGAGTCCACATCAGGCTTTTCCATCTGCCCAAGAAACTGGCGGGCATAGCTGGATAAGCTCTCCATGTACCGCCGCTGCCCTTCGGCATATAACGTCTCAAAGGCAAGTGACGACTTGCCGCTGCCCGAAACCCCCGTAAGTACCACCATTGCGTTGCGCGGTATCTCCAAATCTATATTTTTTAGATTATTTTCTCTTGCGCCTTTTATTATGATTTTGTTTTGTGACATATCAATACTTAACCTCTCTTATCTCTCCCAAACTATATGGCCATTAATACCATTTTCCTCATAAAATTCAAGAGCCTGTGTTGATAGTTTCAGCAAATCTTTATCATCAAACTCTTTAGCGTATTCATAGAAGCGCAAGAACATCTTCTTGCCTATTTCCGCTGGTTCAAGACCCTTTATCATAACAGCATGTACATCACAAAGCGTTTGCCCATTTTGAATAACAACTTCCACTCCATCTACAGTACCTTTTCCACACATAACGCATTTGAAGTTATCGCGCCTAAAAATTTCATCTTTTCCCACGTTATAAACGACTTCGCTAGGTAACATCAAATTCCTTCTTTCATGTGAATTATCCACATAAATCTAACTTGTAGGTTTAGCTTTATCTTAATCTCATTATTCTCTCTATAAATTGTGCAATATCCATGCCTCGTGCTGCTCCCTCTTTCAAGTCGTGTATTTGCGAGCAAATATCCTTTAAACGCATCCCTATTGTAAATATGATAAGCCAGAACATCGCCATCTTTTTTAACAATTATATATCCACCCGTAGCCGCATCCGTGCCGCTCCATTTTTTTGACGGTGTCATCCCTAATGCAAAGGCACAGAGCATCTCGCTAATCTTGTGCCTGTAATATTCTGGAGTCAGTGATAGAGGGTTAATCTCACAAAGATGCTCAACAAGACTAGAGCAGTCATTTATTCTATTAACATAGTAGCCTAATAACATTTCTGCAACAACTTTCGGCATCTGACTATCAATTAATGTTAAATTGCTTTTAAAATTAACATTATCTATATCTTCAAAAGCCAAAACACCCCCTAAATCATTAATGCGTGCCATTCTATCGACAAGCTTTGTTGGAGTGTTGATGGCATTAATCTCTTCAATATGCGTTTCATCAAGCCCCTTTATAGTAAACACAAAGTTTGTTGCCGCTGTTGCATTTAGTAATGTCGGCGAACTACCAAGGTCACTTTTGATGCTAAAGCCTACAATGTTTTGATATCCCGTCAATATATCATGTGATTGAATCAATATGTCCTCTTTGCTTGTAGATACCTTTAGCTTATTAACGAAGATGCTACGTACAAACTCTTCTATGTCAGGGATTAAGAATGCCCTTTCTCCCCCAGAATTAATCTTATGAAAAAGCTTCTGCGACATATCTTCAAATTCGTGCATGGCTTTGCTCATTATACATTCATCATTCAGATAGATTTCAATTTGTGCCCCATCATTATTTGGCAGGTATTTGTATATTTGACCCGCTATCTCTTCACGCAAAATTTTGATTATCGGAAAATACATATCACTGATGGGCAGAAGTTTTTCGTCGGCAGCATTTAATCTGCCATCAGCCAGAAGGCGCAATAAGACATATATTTCTGACCATTCGCCTTTATTCCCTTTCATTGTTTCGCCGCCTTTCGTTACTTTCTAGCACCTTCTTTATTCCTTTTGCAATTTCTCTTATGAGCGGAACAGTAACCGAGTTTGCTAACTGCTTGTAAAGGTGTACATTTGCCACAGGCAGCTTATAGCTGTCAGGAAAGCCTTGCAACCTTGCCCATTCTCTGGGTGTCATCTTGCGTATACCTTCTTTATTGACTTCACCTTTTATATTAGTGGTAGGAACAAGATTCGTTTGACGCTTATCAATTAAGAGATTTCGTTCTCTGCCCATGCCTCCGCACACTATAGCACCTGCAACTCCATTCATATCACGTATTTCATAGCCGAAGCCGTTTCCCTTAGATTCATGCCTGCTTCTATGTCTCCTAAGACACTCCAAATACACATCGCTAAGATAATATTTTGCCTCGACAGGCTCTTTTTCTATAATGTTTATAATCCGTTTGCTTGTATCCGTTTGCTCAGGAAAATCAAAACTTGTGGCATCAATATCGTTTCTAAAAGCAACAACATAAATTCGTTCACGATTTTGTGGTACACCAAAATCTTTGCTATTAAGAATCTTTTCAAACACTGTATAACCCATGCTTTCAAGCGTACTTTTTATTGTTTTGTATGTTCTGCCTTTGTTATGAATAAGCAGACCTTTGACATTTTCACAAAAAATTACCTTAGGTTTATGATAAGAACATATGCGAACCACTTCAAAGAACAAAGTCCCTCTTGATTGTCCCTTATAATCATCATCAAAACCTTTTCGACTTCCCGCTAGACTAAATGCTTGGCAAGGAAAGCCTGCTAAACATATATCAAAAGAGGGAATTGTTGCTTCATCAATCAAAGTTATATCCCCGTGCGGTACTTCCCCAAAATTAGCCTCATATGTTTTCACCGCAAACTTGTCCCATTCGGAAGAAAAGACACATTCCATGCCATGCTGTTCAAAACCTAGGCGTATGCCCCCTATGCCCGCAAAAAGGTCTATAAAAGTGATTTTGCTAGATTTTATTTCTGCCATATCAACTCTTCCTTTAGCAAGCCATAATGATATTCATCAATATATTTGCCGCAAAAATACACGGCTTTGCGCTTTATACCCTCTAGCCTAAAGCCTAGCTTTTCCATCATTTTTTGTGCAAGTATGTTGTGTTCTAGGGTTGTAGCCCAGATGCGCTCCAGCCCTAAATTATAAAAGCCATACTTCAACATTAGGCTTGCCGCTTCCGTACCATATCCTTGGTTTCTATGCTCTACTTTAGCAAATCCCATGCCTAATGTGCAAGAACGGTTGGTTTTATCTATACGCTGTAGCGCAACATCACC
Source organism: Defluviitaleaceae bacterium (assembly GCA_009784575.1). GTDB lineage: Bacteria > Bacillota > Clostridia > Lachnospirales > WRAX01 > WRBK01. The sequence continues at coordinate 16,170 of WRBK01000007.1, read as the reverse complement.
GATTATGATATCATCATTAAGAAAAATACCCAAATTCACATGCGTGCCACCTTTTAGCCGTTTTTGCACCTTTTCAAACCACTCATCATAGTTTTCTAGTGAAAATCCGAGGTCTAATGTCTCCATTGGGTTTCCAAAATCATGCTCAAGGTTTTCAAGCAATGTCTTGCAATCCTCGCGTTCTAATGCCGCTAGATATATTCTTTCGCCTTGTAGTTTTAGCATGATATCGCTCCCCTCCCCTCATCACAACAACTTCTTCACCTTAAACAACTTGTCCCGCAACTGCGCTGCCCGCTCAAAATGCAAATCCATAGCTGCTTGTTTCATGTCTTTTTCTATGGATTTCAAGTGAGCCAGCAATTCTGCTCTGTCCATGGATTCTGGGTCTTTGTCCAGCTTTGGACCTTTTTTCTTCGCATTATCATCTACGGATATTGTAGCCTGTATTATATCATGCACCTTTTTTGTGATAGTTTGCGGTGTTATTCCATGCTCTGTGTTGTATGCCATCTGTATATCGCGGCGGCGGTTGGTTTCGCTTATAGCATAATTCATAGAACGCGTTACATTGTCGGCATACATTATTACGCGACCATCAGCGTTGCGCGCCGCGCGCCCTATGGTTTGTACCAACGAGGTTTCAGAACGTAAAAAGCCCTCTTTATCGGCATCTAGTATAGCAACCAAAGACACCTCTGGTATATCCAAACCCTCACGCAAAAGATTGATGCCTACAAGCACATCAAAAACATCCATGCGCAAGTCTCGTATAATTTCTAGCCGCTCCAGCGTTTTTATATCGCTATGCAGATACCGAACAGCTATGGCGCTTTGCTTTAGATAGTCCGTTAGGTCTTCCGCCATGCGCTTTGTCAGCGTGGTTATCAGTACCTTACGCCCTGCATCTTTTACTTTTCGTATCTCCGTTATCAAATTATCAATCTGCCCATTTATCGGACGAACATCTATAACAGGGTCTACAAGGCCTGTTGGGCGTATTATCTGCTCCGCTATTAATTGACTGTTTTCGCGCTCATATACCGCGGGTGTCGCCGAAACAAAAAGTGCCTGCTGCATCTTGCCCTCAAATTCTTCAAAGCGCAAGGGGCGGTTATCTAGCGCAGAGGGCAATCTAAAGCCAAAGTCCACAAGCGTTTCTTTACGGCTGCGGTCGCCTAAATACATTCCGCGAAACTGCGGCAATGTAACATGGCTTTCATCCACTACTATCAAAAAATCATCAGGAAAATAATCAAGCAAGGTGTGTGGCGCATCGCCTTCTTTGCCGCCTACCAAATGGCGGCTGTAGTTTTCTATGCCGCTGCAAAAGCCCATTTCGCGCAGCATTTCTATGTCATAGCGGGTGCGCTGGGTTATGCGTTGGGCTTCTAGTAACTTTTCTTCGGATTTTAGCTTGGTTATCTGCTCCGCCAGTTCCTCTTCTATATCCGATATGGCGCGTTCCAAATTTTCGCGGGTTGTAACATAGTGAGAAGCAGGAAAAATAGAGATATGCGTACGCGCCGCCGATATCTCGCCTGTTAGGCTATCTATTTCTGAGATTTTTTCTATTTCATCCCCAAAAAACTCTACGCGAAATGCTGTGCCATCAGAGTTTGCAGGGTAAATCTCCACCACATCACCGCGCACGCGAAATGTTCCGCGCTGAAAGTTTAGGTCATTGCGGTTGTATTGAATATCCACCAAGCGGCGCAAAAGCTCGTCGCGGTCGCGCATCATGCTTGGTCGCAGGGATATCACAAGATTTTTATAATCAATTGGGCTGCCAAGGCCATATATGCATGAAACAGAGGCAATAATGATAACATCGCGCCGCTCTGCTATTGCCGCCGTTGCGCTATGGCGCAGCTTATCTATTTCGTCATTTATTGAGCTGTCTTTTTCTATATACGTATCAGATGATGGCACATAAGCCTCTGGCTGGTAATAGTCGTAATAGCTTACAAAATATTCCACGGCATTGTGTGGGAAAAATTCCCTGAACTCATTGTAAAGTTGGGCAGCAAGGGTTTTGTTGTGCGCCATCACGATTGTTGGCTTTTGCAACCGCTGTATGATATTTGCCACGGTAAAGGTCTTGCCGCTGCCTGTGACACCTAAAAGTGTCCCAAATTTATTTCCGCTTTCAAAGCCCGCCGCCAGCGTGTCTATCGCCTGTGGCTGGTCTCCTGTGGGCGCAAATTCAGATACTATGCGAAATTCATCCATTTATTTACCCTTCCTTTGACCCGTCCTGATGCTCTTGCATCTCTTGCTGTCTTTCTGCCTCAAGTCTTATCCCTAGCTCCATATCCTTTTGCTCGTCTCTATTTCTTAATGCACCAAATATAGCCACCATTGGTTGCATCAAAATAATTATTGCATGTATGGGCATGGCATTAAGTTCGTAAACAAAAATAATACCTATCTCAACAATAAGTGGCACAACTGAGAGTATAGCTAAAATCATCATTAATCTAGCTTTTTCTATCACATTGCTAAACTTTATAAATAGCACCCCAGCCACAGCTTGCCACAAAACCAGCGCAATAAAATATATCACCCATCCATTGATAGCTCCTACCCAAGATACTATAAGTGCAAGAAGGGTAATCAAAGCCCCAATCAAAAACATAGCACCTGCCACTATCAAAAAATTTCTCCCTGATGCCATAAGCCAGTCCTCCAAATCAAAAATACAGCATTTAAACTTGAAAATGCCTATAATCCATTCTTCATTGTACCATAATTCATTATTTCCTGCAATATGCACAAAGATATTTTTTATGTCGCTCCTGACAAAATCAAAAAATCCAAACTCGGTTGTTCATGCTCACACCACCGTTGTCTGGATTTTTTTCTGTTATATGCTTTTAGATTTGGAGTCTTTTTTGTTGCGGGGTTTAGGTTGCCCCAGTCTCTGCGTTGCATTGCGTGGTATTCTTTTTTCTCTTTCTTCGACCGTTTGGAAAGCGGCACAAATTTTTGTTTCATGTGTAATACACCTCCATTATATACACAAAGCAACGCCCGCAAATCCATCTAAAATAGCGGGCAAAGTGTTTTTAAAATTAACTATACCATAATATCAAGCATAGCACCAAGCCCATCAAAGCCTACGGGCGGCACGCTTGCCGTTTGTAGCATATCTGCCATCATTTCCGCTGTTTGCTCTGCGTGGTCCATAGCATTTCTCATTACACCAATGCTTATCTCCTGCATTAGGTTTTGTTGAGCCATTTGTGTAGAAAGTGTTGCAATTGCCATTGTGTCCATAATCTATACCTCCTGTATCTGTTATGTGAATGTATCGCAAGCGACATTCAAAATCGTTTCAGTCTGTGCCGAAACACCTTTGGAGCATTGGTTGTTTCGGCTTGCTTCAATGTTTTTCATTGTCGTTTGCTATAGTGTATTAAATCCGCATACGCATGTCGTTTTCAAGCCCGTTACCATCACCTGTTTCTGTGAAGCCAACGCTTTGGTAAAGTTGGGTGGCAGGATTTCCTTTGTGAACCGAAACGTAAAGCCAGCCAGCTTGACCTAGGGGCTTTTCAGCTCTCACCAGCTCAATTATTTGAGCAAGTGCAGCTTTGCCATAACCCTTGCCTTGATAGTTTTTATCAATCATAAATCGGCAGATGTAATACAGGGATTCATCAAGCCCTTCAACTCCATGTTCATCCGCTGTGTTGTAGCTAATCATGGTTAGCCCTATAGGTATATTACCATCATAAACACCTAATAGAATGGGTTTGTTGCCCGAAGTTTCAAGCCAAACGAAAGCATCTGCAAAGCACTTCAAATTTGAACCGATAAATTCTTCTTGCTCTTCATGGGTTTCCAATTTTATGAGTGCCTCGTACTCTTGCCATGATGTTATTGGTTTCAAAGTTACTATGTTGCCACATCCTTTCACACTATACCCATTATACCATATCGGCTTATTCCGCGCAAGTCTTAATAATCAAAATCTCTACGGCTAACTCATCCGCCATCTGCCCTGTTTTTATAGCATAATCTGTTTCTAAGCAGTTTTCTAAGGCTTTCACCATAGCTTCACGCGAAAAATTGCGCCCACCTTCCACAAATTCTCTGACAGCAAAGGGATGTAGCGAAAGTTTTGATGCTATGTCCTTTTGTGACATTTTGGGTGCTAAATATGTGCATTGCAGGTAATACCTAAACTGCCGCGCTATCATGGTCAGCACCATAAGTGGGCTTTCCTTTGCCGCTATGAGATTTGCATACATAGCCGCCGCCCGTTTTGCATCTTTATTGCCAATGAAGCGCATTAGGTCAAAAATCTTTGCTTCTAGCGACTTTGTACAAATAGCATCAATATCAGCAGTTGTTATTTCACCGCCTAATTTGTAGGCTGCTAACTTTGCCACTTCGTTATACAAGAGAGCCATATCCACAGGTGCTGTTCGCGCAAGATATGCCGCCACGGACCTAGGCATTTCAGTCCCAAAAGATGCGCATAACTTTGCTGCCCAGTCTGCCAAGTCCGCTTCTTTTGGTGTTTTTGCCTCCAGCGCAAGCCCATTTGTGTTGGCGCGTTTATACAGCCGCCCGCGCTTGTCCACATCTTTTTCGGAAAATATGATTATGGTACTTTCTGGTATGTCCTCCACAAAGCTCGCCATGGCTTCCGAATCATCTTTGCGTCCACTTTGAAAAAGCCCGCTATCCTCTACTATAATCAGGCGGTGTTCTGCCAAAAATGGCATGGTTTCGGCTGCTTCCATTATCCGCGTTACATCTGCTTTGCCAGCAAATATCTCCATATTCATATCCCTAGCATCTTCAGGCAATATAGCGGAAACAAGGCTTTTGCGCCAGCGGTCTAGCAAAAAGGATTCTTCGCCAAAAAGGAGGTAGCATCTGGCAAAATTGCCTGTTTTTATGTGATTATTTAGTTCTTTCATATGCTCACCCCATCACGGATTTAACATTGTGCGTACTTCTAAATTCCGACCATTGCTACGAACCAATATCGCACCATGAGTTGCTGTATTATGATATGGTACGCCATGTTCGTATAGGCGTTGTATAACCGTATTATGCGGATGCCCAAACATATTGTTTCGCCCAGCCGAAATAATGGCTAGGCTAGGTGAAGTAGCCTCTAAAAATGTGTCAGACGTGGACGTGCGGCTACCATGATGTGCGGCTTGTAAAATATCGACAGAAATATCGACACCACGTGTTGCAAGATATTCCTCCACCTGTGTATAGATATCACCCGTAAGCAATATTGCATTTTCACCATGCACAACACGCAATACAAGAGATACATTATTTGTTCCCGAAAATAGTGGGTCAGAATAAGGCGACAGCGCGTATAGCCGCATATTATGAAATTCAAACACATCCCCAGCAGACATATAGCTAACGGGTATATCCATGGCATCAGCCGCCTCTAGCATAGCGAGATACATGTAGTAGTCAGGGTCGCTACCCGCCTGAGCCAAAATAAGATTCTCTATGCGTCCTGCATACATAGCTTCTATCAGCCCAAGCACATGGTCGCGGTGATTATGGCTAGCTATGGCTGTAACACTGTCAATACCGCGATAGTTTAGGTATGGTACGAGAGTAAATGTACCTACATTTTCGCCCATCTCACGCCCAAACACGCCGCCTCCATCAATAATTATAGCAGAATTACCGCGCGAAATCACCGTCGATTTGCCTTGTCCTACATCCAAAAATGTGATATTAATATTTGGACTTATCCTATACGCTGCAAAATTCGCAGAAAAGCCCAGAACCAACACAGCAGTCGCTACCCCTAGCCTTCTCGCAATATTTTTGCCCTTATGCATGATATATATAAAGGCAATAATGACGGCAACGCCGATAATAACTATGAAAACGCTAGGTCTCCCCGTTATTATTGTGGCATATGGCAGACGAAGCGACCACCTAATCACAAAATCATATATGCTTAGTAGCAAAAGTAGAGGAAAGGCTAATATTTGCGCCAAAAACAGTCCAATGCTACCCAAAACACCAATAATAGCAATTACAAATCCAAGTACAATCACAAAAAACACACTAGGCAACAAAATGAAATTAACAAGAGGTGAAATAGGCGAAACTTCGTAGAAAAACCAAGCATTGACTACAAAATATGCTGCGTTTGCCGCAAATGTAGCCGCCAAATACTTTTTCGCATACCAATTGCCTAAAATAGGTTCAAGAAAATCATAGCGTTCGATAAGCATGGTAAAGACCTTATCTACGGATGGCGTACCCAAGGATAGCGCAAGCACCACCGAGAAAGAGTATATGAAGCCGATGTCAAAAAGATATAGCGGCTGATAAAGTAGCAGAATTATAGCGGCCATGGAGATTGATGTCGGCGTGTCGTTTTCATAGCCAAACAGCCCAGATGCTACTAGCGCTATGCCCATTATTGCGGCGCGTACAGTAGCAACGCTAGCACCCGTCAATACCGCAAGCAGTACAATAAAGATAATCGTAAGGGCTGAGCGTTTTTTCGCGCCTAGCCCGATAAATTTTAATGCCCTTTCCATGGCTATGGCTAATATGCTAACATGCAGACCAGATACAACCAAAATATGAAACATGCCCACGGAGCGGTACATATCGCGCACTTCACTATCTAAGCTTGTCCTATCGCCCACTATCATCGCTTTCATAATACCCGCCGCCCAAGGTGGTAAAGTATCATCAAATACAGCGGATAAGCGCACGCCAAAGTTACGAATATGCATTGTTGGTGTCAATGATATTTCATGCAAGCTCGCTGATTCTGCAAAAATCTTATACTCAATGCCGCGGCTACGTAAAAATTGCGACTCGTTAAAACTACCAGGATTGCGCGCTTCGTCTAGCGGCAAAAGATAACCAGCTACCAAAATACGTTGACCCAAGACAGCGAAATGACCATCGGGCATATAAACAACAATGGACACTGCCGATGATTGATGGACTTCCTCAAAAGGGCCTATTCGATATGCTACAGTACGTACGGAGACGCGCTGCCTACCTGTCCGTGTGGTAGATACATCCTCCACAATGCCCTCTATGCGCACAAAGCCGTGGCGTGCCGCCACTTCCTCCATCAAGCTATCAGTAGGTGTCATTGAGCCTGCAACAAAAAACGCCCCAATAATTGCAAAAATAGGAAAAATAAGGGCGATTTTGCGTTTATATACAAAAAAATAAATTATCGATATAGCAATGGCAATAAGACCGAAAATGAATAGATGCTCGCCCATGCCAAAATATCCAAAGATGATGCCGCCGATAAGAAAAGCGGCAAGTGCTACCATGGGTCGTGCCATGACCATTACCCCTTTATAGCCTAGTCCATATAGCCTATTATCAAACTTTCATTACGTTCTATTGGCCCGCTCAAATCCATATGCAGATTTCCTTCTTCATCAGGTTGAATAGGTTGACCATCTATAAATATCTGCACACGGCGTATTTCTGGCAATGTTGTTAGCGTATTTACTAATGAATACACCATAAAGCTTTCATCAGCAGAGCCGCCACTTGAAAGCGCATCATAGAAATCATGACCAAAACTAACACTTATGGTGTCTCCCATAAGTTCACCTAGGACAAATGTTGTTTCTATCGGAATCGCAGGGTAAAGGTCAGGCGATACAGGACCCTCTATCAGGGCATCCAGAATAAAGCTCCAAATGTCCTCTTGTCTGTTTACTTCAATCACGCGTATCTCACCTACAAGACCCATCATTTGCTCATCTGGAAAGTATAGAATAACTGTCGCGGTATCCGCAATCCATGATGGCACCGTTTCTGCTAGGCTTGTATTCTCACGGCTACGCAAACCAAATGTATTGCCCTGCCCATCAAGCATGGGTTCTTCACCAATATAAAACTCCAATTGGTCGATAAAATCAAGTTCAGTTAGTGTGTATACCAAAGAGCTTATAGCAAGCGTCATGTCTATGGGGTCTATATCCGCAAAAGACCGCGAAAAAGTCACAAGCAATGTGTTCTCTATGCTTGTGCGTATTCTTGCTCCTTCTATATGCACTCCGTCAGGTATGCTAGGTAAAAAAGCTTCTGTTTGCGGACCATCTAATATGCCTTGCAATATGGCCGAAACTATGTCCGTATTATCATCCATTGGTTCTAATTGCCTTTGTTCGCTACCCCAGCGCCCATCTGCATCACGAAAATAAAAGTTGATAGAAAGTGTTTGTGCCTGTGGACGATTTTGTGTATCATCCTGGATGTTTTGCTGTGCTTGGTTTTGCACTTGTGGGGGTGTATCGCTAAACAATTCCCCAAAGCCCAAAACAGCCACAACGCCAACACAAACAAGCAGTGCTATAGACACAATGCTAAGTATATGTCTACGCCGTATTCTTTTTTTATTGCCCTTGGATTTCCTAGTCTTTTTTGACATTTTACTCCCCCGCCTCCTTTTTAAGGCCTATAGTGTAGCGGAATTCTTACCAAGAAGGTGCTTCCTTCTTCTTCTTTGCTTGTTAGCTTTATGCTGCCCTTATGCAGCAATATTGTCTTATGTGTAATGGACAAACCCAAACCCGTGCCGCCAGTTTCCCTATCTCGTCCCTTGTCCACACGAAAAAAGCGCGCAAACACATTTGCTTGGTTTTCTTCGCTTATGCCCGCGCCATTGTCAGTTACGGTCACGAAGGCATTTTTGTTGTCTGCATCTATCAAAACCTTTGCATGTCCGCCTACATAATTATATTTTATGGCATTCTCCACCAAATTAGATATGGCAAGACTAATTTTCATTTCATCCGCTTCTATGTTTATCTGTTTTTGCTCTATAAATTCCACAGAAATTTCTCTTGAATCCGCCAGAGGCTTTAATCGCTTTATAACACTTTCTAGTAGCTTATTTAGGTCAAAATTACTTATATTAAGCGGCAGTTCTGTTTCATCTAGCCGCACTAGGGTCAGCAATTCATTTACTATGCTTGTCATTCTATCAACTTCGGAATTTATATCAGTCAAAAATTCTTTATACACCTCCGAAGGCACATCATCTTGATGCACAAGTGATTCTGATAGAACCTTGATGGAGCTAAGCGGTGTTTTTAGCTCATGCGATACATTTGATACAAACTCTTGCCTTGCTGTTTCTACCTTTTCTAGCTTATCCGTCATGTCGTTTATAGCTAGTCCTAGCTCATTAAATTCATCTTTGCTTTTTAAGTTTATCCTCTCGCCCAGCTGACCTTCCGAGATTTTTTGTGTAGCAGACAAGATATGGCGCATAGGCCGTATGAACCATTGCGCTATAAGCATAACAGCACCCGCCAAAACAAAGCCCATAAGAACAATAAAACCTATTGTAAGCTCGTTTATATCATCTAGCAGTACATCCAGCCCTGTTATGGAATGCGTTACCATAACAGCCCCCACAACCGCATCCCCATCAAAAATAGGCGCGATTTCGACTATCGTTCGGCTATCAGGCGTTGTGCTATCTTGTGTGCCGCCTAGAGCCTGTATTATACCCGCGCTGGCTAGAGTGTTTCCGTCATATACATTAAGAGAATCATAAAGCACTATAGCCATAGAATCTACCACAATTATGCGGGAATTATGGCTTTCGCTGGCAGGTGTTATTACCTGCATATTTATCACATTGCGCATCCAAAGCTCTTGCATATAGGTAGAATCCGCAATTCTCGTTGCTATTTGGTTAGATACAAAACGTAACTCGCTTGCTCTTTGCTCTATGTGATGATTTTCCAAAATATCTGCGGTGTTGCCCCAAAGCACAAACATAGGAATAATGCTAACCAAAAGATACGATAAAAAGAGCTTCCAGCGCAATGTACGCAAGCTAGAAAAAAAATTGCGTGTAATTTTGATTAGCCTATCCCGCTTTCTCATTTAAAATAATACCCCACGCCCCATTTTGTATGTATATACTTCGGGTCGCTTGGTGCATCCTCTATTTTTTCGCGCAGACGACGAACATGCACATCCACCGTGCGCACATCACCAGGATAGTCGTATCCCCAAACAGTGTTCAGCAATTCCTCGCGCGTATATACTCTTTCAGCATTTTCTATCAAAAGCTCTAGCAGATCAAACTCCTTTGCAGTAAGATTAACCTCTTTACCAGATATGCTAACACGGCGGCTATCCGCCTCTATCTCCAGCCCGCGCACCACATGCGTATTTTTTGCCGCCTGTGCTTTGCCTCCATTTTTCGCGCTCCTGCGCAAAATAGCTCTTATGCGGGCCTTTAATTCCAAAATGTTAAAAGGCTTTGTTAAATAATCATCCGCGCCATATTCCAGCCCCATTATCTTATCCATGTCCTCACTTTTTGCTGTCAGCATGATAATGGGCGTGTCCGAAAACTCTCTGATACCCTGACAAACCTCAAGCCCATCAAGCTTTGGCAGCATCACATCAAGCACAATGAGGTCGAAGTTATTATCTTTAGCAAGGTTAAGAGCCTCTTCGCCGTCATATGCCACAGAAACATCCATGCCATCTTGTTCTAGGCTAAATTTTATGCCTTTGATTATGTTTTTTTCGTCATCTACAACTAGAATTTTGTTTGCCATAGTCACTAATCCCCTTTATCGGATTTGTCTAGTCCACCGTTATGCCATCCCGTATATTCTCAAATGTTCTTTCGCCTATACCGCTTACATTCATAATCTCTTCAATGGTAGCAAATCCGCCGCGCGCTTCTCTATGGTTAATGATATTGCCTGCCGTAACGGGCCCTATGCCGCTCAATGTCTGTAGTTGCTCGCTTGTGGCCGTGTTTATATTTATGCGTCCATCCACCGATTGTCCTATTTGTCCCGATGCCGTCACCGTAGGCGGCATATTGTCTTCTATGTTAAACACCATAATATGCTGTTCATCCACCATTCTTTGGGATGGGTTTATGGCATTAATATCAGCATTCGCTGTCATTCCGCCCGCTGCCTCTATCGCCTCTACTATACGCGCGCCCTCATAAAATTCAAAAACGCCTGGGTTATGTACCTCGCCGCTTACATATACCATTATTCGCTGTGGTTGCGGCTCGTCATTCTCAGTAGTTGTGTAGCCTTGTGCCACATAGCCCTGTGTATCAACATCTGCCGTTACCAGCAATCTAGGCACAGTCATATCAACATCATCACCCATTTGCATGCTTATCCAAAATGCGTAGGCTATAGAGAGGATGATAACAACGCCAATAGCACAAAAAAGCAACACTTTTGCATTCCTTGAGGTTTTTATACCAAATTTTTGAGTTAGTTTTTCAAACATTTGCCCATTTTCTTTCGTAAATGTGTTATACTGTTTATATTATAACAAATTTTCCGCACTAAATCAACCTATATATCGGAGGGTACACCAATGTCTCAAAATAAGCTTAGTTTCGCCCTGCTAATTATAAGCCAAGGCATTAGCCTTATCGGCAATGCTCTCCTGCGTTTTGCCATATCGTTGTATGCGCTAGACCTAACAGGCTCTGCCGAAATATTTGCTACCATGGTGGCGATTTCTTTTCTGCCTATGGTGTTTTTTGCGCCAATAGGTGGTGCTATAGCCGATAGATTTTCTAAAAAAATGCTGCTCGTGGTATGTGATAGCTCAAACACACTGGTCGTAGCTGCTTTGGCAGCATTGCTTTTTGGCGGTAGCCAGTCCGTTATTTTGCTAGGCGCAACAATAACCCTGCTTACCCTCATTTCCTCCGCATATCACCCTACAGTTACAGCTTGCCTGCCCGTACTCATAGAAAAAGATGAGCTAATAAAAGCAAATGGCATAATCAAAGGCATCCGTTCCATATCTATGCTAGCCGCGCCCATGATGGCCGGCTTTTTGTATGGCACATTGGGCGTAATAAACCTCGTTGCCCTTTGTGTCATCATTTTTCTGTTTTCCGCCATCATCAACATCTTCATCAAAATACCATACACACCAAAAGAACGCAAGGGCGGCATAGTAAAAGCCATAGCCGCCGACCTTAAAGAGGGCTTTATACATATCACCAAAGAAAACCCGCTGCTTTTGCGCCTTGCTCTCGTTTTCACCGTGCTTGTGTTCTTCTTCCAAGCTATGTTTTCCGTTGCATTCCCATACATGATACGCATCACCTTTGGCATGAGCGAGCAGTTCATGGGCTTTGCTAATGCTGCCACAGGTGCCGCCATCCTCATAGGCAGCCTAATGGCAGGCAAGCTCAAAAAATATCTAAAGCTTAACCGCCTACATCTTTTTATCGCCTCAATGGCTCTAGCTGTCATACCCATAGCAACATCCACATTGCTACCAGAAACCAGTGGCATCCTGCCTTTTCTAGTCTTCGTGTCAGGCTTTATGCTTATCATGTTTACCTTCACTCTAGTGGACATCTCCGTAATGACCTACACCCAAGCCAATGTGCCAACGCATCTAGTGGGCAAGGCAATTGCCATTTTTGTATCCATAGCAAATCTCTCTGCACCCGTAGGCCAGCTTCTGTTAGGCTGGTTAATAGAGAATCTAGCCGGCACGCATTTTGTGCTATATATGTCCATAGCCGTGTTTACTTTGCTTTTGGCAGTTGTGGCAAGGGGCAAGGTGGCTTTGCGGTCAAACCACGCTAATTAAAATATTGCGAGGCATTTCTTTATTCACTGCATTACTCTTCTTCGCCTGTATCAGTATTGATTTTTTTGTAACCTCCGAGGTTATCAAGGTTCCAGCTCATCTTCATTCATTAAGTCTCTAACTTAAGCAATATCATAACACTGTTTTCAATATTGAGATTTTGTACCGTGTTTTTTGGAAAAGAAAAACCGCCAGTAAATATTATTCTTTACAGGCGGTTTGTATAGTAATTCAACTTAAAAATCGCCTCAGCTCGCGCACGGCTTCGTTATTTTTAAGCAGAATTACTATATATTACTTTGCTTGCAATTTTTACAATTTGAAAAACGCCACTAGCTGCCGCAACAATTCAGCTTGCGAATTTAGTTCTTCTGATGCCGCTGCCGTTTCCTCCGAAACAGCCGAATTATTTTGTACAACCCCTGATATTTGTTCAAGCCCAACGCTAACCTGCCCAATCGCTTCTGCTTGTTGTTTTGATGCGGCGGAAATGTTGCTAATAATTGCAAGCACTTCATCAGCACCAGCAACAATAGCAGTTAATGATTCGGCGGTGGTTTCGGCAATGTTCGAGCCGATTTCTACGCGGTTTATAGAATCATCAATGAGTGCTGTAGTTTCTTCGGCAGATTTTTGGCTGCGTCCTGCAAGGGTACGCACTTCTTCCGCAACAACACTAAAGCCTTTGCCATGTTCGCCAGCTCTTGCTGCCTCAACAGAAGCGTTAAGGGCAAGCAGATTGGTTTGGAACGCAATATCTTGAATGGTCCTTACGATTTTAGATATATCGTTGGATGATGTTTTAATTTGAGCCATAGCAGCAACCATCTGTTTCATAGCTTCGTTGCCCTCTTGAGCATTGGTTGTGGATTTGTTGGAGAGTTCGTTGGCCGTTACTGCATTATCTGCGTTTTGTTGTGTCTGCTGATTAATCATATCTACAGTAGCGTTAAGCTCTTCAACAGAACTTGCTTGCTCCTGTGCGCCACTTGCTAAATCAGATGCACTTGCAGAAATTTGCTTTGAACCCGACAATACTTGCTCCGAAGCCGCAGAAATTTCCGACATGGTTTTGTGAAGGGTGCTGTTGATATTATTTATTGAACTTTTGATGGTAACAAAATCGCCAACGTATTCACGTTCGATTTTGTTACGTAAGTTGCCTTCTGCCATTTGTGCCAATATTTCGTCCAGTTCGTTGATATAGGAGTGTATTTCTATCATGGCCTCATCTATAGCAAAGATGCTATCCTTAAATATACCGCTATATTTATTTGCATCAGCTTCAAGCCCCATCTCAACAAGCTTTTTGTCTAACTTAGCCAATTCAAAGTTACCAGCTTTTATTTCATTGAGGGTTACGTTAAGCACTTTAATAGGTTCATCCACAGCCTTGGCTATACCATTAAGCCCAATCATAATTTCACGCCAATCACCTTTATATTTATCAGATTCAATTCGGAAAGTCAAATCGCCTTTAACCGCCGTCGATTCAATCATATTGCCTACTTCTGTGCTAATGCTTTTAAGATTGCCAGTAAGTCCGTTAAGTGCTTTAGGCATAAACATCCAATCACCTATCCAAATTTCCTCTTTAAGAGCAATGTCAAAATCCCCACGGTCTACTCTATCCAAAGCATCGGCAATTTCCTTAATATCCGTCGTCATGGCTTGAATAATATTACTTGTTAGTTCAATCATTTCCTTAAAGGAATTTTGGTACTTTTCGGAGTCAACGCTAAATTGCAAATCTCCTACTTCTATAAACGCATGATGCATCTGAGTCAAATCCTGCATCATCATTTTAATCACATCAACAAGATTGTAAATATTAAGCGTTAAATCACCAATTTCATCTTGGGTAATATTTTTCCTATCCATATTGATGTTGATATTTCCATCAGATACATCTGCTACCAAACTTTGCAACCGTTTTATCGGTTGTATCAGCTTACCCGAAATCAAGAACAGCACAAATATGGTAATGGCGGCCCCTGCAAGAGCCACTAAAGTTATCTGCAATATCAATGCATTTCTTTCAGCAATAACGCCTGCGTTGCTTAGCCCCATAAAAAGTTGACCAAACATTTGCTCATACGAACCTATCAACGGCAAAAAGAACGCGCTGTAAGTTTCACCATACATATCAACCGTGGTGAACATTTCACTTTGCTTATCAAGCAGCGTATCGACAACTTCCTGCGGCATCTCAACATCCATGATTCGTGACCCATCTGATGCCCTAAAAGTAGACGCAACACTAACGCCATCAGCAAAAACAACAACCTCTGCACCATATGTTTCCTGTATCCAGTCCACAAGAAAATTGGTGTCAAGGGCATACGCTAGAACAAATGCCCCTACAATTTCCCCTTCATGAAACAATGGTATGCTAGGGCGAATGGTAACTTGCCAAGTCCAAAAGTTGCCGTATGCAACAGAAATATTACCTTCTAAAGCTCCCATCAATGCAGGTGTTCTAATTTCTTGCCCCCAGTCGTTGGGGTCGTGAGTTCTCACCATTGCTACGCCATCCGCATCCATAAGCGTAATAAATGCAAGGTTGTTATCCTCCACAATTTGCGTGGCCACACGAATCATTTCTTGTCTGTCGCCGCCCAAAAGGGCATCAGCTAACCATCCATCGGCAGAAATTTGCATACCAAGCTCTATTGTCATACGGCGGTAGTCGTCAACAATACTTCTCATGCCGCCAGCGGCAGATTCTATACGTGCTTGCATGAGGTTGTCTGCAAAATTAGTAAACCGCACCACCGAAAAAGCAATGATGATAGTAAGCAACAGGATAAACAGTGCCACAGTAGGCAGTATGATTTTGCCTTTGAATCTTAAACCGTTGATTTTACCCATTTCAATCTACTCCTTTTGAATATTTTGCCTTGCTCATGAACAGATTATACCGAATAAGATTTGCTTCGGCATAGAGCGATTGGGTTTCTGCAAAGGTTACGGCTTTTTAGATTGCGTTTTTCGTGGTCTCGAACGCCCTATACTTGCGATTATAGCACAAAATATGCATAAAAACAATCATAAAACCGAATATTTCTTCGGTTAAACGGCTTGAAAACACATTCTACAAAAAATCTAATTGAACTTGTAGAGCTTTTCAATAATCATAATTGCGTTTAATTCTCTACAGGAAAGTATAGACGCTTCCAGCGCAACAGGCAGAATGCTTCTAAAGATTGTGTGTATTTTCGCAGAATTTAAGCAAGAAAGCTTAGGGGAGCGGGTACGGCTAGGCATGGAGCGCAAAGCCAAGGAAGGGTATAGCCTTTGTACCCTCTTTTGGTTATGACCGCGAAAACGGCAACAAAATACAAGAAATAAATGAAGCGGAAGCCGTAACCGTACACCGCATATTCGATATCAGAATATAGTCGTATTGGTCGCGAACCTTGTCTATATACTGCCTAATACTAAACTACAATTAAAAACATTGCAAAATCCAATCGCATCCTGTTATGCTTTTTATTGTCGATTTTGTTAGCAGGCAGATTGTTTCGCATAACCTATCTATGACTTTATCCAAGGTCT
>WRBK01000006.1 GCA_009784575.1 Defluviitaleaceae bacterium | reverse complement strand
AGCAGTTTCTTTTAAGGTGTACCCTTCCTTGCGATATTCAACTGCTCGTAGTCTGAATTTCTCGTTGTATGCCATGGTGAGATTATATCATGGTGTTGGACTTTTTGCAAGTTTAGTGGGTATGCGCATCTGGTAAACGCTAAAATTTTCAAAGCTTTTTGCGACGAAACAAGGCTTGCGGCACTATCCCTTTTGCAAAGTGTCGAAAAATGTGCCTGTGAACTTTTGGTAAGGGTTCGCGTTGGTCAGTCTACATTATCGCATCATATGAAAATTCTTGTGGAAAGCGGGATTGTGAATGCCAGAAAAGAGGGTAAGTGGATGTATTATTCCATCAATGAACAGGGGTGCGAGGCGGCAGTGTCGTTATTGCAAAATATTTTAGTGGTGGAAAAGCATTATGAACAGCATCATTGACAATGTAAAAGATTACTATGGAAAGCGACTAAGGGAGATTGAAAAGCTCCAGCGTTATGCCGACATTACGGAACTTAACCGTACAATCGTAACAAGCCTTATAAAATCCATACACATTTCCGAACCAACTGAAATTGACGGCGAAAAGCAGTATGAGGTTGAAATAAGGTATAAGTTTCAAAATGCTTTGAACGCAAAAAAGAAAACTCGTTTGCCGACGAGTTTTCAGATGGTTTACGTGTTGCTGTTAGCTGACGGTTGACTGCCTTTTCTAACAGCTTCACGGCTCACATTATCCCAATCAACAAGGGAGTAATGTGTAAAGACGGAGAAGGAGGGATTTGAACCCTCGCGCCGGTTGCCCGACCTACCCGCTTTCCAGGCGAGCCCCTTCGACCACTTGGGTACTTCTCCAAGGGTGCTTTTAATAGCACAAAAGATATTATAATGTACTATGCGGCAAATGTCAAGCAAAACTGTTGCTCTATTGATAGTAAAATCTGGAACAGATACCTTTTCTTTCAGTTTGTGGCGGTTGGAAAAAGCAACATTTGGCATGATTGATATGCCCTCCTTTTCAATTGGTTTAATTTTGTTTATGTGTTGCTGTGGATAATATTTGTTGCGTATGATTACTTTTCTTTTCATTTCTATTGACATGCGTAATCGTTCATCAGTTACGTACTTCACAATTGCATAATGCATAATAGTATAACCAAAGCCCCTGTTAGTGAGTATCCTAAATATTGAAGCTATGAAGTTTCAAATAGAAATGTAATCGCTAATAATGAAAACAAAACGCCAAGCAAAAAGAAAGCATTTCTATACACATTGAAGATGTTATTATTAAAGCCATCTTTTCACCTCAAAATAGTGCTATTAGTCTAATTTCTAAAGTATATGACCTCACCTGTGAAAGCATCTACGTGAATATCGTAAACACCATAATGACTGTCAATATGCACTCTCCAAAACTGATTTCCGTTTGGCAGTGTAGTATGTCCATGAAAATATGTGATGAATGGTGATGATATATTCGCATGGTTTATTGCAATTCGGACAGCTTCGTCAAATGAAATAGGAAGACTTTCAGCAGGCCAGCCTCCCCTGAATTGCTGAGAGCGTACAATTTCACCTGTGGCAGAATCAATTTGAATACTAACCATCAATCCTGCCCCTGCTACTGCAAAGTTCCAGATAGGATTATCTGAATTGCGGTTCATAATGCTTCTAAGGTTAGCGACATCTGGCTGTGAAATATCAGCATAGTCTATAGCAATTTGTCTAGCCATTTCGTAAGTTACAGCAACATCATTCATTATATGGCTATGCCATTCTGCTGTTGTACTAAAAAACTCAGAACTTTCGCTTTGAGGTTGCGATGGCAATTGCACCAGTGTGGTTTGTGCCGTAGTCACCTGTACTTGCTGTGTGGTAGCAGTGCTTGCATCGTAATCACTGTAAGCAGTAAAAGCCGTAAGCAGTAAATAAACAAAAATCTCTTTCATAAAACCATTTCTCCAATCATGTTTAATTTTTTATTGACATTTTGTTAGCTAGGCGCACAAAGTCCTCAAAAGCTAGGGCTTCACCTCGCACGCTTTCTGGTAGTCCTGCGGCAGCTATTAGCTCCGCGGCGGTATCTTTTGTTAGGTTTAGCTCTACAGAAGATGCAAGGCAGTTCTGTAGAGTTTTGCGGCGATTTGCAAAAGCGGCTTTGGTTATTGCAAAAAAAGTTTCGCGTTTTATATTATTTCTGACTTGATTAGAAACCTCAATTTTTACTACAGCAGAATGTACATCTGGTCGCGGGAAAAAGCAGTTTGGCGGCACATTTGCTACAAGAGACGCCTTGCCATAGTATGCAATGGACAGGGTAAGCAAGCCATACGCCTTGGAAGATGGCGAGGCCAACATTCTATCCGCCACTTCCTTTTGTACCATAACAACCATGGTATCTACAGGCAAGTTATTTTCAAGCACGGCAAAAATTATAGGTGTCGTTATGTAGTATGGCAGATTTGCTACCATTTTTGCAGAAGAAAAGCCCGACTGCGCTATTATTTCGCCTAGGTCGGTTTTTAGTATATCTCTATTAATGATTTCCACATTGCTAGGCACGGTGTCGCACAAAATATCCGCTAATTGCGTATCTATTTCTATTGTGCAGACCTTGTTTGCAGCTTGCGCTAGCTCTGCTGTAAGCACCCCAAGCCCAGGTCCAACCTCTATCACAAAATCATTAGAAGCAAGCCCAGCAGCAGTTACGATTTTATCAAGAACATGAGCATCTATCAAAAAATTTTGTCCTAGATTTTTTTTAGGATACAATCCATGCTCTGCCATTAATTTTCTTGCATTTATGCGTACGTTTTTTTCAATCATAACAAATCATCCATGCCATACAGCCCCGCAGGCTTCGTGGCTACAAGCTTTGCCGCACGCAAAATCCCTTGAGCATATATCTCGCGAGAGGATGCGTTGTGCGTTATCTCCAGTGTTTCACCATTGCCAGCAAATAACACGGTGTGTTCACCCACTATAGAGCCGCCACGTATTGCGTGCATACCGATTTCATGCCCATCACGCCTTTGTCTGCGACCGCTACGGTCATAAATAAGCTCCCTGCCTCCACCCAATGTATCCATAATGCTGCTAGCAAGCATATTTGCCGTGCCGCTAGGCGCATCCAGCTTGCCGCCATGATGCTTTTCTATAATTTCTATATCAAATCCCGTTCCATCAAGCATCTTTGCCGCCATCTGCGAAAGCCGCGACATAATATGTATACCAAGGGACATATTAGCAGAGAGAAAGATGGGTATTTGCTTTGTGGCATTATGTATTTCGCCAATAGTGCCGTCATCCAGAGCGGTTGTGCATATAACAAGCGGCATTTTTTTTGCAATAGCGTGTGAAACCAAACCTCGCACAGCAGTGGCTACAGAGCAATCCACCACCACATCAGCATCCACATCACAACTAGCCAAGTCCGAAAATACAGGCAAATCAAGATTATAATTCGGCGTGGCATCCATGCCCGCTACTACTTCGTAATCACCATTTGTATCATTATTCGCTAGTTCGCATACAGAGCGACCAAGACGACCAAGTCCATGTACAATTATCTTTAACATAGGTGTTTTCCTCCAGATAATAATTATATTACCCTCTTGCTATTTAGTCAAGAAAAAATGTTTGACAAAAGAGCCTCATTTATGATATATTAGTTATACAAATATTAGTTATGTTAATTTACTTATACAAAGGAGGAATAAAATGGGGACAGGGTCACACTTTTCAAATGTATTTGCATTAGAAAATCGCATAACAAAACTTTCGCAAAGGATAGGGGAGTTGCGGGCTATGCAGTTATCTAGCGGTAGCATTTCTCGCAGTGGCAGTGTACAAAAGAGCAGAAACTATAGCCACATAGAGGATTTATCTATAGCGATTTTGGAGACAGAAGAAGAGCTGACTAAGACAAAAATGTCGTTAATAGAGTTAGAAACAGACATAAGAAGAATATCTCGTGTACTGCAAAGTCCCATCTCACGCGCTATTATAACATGGCGATACATATGCCGCCTTAAATGGAAGGATATAGCAGACAGAACAGAACTTTCGGAAATGCAGGCTATCAGAAAACATAATATTGCCATCACATATCTTGAAAATGATAATTCTAAATTGACAAAACCAGTTGCAAATTGATATAATATTTAACAAATGATAAAAAAATAACAAGAAAGTGCCGTTTGGAGGGAAGTGCATGAAAGACGAAAAACGAGTATCAGCCGCAGTAATAAAGCGTTTGCCAAGATACTATAGATACCTAGGAGACCTATTAGACACGGGAATTGCACGTATATCATCAAAAGAGCTTTCTGTGCGCATGGGCATAACCGCCAGCCAAATACGACAAGACCTAAACAACTTTGGTTCCTTTGGTCAACAGGGCTATGGTTATAATGTGGAATCATTATACAAAGAAATAGGTCGTATTTTGGGGCTTGATAGGTCATATTCCCTAGCCCTCATTGGCACAGGGCATTTTGGTCAAGCACTTGTCAATTACCCATATTTTTCTAGGCGTGGTTATAATTTTACAGCCCTTTTTGATAATGACCCTGAAATTATAGGCAAAACAGTAGGGGGCATCATTGTTTTTGATGTTGCTACCCTGCCTGACTATTTAAAAATAATCCATGTTGATATCGCTGTGCTTACACTGCCTGGCGCATCTGCTAATAATGTGACAAACCTATTGTCAGACACAGGCGTTAAAGGTATATGGAATTTCACAGGCAGCGACCTGCAAGTGCCAAAGGGTATGATTGTAGAAAATGTACGGCTAACAGACAGTTTGATGACTCTTTCGTATATGGTTAATGAGGACGAAATACTAAAGAGAGCGAGCATTTAAAAATGGAATTTTTAGCATTATTAGTAATACCAATAGTCGGGGGGATTATCGGCTATTCTACTAATCTTTTGGCGATAACCATGCTTTTTCGCCCCCATCGCGAAATACGCATATTCGGCTTTCGCCTGCCCTTTACACCTGGGCTAATACCAAAACAACAGAGGCAGCTAGCTCAAAAAATGGGGGCTAGTCTAGCGGAAAATATCTTAACAAGCCAATCGCTGGTGGATGCGGCATCAAACACAGGAATTGTGAATAATATTGTGGACATGGCGCAGGGCTTTGTGGGCAGTATCACTACAAGCGATAAACCAATATCAAAAATCCTCGCCGACAAGCTAAATCTCGATGAAATCACCATAATTGACAGGGCAGTGCAAAATTCCGAAAAACTTATGATGACCTTGCTGTCTGTAGCGCGAGACTATACAGAAAATAAAGCTTTGCCATATCTGCGAGGTGAGGATTTTGCGCAATTGCTTATGGATTTTGCAAATGCATCTCTTGCAAGCGCAGAAACAAGTGGCAAAAAATTATCAGACCTAATACCGCCCTCCGCCATAGCCGCCATAAAGGATACCACAAAAAATAATGTTCATAAGGCGTCGCCCATATGCCGCAAATTTCTAGCGGATGACAGGGTAGATGCGCGCTTGCGAGAGCTTGTATCAAAAATTGTAAAAGACAATGCGGGCGGGCTATTAGGGCTTTTTGTAAATCCAGATAAAATATATGAAAGCATAGTACAAAATTTGCTAAAATATCTTGATGACAAAGAAAATCATGAGCTAATATGCGAAAAACTCGTTACATTTATAGATAATACATTGGACAAAGAAGTCAGTTGGCTTATAGGTCAATTAAAAGATAGGCAAGCAGAAAATTGGTTAGAAACCGTAATCAAATCTGCGCAAAAAAATCTACAACAAGAGCATGTAGATAAATTTTTTGATGGCATATCAAGCTCTCTTGCGCCACAAAAGGCGATAGAAAAATTGCTTGCCCTATCCCCTGCCCAAATAGCTCCTAGTGGGGCAAACTATAGTGCATCAGTGGACAAGCTAGTGCGAAATAGCGTTAAAATGCTGGCGCAAAAGGCGGGCGAGCATATAGTGGGTGCGCTGGATGTGGCAAAAATAGCGGAGGAGCGCATAGCTGCCTTTGATACAGCAGAGATGGAGCGGCTTGTTATGTCTGTGGTGGGTAGCCAGCTAAAGTGGATTATGTATCTCGGCGGTTTGCTTGGCTTTATCATGGGATTTTTTCCTGCTATTTTCAATTTGCTGTTTTAATGGTATAATAAACGGAGACCACAAATGAGAATTATTAACACATACCCAGATTTGATTTTAATGTATGACAAAATGAACGGCATTTTTTGCATGAAATTATGGCAGGATTATGCTTATGGCATATCGAAAAGTATGCCAATAAAGATAAGAGAAGACAGCAAGGGCTATGACTTTGATAGGCAAGTTCTTCCAATTTTAACACAAGCCATTAATAATCGTGATGCATTAAATATGGCACACAACTCGTTTGTTGCCGTCACCAAAAATATTGAAGAGCGACTTTTACAAGTTTTCCAAGCAGGTCTTGATGTTGATATAATCTTTTATCTTGGGCTTTGCAATGGGGCAGGATGGGCAACGGAGTTAGATGGAAAAAGTGCGATATTACTTGGTGTTGAAAAGATGGTTGAGCTAAATTGGTGTGACGAAAGAAGAATGATTGGACTTATACATCACGAGCTTGGTCATATTTTGCATAATATAAAGGGTTCTGGTCTTTATGAACCCAAGTCGCAACACGAAAGCTCGGTTTGGCAGCTATACCAAGAAGGTGTCGCCATGCACTGCGAAAACCTTTTATGCAGCGATTTTGAATCGTATCACCAAAGTGTCGATGATTGGCTTGATTGGTGTAATGATAATAAAAGGGATATTTTGCTTGAATACAAAAGACGAATTGATGCTAATGAGGATGCTCAAGGTTTTTTCGGAGACTGGGTGCAATGGCGCGGGCGTTCAAACTTAGGGTATTATCTAGGGCATGAATTTGTAAAATCTCTTGCACAGAAATATTCGATTAGCAAATTGCTTAATCTAACTATAGATGAAACTATAGAAGATTTTAACATATTCGCGCAGTCAATGTGACAAAGCGAAGTTTTCGGGAGGTAAATTTTATGAAAAACATCGACAATCTCTGCATCAACACATTGCGCCTGCTATCGGCAGATGCCGTACAAGCCGCCAATTCTGGACACCCTGGCTTGCCTCTGGGTGCTGCCCCCATGGCATACACCCTATGGGCACGGCATATGTCTCATAATCCAAAAAACAGCTCATGGCAAAACCGCGACCGCTTCGTGCTTTCGGCAGGTCATGGCTCTAGCTTGCTATATTCGCTTTTGCATACCTTCGGCTATAATCTTTCTATTGACGACCTGCGCAAATTCCGCAAAACAGATTCTGCTACTGCTGGTCATCCAGAATATGGGCATACAGACGGCGTGGAGATAACCACAGGTCCGCTAGGGCAAGGTATAGCAAATGCCGTGGGTATGGCATGGGCAGAAAACTATCTTGCCGCCACCTTTAACCGCCCAAGTTTTCCTATCGTCGACCATTACACATATGTGTTATGCGGCGATGGCTGCTTGCAGGAGGGCGTAGCATCTGAAGCGGCATCACTTGCGGGTACAATGAAACTAGGCAAACTCATTTTGCTATACGATTCTAACAATATTACAATCGAGGGCGATACTGCTATATCCTTCACAGAGGATGTGCTAGGGCGTCATGAGGCGTACGGTTGGCATGTGCAAAAGGTAGCGGATGGCAATGATGTTGATGCTATTTCTGCGGCTATTGAAGCTGCAAAGGCTGTTAAAGATGCGCCATCTATAATTGAGATAAAAACACAAATAGGCTATGGCTCGCCAAACAAGCAGGGCAAAGCATCCGCCCACGGCGAACCTTTGGGCGCGGATGAGTTAGAGGCTACAAAGAAAAATCTTGGCTTTAATCCAGAAGAATCTTTCCATGTGCCAAGCGAAGTTAAAGACGAAATATCTAAAATTCAGAAAGAAAACCAAGCCAAAGAAGATGCTTGGAAAGAGCTTGTTGAAGGCTACAAAAAAGCTCATCCATCTGATTTTGCACAGATGGAATCTTGGTATAATGGTGACCTGCCTGCCTTTTTAGCTAGCGAGGATTTTTGGGCATATGAAGGCAATATAGCAACGCGCGTATCATCTGAAAAGGTGCTTAATAAAGTCGCGCCGCTTGTGCCAAATCTATTCGGCGGCTCTGCCGACCTTTCACCATCTACAAAAACTATAATGGCGGGACGTGGGAGCTATTCTGCCGCAAACCCTACAGGGGCAAATCTGCATTTTGGTGTACGCGAACATGCGATGAGTGCCATTGCAAACGGCATGATGGTTCATGGCGGCTTGCGTCCATATATCGCTGGCTTTTTCGTGTTTAGTGATTATGCAAAACCCGCTTTACGCTTAGCGGCACTGATGGGTCTACCTGTTATTAGCATTTTCACACATGATTCCATAGGCGTTGGCGAAGATGGTCCAACGCATCAGCCGATAGAGCAACTGGCAGCATTACGCAGCATCCCTAATTTTACAGTAATACGCCCTGCGGATACAAACGAAACAGCAGCGGCATGGGTGGCGGCAATGACACGCAAAACAAGCCCTACAGCCATAGTGCTAACGCGCCAAAACACACAGCTCTTGCCAGAAACAGGCAAGGATGCACTAAAAGGTGCGTATATTCTAAAAGACAGCGAAAAAGCAACGCCAGATATTATTCTAATGGCTACAGGCTCAGAAGTGGAACTAATATACAATGCTCATGCAGAGCTTAAAAAGCAGGGTGTAGATGCACGTGTTGTTTCCATGCCTAGCTGGGAGATTTTTGAAGAACAAGACGAAGAATATAAACAAAGCATACTACCAAAAGGCGCAACCAAGCGTCTTGCCGTAGAGGCGGCATCGCCTTTTGGTTGGGAGCGTTACACTGGCTTTGATGGCGGCATTATCGCCATAGATAGTTTTGGCAAGTCTGGTTCAGCGGCGGAGCTTTTTGTGGCTTATGGGTTTACAGTGGAGAATGTGGTGGCGAAAGCTATGGAAATATTCAAGGCATAACTTAAAAATATGTTAAACCTCTTGACAAAGGAGTTCATATGCGGCATAATTACCACATTAGAGCTTTTCACTATCATTTCGATTACGTGAGAAACAATGCCCCCAAGGTTGTGACTTGGGGGCATTGAACTTAACTGAGTAATTCAATTAAGTTTTTCACGATTGACAAAATTACTTTCACGATTTTAGCCGCTATGTAAACCTTGTCGCCTTTCGAGCTTTCCGCAGTCCTCACCTACTTTGCGCGAGAATAACTAAATTATAACACCTCCTTCTTGGTTTCGCAATAAAAATGCCGAAATAACTCGAGGATTAATTATGAAAACCGACCGCATACCAGCCATAATAATACACCTACTAAACAAGCGTGACAAAGTTAGCTGAGCGTTTTGAGGTCTCCAGATACACCATTTTACGAGATGTTTAGCATATATCTATGGCTGGCATTCCTAGTATAGGGCGCAATATCTCGATATCACTTTGCTATGCAAAGCAGAAGTACGAACGCAGATTTGCAAATACCTTGGTGAGGGCATCATAGAGGCATATGTCAATGGCGATTTTGTATTACATCTGCAAGTTCCTGATGATGAGCGTATGTGGTTAGCTATGCTGTTGAGCTTCGGGGATAAAGTGGAGGTTTTAGAACCAGAATCACTAAGAATACGTTTATCAGAGATAGCAAAAAACATTCTATCTCTCTACTGCCAAAGGGGTTCTATGAAAACAAGCCGTGCCGATATAATCAAGTCAATAAGAAAAGAAATGGGTCTTAGCCAAGAAGAAATGGCAGAACAATTGTTCGTAAGTGTTCGGCATTTAGCGCGGATAGAGGCTGGGGAAGCAAGCATAAATGTATGGCAGTTTATTACCACTTTGGAACTATTAGGAAGCCCCACAGAGGACTTTTGGCTGCTTTACCTTGACTCATCTGAATACGCTAGTTATAGGGATTACAGGCGACTTAAACGGCAATTGGGTAACGATGATTGGATTGAGGCAAAAAATATTATAGACGATATCGAAAAGGGGTCTCTTATAAAACAGCCTATAGTTGAGCAGTTTGTGGCTTATGTGAAAGTAATCATTGAAATGACTGTGCCATCTGCCGAAACAATAGAAGCTTTAACCAAAACCATACGCATCTCTAAGCCTAGATTTGAAGAAGATAAAATATCCGAATACCGTATGTCTTACAATGAGATTTACATTGCGCTAAGCATAGCAGAATGTTTGAACACTTTAGGGGAGCAAGATAGAGCTATATCAATAGTGCAATCCATAATTAATAGCCGTGAGAATAGCAAGGTCTCTGAGGAGGATAAAATAACCATATTCCCTTCGCTATATTTTACATTATCGCGCTTGCTAAGAAGTGTGGGCAGGTATAAAGAAGCTTTGAAAGCTTGTGACTATGCGGTCGAAATCAGCCGTGAATACAATAATCTAAGGCGTATCCCAGAAATGTTGTTTTGTATGGCGGATTGCTACCACAAACTAGGCGAAGAGGAGCAGATATATAAAACACATTTGATACGGGCATACCATACGGCCTATGGCATGGGAAGAAACGATGCCGCTACAACCATAAAAGAAGATGCGTTAAAATATTACGGCGTGATTGTGCCATAGCAAAATGGCATACTTTCACGCTATTTTTATGCCAATAATGTCATGGCATGAAGACAAACAAGAATGTAATATAGATATATAAGTATTTTACTGTAACATTAGGGCGTGTTCCCACGAGAGCATACATATTTGCAAGTCTGCGTTATCAACTTACCAAGGGCAAACCGCCTGAGGGAGCAGCAATGGTTGCTTCCGCTGTGCCTAGGGTATGCTGGGATATCAACTGCAATGATGTATATTCATTAGCGGAAGCACGCCCTAAAAATAATTTATATTACAGAAGGGATGACCTTAATGAAAAAAATCCAAAAGCAATCAATCCCGCAATTTGGCGTACAGCCTAGTGACCTTTATCACCATTTATTATGGACAATCACCCCGCGCCCAGTATGGATTGTCGGCACTTGTAACAAAGGCGGGTCTCCAAACCTAAGCACCATCACTTGTGTAAGCAACACCCCAGGGCCTCCCGAAAACATAATCGTAAGCATGACCGCCAAGCGCACCATCGCCAATATACAGCGCACGGGGGAGTTTTCTGTTAATCTTTGCAATGTAGAAATGGCTTCCTTGGCTGATTATGTAGGGTCTGTATCTGGTGAAGATGGTGCGAAAGATGCCATACCTTATGATTTTGCTTGGGGAGAAAAAGCTCATGTGCCTATATTGGGCGCAAGCCACTGTGTGCTTGAATGCAAGGTATCTCATACACATTTAGTCGGCACTTTTCATACATTTTTTGGAGAGGTGCTAAACTTGCAAATCGACACTATCCTCACCCCAGTAACGGATTCTCAAGAGGCTACACTAAACTGGTTTAGGTCAATTGATATTCATAAAATGGACCCTCTCATTTATCATTCCATACAAAAATACTACCGAGTGGGCGAAAAGGTCTAATTTTAAATATGACATGCAGTTGTCATATTTATTGTGGTAATATCAATAAGATATTGGAAATGGATAGAGGTTTGAAAAAATGCAGGAAATTTGGGCGAACATAATTCGATATTTTGATAATAATATGGATGCCTATTTTGCTATGCTACGGCAACATATTGGCATAAGCCTACGTGTTTTAATCATATCAACTATTATCGGATTATCCACGGGTATACTATGCGTAATTTTTAAAAAACAACAAAAATGGATAATCACACTGTTTCAAACGCTCCGAATTATACCTAGTTTAGCAATTCTGGTATTGTCGATTCGTTTTCTAGGCATTGGAATGGGTCCCGCCATCGCCGCCCTTACATTCCTAGCCATTCCTCCAATTTTGATGAACACCGTAGCTGGGCTTGAGAAAGTTTCTCTTTTTGTTCTTGAAACAGCAAAGGGCATGGGCATGACACCGCTTCAAGTATGGCTAAAGGTTCGTTTGCCCCTCGCTTTTCCAATGATACTTGCGGGCATAAAAACAGCCACAGTTGAAATAGTAGCCAGTGCCACAATCGCCGCCCTAATTGGTGCAGGCGGCTTGGGGCAAATAATTTTTCAAGGTCTTAGCACAAGGCAGACCGAACTATTGTTGATAGGCGGCATTTCAGTTGCAATTATGTCCTTAGGCGCGGTATTGCCGCTGAATTTGCTTGACCGTTTTCTCCAAAGATATAGGAATATATAAACCAAGGGGGTTGTTATGAGAAAGAAATGGTTTAAAATTACGAGCATTGTGTTAGTAATTCTTTTCGCTATGTTTGCCAGCACTGCATGTACCGAAAATCATGATGAAGTAATTCGCGTTGGCAGCAAAGACTTTCCAGAGAGCTTGATTATTGCCGAAATATATTCGCTTGCTCTTGAGGCTGAAGGGTTCACAGTAGACCGCACAGGACACAATCTTGCCAGCGGAATCGTACATACCGCAATCATAAACGGTGAAATAGACCTCTATCCCGAATATACGGGTACAGGCCTGCTAACGGTGCTTGGTTTGCCCTTAATGACAGACCCGCTGTCTGTTTATGAGCTTGTTAAAAGGGAGTATTATGAACGCTACCAAATTACTTGGCTAGATTTCACTGAGGCACATAACGGACAAGGCATCGTAATCCGCACAGAACTTGCGCAAGAACTAGGCATCATTACCATATCAGACTTACAGCCATATGCACATCAATTGCGTTTTGTCTCCACTGCGGAGTTTCTCGACAGAGAAGACGGTCTTTCTGCTATGGTCACAGCCTTTGGGTCTTTCGATTTTTATAGTGCAAACATAATGGGCGGTAATGCAAGATATGAAGCCCTTCGCACAAACTCAGCCGACGTAAGCGTGGCATTTACCACCGACGGTCACCTTTACAATACCCATTACTTTACATTGCTTGAGGAGGATATCACAATCTGGCCTCCTTATAACCTGATTCCAATCGTGCGAAATGTCGTTTTAGAAGAACATCCAAGTGTTGCGGATGCATTAAACCGTTTAGCGCCTCATCTCAATACCCATGTGCTTCTTCATCTGAATTCGCAGGTAATTGTTTATGGCAGAGACATACAAGAGGTGGCGCGGGAATTTTTTGAGGCTTTGCCATGAGCAAAAATACCCCAGTTGCAATTGAATATCAGAATGTACACAAAAGGTTTGGCGGCGCAAACTGCAATGCAGTAGATGGTGTTGATTTAAGCATCAATGAAGGTGAATTTATCACAATTCTTGGCTCTTCAGGCTCAGGCAAGACCACATTACTAAAGATGACCAATCGCCTGCTCGACCCCGATTCGGGCAACATAGTTCTTTTTGGAGAAAACATACGCGATGTTAGCCCAGTACAAGTGCGGAGGCGTATAGGCTATGTTATACAGCAAGTGGGTCTTATGCCGCATATGACTGTAGCGCAAAATATTGCAATTGTGCCAAAGCTTTTGAGATGGGACAAAAAACGTATTGATAGCCGCGTTAATGAATTGACTGCCTTAGTAGGACTTGAGCCTAGCGAATTTCTAATCCGCTACCCCGCACAACTATCAGGCGGACAGCAGCAGCGGATAGGGCTTGCCAGAGCTTTAGCTGTTGACCCAAAAATTATGTTGCTTGATGAGCCTTTTGGAGCTATTGATGCCATCAATCGCCTAAATCTTCAAGATGAACTTAAACGCATCCATGGCGGCTTAAAGAAAACATTTTTGTTTGTTACTCATGATATTAATGAGGCATTAAAGCTAGGAACAAGGGTTATTGTGATGAACGAAGGCAAGGTATGCCAGTTTGATACTCCTAGAAATATCGTAAAAAATCCAGCCGATGGGTTCGTCGAATCATTAATACATTCATGCCGCGAACAAGAAAAGTTTTGGGAAGGGTTGATTTAGTTGGAATTACTGCAATTTGCCCAGCGAAACTATAGCTTACTACTTAGGGCATTAAGCGAACATATACAGATGGTTTTGATTTCCCTTATATTGTCCATTCTTCTAGCGGGATTGCTAACGATAGTTGCTATGTTTTTTAAGCGAATAGGTACGCTTATAACTCATTTGTTCTCCATCGTTTACTCCGTTCCAAGCATAGCATTGTTCGCGCTTATGATACCCATGCTCGGGATAGGCAGAAACACAGCAATAACGGTCCTGGTACTTTATAATCAATTTATACTATTGCGCAACTTTATTACAGGCCTTAATGAGGTAGACCCCGCAATAGTAGAAGCCGCCACAGGCATGGGCATGACCCGTACCCAGCTAATTTTCAAAGTTCGTGTTCCGCTATCATTAAAACCAATTTTTGTCGGTATGCGATTGGCTCTTATTTCAACAATTGCTGTCGCTGTAATTGCCGCTTTCATAGGCGCGGGAGGCATCGGACTACTTGTGACCATAGGGCTAGAAACTGGCAATAACAACAGGGTTCTGTGGGGCGTTATACTATCAGCAGTGCTAGGGATTGTGGTTAATGCGACATTGGTGTTTATCGAAAAGAAAATAAATTAGAATCCGTATTTGTTATCAAATGCGGATTCTAATTTTGTACAAAAATATGCACATCCAAGGTAGCAACCTCTGGGCAAATAGCATATTCTATAGTATATTTTATTTTGTAAGCTTATAGGAGGTCATTTATTATGTCAATGCCAAAATTTCCTAGCGAAGCTCTAAATATTTCGCGTGACGATGCTGTAAACATGATTCTAGCATCCATAGCCATGGAGGAGCTTGCACTTAGTCATATCCTAAATGCCGAAGGTGAAAAAATTCAATATGTTCTGGGTACGTTAGAGGGCGGAAGCACCCCTCCAGAGCCACCAACGATAGACCAAATAATGCAGGTCAATAGTTCTGTTCAGAAACTCTTAGAAACCACTATGTACAAAACTATGTTCTTGAAATCTAAAATGGGCGATGCCTTAGATTCTGTTATTCCAAGCAACAATGCAAATAATTGTGCCATTCTCACTTTCAATTCACCGATAAGTGTAACTCAAGATTTATTTGGACCACCAGAATATGTACCAAATCCTGGCGATTATGGGTTTGTTACCGTTGTATCTCCTGGGACAAGCACCACACCTATCAACCTTGTTATTTTTGGCGACGACATAGTCTATGACCCTACGTCACCCTATGCAAACCAAATATCATCCTCCAATATGATTATGCCAAGAAGCGGCGTAATATCAGGCTTTGCAGCACAGGTATATGCATATTCAGATATGTCTGGTCAGCCCGATATAGACATGACTTTATCCACAACTATCTATGTCTCCAAGGATGGCGGCATGACTTATAAGCCAGCCCTACCATCTCCTCTTGATTTCAAACCGAGCATCACCCCTGCCATAGTTCCTATGACCCTTTTTGAAACCACTTCAATTCCAAGCGGCATCATAAATATCCCTGTGTCCAAAGGAGATAGAATCATGTATGTTATGGGCGTTAAAGTTAATAGTTCCGCAGGAAATGGCTCTCTTTTTACTCATAATGCCAACTTTAGCATCGCCATTAGCTAAGAACCTGTTCACCATATCGCTTTTATCGTATTTTCAAGCGTTTTTGATAGGCAAGGAGAAGCTGACCTTTGTGGTTTGCTACGCATGGGCGAAGCTTCTGTTAGGAGGTTTCGACGAAGTCCTATCGGAAAATAAGCTGAAAAGGCGGCGGAATTGGGATGGTAAATGGGTTCCGTAGTGTTCTTTACTTGAAAAGGGTCTTGTGTCGAGTTCTAGTTGATGCAAGCATCGACATGGGCAGAAGTCCATTTTCAAGTTAAACAACTATAAGTCTAATCTCGAAATAGTTGAATTTTTAAAAAAATATGCAGTCCATGAAGTGTGACATATAGTTGTCATCATTGTTGTTGTATTATCATTATAAAGCAACATGAAGGAGATGGATGACAATAAGTTTTGTAAATGGAGAGACACTGGGTTCGGTGCTTGGTTAAATGAATACAAAGACGGAATATATTTGTTTTTCCATCATCGACAAGTCAGATAGGAAAGCGATTGGCACAATAGAGCTATTCGATAAAATTAATAACGACAAAAATCAGGCATTGAGTATTATACGCAAAGGTGCTATAATACATATAGACCTAGAAAAAGGCTTACGAAAGCCAAAAATATATCTCGGAGCTACTAACCCTTGCTAGCGACCAATTTCCTTCTATATTTCGGCATAAAACATCTCCTGACAATAGCCACGCCAACAGCAAAAGAGCGGATTTTGACCTTGAAATCCAATGGATATGATAATTTTGATTGGAAAGAAGGGCGAGAACATTATTATTGCAAGACTTTCGATGCCTAGGTTCGTATATATAGGTACAATACGCATAGGGGCGGCACCCATAGACCTGTCTGGTTCGACAGGTAAAAACAGCAGAGCGTATTCAATATATGTTAAGAGAGGTGCAAAGTTTATGGAAGGAAAAGTTTTGTTATATGACGTTGACGGCAAAAAGATAGGCGAAACATTTATGCGCAGAGCGCAACAATTGGTAAAACAACAGCGGGCTGTATGGACAGATGAAAGCCAAACCGCCGCTAGGTTTATCACAGATGCCGTTATAAAGGAAGAGGATGCAGCACCCACACCAATTTTTGACGATGAAGAATGGATAGTAGATTTGGCAAAAAGGCGCATAAGGCAAGGGAAGGTGCTAATAATTCACTTTGTTGTGTTCTTTCCCGCCCTTGTCGCTATTATAATTGGACTTGAGCAACACGAAGGTTTAATGGTTTTTTTAGCTGTTGCATTAGTAAGCGGTCTTATTGGACATTGCGTTGGTTACGCCATTTTGATGACTAGCGTAGATGCCTCAAAAAAGGGAGGGCGGCAATCAACAGCATTGGAAAAGGAAATTGCAAATATCAAGAAACAGTTAGGTAAATAAGCAAAAAGGCGCGACCCATGAGGGTTGCGCCTTTTTATCATGCTATTAACAGCATGGACTAGTTTCCGATGCCCCATTATCTCTGTTGCCAGAGTTCCCACGACTTCCAAAAGTCCCAAAATGCTTAGAGCGGTCTCCGATTACCTTAAATGCCTTGTCATAGCGTGTATTCTCAGCCCTGACTTCTTGGCTCTGCGATAAAATGACCAGACCATATCATGTGACGGAAAGTCATTGTCAGTCTAACAACAACAGGCGATTTTTATCTCGACCCAAACACAGAAGAAAGAAAAGCAATAAGTAAAAACTAGATGCTAGACATGAAGAAATTTGTAGTTAAAATAATCGTGGACAAAGTGGTAAAAACAAAAAAATATGGGCTTTCCTAATCCAAGGAAAGCCCATTACATAAGGGATGCAGCTGACAGGACTTGAACCTGCACGGGCGTGAGCCCACAAGATCCTTAGTCTTGCGCGTATACCAGTTCCGCCACAGCTGCGACAAAGAGCATTATATCTCATTGGCGGCAAAATGTCAAGGGGAAATTTTGGTGGAAATTATAGTCGGAGTTGATGCAAAGCCCTTATGGGTTGCTTCGGGCTTTGTGGCTATTGCCACCAGTATTAACGTAACCTATAGCAACTTCATTGCAAGAGCTATAATCCGCAATTGGTCTTATCATGAATATTTTATTGTTGGAGTCGTCAAGGATGCGCAATTTATACCTCCTTCTAGGCTCATCGCCTATAACGGCACATGGCGGTATGCACAACAATAATTTCGTAAAAATAACTCTTGACAAATTGATTAGACAAATATATAATTAAAATATGTTAATCTAATGTGAGGAGAACTGAAAAACTATGGACAAGAAATTAATTGAAAAACTTGTAGCGGCAAGTGGTGTTAAAAGTGGCGAGCTTGTGTTGGTACATTTTTGGGGAGAGGATGCGGATATAGGTATAATGCACTCCATAGCAAGCACTGTTGCGGCCATGGGCGCATCCCCTGTGGAGATGCAACAATCACGTAGCATTAATGCGCAAAAGTTTGTGGATATCAAAGATGGCGCATTTTGTGAAAAATATTTTAGCCTTATATCGAATTTTGATGCTGTAATTGATATTTTTAGCTATCGCCCTGTTGCCCCAGGTGAAACGCCCAAAGGCTTCCAAGCAGATGCTTATAGAAAATATATGAGCAATTTCTTTAATGTTATATCAAAAGCAAAGAGATTTACACAGATACGCATACCAACAGAGGAAAATGCGAAAGAATCGAATCTGCCATATGAAGAGTACCGCGACCGTATGCTATACGCTATGGACATTGACTATGATGTCTTGCACAAAAATTGTGAAAAAACTGTAGGCGAGCTAGACAAAAAAGCAGAGATTACGCTAGTGACAGGTGATAACCATAAGCTTTATTTTGATTTAACTGGACGAAAGTGGTTTATTGATGCAGGAGACGGTGATTCACCAGCTGGCGAGGTCTATATCGCACCAATGGAGGGCA
Organism: Defluviitaleaceae bacterium; assembly: GCA_009784575.1. Taxonomy (GTDB): domain Bacteria; phylum Bacillota; class Clostridia; order Lachnospirales; family WRAX01; genus WRBK01. Next base: position 68,117 of record WRBK01000006.1, on the reverse strand, counting down.
AGACCAAGGGTAATGTATTTTTTAAGACACTTTTTGCTGGATGCTGGGGCAAATTTGATGATGTTTTGATGACCATTGAGGACGGCAAAATTGTCTCAACAAACTGCGATGGAATGAATGAACGTCTTTCAGAGCTAGATGATGCAAGCAAAACCATATGCGAGCTTGCTTTTGGTCAAAATCCAAATATAAGCGAATTGTGCGGCTACACCGTGCTTGACGAAAAGGCAAAGGGTACTTTTCATATAGGCATAGGTAACAATACAATGTTTGGCGGGGAAAATGATGTGCCATTTCATATGGATTATGTTGGTACAGGTACAATTTTATAGGAGAGGATATCATGAATGAATTTTTAAGGTATTTGCTAGAAAAACAAGAGCATTGCATAGAAGAATCAAAGAAAATGACAGAAGAAGGGCGCGAAGATGAAGCCATTTTTGAGAAAGTTCGCGCAAATATTTATGGCATTTTTACTACTTTTAAAACGCCAGATGTGGCAGCTAAAATGATTGATGTAATACCCAAAGCTTGGCATGAATCTTTAGCAAAGGCAATTAAAAACAATGACCATGAAAAAGAGGCAGAAGAACGCATAAAAATTGCCGTAATGGAAGACATAAAAGCCGAATTTGCAGAGGCGAAAGGGGATATGTAATGTGAATACCGAAATCATTGCACTTTTCAAATGCCTTGCAGACAAATCACGCCTGCAAATTATAAAGTCGCTTGCGATAGAGGATATGTATGTGGAGAGACTATCAGAGCGACTTGCGCTATCGCCGCCCACGGCATCTTTCCATCTAAAGAAATTGGAGGCGGCAGGGATAGTGACAGCGCGTAAGGAACAGTATTACACAATGTACTCGCTAAATCGCGATGCCCTGTCTTTTATTGTGCTTGATGTGCTTTTAGCGGAGGCTGGTGATGACATAGAAAATGACCGTGATGCGGCATACAGGCAGAGTGTTCTATCGAATTTTATAGAATACGGAAAGCTAAAAACCATTCCAGCGCAGCGCAAGAAAAGAGCTATTGTGTTTGAGGAGATAGCTAAATCCTTTGAACATGGCAAAGAGTACAAGGAGCGAGAGGTAAACATCATTATCGCGGACTTTCATGACGATTTTTGCACAATCAGGCGAGAGATGATTGAACTTAAACTTTTGGTGCGCGAAGATGGGGTTTATCGCAAAGGGCAATTATAGCGGTAAATTGATTGTAAACACTGCGCCGCCCTTATCCGAATTTTCGGCTTTTATGCTACCGTTTAATTGGTCCACAATTGACTTTACTATGGCTAGTCCAATGCCCGTGTTGCCGCCTTCACCCTTATAAAAACGCTCAAAAACATGAGGTAGAATTTCAGAATCTATACCCTTGCCATCGTCTGACACAGTTATTACAATATGCTTTTGCTTTTTGTGGCATGATATAGCAATTTCGGACGAAGCATAGCGTATGGCATTTGAGATAAGATTATCTATTGCCCTTGCCATTAATTCTGGAACACATTCATAACTAATTGTTTCTCTGTCAAAAGTAAAGGCAAAGGAAATTTGACCCTTGTCCGCCATGGCTTGTTGGCGACCAGCGGAATCTTTGATAATATCCACCAAATTTACTACTGATGTAGCGTAGGCAGTGGTTATATTGTCTATTTTGGATATATATAGCAAATCAGATACCAACTCCGCCAATTTATCTGTTTCTGCCAGAATTGTTTCGCCCGCCTGCTTTGAGTCCATAAGCCCATAAACCAAGCCCTCTGCATAGCATTTTATGGACATCAACGGCGTGCGTAGTTCATGCGAGGCATTTTGAAAGAAGGTTTTTTGTTCACTATCATATACAGCTAGTTGCCGCACAGATTTATTTAGTGCGGCATTTAGCTCTTCCAGCTCTATATCGTTAAATTCGTAGTCATTTGGCTTGAAGTTGCCAGAGCCTATGCCAAGAGCAAATTTGCCTAGCTTTTCAATAGGATGCGTAATGGAATTTGCTAAAAAATATGTCACTACTACTGCCACAAAAAACATCACAACAACAAGCGCGGCCTGTGTAGTGCCTGCCATGCCTATAAAAACATGCTCTTGCGGTGGCATGTAGCCCTCTTCTGTTGCAGGCATACGCATTCTTATTACTATATTGAAGATGACGGCCGTAAGAAAAAACGAAGAAAAAAGCACGGCAGAAAATGCTACTAACATCTTCTTGCGTAATCTCATTTTTTTATTAGCATTCCTATATCTACCAAACATCATAATCACTCCTCGTGTAAGGTATATCCGTCTCTGCTATTTCCCTTGGTTTTGTACATTGCCTTGTCTGCCAAATCAAATAAATCTTCATATGTGGTAGCGTGGGTAGGATACAGTGAAATGCCAATGCTTGCAGAGATGCTATGTATATTTTCTCCCTCGCCATAATTTTTGCGTAATGCAGAGCATATTTCCTTCGCTCTTTTTTCCACAAAAACCGCATCTTTGATATCTGTAGCAAGCACGATAAATTCGTCGCCGCCAAAACGGCTAACGATATCAGAATCCCTAAAAAGCTCTGTTAATGCCCCAGCAGTATCAATCAAAACCTTATCGCCCTCGGAATGACCAAGATTGTCATTAATATTCTTGAAATTGTCGATATCTACTACATATAGGGCGTGCTGAGACTTCTCTGCACTTGTCATCAATTTATTCTGTATCAGGTTGATACCAGATATTTTGTCAAGAAGCCCTGTTAGCATATCTTGCTCAGCATATACTTTTTTATCGTATTCCATACGCCTAAATATTGCCTTTATGCGCATAACCAAAGCCATGGGACTAAAAGGTTTTACAAGATAATCGTCACTACCAATATCCAAGCCCGTGGCATAGTCTAAGTCGCTATCTCTCGCCGTTAGCATGATAATTGGCACGGTACTTGTCTTGCGCAGCTCTTTACACACAACAAAACCATTGCTGCCAGGCATCATAACATCTAGCACTACCAAATCTGCTGGCTTTTCAGCAAAGGCATCAAGTAGTAAATCACCATTTTCAAAATCCGTTACGCTATAGCCCGCATTTTCCAGAAATGTTTTTATGGCAGACCTTATATTTGTTTCATCATCAGCTATGTAAATTCTTTTCGGATTATTATTCATCTTACAAATTCCTCCTCTTAAAGTATGTGTTTGCAAAGCAGTCTAACCGCAGCTCTTTTATTTACTACAATATTTGGTGATGATAATTTGACGATTTGTTTTGTTGCCCCCTTTGTATCTGGTGTGCTTCTTACCAAATCGCGCAACTCCTCGTAATCATAGACACAAAAACGTTCTATGCCCTTTTGGCTTGCCGCCAACTCTAGTAGGGCAATTGCAAAGTCCTTATACTCAAAGTCCTTGCCTAGCTTCATATGCATACCTAGCTTTGGTATGATTTTTTCAAAAAGCATACGCTTTGCGGGTATTTTTGATAAATTTAACATGCTGCCTACGCTGTAAATTATGTCATTATCTAGCGACATTAGCCTTGCGGAAAAGTCTATTGAGCTATCAGGGTTTATACAATATGTCTTGCCTAGCAAGCCTCTAGCAAAGCGCAGACCATCGTAATAGCCTAGCTGTATCTGCGATGAGCTTATTTCTGGCGAAAAAAACAATGTACTACCTATATTGCCGCTTGGAATGATGTATTTTACCCTTGGGTCGTCTGTTTTCCTAAAAATACCCGCGGCATTTGTTCTTATTACGATTACTTCTTCATAATTTTTTGCTAACAGAAGATGGTAGGGGCAATTGTTGTAAAATGCGCCGTCCAGATATTTCTTATCGTCAATAGATTCCACACGAAAAACAGGCAGGGCCGCGCTTGCCATCAAATAATTAAAGAGCTGGCCCTGCGGGATGTCTTCTAACATTAATTCATATGGCTTTAGCTCGCTACGGTTCACAGTCACTAGTCCAAAATCTTTACCAGCCGCGCGTATCTTTTCTTCATCGACATATTGACCAAGAAATTCTTTTATTTTCTTGGTATTTATGCCTCTGTTTTCAATTATTTTCGCTATTGCCTTGCGTCTTGCATCAGTTAAAAAACCAGAGCCTAACTTTGTTTTTCCATCGGCCAGTTGAAGCAAAGGATGCTCATCTTCATCAAAAATATGCTCCATGGTTATTTGAGACCATACCTCTAAGGCTTTTTCAAAGTCGCCGCCAGCCAATATGGCGGCGTTAATAGCCCCTATAGATGTACCCACAAAACCATCAAAAGAATAACCCGCCTCATACAGAGCCTTCATTACACCTATGTGATACGCGCCCTTTGCGCCGCCGCCTTCTAAGGCTATTCCCTGCATATTACCCCTTCTTTCTTATACAATACAATTCTAGCATAAACTAATTGATTAGTAAACAATATTGCTAATTTATGAAAAGATGTGTTATAATTACCAGTGGTGATTGATAATGATTATTTCTTGTAAAGACATACAAAAATCTTTTGGCGCGACCACGGTGCTACGTGGCGTGTCCTTTATGGTGGAAGAAAAAGAAAAGATGGCTCTTGTTGGAGTTAATGGCGCAGGCAAGACCACGCTGTTCAAGATAGTTTTGGGTGAGCTTGCGGCGGATAGCGGCGAAATCGCATTAAAAAAGGGTGCGCGCATGGCGTATCTTTCGCAGCATATGGATTTGGCAGCAGAAAACACAATATATGATGAGCTGCTGTCTGTCTTTGACCATTTGGCAGATATGGAAGCGGACATACGCCGCATGGAGGCGGAAATGGCGGCTCTTACGGGCGATGCGCTAGAGCGGCTAATGGAAAAATATACAAGGCTAACCAAAGAATTTGAAGATAACCGCGGGTATGAGTACAAAAGCCGTGTGCGAGGTGTTTTGGCAGGGCTTGGCTTTAATGAGGTTGAACACACGCTGGAGATAGCCAAGCTTAGCGGCGGACAAAAAACTCGCGTCGCTCTTGGCAAACTCCTCCTAGAGGAGCCAGACCTGTTATTATTAGATGAACCAACAAACCATCTGGATATAGCCGCCATAACATGGCTAGAGGACTATTTTTTGCGCGAATACGAAAAGGCTGTTATTATCATTTCTCATGACCGTTATTTCCTAGACAAAGTAGCAAAAAAGGTTGTGGAAATAGAGCATGGCAAAGCCAAAAGTTATCGCGGCAACTACAGCTCATTTCTGGAGCAAAAAGCGCGGGATTTTGAAATAGAGATGCATCAATATACATCACAGCAAAAAGAGATAGCAAAACAAATGGAGAGCATACGCCTTTTGCGCTCCTTTAACCGAGAAAAGTCCATTCGTAGAGCCAGAAGCAAAGAAAAACAGCTAGCTAAAATAGACCGCAAAGACAGACCACAAAACGCACCTGACAAAATGCGTTTAAAGCTTGTGCCTACCATGCAAAGCGGAAATGACGTGCTAACCATACGCAATGCCAAAAAGACCTTTGATGATGGCTATACCCTTTTTGAAAATATGAATATAGAGATAAAGCGCGGCGAAAAGGTCGCGTTGATAGGCGAAAATGGTGTGGGCAAGACCACTCTGTTTAGTATGCTTAGAAATGGTGATGAAGCCGTAACCCTTGGTACAAATGTAAAGATTGGTTATTATGACCAAGAGTTGAAATTCGATAATGCCGAAAAATCTATTTTCCAAGAAATATCTGACACATATCCCCGTATGAAAAATTTGGAGATACGCAATGCTCTTGCATCCTTCCTTTTTATGGGTGATGAGATAGACAAAAAACTTGGTACACTGTCTGGCGGCGAGCGTGGACGCGTGGCACTTTGCAAGCTAATGCTGAGTGACATTAATTTTCTTTTGCTTGACGAGCCAACAAACCACCTAGATTTATTTTCCAAAGAAATCTTGGAAAATGCACTAATAGACTATGAGGGTACAGCTCTATATATCTCCCATGACCGCTACTTCATCAACAATACGGCTGAAAAAATATATGAGCTAAAAAAAGAGGGCAGCGCAGTATATCTAGGCAACTATGATTATTATATTGACAAAAAAGCTGAAATATCCACGATGGCAGACATCGCCCCTGCGGGGGCGGCTCTCATCCGCCCGAATACCAATAAAGACGACTACTTACGCAACAAAGAAGAAGCCGCCATAGCCCGCAAAAACAAAGCCCGCATAGAAAAACTAGAAATGCAAATAGAAGAAGCAGAAGCCGCTATAGCAAGCCTAGATGAAGAGCTGGCAAAAGATGAAATAGCCACAGATGCCACAAAAGCACAAGAAGTGTATCTCATGAAAGCCGCTCAAGAAGAGAAACTAGCCGCATTACTAGAAGAGTGGGAAAAGTGCCAAATGGATTGAAAATAAAAAATAAAAATCGCTATTGACATCTAGTGAAAAATAGTGTATCATTACCAAGGTAGCAAATTAGAAATTGCTTTTGTGGGTCCTTAGCTCAGTTGGTTAGAGCGCTCGGCTCATAACCGAGTGGTCCCGGGTTCGAGTCCCTGAGGACCCATATTAAAAACCCCGACAAGTTTCGTGTTTGTCGGGGTTTTTAATATCACTCATCAGGACAAGTGCAGTCATGTTCATTCCGCCTATCTGAACCAAGAGCTTTCAGGCTTCTCATAGTGCTAATTATAAAGTCCAGCTCATGCTTATCAAAAGTTGTCATCATATTGACCGCTGTTGTTTGCCTGCGGCTCATATATTTCTTTGGTCTCTTTTCGCTTCCTTTCACCGATGATTTATCACCTACAGAAGCCATCATACTATCCACACTTCTGCCAAAAAAGTCACAGATTTTTATCAACATTTCAACACTTGGAGTTCTCTCGCCTCTTTCTATTAGGCCTACATAGGCTACGGAAATGCCAAGAAATCTTGCAAAATCTGTAGATGAAAAACCCATTTTCTTGCGTGCCAATCTCACATTATTGCCAAAAATCAGAAATCTTTTTGCAAGCTTTTCATCCTTGATAGATTCTGGTGTTACAGATAATTTGTCTGTATTCATTTGATTTATCCCCTTTCTTTATACAATAGAATATCATACAAGCTCAGTCTTGTTAATTCATAATTAATGGAAGGGCTAGTATTTTTTTGCATTTATGGGGGATTGGTGCAAAACACAGCATACAAACGTGAGGTAATTTTCGAACCGCAAAAACGTCCTTTATAGTCATTTTAGTTGAAAAGGGTCTTGTATCGAGCTTAGAGTGCGCGGCACCAAGCGCATTCAAAGCCTCGTTGATGCAAGTATCGACATGGGCAGAAGCCCATTTTCAAGTTAAATTACTTTAGTGTCTATATAGCAGCATTACTTACATCAAAAGAGGCGACCAAAGGCCGCCTCCATGTTATTCATTATTATCGCCTGCTTCTACATCATCTGCTTCCACTACATCCTCTTCGGGTACCTTTGCAAATCCAACCACAGTAGTTCCATCCTCTAAATCTATCAACTTCACACCAGATGCAGCGCGACCTGTGGTTCTTATGCCATCTACAGGTATACGAATAATCACGCCTTCGGAATTTATTAATAACAATTCCTCTTTATCGCTCACGCTAACCATGCCTATTAGTTTACCCGTTTTTTCGTTGTATTTATACGCGCTCATGCCCTTACCGCGGCGACCTTTTGTGCTAAATTCATCAAATTCTGTACGCGTGCCAAACCCCTTTTCGGATACCATGAGCAGCTTCATGTCATCTCGCACAATTTCAGCACCTACAACATAGTCGCCGTCGGCTAATTTGATGGTCATAACGCCAATAGATGTGCGGCCCACAGGGCGTATGCTAGATGCGCTAAAGCGCAACCCTTTGCCCTCGTGGCTTGCCATAAATATATCGTCATCATCATTTGTCATCATGGTTTTAACAAGCTCATCGCCTTCACGTAGCACAATGGCGGCAAGCCCAGATTTGTTGATATTTGCATAGACAGAAAGCGGCGTTTTTTTCACAATTCCATTTTTTGTGACCATCGTGAGATAACCGTTTTCGTAGCTATCCACTACGATGACACTGGCCACCTTTTCGTCAGGAGCAAGCTTTAGCAGGTTTACGATAGCAGAACCCTTTGCGGCACGGCCCGCCTCTGGTATCTGGTATGCCCTTAGACGATACGCGCGCCCCTTGGTGGTGACAAACACAACATCCGCATGGGTGCTAGCTATGAATAGCTGTTTTATGAGGTCTTCGTCCCGCGTGGTAAGCCCAAGAACACCCTTGCCACCGCGCTTTTGGCTTTTATAGGTATCAAGCGGCAAACGCTTTACATAATCAAGATGGGTAAGGGTGATAACGCATGTCTCTTCGTCTATAAGGTCTTCAAAGTCTATCTCACCTTCATCCGCAACTATTTGCGTACGGCGTACATCACCAAACTTGTCCTTAATGGCAAGAATTTCCTCACGAATAACACCAAGCAAAATGTTTTCATCACCCAAGATGGATTTTAGATACGCTATGGTCTCGCGTAGCTGTTCAAACTCTTTTTCTAACCTCTCGCGCTCTAGCCCAGAAAGTGCACGTAGGCGCATCTCCACAATGGCATCGGCTTGTTCTATGCTAAAGCCAAAACGCTCTATGATAATCTCCTTAGACCGCGCAATTTCACGGTTGCTACGGATGATGCTTATAATTTCATCAATAAAATCAAGTGCTTTCAAGAAGCCCTCAACAAGATGCTGACGCTTTTCTGCCCGTGCTAGCTCAAATTGTGTGCGGCGCGTAACAACCTCTTTTTGATGACCGAGATAATGCGCCAAAATATCTTTGAGATTAAGTACGCGCGGCTCTCCGTTGACGAGGGCAAGCATATTCACGCCAAAAGTCTCTTGTAGGCTTGTATATTTATACAACAAATTAAGCACAACATGAGCATTGGCATCTTTTTTAAGCTCAATGACCACTCTCATGCCGTTTCTGTCGCTTTCATCACGTATATCAGATATGCCCTCGATTTTTTTATCTTTAACGAGGTCTGCCATTTTTTCTTGCATCTTGCCCTTGTTTACTTGATACGGAATCTCTGTAACCACAATCATCTCGCGCCCATTTGGCATTGGTTGTATGTCGCATATGGCACGCAATGTAACCTTACCGCGACCTGTGGTATATGCAGAGCGTATACCAGATGTACCTAGGATGGTAGCTCCTGTAGGAAAATCTGGTCCAGTTACAATGCGAAGAAGCTCGTCGATATCTGTCTCGCGCCCTTCGTTTACTTGATTGTCAATCATTTGTACTACGGCATCTATACACTCCGTAAGATTATGCGGCGGGATATTGGTTGCCATGCCTACAGCAATGCCCGAAGAACCATTAACAAGCAGATTTGGGTATCTGGCAGGTAAAACGGCGGGTTCAACAAGCTCCTCTGTGTAGTTCGGAACAAAATCCACAGTGTTTTTCTCTATATCTGTGAGCATTTCCATAGCTATACGAGAAAGGCGCGCCTCGGTATAACGTGCCGCCGCCGCTTCGTCACCGTCCATAGAGCCAAAGTTACCATGCCCATCCACTAGCATATAGCGCAAAGAAAAATCTTGTGCTAGGCGCACAAGGGCATCATATATAGCAGCATCACCATGGGGATGATATTTACCCATAACGTCGCCTGTAATACGTGCCGACTTTTTGTACGGCTTGCCATAGTCGAGATTTAGCTCATTCATAGAATGCAAAATGCGCCTATGCACGGGTTTTAGCCCATCACGCACATCAGGCAATGCCCGCGCCATAATAACGCTCATGGCATAGTCTATATAAGACTGCTTCATTTCCTCTTCAATTTTTACAGAAACTACCTTGTCAATGTTTCTTTCGTTAAATTCATCCATTTTTAATCTTCCCTTTGTGTCCTTTATATTTGGTAAATTGCGGGTTTATAGCGTGGTTCTGGGGATTTTTCGCCATCTTCTTTAGCGGCATCAAACCAAAGTTTCATAGCTATCATGATTTCCTTTATCGCTTCCTCTTCGGAACTCAAAACCAAAGTAACCTAAAAGCAAAACAAAGTCGCTAATAACTTCTTTTTTGGCAAGCATCGTATCTCCAGCTTTTTTGTAATTTCTGCTATCTATACACAGCAGGCTTATACTGCGGCTTTGGCACTTCCTCTCCTGCTGCCTTTGTCATCTTCAACCACCGCTCCATTTCTGACATTATAAGGTGCATAGCTTCGTCTGGTGTTTTTGCTAGCACGGAGCAGCCAGGGAGGTCTGGCACATCGGCAATAAAGCCTTCGTCTAGTTTGCTATAGAATACATTTATATGGTATTGATGCATGACTAGCCCCCAATCAGAACCAAAAGCTCTTTTGCCATCTATCTCTATATCCTGTATAGCAGTCGTAATCAAACCATCTTCGCGTATAATAAGGTCACCATTTCGCAAGGTTAGCTGCCCAAAGTTTTCAATAAATTCTACATCTCCTCTAAGCACTAATCCAAAATCCGCAAAAGAGAATCTTTGACCGCTAAATGTAGAATTAAAGCCTTCAAAGGTGCTTGAGCAAAACAATAATAGTGTTTGGTTCTCTAAGGTATCTATGATTCCTTGTAGCGTACTTTCTTGTATGCTGAGCCACATTCTTTCTTCGGAAGAAATATCCTCATATCTATATGGCTGTATGTTAATCTCGTATAGAGGTCTAGGTTTTGTGATTGTCGTTGCTTCTTTTAGCATCATTGACAGCGGATTTATATTTAAGCTAAGTTCTGTATATTTCGCCAAACCCTCCACTAGCTCAATCTTGTTCTCGTCTGCGCCTCTTTCAAACATGCGCCCACGCTCTGCACGGATTGACAGAGCATCATTAATAGCCCCGATAGCCTATCATCACCTTCACTGTAAAATGCCACAACCAGCGCATTTATCTCTAGCCTGATACTAATACGCGCCTCCAGCTCGTTCATATGGCTATTATTCCAGATGCCCATATCTTCGCCTAAGAATGTTAGCTACCACCAATGAAAAACCTTGTGAGACAGCGTATGTAGGCGGTCTGTTCTTGTAGTACCCGCCATTGTAGACTATGTCACCAAAACCCATCGCTCACCACCTGACCAAAAACCGTAGCATATTCTGGCAGTAAGCAAACATAAACCTCGCCTTGCCTTATCAGAATACCGCTAGGGTCAGGACGATTGGCAATTACATCTCGCGTAATATGGTCAGCAAAGTATTGTGTTGCTAGGTCGATGGGGATAGAAGACAATATTTTCTCGTCCTCTTCATCCCCTTAGACTTCTTCGATTTCCTCAATGGTCTCATAGGTTTGTGTATCTTCTGCATTGTCCGTATTATCTCCGCAGCCCACAAGAGCCACAGGCAATATCAACGCGAACATTGCAAGCAATATTTGCATCAACCTACTAAATGTCCAAATTAAGCACATTCGCGTAGTTTGCATATATAAACTCCTTGCGCGGCTCTACCTTATCGCCCATTAACTGGGTAAAGATGAGGTCAGCCTCGTAGGCATCTGTTAAATCTACCTGCTTTAGTATGCGGCGTTCTGGGTCCATTGTAGTATCCCATAGCTGGTCGGCATTCATTTCACCAAGACCTTTGTAGCGTTGCATGGATTTTACGCCATCGCGCCCTATACGTTCAAAAAGCTCTTCCAGCTCTTCATTACGATACACATAGTATTGCTCCTTGCCTTTTTCTACTTTAAATAGCGGCGGCTGGGCAATGTATACATACCCACCCTTGATAAGGGCAGGCATAAAGCGATATAGGAATGTGAGTAGCAATGTACGAATATGGCTACCATCCACATCAGCATCCGTCATCAATATTATTTTGTGATAGCGCAGTTTTTCTAGGTCAAAATCATCATGTATGCCTGTGCCAAAGGCGGTTATCATTGATTTTATTTCCTCATTTACCAATATCTTGTCCAAACGTGACTTTTCTACATTAAGAATTTTGCCGCGCAGTGGCAATATAGCTTGTGTCTTAGGGCTTCTAGCACCTTTCGCGCTACCGCCAGCAGAGTTACCCTCCACTATATATATTTCGCTCTTTGAGGGGTCTTTTTCGCTACAGTCGGCAAGTTTGCCAGGCAATCTGCCGCCATCCAGCACATTTTTGCGGCGCACAAGCTCTCTTGCCTTTTTGGCGGCATCCCTAGCGCGTTGAGCCATTAGCGATTTCTCTATGATGGTCTTCGCAACGGAAGGGTTTTCATCAAGGAAATATGCGAAATATTCGTTTGTTATAGTTTCTGTTGCCGTGCGTACTTCTGTATTTGTCAGCTTAATCTTCGTTTGGCTTTCAAACTGCGGATTGGTTAGTTTTACAGAGATAACCGCTGTTAATCCCTCACGTACATCATCGCCGCTTAGATTGCTGTCATTATCTTTTAACAAATTTTGCTTGCGTCCATAATCATTTATGGTCTTTGTAAGCGCAGAGCGAAAGCCTACCATATGTGTGCCACCCTCTTGCGTGCGTATGTTGTTGGCAAAAGTGTAGGTGTTGTCCGCAAAGCCATCGTTGTATTGCAAGGCTATTTCTACAGATATATCGTTGTATTTTTTCTCGACATAGAATATCTGTGGAAAAACAGGCTCTCTATCCTTGTTTATAAACTCCACAAACTGCATAAGACCGCCTTCGTAGTAGAAGATGCGCATTTTTACGTCATCCTCCACGCGTTCGTCGCGCAAAATAATCTTTAAGCCCTTTGTTAGAAAAGCAATCTCGCGTAGGCGCGCCTTTAGCACATCAAAATCAAATACTGTCTCTTCGAAAATGGTTGGGTCTGGCTTGAAGGTAACTATCGTGCCATGCTCCGTAGTTGTGTCTGTTTGCGATAACTTTTTCACAGTGTCGCCGCGCTCAAAGCCCATTTTATGCACCAAGCCAGATGTATGAATTTCCACATCAAGATGCTCTGAAAGAGCGTTTACAACAGATGCACCAACGCCATGCAGACCACCAGACACCTTGTATCCGCTATTTTCGCCGCCAAACTTGCCGCCTGCGTGCAAGATGGTGAAAACCACCTCAACAGCAGGTATGCCCTTGCCAGGATGTATGCCTACAGGTATGCCGCGCCCGTTGTCCTTTACGCGTATTATATCGTCTGGTAGTATCGTCACCTCTATGGTGTCGCATTGTCCAGCCAAAGCCTCGTCTACAGCGTTATCCACAATTTCATACACCAAATGATGCAACCCTCGCGAATCCACCGTGCTAATATACATACCAGGGCGCAACCGTACAGGCTCCAACCCCTCCAAAACCTCAATATTATCAGCTGTATAGCCATTATTCGTCAAATTTTGATTCTCAATATCCATTTTCTACAATTCTCTCCTTCGTTGCATTTTCATAAAAATCTCCAACCGATTAATTCTACCATAAAATCAGCATTTTATCAAGCATTTTCGTGATTATTTTTCACATTTGTTTGAGCTTTTCGTCTTGATGGCATAATAAGATTATTAATCATTATGCAGAAAGAAATTTTGTACAAAAAATGAGCTATCCCAATCAAAGAAAGCCCATGATTTCAACATCTGGGTGAAAGGATTTGAACCTTCGACCTCCAGAACCCCATTCTGGCGCGCTACCAAGCTACGCTACACCCAGCTACAGTATGTTTTGTGACGAGAAATAGCGTATCATAAATTGGCGTAGGTGTCAAGAATTTTTTGGCTGAGATGTATTGATATCAACCAAAGATAGGTGATAACTGCACATCTCGTCGTTTAGCAACTTCAACAAGGTCGTCCAGCATTCCTTCAGCTACTGTTCTGCCATCAAGGTACAGCTTTATTGGTCTGTTTGAATCCATCATAGCATAGTCACTATAATTAGCTCGGTTAATGGAAAGCTGCGCACCAACAACAGCCCCAATGGTATTTGCTAGGTCTGCAATCCAGCCTGTATTGTTTTCTAGCGGCATAACGGCCTCTTTGCCGCGTTCGCCTATCAGTGCTAAGGTTGGGCGGTCTACTATGCCGCCGCGGGCTAACATAGGGATGTGGACTGGTGGGATTTTTGCCAAATTTGGTCTAAAAGAGCCGCCGCCAAGAAAAGGAGGCAGGTCAAAGCCTATTGAATTTATACCACCGATAACGCCGTTAAGCCCAGTGGTGATGCGTTCCACCATTTCGCTCACAATGCTGATTATGCCATTTATAGGATTTCTAATTTCGCTCGAAAGACCACCAAAGAGGCTCTTTATTGCGCCAGTTGTACCTTCTGCCCCTTCCTGCATTCTTTCCCATAACATGTCGCAATGCTCGCCCATTCTGGATAAAGCACCGCCCGATACATCTTCTGACATGATATCAAATGAATCCGTTGCGGCTTTATTTGCAGCTTTTGCTCCCTGGCTGAAAAGTCCGAAGAAGCCGTTCCATTCGTCGCCTAAGGGGGTTATCACGTTGCTTGTAAGTTCTTCCGACATATTCTTGTAGGATTCTATTATAACCTTGTTTGATTCGTCTGTCATCTGCCCAATAATTGAGCGAAAATCACCCCAGCCACTATCCATTTCGCGTATTACATCTATGGATGTATCAGCCATGGCTCTATGAGATTCCGTTATAGCTTCGGTCACTTCACCAATGCCCTGCTCAACGCTACCCCAAAATCCACTCCAACTATGATCCAAGTTGCGCATTTCCTCAATTGAAACATCGCTAATTCCATGAAGACTTTCAGGTATACTGTCGAGTTTTTTGACAATTGCCTCTCCGATATTTGCAAAAGGTTCAAACATCCGATTAATCACTTCTGGGTCTCTGCTTATGGAATCAATTAGACCTTCTCCTAGGAAATAATCTACTCGTAGACCTCCGCTTATATCTTGCCACCACCCAAGCTCATGTCCAATTTGTGTAGTCTGCCCTATAATAAAACCTTTAGGGCCAAGAAGGCTAACTGCATCTGTCGCAGTTTTCATGATTATATCGCATGTATCCGTTAAATTGCTATTATAATTTTCTATAACCGAAACGCCCTCGGCAATGCTTTTATTGGCAGCATCAAATTGTGCAGATACATCAAAGCTGTTACTCACAGAACCCAAATTTTCAGAAAGCTACTTGCTCTTTTATCCGCCATGTCAAAAAACGAGTTCGTAATCACTTTCATATCCTCAATGGCACTTTCAAACGGTTTTGTGTCTATTGATGCCTCAAAAATAATTCTATTACCCATCTCAACTATAGCCACCAAACCTAAGAAAACGCACAAGCAAGATACCAATAAATCGCATCCTGTATTGACTTGAAACGATGCCCATGACTACGCAAAAAGCGTTTCATATTAGCCCACACTTTTTCTATCGGACTATAATCCGGCGAATATGGCGGCAAGAAGATAATGGTGACTTTATATATACGAGCATAAATTTTGAGTCGCTTTTTATTATGCCAGCTAGCGTTATCCAAGATAATAACATCGCCCCGACTTGCTTCAGGGAGCAAGAAACGACAAAACCAATCCTCAAATTTTGCTGATGTCATTGAACCTGTATGGCAATATTCACCCAAAATATTGCCGTCACAATAGCCCGCAACAACATTGATGCTAGTAATCTTTTGCCCGGAATAAGACCATAGATGCGTTTGCCTATGAATGAACGAGCATATTCTCTGAAGCAGAACTTATGTACGCCGCTTTCGTCAACATATATGCGGCGAGAGGCCGGAATTTCTGATATTTCCTGCTCATATTGCGCACGAGCAGATTCAGAGCGTTCTTTGTACCCTAATGTCTTTTTTTACGGGTTATGCTTAACTTTTTGAGAGCCTTACCGACAGCAACATCGCTACATCCAAAGTGCTCACCTATTTCAGCGAGATATGCATCGGGGTTGTACTCAACATATAGGAGCAGCTCATCAGGTGGCAATTTACGTGGCTTACGAGCTTTAGGGTAATTAGGTTTAAGTGATTCTGCCTAATATCGAGTTCTCCAATCTCGTAAGGTGGACGGATATATCTTAAACGCTTCCTTGACCTCTGCCTGTGTTTTACCGCTCAAATAGTATTCAACTGCTCTTTTTCGATAATCTTCACTGTATGCCATATATTGTTATCGGCAGATTATGGAGAAAAGTTAAGTTTGGTGGCTATAGCAGTGGTAGTAGAACAGAGTATGCAATTATTGGCTTTCTTGAATAATATCAAAAGTGCCGTAAGTTTTATGCTTACGGCACTTTTTTATTTTACAAAACCTCAAACAACTCTTCCACCAAAGAACGACACCAAACATAAGCATTACACAACACAGATGTCACAATCCCGCTATTTAGGAAATATGCCGTAACAAAGCTAACGCCATTATCTATGCCCATGGCATAATAAAGCATTTTGCCTTCGCTTTCAACACGATATACCCCAAGACCATAGGTCTCTCCATCTTCCTCGTCAATCACCGAGTGCTGGCTTAGGAAGGTTTGGGTCATGGTTTTGGATAGAATTTTGTTAGTAAATATCGCCCGCCATAGCTTATCCATATCTGCCGCACAAGTAAATATTCCCCCATCCGAGCCGCCCATAATAGGTAGGCTAAAGATATTTGTGCGCCACTGCCCACTGCCTTCGTCTTCCATATAGCCCAAAGCCGTATTAGGCGGCAGATTATCCATACAATAAAACCCAGTGCGCTCAAGCCCGCAAGGTGATATAATATTTTCTTGCACATATTGCTGATACGGCATTTTGCTAATAGCTTCAACAACAAGCCCAAGCAACACATAGCCCGAATTTGAATAACTATACCGCCCTCCAGGCGCAAATTTTGGTGGTAAAGGTGCTGTCATTTGCAAATAATAGTCAAGATTCGTCCATAGATAGCAGGGATACTTGGCATACAACGCCTCCAAGTCTGCCATCATATCTTCGGCATCCTCGTCTATGTAGTCGCCCACGCCTGATGTGTGAGACAGTAATTGGTGTATGGTAACGCCCTTGTCTATTTGCCCTAAATCTTTGCCTGACAATATATCATGCAATTTATCGTCCAAACCAAGCTTGCCGCTGTCAATAAGCTTGCACACAGCAAGCCCTGTGAAAAGCTTTGTGCCAGATGCTATGCTGAAGGCTGTGTTTGGCGTGTTTGGCAGTTCTTCTGCCTTGTTTCTATGGCCATAGGCTTGGATATGCACAACGCCATCAGGGTCAGACACAGAAAACACGCCGCTAAAACCCTCGCCACCATCTGCCATCCATTCATCAAATTTATTTTGTATAATCTTTTCCATTGTGAACACATCCCTTTCGTGAGGGTTGCTAATATTGCAAAACCCTCCAAGTTCTATTTGTGTTTTTGATACCTTTCATTGCTTTACCTCCTCTCTGAATTTATATACCACCAAGTATACCGCAAAAGGGATTATTTACAATGGACAATTTTAATCATCTTTTAGGCACTAGCCATTATTTCGTCCAATTCCTTTTCATTTAGACTTTCTTTGTCCATCAAGGCACTTGCTATGCTTTCAAGCGTATGGAAATGTTCCTTCACTAGCCCTAGTGCAGACTGGTACAATTTATCAATATGTAATCTATACTCTTTATGTTTTTCTTCGTCCGATAACTCTGCGAGACCCGCAGTGCTGCTCATACCGTACTTTGATACATAATCTTTTATAATTTGGTTTACGCGCTGAATATCATTACTGGCACCCGTGGTAATATTGTCTGCACCAAACACAGCCTCCTCTGCCGCACGACCCGCCAAAAGGGCTATGGCTTGATTTTCCAGCTCACGCTTAGTGAAGTACATTTTATCTGGCGGCAGATTTACACAAAAGCCCGCCGCGCCCTTAGTGGAGGGGATGATGGTGATTTTTGGCACACTATGCTCTGGCGACAATAGCTTTGTAGCCAAGGCATGTCCGCCTTCATGATATGCCGTTATGCGGCGTTCTTTGTCTTTTATGGCGGAGCGGTCTTTTTTCTCGCTACCCGCAATTATGGTGTAATATGCTGTATCTATATGACTTTGGACTATCTCGTCCATGCCGCTTTTTGCTGCCGTTATAGCCGCCTCGTTTAGTAGGTTTTCTAGCATTGCGCCACTAAAATATACTGTTTGGCGCGCTAGTTCATCTAAATTTATTCCGCGTGATATGGGTTTGTTCATAGCGTGGGTGTTTAGTATATTTTTGCGACCAGCCATGTCTGGCAAACCAATTTCTACTTGTCTATCAAAGCGACCAGGGCGCAAAAGTGCCTCATCTAGTGTGTCTAAGCGGTTTGTGGCGGCTATTACAACTATACCCTCGCCACTACCAAAGCCCGACATTTCAGCTAATAGAGCATTAAGCGTTTGGTCTCGCTCATCATTGCCGCCCGCACCTCCGCTTACACGAGTTTTGCCAACAGCATCTATCTCATCAATAAAAATTACAGCCTTGCCCGCCGCCCGAGCTTTCTTAAACAACTCTCGCACGCGTCCAGCACCAACCCCTACATACATCTGCACAAAATCTGAGCCAGATGTCGCAAAAAATGGTACTCCTGCTTCGCCAGCTATGGCTTTTGCCATCAGCGTCTTCCCTGTGCCTGGCGGACCATAAAAGATAATGCCGCGCGGCATACGCGCACCGTATTTGGCGTATTTTTCAGGATTTCTAATAAAATCCACTATGTCTTGTACGGATTCCTTTGCCTCATCATTACCTGCTACATGGCAAAAGCCAACATTTGTCTCGGTTTCATCTGCTGCAGTTACATTAAGTGACATGGCACTTTTGCCAGATGCCTTGCCCATCATCCTAAAAATAAGAATGAACATTACAATAAAAAATACGATAGGCAAGAAAGAGGATATTATGCCACCAACGGCAATGCTTGTGTCCTCATATACATCTATGCCCATCAATAATAGTTGCTCTTTTAATGCAGGATTTCTGGGGTTGCTGGTTTCGTGTGGGACATCCGATGCATACAAATAAAATTGCAGCTCTGCCGTTTCGGTTAAAAGCACTCTCGAAACTTGCCCGTCCTCTGCCATTACCATAAAATCAGCATATGGCACAAATTCCACCACATTGCCATAACCTGTATTTTCAAAATAAATAAAAAGCGCGACAAGAGCAAGTAAAGTTATGCATATCGCGCCTATAATATTTCTTTTTTTGGATTTCATAATTATTCTCCTCCTAATCTTCTCTATCTGCTATTACGGCAGAATGCCAGAAAACAAATATGGAGAAAAAATGGGAGAATACAGACTATTCTGCTTTGTGTCTGCCTTTGATTCTCATAATCAAGCCTTTTATCATTTCTATGGACATAATAAGCAGACCGCCAATAGCTACAATATGACCAGTACGTAATGTCCAAGCCATATGAACTAGCTCCACAGCATCTTCGATAGGCCTTACGCCCAATGTCATAACCGATGAAGCCACAATATATGCGCCAAGCTGCATTGTCAGACCAACCAGCACAAAAGCAAATCCAATAAACATAGTTTTCATTTTGCAAAACTCCTTAATTTATAGAATAATTAACCTGAAAACTACCCGTTGTCATTATATTTAGGCTTAACACGCCTGTTTCTGGGTTTACATGGCTTGTTATCCTATTGCCTTGATGCGTAACGGCTATATGATTAGGATTTGCGGCATACATGCCAAAATCCCAAAGCTCTATAGCTAGCGCATAAGGCGTGACGAAGCTTGTTATATCTTGCGTCTGCCCATTAAGTGTGGTGGATATGCCTATCTGCGTTGTAACAAGGGTTGCACCGCCATGTGTTTCGTTTATAGTTATATTAAATGTGCCGCCGTTTGTGCCTATGAAGTTGCCGCCTGCATCCCGCAGATGCGCCAAAAACTCTGGAGGCATAATAACCCAAACTATATCATTAACCACAAATAAAGTTGTGCCGTTATCTACTAAGGCATCCAAGGTTTGACCATATAGGCGCACCACATTTGTGTTTGGTAGCATCTGTAACACTGAACTACCTATATCCATGCCATTCATCACCAAATCATGATTATGACTAGGGGTGGAAGGTATTGCCGTAAAGCTTGGTGTGGTCTGCCCTATGGGCGGATGATGCAGAGGTGGTCTCGTTGTTGGTATTGCATTTACGGTAGCTAGCTCTGGCAACTGAGGCTCTTGTGGCCAGACGGTAGCTGTACCTTGTCCAGAGATAGAAAGGGATGCTGCTCGGCTAATATCCACATGCGTGGTATTGCCATCCACGATGGTTGCTACACGTAAGGAATACTGACCTGTCATAGCAGATGTTAGGCTGTTTATGCGCAGCTCTACATCTGCAAAGCCTGCGCTAGAAAGCACTATAGGGAATGTTGAGCCATGCGCCGTGCCATTTCGTAACCATTGACCTACAAAAGTTGCGCCAAAGTTCGCCATATGACGCTCTACCCTCATTTGGAAATTAATGGTGCTACCTTGCACTAGAGACAGAGTTTCGGGGAAATTACCAGAACTGTAATTGAATGAAACACCGCCAAGATTGCGGTTTTGCCAGTTTACGGTTGGTGTTTGCACATTGCCTAGACGTGATGGTAATGTGGGAGGTGCAGTGCCGTGTCGCCACCATACAGCCTCAACAATAACATCAACATTGGGCATGATAAATGAGGTGATACGCCCCTCAAAGTCTGATAGAATAAGATTTGCAGGGCTGACAACGAACCAGCCCAAAAAATCATGACCAGCCCTGTGACCAGCATTTATTATAACGGTATTGCCTGAGCGATAATGTCCAGTACCTGATATTTCAGGGAAGGTAGCCCAAGATGCATCCACACGCACGCTGCGGGTATCATGAGCAGGGGGTATGCCACCGCCGCCAGAAACCCACCAAACTGTAAACAACTCGCGCGAATCTGACCAATTTGTTGCCCTAGCTATTATAGAAACACTGACCTCGCGACCGCGCCATAATGTGTTTGGATGATTATGAATAAAATCATTAAGGTCCATGAAAATATCTGTTGTGCTTCTGCTGGTCAAAACGTGTCCATCTACATGTACGCTAATAAGATATGTGCTGGCATTGTCCACACGACTCCATCTTAATATATTATGGTCTTCTATCCAGAAGTTTGTGGGTATAGATAGCTGACCAGGGGCTGGTGTCCAATGGTGTGGGTTTGTCCACGAGACAATTTGGCTTTCAGGTGAGCCTAGAAAATTTGGAGCAAAGGCAAACACGGAAAGGCTAACAACTTGTCCGGATGCAAGGCTAGAAGAAACAGCGAACGCATCCTCCAAATTCGCTGTGGTTCTGGTTGTGAAGTATATCCTGCTCCACGAACCTGTGTTTAGTACCACCATATATTGCGTGGCATTCGTTACGCTATGCCAGCTTAAAAGATTGCCGCTGGTACTAAGCCCAGTTGGGGCAGTTAGCTGTCCAGAATGTTGATTACCGTGCATCTGCCAATGATAAGACACAGGAGAGGATGCCATACCATTAGGAAAATTGGCAACGATAACAAACCGTACCGACTGACCAGATGCAAGAGTTGTATTTATGCGAAAGGCATCTTGCAAATCTAAAGAAGTGCCGCTAACCTCTTGGAGAAGCCACCAATCATTAGCATCGAGCCATACAGTATATGATGTTGCACCAGAGACAGCATCCCATCTAAGCGTATTACCTGATACCACCCGAAAGTCAGCAGGGCCTGGCTGTGCTTGGTTCAATGCTTCATTTACGGGGACAGGCAACACATCTGCATATACCGCAACAGGCGAAAAAAAGCCCACAAAGAGACTAAAAACAAGCACGGCGATAATGCGCATCGCGAGCTTTGTTAGTTTATCCATAAATTTTACCTCCATGTCTACATAAATCTCCTAGTCATTATAGTATACTATTTTAGCGAAAAATTTTCAAGTTAATTTACTGTAACACGCAAAATTTCGACAAAAATAATAAAAATATGTTGGAAAATGGCGCGAAAAGTGGTATACTATTATCATAAAACGAATTACTGTATTATGACCGTGGGGGAATAGCATGAGCAAAAGGTATAATCTAAAGCTTTTTAACGAAAATATACGCATTGTAAGCGAACAAGACGATGCATACGTTGAGCAGATGTACAAATATATATTGGCAACTATAGAAAAATTTGACAATGCTGGCTCATCATTTCCGATGAACTATCTCATAAAATCCTTATATGCCTGTGTTTTTATGGCAGACGAGGTTTTGACAAAACGTGCGGAAGTAGAAGAACTAACGCGCAAACTAGCCGAAGCAGAAAAGAAGCTAGAAATTAAGAATAAATATAAAAGCGCGGAAAGTAAGAAAAAAGCAGTGACAGACGACAAAGAGAAATAAGGTGTGATGAAGTATCCTTGATTTTCTATCGGTTCTTAGCAGATATTATTTCGTTTTTTTAATGGCATATTTTATTTTTATGGCGGGGCGATTTATTTTTAAAGAGAGTAAAGAAGATGCGGTAACGCAGCCTCGCGGTCTTTGGGCTGCTACCATACTGTTTGCCATTTTTGCCTTTGCTATTTTAGCTTTTGATGATATTGCCATGAGCGTCGATTTGCAGACATTGCTTTTCGGCGGTTTTGTTTTGCTCTTTATCATAGCAGGCCCTGTGGTTGCCATGCGCGTATTCAAGCGTGCTTGCCCGATAATGACGCACACCATGTTTTTTTTGCTTGCCATAGGCTTTGTGGCTATATATAGGCTAAACCCCAGCCTAGCTTCTGCCCAATTTATTTTTGCTGTCATCGGCTTTGCTGTATCCCTGCTTATCCCTGCCATATTTCGTATTTTTAGCCAAATCGAAAAATTAGAAAAACTGTTTTTGGTTTTATGTGCTGGGCTTATAGGTATAGTTTTTATTGCCGATATTTTGGGCAGCATTATTGGCATACCTCTTGTTTCTATAGATGAATTTGGTGCGGCACGATGGGTTTCTATTTTCGGCATATCTTTCCAACCGTCAGAAATTGCAAAGCCTCTATTTGTTCTATACTTAGCGTGTGCATTCCGCTTCAAACCCAGCATAGGCAAATTGGTTTTTATAGGTCTGGCTAGTGCGGGCATGGTGGGCATTTTGGTATTACAACGTGACCTTGGCTCTGCGCTGATGTTTTTTATGGTTTTTATGGTAATTTTTTATACATCGACAGGAAGCAGGCCATTATTCCTCGGGGGCTTTGCCGCTTTTGCCGCCGCATCCGTTGTAGCGTATCAGCTTTTCCCGCATCTACGCATACGCGTTGCAGCTTGGCTCAATCCTTGGCCGCTTATGGCAAATGAGAGTTTTCAGCTTACACAGTCGCTTTTCGCTATAGCCACATGGGGGCCATTCGGAGCAGGGCTAGGGCGCGGCATGGCTAACTGGATACCTGTGGTAGAACGTGATATCATCTTTTCTGCTATCGCAGAAGAGTTTGGTTGGGTTTTTGGTCTTTTATTTATCTGCCTTTATGCCATGATACTTCTGCGTGGGACAGATATGGCGAGGCGTGCAAAACGCCCATTATATGCGCTTATGACATTGGGTTTTACTGTATTTATCACTTTCCAAGCTTTTGTATCCATAGGTGGTAATATAAGGCTAATACCTATGACAGGCATAACCCTGCCGCTTGTGAGCTATGGCGGTAGTTCGGTGTTTATTACAATTATTATGCTTGGTATACTAAATTGGCTTAATGGGCAATTGAGGGAGGAAGAAGAATGAAAAAATGGGCAATGATTTTTGCAACTATTGCTACGCTTTTTCTTTTTGCCTCTTGTGGTGACGAAAATTATGAGATTAATGAAGAAATTTTGAATGAAATTGAAGAAATTCCAGAGCCAGAAGAAGTGGAGCAGCCGCAGGAAATACTACGAGCAGAAAATATAATACTAGATTTGCAGTATGCTATGGGTACAGCACAGACACGCCGCGAGGGCATAATAAAGCCTGACTATAATATGCTGCTTTCTATGACTAAAGGGCGCACCCCAACACCGCGTATACCGCAAAGGTTTTGGTATGGTTGGGGCGGCCCGCCAGAAAGCCCGCCAGAATTTGTAACGCTAGATGATGCTGTAGCGGATGCTTGGGTGCTATTTAATGTTTTACGCGATGTGTATGGCGGTTATGTGTTTTTTGGCGGCGATGGTGTATTTGCTGCTACATTAGGCGATGTTACGGCAGAGCTTTTCGCTCTTGGCGTAACGGAAATTCTTGCTGTAGATTATGCGGATATTTTACGCAGACATTTAACTTACAATGTTGTGGATAATCACTTTTGGATTGGCGGAGAGCGCATGGGTTCGGAGATTGCGTATTTTCATAGGCTTGGGCTATTTTATGATAAAACAGCAGATGGATTTATAAACAGGGCAACAGGGTTATATTTGCTAGAGATAGAAGGGCATGATATTGATACCGTTATGCATCTGCATACAAGCGTGGATGGCGATTTATTTTATCGCCCAATATTTCTGATTTCGGGTACATGGGCAAATACATATCGCACAAACTTTATCTATGAAGGCGATATAATTTCGCCTCGTACCTTCGTTAGAGAAAGCGAGCAGCAGTCGCGCCCTGCACAAATGCCTAGGTTTGGTCATGCTGGCAATGTGCCTATAGTAACTGTAGCGGCTATGGGTTTTGATGGTCATGAAAATGCTTGGGGCGTGGAACATGCTGTGACTTTTATAAGCTTTGCAGAGCAGCTAAGGTATGAACCCGTGGTAATTGTAGATATTCGTGGTAATATAGGCGGAAATAGTCTTTTGCCTGTTCGCTGGCTTCATACTCTGACAGGCGAGATTGTGCCAAGTAACTTTGTGTCTCTTAATACGCAGGAGTATGACCCTGCATTGTTTGAATTTAACCCAAACAACCAATTTCAAAACCCACCAGATACATGGAGCTACTTTCGCGCTTTTGAACCTTTTGGCGATGGCTATACTCTCTCTCATAACGAGCCGCGCAGGATAGTACAACGCGAGCAAACCCTGATTTTGCTAACAGACAGGGGAACGCTATCAGCGGCAGAAGCTTTTGTGGACATGGCGTTTAATATAACGAATACCTTGGTGATAGGCACTGCCACAGCAGGCATGTTGGCGTTTGATGCCACATACAGCAATCTATTTTTGCCAAATACAGGCATAGCCTTTGGGCTAGGAAGAACCATGATGTTGTGGCCAGAAGGGCATTTTGCGGAAGGTGTTGGTATACAACCTGATATCTGGGTGGATGGTGATGCGATGGCGGCAGCACTAGCATTGATTTCCGATTTGGAGTGATTTTATGAAAGAACTGCATAAAAATCTGAGAATAATGTTCTGGCTTATGGCTTTGCTTTTTATCGCTCTTGGCGGCTATTTTGTGTATGTGGCGGCATTTGAAGCTAGTGATTTTATTGCAAACCCACGCAATCCACGTGTTGCTATGGTTAATGACGATATGAGGCGGGGTACTATTTATGATACTAACGGCACACCCATAGCAGAGAGCATTTTTGATGAAGATAGTGGTCTATATACACGCCAATATCATTTTGGGGCAGCTTTTGCACATACCGTGGGTTATAGCGGCATGTCCAAGGCAGGTTTAGAGCTTTCGCGCAATTTTACGCTGTATCATCTTAATCGGGAACTTGTCCAGCGTGCCACATATGTAATTATGGGGCAGGAGCTACGCGCAAATTCAATTATCACAACCTTTGATGCAGACTTGCAACAGATGATTTTTAATAGTCTTGGCGATTCGCGCGGGGCTGTTGTTGTGCTAAATCCTACCACAGGCGCAGTATTGGCCATGGTGTCTACCCCATCATTCGACCCCAACAATGTGACGGAACAATGGGGTAATCTCATAGCCGACACAAGCAATAGCCCTCTGCTAAATCGTGCTGCGCAAGGGCTGTATCCCCCTGGCTCTACCTTTAAGGTGGTAACGGCGGTTGCGGCACTAGAAACCTCATCTCATTGGCTAGATTTTGTTTTTGAATGCACTGGCCATGCTCATTTTGATGGAGAAACCATACAATGTTGGGGGGGTCAGGCGCATGGGCTGGTAGATATGCATCGTGCCATGGCGGTATCTTGTAATGGATTCTTTGCTAAGATAACTGAAGAGATAGGCGCAAGACCAATAATAGATGCGGCAGAGCAAATGCTGTTTAATAGTGGGATAGAATTTGAATTGGTAGTGTCCATGCCGCAATTTCCTATGGGTGAGCATCCTGCCATAGATGAGCTGATACAAACAGCAATAGGGCAGGGACGAACAACCGCAACACCGCTAAATATGGCTTTAATAGCGGCGGCAATAGCAAATGGCGGCATAGTGATGACACCATATATAGTAGATGGCACACTAAGTGGTTTTGGTAATGTGTCTGGTGCAACTTCTCCGCAATCTATGATGCAAATAATGGATGCGCAAATGGCGGCAAGACTAAATGAAATGCTTATAGAGGTCGTAAACACAGGCACAGGCACGCCAGCCGCTTTGTCACATATACAGGTGGCAGGCAAAACAGGTACGGCACAGAACGAAACAGGCATAGACCATTCTTGGTTTATAGGCTATGCGCCCGCAGAAAACCCAACGGTGGCACTGGCAATAATCATAGAAAATACAGGCGGCGGCACAAGGGCAACTCAGTTAGCTGGACAGATTTTTAATTTTGCCATAGATTAGTTGTATTTTCCCGAAAAAAAGTGTATGAAGTTTGAGAATTTTAGTGTATAATGTTATATGGACTATTCTTACGAATGAGGTAAATATGCAAAAGAATAACAGTGTAATTTTTAAAGGCGGCAAAGACGGTATCATCATAATTTTAGCAGAGGATGCTAATTTTAATGACATATCAGAATCCCTACGCGAAAAAATCCGCTCTTCCAGCAAGTTTTTTGCCGACGCATCGACTACGATATCATTTAAGGGCAAAAAGTTAGCTGAAAAAGAGGTTTTGTCGCTGATAGAGATTATTAACGAAGAAACTAACCTGTCCATATCTTTTATAGAAGATTTGACGGGGGATACTGATGCTGAAAAAGAAAAGAAACAGGACGAGCGCAAGCCCCTTGGTTCTTTTGCGAGCATTCCTACAGACGGTGCATATTTCCACAGGAGCGGCTTGCGAAATGGTCAAGCCATAAGTCACAATGGTTCTGTGGTTATCTTAGGTGATATTAATGCAGGAGCAGAGGTGGTTGCGGCGGGCAATGTGGTAGTTTTTGGAGCTGTGCGCGGTCTTATTCATGCTGGAGCTAGCGGTGATAATAATGCTTTTGTATGCGCGCTATCCATGCAACCAATACAGCTACGCATAGCCGACAAAATTACATATTTTCCTAAGGATATGCTAAAGGAAAATAAAAATAAAATCGACCCCGTATATGCTTTTGTTAAGGGCGAGGAGATTTATATTTCACCTATTACGAATTAGAAATACGAAAGGATGGAAAAGATGGGCGAAGTTATTGTTGTTACCAGCGGCAAGGGGGGCGTGGGGAAAACCACCACCTCTGCCAATATAGGCTGTGGTTTAGCCATAGCGGGGAAAAATGTGGTGCTAATAGATGCCGACATAGGCTTGCGTAATCTTGACGTTGTTATGGGTCTTGAAAACCGCATTGTATATGACCTTGTGGATGTAGTGGAGGGCAAATGCCGCCTAAAGCAAGCCCTTATAAAAGACAAACGCTATCCCACTATGTTTTTGCTTGCAGCAGCGCAGACCAAGGATAAATCAGCAGTTTCGCCAGAGCAAATGATGAAACTATGCGAAACCTTGCGCGAAGAGTATGATTACATAATAATAGATTGCCCTGCGGGCATAGAGCAAGGCTTTAAAAATGCTATAGCAGGGGCAGACCGTGCCGTGGTGGTGGCAACACCCGAAGTATCTAGTGTACGCGATGCGGATAGAATTGTAGGGCTTTTAGAGGCATCAGAAATCAAAAATATCCGCCTTATCCTAAACCGCTTGCGCCCAGATATGATAAGGCGCGGCGAGATGATGACCATAGAGGATGTGACGGATATCCTCGCCATAGATGTTCTTGGGCTTGTGCCAGATGATGAATCCATTGTGGTTTCCACCAACAAGGGCGAGCCAGCCGTAGCAGATAACAACTCCCGCGCAGGGCAAGCATTTAGAAATATCACACAGCGCATAATGGGCAACGAAGTACCATTTATGGACTTAGAAGAAACGGGCGGTCTAATGAACTGGCTAAAAAAGATTTTCCGCATAGGAAATGGAAAATAAAGGAGAGGTGAGATAAAAATGGATTTCTTTGGCTTATTTAAAAGGCAGCCAAAATCTGGCGCGATAGCAAAAAATCGCTTGCAACTGGTGCTTATTCAAGACCGCATGAACACCACTCCTGAGCTTTTGGAGATGCTAAAATCAGATATCCTTAAAGTTTTAGCTAATTATGTGGAAATTGATGAAGATTCTTTAGATATTGACATAAATGGCTCTGAAGGGCCAGCTTTGGTTGCAAATATACCAATAAAGTCTTGGAAGACGAGATAGTGAAAGGTAAAGCTATATGAATAGCATTCGCCGCGATATAAGGTCTTTTGACTATATACTTTTGGTCTTGGTGGTTGCCTTGGCCTTATTTGGCTTGCTTATGATAGGCTCTGCTACGGGGCTAGGTAATGGCAATGTTTCGTCTGTTTTTATCAATCAGCTGATATTTTTGGTTACGGGTATCGGCATAATGATGTTCATGGCTTTTGTGAACTATGAGTTTATTTGTAAATTCTATATTCCCATATATGTCGTTAATATCGCGCTTTTGGTTCTTGTGCTTTTTATGCCAGATACAAGAGGTGTTGCACGGTGGATTGGCGTGGAAATTGGCGGTTTTGAATTTGGCATACAGCCATCAGAATTTGCAAAAATCTTTATGATAATTGTGCTGGCAAAGATAATGGATAAATATCGAGATAGAATAAACAATCCCTTGGTTATTGTCTTAATTTTTGCGGCTACGGCCTTGCCTGTCGCGCTTATAAATATGCAACTATCTTTTTCGGCATCCACCGTGAGCGTTATAATTATGCTAGCAATGCTGTATGTTGGAAAAATTAGTTATAAGTATGTTATAGTAGTTACGCTGGTTGTTGCGCCTGTTTTGCTATTTTTTTACATCGACCTACACGCCGAAACCCCCATATTGATAGACGATATACTGACACCATGGCAACAAAGAAGAATATGGGATTTTTTGTACCCTGAATATGGTGATGGTGCGGGTACATGGCAGAATGAACAAGCTGTAACGGCTATGTCCAGCGGGCTTTTATGGGGGCGCGGACTTTTTAACAATCAAATTTTTATACCAGAGGCAACAAATGACTTTTTGTTTTCTGTAATTGGCGCAGAGCTTGGTTTCATAGGCTCTGTGGCTGTTATAGCGGTGGCATTGTTAATAGTTTTACGCTGCCTTATGATAGCGCACCGCTCAGAGGTGTTTTTAGGCAAGCTGATAGCCACTGGTGTTGCTGTTACCATGGCTTTCCAAGCCTTTACAAATACAGCCATAAACGCGTGGCTATTGCCAAATACAGGCATGAACTTTCCTTTTGTATCCTCTGGTGGTAGCTCGCTTTGGGTTTTTATGGCTATGATAGGGCTTGTGCTTAATGTTGGTATGACAAGGGAATATTCCATGTTTGAAAATATGGGACATAGCTACGACTAATTGAAAATTATGTGAGGAGGGGTGATTTTATGAATATCGCGCTTGTGGCGCATGATAGCAAAAAAACTTTGATGGAGAATTTGTGCATTGCGTATCGTCATATTTTGAGTAGGCACACAGTTTATGCCACAGGTACTACAGGGCGCATCATCGAAGAAGCCACAGGTCTAAATGTTACAAAGCATTTGGAAGGGCGGCTGGGCGGGGAACAGCAGCTTGCCATACAAATCGCCCACAATGACATAGACCTAGTAATTTTTCTTTGTGACCCCGTTCAGGCTCATCTAGGCGAGCCAGGCATAGCTGGCATTATGCGCCTTTGTGATACTCATAACATACCTATGGCGAGCAATCTTGCTACAGCGGAAACATTGCTTTTAGCACTTGACCGTGGCGACCTTAATTGGCGGGAGATTATAAAATAGCGAATTCTAGGAGCTATTGGATACGTTTAATGTAAAGTTTGTTAAATGAATTAAAAATGAATTAAACTGGAGACTATAATCGAATGAAAGACTACTGTATAAGAGCAACCGCTGCAAACGGTCACATACGCGCTTTTGTGGCTACAACAAAATATTTGGTGAACGAAGCGGCAACGATACATGGCACAACTCCCGTGGCATCTGCTGCCTTGGGGCGACTGTTGGCTGCTACAGCCATAATGGGGTTGATGTCTGGCAATGAGACCGACCTAATAACGGTAAGCATAAAAGGTAATGGTCCTTTAGGCGGTGTGTTAGCCACATCCGATGGCATGGGGCGTGTACGCGGCTATGCTCATAATCCAAAAGGCGATATAGCAAGCCGCGCGGATGGCAAGCTAAATGTGGGCGGAGCTATAGGTGCTGGTCAAATAACCGTTATACGCGATTTGGGTCTGAAAGAGCCGTATGTGGGTACTCTGGCACTTGTTTCTGGCGAGGTGGCAGAGGATGTGGCGGGATATTATGCTTTTTCTGAGCAAGTGCCATCCATAGTTTCGCTTGGTGTGCTCGTGGAGCGCGACTATAGCATAAAACAAGCGGGTGGATTTTTTCTGCAACTGATGCCTGGTTTTGACGATACTCTGATAGATGTGCTTGAAGCAAAAATGGCGGGATTCCCTGCCATTACAAATCTGCTAGATGACGGTAAAACACCAGAAGATGTGCTTGATATGCTGCTTTCTGACCTTGGATGCGAGATAACAGAAAAAGCACCGTTAGAATTTTACTGTAATTGCGATAAGGAGCGCGTGATAGGCGCACTCATAACTATGGGCGCGGATGAGCTTAGGCAGATAATAGAAGAAGATGGCAAGGCGGATGTAAGCTGCCATTTCTGCAATAAGCAGTATAATTTTAATAAAGCCGAGCTGGAAGAAATGTTACGAGATATATCCTCAATGTAGCCAGACCCTCTACATATCATAAATTAGAGAGGTGATTGCTATGAAGCAAATCTATGTTTTTACTGAGGAGCATAAAGATACTTTGGCACAAAGGTTAGAGAACGCCATGCCGTATGGTTGCGACCATGTTATTTCCATACTTGCAGATATTTCCGCGGAAATGGCGGGTTTGAGCGAAAGCATCGCGGTAGAGGCTGAATTAAGAGATTTTTTGGAAAAAAATGACTATATACACTTGGATGCTTTTGCTAGGATATGCTTGGAGGATATTGCGAAAAAATGATTAGAGATTATGCTAAAGAAACAACAGATAGAGTTGCGTGGATAAAACAAATACTAGCGGATTCTAGGGCTAGGGGCATTGTTTTTGGGTCTAGCGGCGGCAAAGACTCTGTGCTTGTGGGCATTTTGTGCAAAATGGCTTGTGAAAATACCCTTGGTGTTATTTTGCCCTGCGAAAGCAAGCGTAATTTTGAGGAAGATACAAAAGATGCCCTGCTTTTTGCAGAGCATTTTGGCATAGAGCATATTTCGGCAGACTTAACAACGGCAAAGCAAGCAATAGTTGCTGCTTTGCCTATGGAGCTTAATGCAGCCGCAAGCACAAATATCAATCCGCGCTTGCGCATGACGGCATTATACGCCATAGCCGCTACATATGGTGCGCTTGTGGCGGGTACAGGTAACCGCAGTGAAACCCATATGGGATATTTCACCAAATGGGGTGATGGCGGTTGCGATTTTAATCCCATTGCTGACCTAACTGTAGCGGAGATTTACGAATTTCTACAGTATTTGGGCGCACCAAAGATATTTTGGACAAAAGCCCCATCTGCTGGGCTTTTTGAAGGTCAAACAGATGAGCAAGAAATGGGTATTAGTTATGCGGAGATTGACAGCTATTTGCTAAACGGTGAAATAGGCACAAACTATGAAAAAATAGAGCGTGCGCATAAAATATCGGAGCATAAACGTGTTCCCATTAAGAGATATGGATTAAGCGCAGGCTCTTAGTTATTAAGAAATATATCTGCAAATGGATTTCTGCCTGGCACGCGGTCTTCTTCTAGGTTCGGAAGAGGCATATCGCTTAGAAATTGAGAAAAATACACGCCAAGCAGCTCTATGTCGTTCCCTAGATTATGCGAAACTCTTGCGCGTACAGCATCTCGTAGTATGTCCATGCCATAAAACCCCGAAATATCCTCATAGCTAAGGCTAGATATGGCTGCCAAAACCTCGGCGTATAATGCGCTTCCGTCAATACTTGGCGCATCTGGGTCTAGTTCTATTACCACCTGCGCTCCAAACATATGTGTATTACCATCTTGGGACAACACATGCGTTTGAACCACAGGCACGCGAACAAAATTTGCGGGACTGCTACTAAAAATATTCTGTGTTATCGCAAAGGCTATCGCCACAAGCAATATCAATAAAAGCACAAAAGCAACGATAAGACCTGTTCTTTTTTCTTTGCTTCTCATAATCAACACCTCATTTGCCTAAAATGTAAAGATTATTATAGCATTATCTGTCCCAAAAAGCAACTATTGCGGTGGTTGCTTTTTTATGTATTTTGTTATAAACTATTTATGATATACTTCGTATATATTATGTGGATAATTGTGTATGTGAAAGGGGTATAGAAAATGGCTAACGAAAAGATGATGATATTAAAGATGCTAGAAGAAGGTAAGATAAATGCGGAAGATGCGGCAAAGTTGCTTGCTTCGGCGGATACGCCGCCGTTGCCCATGGGTGGGACGGGTGCTGGTAGCCAAATGCCGCCTAGACCTGCCAGCGGTGGCAGTGTGCCATCTGGCAGCAGTATAGATAGCGCACCGCGCCCAAATAGCGCAGCACCGCCAAAAACTGGCAGTGCTGTTGATGAGATGGGCAAGAAATTTGGCGCGTTTATGAAAGATATGGAGCCAAAATTGAAAAAGGCGGCGGAAACTGTGGTGGTAAAAACTGCAAGTGCAGCAGATTCTATATCAAAATCGCTCTCGGCGCATGGTGAAAAGCGTAGCGCAAGTGGTTCTGGTAGCGGCACATATTTTCCGCAAGCCCCGACACCTACCCGCCCTGCAAAAAGTAGCAGCGGTGCTGGCATAGAAGAAATGATAGAAATTTTGGTGCGCGAAAATGGAGCGGAACTTAATCTAAGCGGTCTTAATGGACAGGTGCTTGTAAAGGGATATAATGGCGATAAAATCTCTGCAAAAATATATACCGTGGCAAAACGCGCAGGTGCAAAAGCCGAACTTGCCGTGCTAGGCAATAAATACTATCTTGCCTATGATGAAAACGACTTTGAGCGCGTATGCATAGATGCTTTTGTACCAGAGAGCATGTTTGATAATGTGCGCATAGCCACCGTAAATGGTGATATACGCGCAGCAACTCTGACGGCGAATTTTGTGCAAATAGAAAGCATGAATGGCGGCACAGAGGTAGCGGAAGTAAGTGCGCAAAACATAGTAATAGAAAGCAATAACGGCGGCTTGATTCTAAAGGATTCTGCCGCCCACACAGCCACCATAGAAAACTTTAATGGCGGCATAAGCATACACAAAATAGACATAGCAAACCTAAAAGCCACCACATTTAACGGAGCGGTGGACATGCAGATAGCAGGCTTTACCGCCTACGACCACTACAATTGGCATGTGGAGACCTCTAATGGTAAGTTGGGGGTTGTGCTACCATCATACAGCACGCTGGGTTATCATGTGAAAGCTCACGCGGCTCTTGGGGATGTGAAGCTTGGGCTTGTGGGTATGAATTACTTGCGTAATGATAAGTCTTTTGTGGAGGCTAAGAGTATAGGCTATGATGAAGCCTTGAAGAAAGTGGATATGACATTGGCTACTTCGGGTGCGTCGCTTGTGGTGAATTAGTAGAAAATGATTGTGAATAAAAATGCCGCCTTGGGTGAAGTTCGTGGCGGCATTTTTTATGTATCTATACAATACAATCTAGGTTAAACCAATCTTTGTTGGGTGTATTTTGGATTGTTGA
Source organism: Defluviitaleaceae bacterium (assembly GCA_009784575.1). Taxonomy (GTDB): domain Bacteria; phylum Bacillota; class Clostridia; order Lachnospirales; family WRAX01; genus WRBK01. Next base: position 34,011 of record WRBK01000006.1, on the reverse strand, counting down.
CAGGCATTCGGTGTATTCGGTTTTGGGTATGGATATATCTGATTTAGCGCAATATGGAACAAAAAATTAAACAAGACAGCAAAATACATATCGGCGCAAACATCAGAGTAGTGCGATTGTCGCGTGACATAGGGCAAACGCAGCTTGTGACACGCCTATAGCTTATGGGCATAGATATGACACGCGAGACATTGGTTAAGATAGAGCGCGGCATACAACATGTTCAGGCATCGCAGTCGCAGGGAATTAGGAATGTGCTGAAGACGACCTATGATGAGCTGTTGAAGGAGAATGGGTGTGGAGAGAATGGCGGATATGGTTTGCTGTAGAACCACCCCGCGCTTCGCGCACCCCTCCACGGAGGGGAATTTGGGTAATGCTATTGCTTAACAAGGGCTTATGGGTTATAATAGTCTTAGGTGATAAACATGACAATAAGTGCCATAAAACATATATTGGAAAGCGCGAAGCCTGCGAAGTTGCCCGAAATATGGGTGCAATTTGAATGCGATGAACGCGAGGGAGTAAAAAAACTGGTTGAAAGTTACAAAAAGCGGTATAATAAATGGTGCGAAGAGGAAGCACGGTTGCGCAAGATGTTGATTTTTGAGGGGCGTTATGCACAGCGGGGGTATATGCGTATTTGCGGTGTGGATGAGGCAGGGGCAGGACCTTTGGCGGGACCTGTTGCGGCGGCGGCTGTTATCTTGCCCGAAGACTGCATAATTCGTGGGCTGGATGATTCTAAAAAGCTATCAGAAAAGGTGCGTGAACGGCTATATGATGAGATTTTGAGCGTGGCTGTGGCATGGCATGTGGCATATGTGGATAATAATGAGATAGACGAGATAAATATATTGCAAGCACGGCTTAGGGCTATGGAGCTTGCTGTGAGCGGGCTTGTGCCTAGTGCCGACTTTGCTTTGATAGATGGCAATGCGCGACCTGAGCTAAATGCGCCTTGCGCCATGATACAGGGTGGTGATGGGCTTTCGGCATCAATAGCGGCGGCAAGCGTGCTTGCTAAGGTATCGCGGGACAGGATGATGACGGAATATCACAAGGCATATCCGCAATATGGTTTTGACCGCCATAAGGGCTATGGCACGGCGGAGCATATGGCGGCGATACGCAAGCATGGGGCAACGCCCATACATAGAAGGACATTTTTGGGGTGACAATTATGATAAATATTGTCGGGATTGAGAGTGCTGGTTCTATACCAGATGTTTCTGCGGCTGGCAGTGCGGGCTATGAGAACGCTGGCGGTCAAAATACTGAAGTTGCGCAGATAGCGCAGGGCAAGGCGGCGCAGGTGGCAAAGAGCCTGACAGACCTTGTGGCTGGGCAGGTTTTTTCTGCGGAGATTTTGGATATACAGCCTGGGGTGATAAACCTAAAGGTGGGCGAGGGTGTGCTTGCTGCGCGTACACTAACATCGCCAGATGCACGGATTGGCGATAACGCTACCTTTGTTGTACGCGAAAATATAGCAGGTCAAAATGGTGCGCCAGCTCAAATTACACTTGAGTTCTTGCGAGGTGCGACTGTGGGAGAAAATTCTCAGGTGTCGGCCAGCATAGTGAAAGAGGCACTTTCTGCGGCAAATATGCAGCAAACAAACCAAAATAGTGCGCTGATACAAGAGCTTGTGGCGCACAATCTGCCTATAGACCACCAAAGCGTGCAAAGGGCGGCTTTTTTCCGTTATTCCATGCCTGATGTACCCTTTGACCGCATTGCATTTTTGATGGAAAACAACTTTGCGCCTATAGAGCGTACGGTGGAGGTTTTTCAGAAATTGGCCAGTGGAGAGATGAATTTACGGAATGAGGCGGCTAATTTGCAGAGGCTTGTGGACAATGCAACCTTCCAAAACCCATCTATCAGAGAGACTTTGCAAAGCATAGTGGAGGGCAAGCTGATTTTTGAGCCGAAAGTACAAACGCAAGTACAAATACAACCTCAACCTCAGGGAGGTCAGCCCATAGAGCTACTAAACAGCCAAACAACAGAGCTAGGCAAATATCTAACAGAGCTACGCGCATTAACCGAGGAAATGACGGTATTTTTACGCCAAAGCGGCGAAAATAATGCTCCCATACGCCAAAGCCTAGATAACATAAGCGATATGCTGGACTTTGGTCGCAACATAGGCGAAACAAAGATGTACTATCAATTTCCTTTCATACTAACAGGCGAGCAACACTCGGCGGAATTGCACATTTTTAAGAAAAAAGCGGCAAGAAAAACGAGCGGCAAAAATGCTACAGCTTTGATAGGGCTAGATATGGCGAATTTGGGGCGTGTGGAGATATTAGTAAATAAGGCAGGGCGTGATGTGAGTCTGCAATTTCGCACTGATAGCGGCAGAACCATTATGCATGTAAATACAAATAAAGCAAAGCTGGCAGATATGCTAAGCGAGGTGGGGTATCAGCTATCTGGGTTTGGACTAAAGATGATAGACGAAAAATTTGATATAGCAAGCGGCGAGAAAAAAGAAGCGGTGCCAAATAACATGCCTGGTACGGAAAATGCTGCGCCAAAACGATATTCATTTGATATGAGGGTATAAGGAATGAATGATAAGCCTCTAAACAAAGCCCAAGAAATAGCTAGAAAAAAGGCGGTGGCTCTGCAATATAAAGCAGACTATGTTGCGCCTAAGGTTGTTGCGCGCGGAACTGGGCATATGGCACAAAAGATAATGGATACAGCAGTAGATGCTGATGTCGCACTATATGAAAATCCCGCACTTGTTGAACAGCTAACGAAAGTAGACCTAGGCGATGAAATACCGCCAGAGCTATATGAAGTTGTAGCAAAAATTCTTGTGTTTGTAGATGATTTGGATAAATTGGAAGGCTTGAGAAGAAATGGATAGGCGCAAAACGGCGGGGAATTATGGCGAAACTGTGGCCGCAGGCTATCTGGAGGGCAAGGGCTATACCATATTGGCACGAAACCATAGAGCTTATGGCGGCGAGATAGACATTGTGGCAAAGAATGGCGAATATATAGTCTTCGTCGAGGTAAAATTCCGTAAGCAGCTAGATTATGGTCGCCCCATGGAGGCTGTTTCGCGCAAAAAACAAAAGAGCATAATAGCCGCGGCGTATGGATACATAGCAAGAAACTGTAATGGTAATGAATATTGTCGTTTCGATGTGATAGAAATATTTGGGCGGGAACAGATGGCTATAAATCATATAGAAAATGCTTTTGGAGAGAGTTAGATGAAAAAAGTTGAAAAAAACGGCGTTGTGTATTTTGTGTTTGAGAATATAGAAGCTGCTGGCATTGTGCGTCATGGCTTTTCTAGCCGCATTGGTGGCGTATCTCAGGGGTATTTTGCATCTATGAACTTGGGCAAAAACCGTGGTGATAGCACAGATAATGTAGAGAAAAATTATCAGCTTTTTTGTGATGCCATAGGATGCGATGTTGATAGTATTGTTAGGTTAAATCAGCAACATAGTACAATTATCATGAAAATTGATGAAAGTCCACCTATAGATGCATTTGGAGACGGCTTGGTGACAAATACCCTAGGACAAACGCTAATGACATACTATGCGGACTGCGTGTCGCTTTTACTATGCGACCCCGTAAAACGCGTTATTGCTAATTGTCACGCTGGTTGGCGGGGTACAGCCTATAATATGGCTGGCGAGGCTATAAAGAAAATGACGGAAGAATATGGATGCAATCCTTATGATATTCTGGTTGGCATAGGTCCTTCCATATCATGTAAGAATTTTGAGGTTGGAGCAGAGGTCGTGCAAGAATTTAAAGAATCTCTTCCATTTTCCGCGGATTTTGTGTACAATAGTGAGATAAACAAAAATAAATACCATATAGACCTTTGGGGCATAAACCGCCAGAGTTTTATAATGGCAGGACTACAAGAAGAAAATATTGAAATAGCGGGTATGTGTACATTTGATGATGAAACACACTTCTATTCGCATAGGCGCGATGGAAGCAATAGAGGCAGTTTGGCCGCTGTTATACAATTGATATAACGGAGTAGGCCGCCTAGGAGGAATAATGAAAAGAATAATAACGGCAGTAGATGAAAGCAGCATTGCGGCGGAAGTGGGTATAGAGCCCATGGACAAGCTAGTTACTATAAACGGCACTGCAAATTTTGATGTTTTTGATTATTACATGGCTATGTCAGATTCTGTTATAGAAGTGCTGATAGAAAAGGCAGATGGTGACCAATGGCTTTTAGAAATAGACAAAGAAGATTATGAAGACTTGGGACTTACCTTTGAAGATGGCTTGATGGATACAGCCATGATATGCCGCAATGATTGTGTTTTTTGCTTTATTCATCAAAACCCCAAAGGTATATTGAGAGATAGCTTGTATTTTTGTGACGATGACTATAGGCTCTCGCATATGCACGGCAATTTTATTACGCTAACTAACCTAGATGGGCGCGACGTAGACCGTATTTTGACACATCGTATATCGCCCATAAATGTATCTGTACATACCACAGACAAAAACCGCCGCTCATACATTATGGGCAACCGCCGAGCAGGAAAGAGCTTGAAATATTTGCAACAGCTAGCAAAAGGCGGGATTTCTTTAGGTATGCAGGTGGTGCTGTGTAAAGGGCTAAATGATGAAGAACATCTGGATAGAACGATAGAAGACCTAGGCAAACTTGTACCAGAGGGCGGTGATGGCTTCTCTCTTTCTGTAGTACCCGTAGGGCTTACAAGATATCGTGAAGGCAATAGCCTTGTGTATTTACGTCCCCTAAATGCCTTTGATAGTGCAAGCATAATAGCACAAGTGGAAGGCTGGCAAGAGCGATTTTTAAAAGAGCTAGGCACAAGATTTGTATTTTTAGCAGACGAATTTTACCTTACGGCTGGCGTGCCATTGCCACCATACGAAGCGTATGAGGGTTTTCTGCAGATAGAAAATGGCGTGGGAATGCTAGCATCATTTAAATATGAATTTGAAGAAGCCTGCGAAGGTGATTCGTGGTCTGTTGCTGTTAAAACTACAATTGTCACAGGGGTGTCGGCATATGGCTTCATTCGTGATTTGGTTTCGTCCGTTACAGGCATAGAAGTGAAAGCTATAAGAAATGATTTTTTTGGAGAAAATGTTACCGTATCAGGGCTTTTGACAGGGCGCGATATTATAGCCCAGTTAGCAGGACGAGAGCTGGGTGAGGTGTTGCTTTTGCCCAAAAATTGTTTGCGCAAAGATACGAATATGCTTTTGGATAATGTTACAGTGGATGACATATCAAGAGAGCTTGACGTAAAGGTTTTGGTTGTAGAGCCTACAGGGGCAGATTTTGTAGAAGCATTGAAAGGAGGATTTGCATGAAAAGGTTGATTACGAATGTAGACAAATACAGCATAGGTGCGGAGCTTGGTATAGAGGTAGGGGACAAGCTAGTGGCTAAAAATGGTACGGCCAATTTTGATATCTTTGATTACTATCTGGCAATAGGCGATACCACCATGAATGTTCTGATAGAAAAGCCAGATGGTAACCAGTTTTTATTTGATATAGAAAAGGATAATAACGAGGATTTGGGGCTTGGCTTTCAATCGACCATCATGGATGACGAACGCGTATGCGAAAACAAATGCATTTTCTGCTTTGCAGACCAAAAGCCAAAAGGTATGCGCGATGCAGAGTATCATAAAGGCGACGATTATCGCCTATCCTTTATGCATGGCAATCACATATCTATGACCAATATGACCTCAAGAGATGTAGACCGCATATTACAGCATCGTATATCCCCCATAAATATCTCTGTTCATACCACAGATGAAAAGCTACGTGCAAAAATGATGGGCAACCGTAATGCGGGTAAAACCTTAAAATATCTTAAAAAGCTAGCCAAAGGCGGCGTTGCTATGGGTATGCAGATTGTTCTTTGTAAGGATATTAATGATGGTGAGCATTTGGAAAAGACGATTCATGATTTGAGCAGACTGGTTCCCAAAGGCGTAAATGGCGGCGGGTTTTCTTTGTCCATAGTGCCTGCACGTCTGACGAGTCATCGTGAGGAAAATGGTCTTCCGCATATTGAACCCTTTACTGATGAGGATTGCAAGCAAATTGTTGAGAGAGTGGAGGCTTGGCAGTTGCGGTTCTTAAATGAGCTGGGTACGCATTTTGTGTATGCATCTGATGAATTTTATCTTAGAGCAGGGGTTGAGTTGCCCTCAATTGAGGTATATGAAGAGTTTTTGAGGATAAAAAATGGCGTTGGTGTTTTGACTTTATTTTCTGATGAATTTGCATATACATCCAGAGATGGTCTGAGACCCCCTGGCATGAGAGTGACTGTAGTTACAGGGCTTGCTACGGCGGAATTTATGCGTAAGCTAACCCTGCCATTTGTTAATGTAAATGTTATGCCTATAGAAAATAACTTTTACGGTAAAAACATTACTCATTCTAGTTACCTGACAGGGCAAGATATTGTGGAGCAACTAAAAGGCAAAACATTAGGTGACGTTGTGCTTTTGCCTGCCAGTTGCCTGCGCTATGGCGAAAATGTGCTGTCTGATGGTATGTCGGTATATGAAATATCGCAGGAACTAGGGGTAGAGGTTTTGGCAATCATACCCACTGGCGGGGCTTTTGTAAACGCGCTGAAAAGCTTGTAATACTTGCAAGGGGGAGCAAAATGTATATCAACCTATTTGCGTAGCTTGCTTTCGCTTAAAAAGCGAGATGATTATCCTATATATTCCATGACATATTATGGCGACTACGGCTTTGATGATTTTTTGAAACAAGGCGCGAAAAGTGATGACGATATCTTGCAATATGTCACAAAGCGGCTTATGAAAGGCAAGCAGGTTGAAATTGGCGCGCCTGATTCTGGCTGCACTGCCTTTTTAACAGAAAACAAAGATGGTGGCATGTTATTACGCACGAAATTATGATTTTCCATATTGTCCGTCCCTTGTACTCAAAACTAAACCGAAAAACGGCTATGCCTCAATATCTGTGATAGATATGACGGCTTTTGGTTACGGTAAAGAAAATCTACCAAAGGGCATATCGGGCAAGCTACCGCTATTGGCAGCACCATATTTGCCTTTTAACGGCATGAACGAAAAAGGTCTGGCAATAGCCATTTTGCAAACGCCGATAACAGAGCTGCCAAACGACCCTGATAAAATTACGCTAAACACAACGACTATGATTAGGCTGGTGTTGGATAAGGCGGCAACGGCGGACGAAGCCATTGCCTTTTTCCGCAAACACAATATATATTTTTCAGGCGACATATATTGCCATTATCTGATAGCTGATAAAAGCGGGAAATCTGTGATTATAGAGTATTGGAATGGTGAGATGTATGTTGTTGATGAAAAGATAGCATCAAATTTTATGGCACATAATGGCTACAACGATGCTCACGAAACATGCGCCCATCCGCGCTATGATAAGGCGAAAAGCTTGATGTAAATGAGGCATCGAGGCTTCTATGCGATGTTGGCTGCTATAGAGACAATAGTGATGATGTGCTGCAATGGGCTGTGATTTACGACCTACATAGTCTAAAAGGAATGATTTTTCCGCATAGGGATATGTCAAAGCCGTATCATTTTAGTCTATAGACACTACAGACTTAAAGGGAAGCGGTTTTATGATTGAGAAAATGAGTTTTAATCAACTTATTAGACTTCGCCAGAATGCAGAATATTTTGGAGTAATTCAGCGCAGGTTTGATAGTGTGAATAAGGGGAATATTATTGCCGTTTCTATGTGCGGCAGTGATGTTTTTTGAGAAGGGTGAAAGTGTTAAATATTCATATACTGGCAGCAAGGACATTATTACCATAAAGAGCATTATTACAACAGAGGTGACAGGTAAAGTGGCATCAATGAAAATGATTAAGCCAAAAAGTAGGCATCCCATACGCCTAAAACTAGGCATAGCTTTCTATAGGCTGAAACGCCATGTTCTTTGGTTATCTGGAGGCATAAAATTTGCTAAACGATGCGAAACTGAACTTTCGTATGAACATTTTGTGCATGAAACACCACTATTGCGCCACCTAATAGGCATTGACCCTATCTTGGAGCGAAATAAAGTCACAAATTTACATATAACAGCGACAAAAGTGCATATGGTCACATTATACCCTAGCGAAGCATTTTCTTTTTGGTGGCTAATAGGCAAGCCAACAGCGCGTAAAGGCTATCTGGAAGGAGTGGTTTTACAAAAAGGTGCTTTTGATAGTGAGATAGGGGGTGGGCTATGCCATCTTTCGGGCTTTATCTACTGGATGACATTACATACGCCCCTGACCGTAAAAGAACGCCATCGCCACGGCTACGATACTACGCCGAACAAACTTTTTGGAAGTGATGCCACATGTTTTTATAACTACAAGGATTTAATGATAGAAAACAACACCGATGAAGTGTTTCAACTACATATAGAAGTGGGCGAGAACCAACTGAAAGGTGCATGGAAATCAGATGCTCTGCCTAAATATAGATATGAGATATACGAAAAGCAAAGTGAAATAAAACAAGAGGATTGGGGCGGCTATACGCGCCACAATCATTTGCATAGAAGGATATATGATTTGAAAGATATTCAAATAGGCGATGAGTTTGTAGCTGAAAATCACGCTATAATGATGTACCCTCCTGACGGTGATTTATGAAAATTTATAATAGCACAAAACAGCCGAAAAACAGAAGCCGTCTGCGCTTAAAGTTGGGGGTATTGTATTATAGGCTAAAGCGTTATGCGGTTTGGGCTTTTGGCGGTATAAAGTTTGCTGAAACTAATGATAATATGCTTACTAATGAGCATTTTTCCCACCAAACCCCATTACTGCGCAAACTAAAAGATGTAGATATGCAGTTGCAATATAATAAGGCAGCAAACTTGCGTATTGCCGTTGCAAAGTTAAATAGCGTAATTATACGCCCAGGCGAAACATTTTCATACTGGCAATTAATAGGTAAACCCACACGCCGCAAAGGGTATTTATTAGGTATGGTGCTACAAAACGGAGCGGCGCAATCTGGAATAGGAGGCGGCCTGTGTCAACTCTCCAATCTAATATATTGGACGACTTTGCATACATCATTAACAGTGGTCGAACGTCATCGCCACGGCTACGATGTTTTTCCAGATGCTGACCGTACGCAGCCTTTTGGTAGCGGCGCAACATGTTTTTATAACTATGGTGATTTGATGATAAAAAATAATACTGCACAATTATTTCAGCTAAAGCTAGAAGTTACGGAAAGTCACCTAAAGGGTACTTGGATGTCAGACAAGCCACTTGATTGCAGGTATGAGGTATATGAAAAAGCACATTTGATAAAATCGGAATATTGGGGCGGCTACACCCGCCATAATCTAATACGTAGAGGGGTTTATAATTTGAATGGCGTGCTGATAGGCGACGAATTTGTGGCAGAGAATCACGCTATAATGATGTATTCACCATTGTTACCCGAAAAGGAGAAAATATGCAACCAATAGTAGCAGTTGTGGGTCGCCCTAATGTGGGCAAATCCACACTATTTAACCGAATAATAGGTACGCGCATGTCTATAGTGGAGGATACACCAGGCGTTACGCGTGATAGATTATATGCAGAGACCTCATGGCTCAAGCATAAGTTCACCCTCATAGATACAGGCGGGTTAGATGCCAGCAGTGACGAGTATATTCCGCAACAAATTTTGCGCCAAGCCACTCTTGCTATAGATACCGCTGATGTGGTGGTTTTTGTTGTAGATGGCAAGGCGGGCATTGTGGAGGGAGACCTTGATGCCGCTGACATTTTGCGCCGTAGCGGCAAGCCGATTGTGCTTGTTGTAAACAAGCTTGATGACATAAAGCAAGAGGACTTGCTATACGAATTCTATTCACTTGGGCTTGGCACGCCCATACCTGTTTCTGCTGCAAATATGCTTGGTTTGGGTGATATGCTTGATGTTATCTGTGGCTATTTTCCTGAGGAAGTTGTGGAGGAAGAGGAAGATGAAATCATTAAGGTTGCAATCGTAGGCAAGCCAAATGTAGGCAAATCCTCCATTATTAACCGCATCTTGGGCGAGGAGCGGCTTATCGTTTCTGATATAGCTGGCACTACGCGCGATGCTGTGAATACCTTCTATGAGAAGGATGGGCAGAAATATATGTTTATAGATACAGCAGGCATACGCCGCAAAAGCAAAGTTACGGAGAACATAGAAAGATATAGCCTTGTGCGGGCTGTGTCTGCTGTGGACAGATGTGACGTGGCTGTTTTGGTGATTTCTGCGGAAGACGGAATAACAGACCAAGATACCAAAATAGCGGGCATAGCCCACGAAAAAGGCAAGGCGGCCGTTGTGGTGGTAAATAAATGGGATGCCGTTGAGAAAGACAACAAAACCATGAAAAAATACGAAGAAAAGATAGATTTTGAGCTAAAATATATGCCATATGCATCAAAGTTATTTGTTTCTGCACAAACTGGTCAGCGTATCAACAATCTGTTTGATGAAGTAAAAGTGGCGGCACAAAATGCAGCCCTGCGCATACAAACAGGCATACTTAATGAGGTGCTAATAGAGGCTATGGCTATGAATCAGCCGCCTGCGGTCAAGGGCGTGTCGTTAAAAATATACTATATGACACAGGTATCTATAAAGCCGCCAACATTCATACTTTTTGTAAATAATTCGGAGCTTTTGCATTTTTCGTATAAACGATATATTGAAAACCAAATACGCCAAAACTTCGGCTTTAAGGGTACGCCGATACATTTTATTGTGAGGAATAAGACATGAAAACCTTGATACTGTACGCATCAAAATATGGCGCGACAAAAGAGATAGCAAATCGTATAGCTAGCAAGATTGATAATGCTGTTGTTTGCGACCTAAAACAGGGCAATCTACCATCTATTGCGGACTATGGATGCATTATTGTAGGCAGCTCTTTATATGCTGGGTCCATACGCAAGGAAGCAAAAGTATTTGCTGCTGAAAATGCGAATATTTTAGCCGAAAAGAAATTGGGTCTATTTTTATCAGGCTTTGCGGCAGATGAAAAATATTTTGCAACCAACTATCCTCAAAATCTGTTAGATATAGTGAAGGCAAAAGCTTTTTTGGGCGGTATCTTTGACCCGCAAAAAGCAGTGGGATTTGAGCGGTTCATCATCAAGCTTGTGATGAAACAAAAGGAGTATGTAGAACGAATTGATGATGAGGCGATTGCTCGATTTGTAAGCAATATGGAATATTAGGAGGAAATGATGTATCTTGAGATTGCATTTATTTTGATAGGTTATGCCGTAGGCTGTTTTCAAATAGCATATTTTGTAGGCAGGATTTTTGGCAAAATAGATATTAGAGACCATGGTAGCGGCAATGCTGGCATGACCAATGTTACTCGTGTAATGGGTGCGAAGGCGGGTGCCATTGTACTTTTGCTAGATGTAGCGAAAGCAGTAGCGGCTATTATGCTTGCCAATTATGTATTTAATGGCCGCCCATGGGGCATGGAAGGCATAGAGTATCTGCCTGGTCTACTTACGGGTCTTGGCGTAATCTTGGGGCATAATTTCCCGTTTTTCTTAAAGTTCCGCGGAGGCAAGGGCATAGCTAGTACACTTGGGCTAGCACTTATGTTTGATTTACGCGTGCTTGTTATCACATTTTTGGTGGCATTGGCTACATTGATTATTTCAAAGTACATGTCGCTAGCATCTCTAGTGGGACTGACAATGCTTGCCGCCACGACAACATTTTTCTTTAGTGATTGTCAGATAATAGTAGTATTATGGATAATAGCTGCCCTTGGCTTCTTTACCCATAGAAAAAATATCGTGCGCTTGATAAAAAGCGAGGAGAATAAATTTAGCATCAAGAAATTTTAAATAACAAAAATTGGAAATTGGGAATAAATTAGGAAAATCCTGACTATATTTTATGTAACACACATGAAAACATAGGAGGGAAGATATGAGCGTACAGGCATATAACTACGAAGCTTTGACAATAGAAAAGCCAACAAAAAGACCAAAACCACTTACAAAAAAGAAAAAGGAGATAAGTGGGGAAGACATCATAATTCTAGCAACTTTAGAAAAATTGAAAAAAGACCTAGATGCGATATATAGCTCGCTGGATTCTGTAACAGACCCTGTGCTGATAGACAGTTATATTTTTGAGATGAATGCAATAAACATGCGCTACAAGTTCTATTTACGCCAATGCAAAGATAAAGGGATTGTTGGAAAAATATTCTAGTGGAGGCGAAAGGATATTATGGGGTTTTTGCAAAATATGGATAGTCAGTTTATCATTTGGGTAGCCATAGGTATTTTGATTGTACTAGGAGTATTGGTGGTTAATAATAAAATGCGCCGTGTAGCGGGTTTTTGCGGGCGTGCAATTGTGGGTGTTTTGTGTATTTTTGTTACCAATTTTGTATTTTCGGGTTTTGGGCTTGCAGCAACTGCTGTTGGTATTAATGTTGTAACAATGGTTGTAGCAACTTTTCTAGGGCTTCCAGGTATTGTTATGCTGTACGGACTGGCATTTATCTTATAAACAAAGGAAAACATATGAACTACGCAGAGTTTGCGGAAAATTTTACTAATATTATGTCAGCAGCAGGATATGAGCGAATAAATATGCCTATAGCTGAATCTATTAATTTGCCACAAAATCGAGGGCTTTGCTTGTGGGGCAAGGTTTCTGGTTCTGTGGCATATTATTATGCCATTTATGAGATTGACATGCAAAACACGGTGGGCTATACGATGCAAAAGGTGATTGTAGACCAATATGTTGCGACCATTACGTCCCGCTATGGTATGCGCCATTCAGTAGTTTTTAACATGATTGTTGGAGATTTGTCTGGCGATATTCGTGAGATTGAAAAACTAATTGATAACCAAGACGACTTTGCAATGATGACAAAATATGATGTATATTATGGCGTGGACACGGCAAATTTGCGGATAATGCGTAATACAAGCCAGCCGCACAATATTGATGGTGCGTTAAAGAAAATCGAAAGGGCGTTAAAAGGGGTGGTGCAGCAAATTGCAAATGACCACACAATACCTATATCAAAACGCCCTTATTTATGCTATACCATAATAACTATCAATTTGTTGATGTTTTTATTGATGGAGGCAAATGGCGGTTCGCAAAATACAATAACGCTGATAAGATACGGGGCAGTGTCCAATTATTATGTTTTTACAATGGGCGAGTACCATCGTCTGCTAACATCTAGCTTTTTACATATTGGTTTTCTGCATTTGCTTATGAACACGGGTTTTTTAATAATTTTTGCTACGCGCCTAGAGGTGTATATTGGGCATATAAAATTCTTATTAATTTATTTGGCTAGCGGAATATTGGGTAGCCTTGCTTCTATTTTGCTTAACCCACTATACACATCCGCAGGAGCATCTGGTGCGCTTTTCGGTGCTTTGGGCGCACTTGTCGCTGTTGCGGGATTACGCAAACAGCATGTTCAGGGTCTAAATATTAGGATGCTGATGATGCTAGTAGTAATCAATGTTTTGTTTGGGCTTGCCATAAACCAATGGAATTTAATGAATATAGGCAATGCGGCGCATCTTGGCGGGCTGGTCACGGGATTTGTTTTGGGATATATCTTGACTTGGCGTATTAAGGCATAATATTTTATCAATAATCCACACTATCATCAATGGGAGTGTGGATTATATATGGAAAAATTAGGTACTCTAGCCATTGCACCTACGCTTATATGTTTGGTATATATGTATATTCGTGATAAATACGAGCATGAGCCATGGCGACTTTTAGCTACGGGCGTTGTGATGGGCTGTATAATTACACTGCCCATAATGCAGACACAAAGCTTTGTAGCAAGGTTTATGCCCCTTGCTATTGGGCAATTCGGAGAGGCAGTTTTTACCTCTTTTGCCATAGCGGGTCTGGTAGAAGAGGGCTTTAAATTTATTGTGCTATACTTGCTTGTATGGCGTAGCAAAAACCTTAATGAGAGAGTGGACGGCATAGTTTATGCTGTTTTTATATCCCTAGGGTTTGCAGGGGTGGAAAATGTGCTATATGTGTTCAATCCACAACTTGGTGGATTATCTACGGCACTTTTGCGTGCTGTGGTTTCTGTGCCTGCCCATGGGCTTTTTGGTATAATAATGGGTTATCATTTTGCCATAGCTAAGTTTGAACCACAAAACAGGCGTTATCGTATAGCTCTAGCGTTTTTCGTGCCTTTTATAATGCATGGGATATATAACACATTGCTATTGTCGGGCTATGCTTATTATTTAGTGGTTTTTGTGCCTTTTTTGCTGATGCTGTGGCATGGCGGGCTAAAGAAAATCAAAATGCATTTAGAAATGTCACCTTTTAAATAAATTTAGCACTTGAAAAAATTTGGAAATAAGGTTATACTTAAGAGACACAATAGAATATTACAGCAAAGGGTTGAACAAAAATGATAGAAACTACAAGCTGTGGGGGTGTTGTGATACACAAAGGGAAGGTTCTCCTTTTGTATAAAAACCAAAATGGAAAGTCTATTGGATGGGTATTGCCAAAGGGCACGGTGGAGGCCAAAGAGAGCTTTAGGCAGACAGCCCTTCGTGAGGTGCGCGAAGAAACAAGAGCCTTTGCCAAAATCTTAAAATACCTAGGCAAAACACAATATACTTTTAGGGGTCATGAAGATACAATAAACAAGACGGTGCATTGGTATTTAATGTCATCGGATTCTTTTCATTGCAAGCCCCAGCAAGAAGAATATTTTGCAGATGCTGGATTTTACAAAAAGCACGAGGCATATCATCTGCTCAAATACCATGATGAAAAACAAATGGTGTTAAAGGCATATGATGAATATGAGCAAATTCGCGCAAAAGCTAGGGCGCGTACAAACAAATCAAATCGCGTAAGCAAAACATAATATAAACATACAGAAAAAGAGGTGTTGTTATGATGAAATTTCTTCCATGTGGCTCAAGACCAAGCTATATCACAAGAACCAAGAACTACGCAAGCGAGCATCCTGTTGTTACTGCCCTTGTGATTGCCCTTGCGGCGGCTGCCCTTGTTTTCTCCATCGTCGTTATCGTTAAATTGCTCAAGAGGAGCGAAGAGGGTATGCTAGATGATGAATGGAATTTGGATGATGGCGAAGATGCATTGTATTTCTATCCTAATGAGGATGATTTTGTAGAAGGTGAGTAATCTTTGATTACACTGCAACCGCTAGGCTTATGCTTGGCGGTTTTTTGCATTAGATAAAACTTGCGAGGTATTTATGGACGATAATTCAAAAATAAAATCATATTATCAAGACTCCTATGATGAACATGGGCGTATGGGACGAAATCATATTGAGTTCGTAAGGTCAAAAGAGATAATTTCTCGTTATTTATCTGAAAGTCCAATGGACATAGCTGATATTGGTGGAGCTACAGGTTCGTATTCATATTGGCTCGCATCGCAAGGGCATAATGTGCATTTGCTTGACTTTACTCCATCGCATATTGACCAGGCTAAAGAATATGGCAGGGAGCATGGTGTTTCCTTGGCTTCTTATTATTGCGGCGATGCCCGTAATCTTCCGTATGAGGATAACTTCTTTGACATTGTGCTTGTGATGGGACCATTGTATCATCTGCAAGATAGAGATGATAGGCTAATGTGTTTGTCGGAAGCCAGACGAGTTTTGAAACCAGGTGGCGTGTTGATATGCGCTCTTATTTCGAGATATGCCTCTCTTTTAGATGGATTTGGTGGAATGCTAATAAACGACGAGAAATTTATTGAAATATTGGATGGCGGATTAGAAACAGGTATGCACTCCCCTAAAGATACATCGTATTTCACATCAGCATTTTTTCATAAGCCTAGCGATATTGAGAGCGAGCTTATGGAATCTGGGTTTGGAGATATTGACTTTATAGCCATTGAGGGATTTGCAAGAGCGGTAAATACCGAAGGGTTGCTCAAAAACGAAGAGCAGCTAAAATTATTTTTGGAATATATCAGAAGAACAGAACGTGCGCCTGAGCTTATGGGAATTTCAGACCACTTTTTTGCGATAACGCGTAAATAAATGGTTGGTCATTAAATTATATTTCGGCATAAAATTCCTCGCCTTCTTTTAAATCCAAGCCTATTGAAACGCCATTATAGATTAGCTTACCCCTGTATGCCATGCTTGCCACTAGACGAACATTTTTTAGCTTGCCATTTTGCCAATTTATATTAACTGTCAATCCCCCTTTGGCTCGCAAGCCCGATACATATCCATTTCGCCATTGCTTAGGCAATGATTTTAGCAGATACACCGTGTTTGTGCTGCTTTCCAGCAACATATGAGCTATCGCTGCCGTGCCACCAAAATTACCATCTATCTGAAATGGCGGATGGTCATCAAATAGATTTGGCAATGTGGAATGGCGCAGCAAAAGCATAAGATGGTCGTATGCTTCGTCCGCATCACCAAGCTTAGCCCAAAAATTAATAATCCAAGCACGACTCCAGCCTGTATGGCCGCCACCATGCGCAAGGCGGTTACGCAGAGTTTGCTCTGCTGCCTTGGCGAGTTCGGGTGTATGCTCTGGTGATATGCTTCCGCCAGGGAATAGCGCAAAAAGATGCGATATATGCCTATGCCCTAGCTCTGCCTCTATTTTTTCATCTAGCCACTCCATAATGCTGCCATCTTTCCCTATGCTTATAGGCGGTAACTTGATGCGCATTGATGCTATCTTCTTTGCAAAATCATCATACTCGCCTAATATATGGCAAGCCTTTTCGAAAGCTGTGAACAGCTCCCATAAAATCTGGCTATCCATGGCACACCCCTCGCAAAGGACCACGGGCTTGCCTTCGGGCGGGATATATGTGTTTTCTGGAGAGGATGTGGGCGACACCACAAGCTCGCCCTTTGTATTCTCAATCAAGTGGTCTTCAAAAAATATGCAAACATCTTTTAGTAAATAAAAATGCTTATCAAGAAAATCTGTATCTAAGCTATATTCGTAATGCTCCCAAACATGCAAGCACAGCCAAGCCGCACCCATAACCCAATAAGTGCTAGGGATATAGGTGTCCTGCGGCGCACAATCAGCCCATAAATCCGTATTATGATGCGCCACAAAGCCGCGTGCTCCATACATATCACGCGCAACTTCTGTACCATTTGAATGCATACGATGCAAATGCTCAAAAAGCGAGACATGGCATTCTGCTAGATTGCAAATTTCAGCAGGCCAATAGTTCATCTGTGTGTTTATATTAATTGTAAATTTACTATCCCATGGCGGCAAAAAATCGCCACACCAAATGCCTTGCAGATTAGCAGGGAGTGTGCCTTTCCTACTGCAAGATATTAGCAAATAGCGACCATAGCGAAAATATAGCGCGACAAGCCCTGCATCTTCGTAACCTTCCTTGATGCGAGACAGCCTTTCATCTGTAGGTAACTCCGAATTATCACCACCACCGATGCAT
Source organism: Defluviitaleaceae bacterium (assembly GCA_009784575.1). GTDB lineage: Bacteria > Bacillota > Clostridia > Lachnospirales > WRAX01 > WRBK01. Next base: position 16,485 of record WRBK01000006.1, on the reverse strand, counting down.
AGCGACACACGGGATTCAAGAGCTTTGTAATCAGTCAAATGCTCTGCGAGGTGTTTCTCATAAGGCTTCACCTTTGCCTTGCTCAATATATTCTGACAAGCCTCAAGTGTGTTTTTGCTACGATAGCTTGTGGAAGCCGTTACATACAAAACAGCCGACTGCACATTGCGAAACACGAAATATGAGCCAGTAGCCTCCATATCGCCACCCTCAATAGCCGCTGTCATCATCATATGGAATGATATACCATCTTCTCCACCATTGATACCATTGACATAGACACTGCTTTCATCTATAATGCCTGTGTTTTCGCATAAACGCGGGCGCACGAGGCGGGCATCAAAAGAAAGCCCTTCGGGGTTATCTGTGGATAGTTTAACCACTATAACATCGGCGGGTGCAGAGGCGAACACTTCACGCCTATAAGGAAAACCGCCCGCCATAAATGTAGTGGATGCCACTGCATCATTTAAACACAGGCTACGCTCATAATCATACATATCATCGGGCATATTCTGAAATCTAATCTGTAAATCTCCTAGATTTTGGTATGTACGCTGATATTCAGGCGTGCCTGTGAGCGCGTATCGTGACAAATCCTCTGCTTCGCTTACCTTGCCCTCACGCAAGAGCGTGCGAATCTGCCCCAAATTAGCCTTCGCATACGGGTTTTGCCGCTTCCGAAAACCGCCAGACCACAAACTGTCCTCATTAAGCTGTATGCGCTCAATCATCGTGCCACCAAAAACCATAGCACCAAGACGGCCATTGCCTATTGGCAAGGCTTCGTTCCAACTACGTAGGTTTGCGGGCTGTTTATACCATAATTTGGATTCCATGTATACCTCTACCTTATTAATTCTATTAACTTTGCCTGCTTTAAAATTGATGGGTTATCAGGTGTTTTGATTCTTATATCTGAAATGTTGATTTCTGGCATACTTTCTAAAGTATTTCTATCTTTTTCTGGAAATGAATTGTATTTTTCTGTATTAATAATTGCGACAAATTCAAATTCTGCTCCTCTAGGCGTATATACATAGGAGAAGACATTGTATGGATTTTTTATTTCCCACATTCCACGAACTCGCAAATTTGTAACGCCAAGTGGGTCAACACGATTCACGCGTGCTATCTCTGACGTTTCCGATAGCTCCACATCAGGAATTGAATTAACCCCAGAACCGATAACATCGGTTATTCGTTCGTAAATATCTGCGCTTGCAGCATAGTCAATACCATAAATGAAAAATAACTTTTTCAAATGATTCTTATTTACAACACCAGTTGCGTACAAAATGTCTTTTTCTTGCCAATCCTCACAATTCCGACAAGCAACTGTAATCCTAGGATTGTCGACAAAAAGCTTTGCCTTAGGGTAAGAGCTGTTTAATGCGAGTGAGGAAGTTTGTCTCTCTATTTTCTTGACTTCAATTGCATCACAATTGCGTACAATCATATCTGGAGGATTATTTTGGTTACCTTGATATGAAAACACCTGCTCAAGCAGGGCAAGCCGATTTTGCTCGTTTGTTTCGTTTAGCGTTCCAGCGAAAACGTCCTTAATGTAATTTTCTAATGATTCCCCCATACCATTTGCCCTGTTGCGGCTTTCATAAAAAGAACGCAGTTCATTAACAGGTATTTTTGCAATATTTGCTATTGCAATTAGTATATTTGCTCTCATGGACACTTTCTCCTTATATCGATTTCGTTTTGCAATCGGTAATGTTGCATCAAGTGTTTGTTTTATTGCTTCTGCCATAGCATAAGCAAGCCTTACGGGAACGGCATTCCCAATCATTTTATAAGCATTTGATAAATCTTTATAATAAAACTTGAAGCTATCTGGAAAGGTTTGTATTCTGGCACATTCTCTTACTGACAATCGCCTGTACAGCTCCTCCTTTCCTTTTACAAACCCTCGTTTATTCTGCTCAATAAATGTCATTTTTGGGGCTTGAGGATGAAGGGGCGCGTGACGACCACCCGCTTGAATTGTGAACGACTGTTCATCCCATGCCCTAACTCTGTTTCTGGACATGAAAATGCTGGAAAAACCACCTGTCATATATTCATGATTGCTTACAATGCAGTTATCACCATTTGTTTTATTTGATGCTAATGCAGGGAGGGCGGTATCATGCAAATCACCTATAGCTTTTGACAAAGGAACTTTACTCTTTGTTGCTTCAGGAAATCTGAACGTTGCCTCTAAGTCCTTCCTTATGCCAACATAAAATACACGCCTCCTATCTTGTGGAACACCAAAATCGGAAGCATTTAGCAAGTCGATGTATACATTGTACCCAGCCTCTTCAAATAGACTTACTATATTCTTTACAGCTTGATTATGTCGACCAGCTAACATCCCAGATACATTTTCGGCCAAGAAAAACTTTGGTTTCTTATCTTTGATAAGCCTTATGTATTCAAAGAATAGTTGACCACGCGGGTCATCTATTCCGCGCAAGCTACCAGCTTCGCTCCAAGATTGACATGGAGGACCGCCGATAATACCGTCACAATCGGGAAAATGACTAGAATCAATCTTTCTTATGTCGCCTTTAATTAGCGGAGCTTTATGATTTTTTTCGTAGGTCTCCCAAATGGTGCTGTCATATTCATTAGCTGCCACAATTTCAAAGCCAGCACGAACGAAGCCCAAATCAAGCCCCCCTGCACCAGCGAACAACGAAATAACGCGTATGTTTTGGTTATTTGTGTGAGTCGATTCTTCCATTATTACTAACCTCTCTTAAAAGATGCGGGTAAATACTTACAAAGTAACAAAAGCAAGCCTAATACAACAGTATGCACAATGCCATAGACCAGACCAAATGTTAGTGGCTCTAAATCCCATATAGGCACAACATGGTTCTGCAAAACAGGCCATAGCTCTGCTATTATAATGCAAAGCGCAAGCGAAAAGATTATATTTCGCGCGTAGTGGAAAATTAGATAAAACCGCCATTTTACGTCATCTTTTATGCCTGGCTCACGTATTGCCTGATGTGTAAAAAGGCTGTTAAATAGACCTATACCCATACCGACCTGAAAAACAGTCATGCCAAGCATATACACAAGTAAAAAAGACACAAGCCCAGCACCCCATGAAACTAACAGAAACCGCTTCATGATTTTTTAAGGAAGTCTTCGCGTTGCGGTGTGAAGGTGTCTAGCAAAATGCCCTCATCTGAATGCAGAATGCAGCCATGCGACACATTTGGCGGAAAATATATAGAGTCTCCTTGCTCAAGATGGAATATCTCATCATTTACTTTGAACTCAAACTTGCCTTTAATTACATACGCAATCTGTTCATGCGGATGAGAATGTATTCCATAATCCGTAATAGGTGCTTTAAAATGCACCTCCACCGCCATCATGCCACCTGCATGGGCTAAAACTTTGCGGCTTATGTTGTCATTTATCTTCTCCAAAACTGCTTTCTTTCCAGAAAAAAACATAACTATTCTCCTTTCGACCTTTCAAATCTTGTAAACAATGCTTTTGACTGCGCCTTGCTGCCATTGCCGCTGGCATATATGGCATAAAAAACACCTGTAAAGCCTAGTTCGTGAGCCTCTGTGGATACGTGGCGTGTCAAGCCCTGCCCAAGATACACCTCTGCGCCATCTATGATTGCGTACATCTTGTAAACAAGCGGCGCGGCACATATTTTTATTGTTACCTTGCTTGTGTTTATGGGTAACTTTGTTTCTATATGGAAAATATCCCCAACAACCTTACGATAGCACAGATAATTTTGTCCATCTATCCGCGTGATAAACACATCAAAATGTGCATCGAATTTATAGAAAACAGACATGCCTGCTTCATCATTGTTCGCCGTAGGGTCGAACTCTAAGTCACACTCAGCATAACCTGTTAAATGATTTTGTCTAATGCCTAAGAAGGCAGGGTTTTTTACATCTGAAAGCGTATGCTTGTTGCCCTGCAAATAAAGCCCACTTGGAGTAAACTCGTAACAACCTTCATCAGGGTTGCGCAGATATAACCAATTAAAATCCCATGTTGCAAAATTTGTGCTGTATGCTGGTATTGGCTCTTGTTGTGCATCATTAACCCTATCTACATTCATCTCAATCTGTATTGGCTTGCTACTATTTATAACAGGCCAACCATCCACCCAATCCACAGGAGCAAGGAATGTCTCGCGCCCTAGATGATGGAAATATTGATGCGTTTGCCTAAAGCCCAAAAATACAGCCCACCAGTTGCCATTGTCATCTTCTATAAAATCTGCATGACCAGTGCCTTGGAATACATGCCCCTTTTGGTTTTGGTGTGTGAGGATGGGGTTATGCGGGCATGGCTCATATGTGCCATAAAGCTCGCGGCTACGAGCTACAGTCACCATATGATTATGCTCTGTGCCGCCCTCTGCTATCACCTGATAATACCAGCCGTTACGCTTGTATATATGCGGGGCTTCGGGCGCATTTTGCCCTATGCCGCCCCAAAGTGGCTTTGGCTCTGCTAAAAATTCGCCTGTCTCCAAACTTATAGGTGCCATTAAAAAGCCCGCTTTATGCACACTACGGTCGCGCCAATTTGAGATATAATGCGCTACTTCGTCGTCGTCAAAATACAATGAAGGGTCGATGCCTGGCATGTTTACGCGTATAGGGTCAGACCATTCTCCCGCAGGGTTTTTGGCATATACAAAGAAATTCTCAATTTTTGTGCGATTTGTTGTCACCATATAGAACATATCGTTATGGGGATTATAGCGTATTGTGGCAGCATAAATGCCCTTGGATGCAGCTATGCCATCCAAATCTAGCTGGCTTTTGCGCGTTAAGCAATGCCCTATTTGTGTCCAATTTACTAGGTCTTTGGAATGAAAGATAGGAACACCAGGGAAAAATTCAAAGGTAGATGCTACCAAATAATAATCGCCGCCCTTTTTGCATATGCTTGGGTCGGGGTAAAAGCCTGGTATTATAGGGTTTTTATATGTCATGATTTCCTCCTTGGATTTGTGGCAGCCAGCCAGAGAGTATATTTTCTATTGTGTATTCTGCTGCCTGTACCACACTTAGCTCTCTTGACCATGGCACGCGCTTTGTCATATTTCCGCCTGTGCCATGGCTCTTGTATTCTGCATAAAATGCGGTCTGTTCAGCTTCTGGTCTGCGCCAATTATGCCAGCCTTCTTGCTTTATATGCGCGCCCATGTAACAGTCTATAAGCACCGTTTTTGCATAATCGCGCCATGGTCTGCCAAGATAGACTGTATCGGGTGCGGCATCGCTTTCTAGGCGGCATTTATGGAACACATAGCCATATTCAAACCCCTGTGGTGTACATGCGGCTGTAATATAGCCATTCGGATAATCTGTCAAGCCTCTATCATTGGAGATTATGGTGCAATTTTCAAAATACGATACAGAACCTCCAAAAATGAAGTCCACATCACCACGGATTAAGCAGTCTTCAAAATAACTACGGTGGAGGGGGCTTATGCTTTGGGGGTTAGGCGGCAAAGGAGACATAAAGAGCGTGTCCTGATGCCCATGAAACTCGCAATTATAGAAGCCGTGCCTATCGCCATCGCCATAAAAAGCCACAGCCTGACCCACATCATTGCCTGCTCCAGCAGAATTTACAAAACTTATGCCTATGGCACAAAAATCATTACCACTTACATATACACTTTGGCTTCTGAATGTGCCGTATTCCTTGCCATATTCATCTATTTTGCGGGCATAGTCCCCATAGCTAATGATGGTTGATTTCGCATCATCGCCTATTAGCATGACATTGTTAGCGGTGATAGATATTTTTTCGATATATTCACCTGCTTTGACATATATTTTGCCACCGCCTTTGCCCATATGGTCAATAGCCGCTTGAATGGTATCAAAATCCCCTAACCCATCTTTTGCCACAATATATTTTGTCATAAAGCACCTCATTTCAGCTCTTCAAGCAAATCTGTTCCGCTAATATGATGGAAAAAGTATGCCATAGGAAAGAAGCCTTGCGCAAAGCCCTTTACGCTAGAGCCAGCCATTAGCACGCCGTCTTTAATTTTCTCTTTTTTACCGCCCATACCCTCCATTCTGCCCATGTTTAACTTGAATGTGGGTATGCCCAGCTCTAGGTATTTCTCGTTACCCGTAAGCTCGTATGCACATGCTAAAGCCTCCAACACAAGCGGATTGCCGCCTGGTCTGCGCAGACTCTGTAGCTCCTTATAGTAGAACAACCCGTTTTCTAATATCGAGTTTTCGCATAAGTCATCCACAGCATCTATAATCATTTTCTTAATTTTTTCTTCAGGCTTAATTCTATAATAACGCATTAGGCTGCCAACTGCAACACCAATCATAAAAGGAACGCGGATAAGTGTGTGGTCAGTGTATGGTGCAAGCCAGCCGCCATGCGTGTCTTTCCAGTTTTCAAAATGTGAGATAATAAAGTCGACTTGTGCTAGCCAACTCTCATCATTGGTCTCTGTGTATAGTGCGGACAATGCACGCAAAGCCCAGCCTGTCTCCCGCGCACTTACGCCGCCGCTGCCATGATATTTTGGTAGCTCCAGATGGCGCAAGATATTTTGTCCTATGCCTATCGCGGTATCATATGCGAATTTATCGCCTGTCTGATAATAGTAGGCGAATAGTCCCTCGACCCATTCGTGGCTTATCTCCACAGGACCTGTTATATGATCTTTGGAATGCTCTATTTGTGCACCATGTTTTAGCGGGTCGGGGTCATAATGCAATACGTCGATGCCTGCCCAATGCTCGGCCGTCACCATCATATAATCCAAAAGTCGCCTATGCCCTGTACGCGCAAAAAGTTGCATAGCGGCATATGGAAAGTCGTATTCATTGTTTGTCCATACATGCTCGCCACCACCGCGACCCTGCTGGGAGTAGCCAGCATCGGGACTATCCCCCCAATGTAGCATACCATAAGCCTTACCGCGATTGTCAGCTTTGTTTAAAAGCCAAGATTCAAAAGGAATCCACTGTTTTTTGGCAAAAATACCAGGATAGCACCCGCTTTGCTCGTACACCTTGGGGTCAAGAGCGGGCTTGTCCATATGTTGCAACATAAGACTGCGTTTATTTAGCTCATCTATACTTGTATTTTTGTCATATAAATGTAAGAAAAACTTGTGATTTTTTGCCATGCCACGATAATACTTTAGTTGCCCATATTCTTCTGGTAAAATCTCTATGGACATCATTTTTTTGCCTACAGTCAAGGCTTTAGGGAAATTTTGGTATGCTTGATATAAAGTGGCACAAATGCCGCCAGCACCCTCGTTACTGCGTGCCGCAAAAAATGTTCCGTAAAAAGTCTCTGGTATCTGCTCATTAGCATCGCTAAGCAGATAGTCGGCATCTATCATAAAGCGCAAATCCGCTCCATCGTTGGGTTTTGTACGTATATTGCTACGATAATTGGATGTTGCTAAGGAATAATCAATGCTATGCTGATTGTCAAAGTAAAAATCAAGCGCGATTTTTTTAAGATATACATATTCTGGTTCTGACCTGTTTATTATTCTATACTGCACTTCAAACCATGGCGTGTTTGCATATACTGTGATATTTATAATAAAATCGAGATATTTTGTGCCATCTGCACTTGTGTGTGTGCCTTTGGAGCTTAGTTTGCAAAAAACAGTACCGTACTCTTCTATATTCCACTTGTCACCTAAAGCTACATCATATTTTTTTCCGTTATCATCAATGATATATGGACCATCTATCCCATCTTCGAAAACAGAGAACCCATCGCAACTAAACGAAAGGAACGGCTTTGCTCCAACGGCGTTATTTAAGGTAATGCTAATACACCCATTGTTAATTTCTAACATTTTTTTGTACTCTTTGATTTCGATTGTAGAATCTTGCCTCTGAGTTACTTCACTTATCTGATACATATATTCTGCATCTTTATTTGCGGGGAGATTTGCCAAAAAATCCACCTTTGCCCATTTTACAGAATCATCACCCCATAAACCTAGAGCTACAGCTTGGCTAGTAGCCATGTTGCCGTCTCTATCGCGTATCACAAGTTTATCCAAATCCTGTTTTGATAAAATACCTTTTGCAAAAGGTATTGACACACCCACGGGTTCATTAATTCTATCAAAATTAGCATATTTTTCGAAATACAATCTATTCATAGTTTTGTCCTCCGCAAACAAATTAATTAGAGGTCGCCGATTATAACGGCGACCTCTAATCGGTAATTTAATTCAATAAATCTTTTAGTTGCTACGCTCAAATGCAGCTGAGCGGATTTCTTTGAAACGATCCAAACCTAGAGCATTCATGGTGTCAATATACTCTTGCCAATGAGCATCATTGTTGATGTCAATTTGACCAACGATAAATCTTGAGAAATACTCATCACGTGTTTGGTTAAGAAGAGTTTGGATTTGAGCCAATTCCCTTGTTTCTTCAGCTGTAAAACGCATAATAGGTGCTAAATGGAAGAAATAGTTATCTCTACCATAGAATGTGTTGTGTAGGTCTATCATCCAAGGACGATATACGCGGTTGATGTCTGGATGGTGAAGACCACCAGCCATAGATACGAAACCAAAGTTTACGAGCCCGTAACCACCTGGATCAGCTGGATTTGTCATATGGTCTAGGAAGTGGCGTTCGTCGCCAACCCACTCAAAGTGAGTGCCTTCGATACCAAATGAGTTGAATGTCATGCCCTCATCAGAATACAGCCAGTTCATGAAATAGAACCAACGCTCTACAACATAATCAGGAGCATCAATGCTGATACCTACACCATCAGCTGTATGGAATGGGTCACGCTTGAAGAAATGACCATTTGCTGGGTCTTCTGTAAGCATAACTGTTGCCCACTCCCAACGAGCATTTGGGTCATATTCTTGAGAAAGCTCGTTTTGGATTGTGGGGATTTGCTCTGGCCAACCCCATTGTACAAAACGGTTGTTTCTGGACTGCAGGCTGTTTCTTTGTTCCGCTGTGCCTGTGATAAATTCTGGCCACATAAGACCGCTATCATGCAGATAGTTAAGGAAAGACGTGTATCTGCGGAAAGCATCTGTTGTAAAGATATATGGCTCAAACTCACCTGTTACAGGATGAATCATAGAAAGGTCACGTGCGCCAAGCTCAGGCATACCAAAAATCTGCATCCAGCCTTGGAAAGCCCAGATAGGACCATCAGGGTCAGCTTCAACAATTGGGAAACCACCTGTGTGTGCTTGTAATTGATGCAAGATTGGAATAAGTTCATCAATTGTATCTGGGAACTCTAGGTTAAGCTCTTCAAAAAGGTCTGCTCTGTACATCCAAGACATGTTCATAGCATGTGGACGACGATGCGGCAGATAATAAGCTAAACCATCAGAGTGCATGATTGTGTTCCACACAATATCCCATACATCTGGACCAACTTCATTCCAATGCTCAATGTAGTTAGGCATTAGCATCTCTAACTCTTGTCTTGTGAAACCACGAAGATGACCTTGCTCTACCCAGTCATTAAGCATAAAGTCTGGACGGTGAGCAATACTAACGTGGTCTTCGTCACCAGATGCAAACATAAGATTCATGCGCGTGATGTAGTCAGCATTTGGGATATCTGTAACTTCAAAGATAACGTTAAATCTTTCAAGCACATATTCTGCGAAATAGTCATGTTGATTAACATCACGAGCACCACCACGGCGCGTTACTGTGATTGTAACTGTTTCACTAAGGTCAATACCTGCTGGCTCTACATCGGTTGTGTCAGCTGGAGCAGGCGTTGCAGGTGCATCTGTTGCTGCTGGCGTTGTTGTATCGGCTGGAGCATCATTATTATCGTTGCCCCCTCCACATGCTGCCATCAAGCCTAAAACTAATAGCATTGCTAATGTCATAACTAGCACTTTGATTGATTTTTTCATCTTTTTCTAAACTCCTCCTTTAAAAAATTATTTTGCAATTATCCTTTCAAAGACCCTATCATAACACCTTTGATAAAATGTCTTTGCACGAAAGGATAAATCAACAACATAGGTAGTATAGCAACACACAGAATTGCATAGCGTATCGCAATTACATTCACACCAGCGATGAATGCTTCGCCTGCCGCAAAATCACCACTTATCGCCGCTTCTCTAATATCCTCAGCCAAGATAACTACTTGGCGCAGAACGAGTTGTAGCGGGAATAGGTCGGAATCTCTTAGATATATCATAGCAGGAAACCAAGAGTTCCAATGTGCTACTGTATAGAAAAGACCAATGGTATATAGTACAGCCTTAGAAAGCGGCAAAACTATCCTCACAAAGATGGTAAAGTCATTAGCACCATCCAGTTTCGCACTTTCCTCTAGCTCCGCAGGGAGGTTTTGGAAGAATGTACGCATAATTATAAAGTTGGTAATGCTCATAGCAGAAGGCAGCACCAGAGCCCACATGGAGTTGGTAAGCCCTAGGTTGTTCACCAGCATAAAGGTAGGAACAAGCCCGCCAGAAAAATACATGGGTATGATAGCTATGATTGTATACAAACCGCGCAATGGCAAATGCTTACGAGAAAGAGCATACGCAAAAGACGTGGTAACAAGCATGTTGATAGTAACACCTACCGCTGTATACTGCACAGAATTTAGGAAAGCATTAGGAACAGTGCCTGCATTCCAAATCATCTGATATGCTTCAACTGTAAAGTCTATTGGAAAGATAGTAACCGCGCCAGTTTCGTTTGCTATCCTGCCGCTAAGGCTGGATGCAAATATATGCAAAACTGGGTATAGGGTTATTATCAAAACCACAAACATTACTAAATAGACAAATATGTCAAGAATCTTTGACGATATGCTTTTATCTCTTACCATATCTTGCGCACCTCTCTCTTAATCAATCTACCACAGGCTAGTATCAGAAACCTTTCGGGCTATGGTGTTTGCTATGACCAGTATTCCGATGTTAATCACCGAGTTAAACACCGAGACAGCGGTAGCAAAGCTGTAGTCTAGCATCTCCAGACCCATCCTAAATACAAAGGTGCTAATAACATCTGATGTGGAGAAGGTCAGAGGATTCTGCATCAACAGCACCTTCTCATGTCCTAGGTTCATTAATGTGCCTATATTCAATAGCAGTAGTATGATTATGGTGGGTGCAATGGATGGCACGGATATATGCCGCATCATTTGCGTTCGCCGCGCCCCATCTATAACGGCACTTTCGTAAAGCTCTGGATTTACACCAGATAAAGCCGCGATGTAGATAATGGCACTCCAGCCCATTGTTGTCCAAATTTCGGACATAATATATAATGACCTAAACCATTCTGGCTGAGCCATGAAATGAACAGTATTGCCAGTGAAAAAGTAAACGATTTGGTTGATAAAGCCGTCGGTAGGTGACAAAAACATAACCATCATACCGATGATAGCTGGCATGGATATGAAGTTAGGCAGATAGCTGACTGTCTGTACAGTGCGCTTAAAATACCTACCACGCAACTCATTTAGCAACAAAGCAAAGATTATAGGTATGGGAAAAACAAATAATATCTGGTATACATTGATAATAACGGTATTTTGAATAAGCCTCCAGAAGTGAGGATGCTCAAAAAACCTGATGAAATTATCAAAGCCAACCCATTCGCTGCCCCATATACCGAGGCGCGACCTAAAGTTTTGGAATGCCATAAGCACACCATACATTGGTCCATATGCAAAAATGGCAAGATAAACGAGACCTGGCAGAGCGAGCAGGTGCAGATACCTAGTCTCATACATTCTGCGACCAAAGATTCCTAATTTGCTATTCTTCGCATCCGTCATATCACACAACCCATTCATATTAATTTCATATATTATATAGCATATTTCAACAAAAGTCAATACCATTTATGAAAAACTTTGTATATTCAGGTATTTTCATTATATGCATTATCTGCATAATTTATTTTTTTAACTATAATATTGCGAAAATTTTCATCATTGTGTATAATATACAAAGACAATTCTTTATAAAAGGAGGAGAGTGCATGGACATGCCAAGGAAAATCTGTATAGCTATAGTTGCTATCGCGCTATTTCTCGCCGTTGCTGCGCCATCAAACACACTTATTGCGCAAACACCAGAGGTTCATGCCGCCGCACATATCCTCGTAGAACTTGAGAGTGGTCGCGTGCTTTCTGACTACAAGGCGCATGAGCGCATGTTTCCTGCTGCTACAACGATGATTCTTACGGCCATCTTGGCATATGAGTATATAGGCATGGATGAAATATTGATAGCGGGCAATGAGGTTTTGCAATTGCCTCAAGGAAGTGCTAGGAATCATCATGAGGTGGATGAGGCTATACTGGGAATAAATCTTTTGCGCGGAATGCTTATAGGTAGAGGCAACGACACTGCAAATATCGCTGTTATGGAGGTAGCGCGCCGCCATACAGGCAATGAAAACATCTCTTTTGCCAATGCGCAGGTAACTTTTGCAAATCTTATGACAGAAAGAGCGGCTGAGCTGGGTGCTATAGACTCCAGATTCATCAACCCGCATGGCTATCATCATGACAGCCATTTTTCAACGGCATATGACATGGCGCAGATAGCACGCCATGCTCTGAGCATACCTACGCTAGCGGAAATTATGCGCCAAACATCCTTTTCTGGCTCTATGTCAGGCGGCGGCGATGCTCCTGCTAGTGTCAGCCGCACATGGCATTCGCAAAATGAGCTATTGCTTGAAGGGGGCGAGCATCATTATCCTTATGCTATAGGTATGCGTACAGGCATGACAAATCAAGCTGGATATTCGTTAGTGGCTGCCGCGGTGCGTAATGTTGGCGGTGATGATATTACTCTGGTATCTGTTACCTTTAATTCGCCGATTATAAACGAAGAGCCTACAAGATGGCAAGATAATATAAATCTCTTTGAATACGGTTTTGAAAATTATGCCCATCGTGTGTTTCATGAAGGAAATGTAACTTTAGGGGGACTGCCAATATATGATCCACGCATGGATGATGAAGGGTATTTGGAATTTTATTCTGCTGATAGAGGTGTGCTTTTTTTAAGCCAAACAGAACTAAATCGCATACAAAGTGAAATTGTGTTTGATTCAGATATAGCAGAGTATTCTGAGGAATATGGTCAAATGTTTATAGCCCCTATATTCGAAGGCGATATTGTTGGTAGTGTTAGCTATCATCTGGACGGTGAAATAATTTTCTCTGCCAATCTGTATGCCGCGCGTTATGTACCTATACGCACCACCGCCTCTGATATAGATTTTCGCATGGAGCGTATAAACGAGATTTTCTTTTCGGCATCGGCAATACCGTATTGGATAGCGGCTGTAGCTGTGCTTATCTTAATAGTGGTGCTAATAGTGATTGCTAGAAGGTCTATCAAGCGTAAAAAAAATAATTACAAGTATAAATGGAAATATTAATTGATTGGGAGGATTTGACATATGAAGGTTATATTATTACAAGATGTAAAGGGTGTAGGCAAAAAAGACCAAGTGATAGAGGCAGCAGATGGCTATGTACGCAATTTTTTGTTTCCTAAAAAGTTAGCGGTGGAAGCAAACAAAGCCAACATGAATTCGCTTGATAAAAAGAAAGCTGGTGCAGAAGCACAAAGAATAAAAGACCTAGAGGATGCGAGAGCTATGAAGGCTGCGATAGAAAGCAAAGTGCTGAAAATCTCGCAAAAAACAGGTGAAGGCGGCAGGCTTTTTGGTTCTGTGACCAATAAGGAAGTAGCGCAGATTCTGATGGAGCAAGAAGGCATAGAAATAGACCGTAAGAAGATTACTATACCAGAGGCTATAAAGAAAACAGGGGAATACACAGCAGAAATTAAGCTTCATACGGATGTTTCGGCTGGTTTGAAGCTGGAAATTACAAGTCTCTAATAAAAAGTAGTGACGTGAAAAGAGGACTAAAATGGACGACCATATCAATCAAATAGCCCGCCCCATGCCACGCGACGAGGCGGCAGAACTAGCCATAATAAGCTCTATGCTCTTTGATAACGAAGCCCTCACGCAAGGGGCGGAGTTTATGCGCCCAGAGGACTTTTTTAGGCTAGATTATCGTTTAATTTTCCAAGCCTTGCTTGATTTATATAATACAGGCACGCCTGTAGACCTCATAACCTTACGCAGCAAGCTTGAAGAACGTGATGCTTTTAACAAAGTGGGCGGCGGCGATGCTTTGGCGGCTATTGCCTCCTCTGTTTCTACATCCGTAAATATCAAGCAATACATAAATATCGCGCAAGACCGCTCCATACAACGCAAGCTCATTTTGGCATCTGGCGAAATCCAAAACGACAGCTACTCTGGCACAAAAACGGTAGATAATATACTAGATGATGCTGAGCGTGCTATTTTTTCAATAGCCGAAAAGCGGCATACATTGGGCTTTACACATATCAATGAAGCCTTGGTGTCATCTATAAATATGATAGAAAAAGCCTACAAACAAGGCAGTAAAATAACAGGCATAGAAAGCGGTTTTACTGACCTAGATGTGAAAACGGCGGGCTTCCATCCTTCTGACCTTATACTCATTGCTGCTCGCCCATCTATGGGCAAAACTGCCATTGCGCTAAATATAATGGCTCATGCAGCCATAAGGAGTAATGTGCCTTGCGCTATTTTTTCACTAGAGATGAGCAAGGAATCCCTCGCAAACCGCTTGATAGCATCTGAGGCACGAGTGGATGCTGGCAAACTGCGTAATGGACAGCTAGACCCCGCGGACTGGTCTGCTATAGCTGAATCGCTTGGTCCGCTGTCTACAGCACCTATATTTATTGATGATACACCAGGCATATCCATACCTCAATTGCGTAGCAAATGCCGCAAACTAAAGTTAGAGTACGGACTAAAGCTTATTGTGGTGGATTATATTCAGCTGATGGGGGGTAGTGGCGGACGAGCTGAGTCGCGCCAGCAGGAGGTTTCTGAAATCTCACGTTCTTTAAAAGCTATTGCCCGAGAGATGGATGCCCCTGTTATCGCGCTTTCTCAGCTATCCCGTGCGCCTGAATCCCGAAGTGACCGCCGCCCTATTCTTTCTGACCTGCGCGAATCTGGCGCGATAGAGCAGGATGCCGACCTTGTTTGCTTTATCTATCGTGATGAATACTATAATCCTGATACAGAAAGACCAGGCGTGTCTGAGGTCATCATAGCCAAGCAGCGCAATGGTGCTACTGGTACGGTAGAGCTGGCGTATCAAGGTAATTTTGTTCGCTTTGCAAACTTGGAGCAAGATGGCGTGAGCTATGCACCGTTTTAAGGAGGGGTTTCTTTATGAGTAACCGCAGAGACAACGATATTCAAGAAAACTCCGCAGACCGCATACGCCGCCGTATGCAACGCATAGAAGAAGAGCGGCGCAATTCGCGCCCAAAAATCAATCCCTTTACGCTTATATCAATAGGGATTGTTTTGGTGTTGGCTCTAATAATGAGCAATGCGATAGGCGGGTAATTGCTTGACAAAAAGATGGCACGAAATGTTAGTCTCACCCATGCTATAATAGTCTTATGAGGAAAACTCATAAGACTATTTTTATTAAAGGGGGAAACAAACATGGTATTTCCAGTAGCGGAAATGGTGTTCAAGGTAGGGGCAAAAGGCGTAGGCTCACAAGAGGCCGACATGACGATTGTTAAGGAGATGGAAACCTTGACGATAGCGGTAGACAATGGCATAGAGGAATGGACACCTCTTAATGCCAAGGGTTGGAAAAACAGAATGGTGACAACCAAAGGACTTACGATTACATTAAGCGGCAAACGTCATTTTGGTGACAGGGGCAACGACTATGTATACACATTTCCCTTGAAAAACGCACCAATCTATGATACGATTAGCTCATGGCATACGACACTAAGTTTAAGAAGCGAGCAATTGAATATCATCTGGAGGGTAATACCACAAGACAAACTGCAAAAACTTTTGCTATATCAACAAACACGCTAAACATTTGGATTCATCAATACCGCAACAATGAAGGTGAGTTTAGTCGTAAAATAAGGATTTACGACGACCACAAGATTTCCGAAGAAGCCTTGCTTGCCTATCTCGAGGTCACTCCAGACCCATATTTATCTGAATTGGCAGAACATTTCGGGTGTAGTGTTTCTACTGTGTGGAGAAACCTAAAACGACTTGGCATTACTCGTAAAAAAAGATAAAGCGATTCAAGGAGCAATGCCCACAGAAAGTCTTAGGGTATCTCGAAAAGATAAACACCATAGAACGAACCCGCATTGCATATGTGGACGAAACAGGTATAGATACTTTTTTTGCAAAGAGGATACGCCTATGCCAAAAGAGGCATTAAAATAGCTGGTCGTGTATCAGGCAAGAGATATAAGCGTGTCGGCATAGTCGCTGCGAAGCTAGGCGACGAAATCATATCACCCTTGCAGTATGAAGGAACTATGAACAGCGAGCTGTTTGAATGTTGGTT
>WRBK01000005.1 GCA_009784575.1 Defluviitaleaceae bacterium | reverse complement strand
TGGTCGTGTATCAGGCAAGAGATATAAGCGTGTCGGCATAGTCGCTGCGAAGCTAGGCGACGAAATCATATCACCCTTGCAGTATGAAGGAACTATGAACAGCGAGCTGTTTGAATGTTGGTTTGAAAATTGTCTTTGTAACAACCTTCCTCTTAACTCCGTCATTGTAATGGATAACGCTACCTTTCATAGAAAGAGTAGCCTGCCTTTGATTGCCCAAAGATATGGACATCAAATCATTTTCTTGCCACCTTACAGCCCAGAACTCAACCCAATTGAAGATTTTTGGTCTTGGTTGAAGAGTAAGCTCAAAAAAGTGTTGCGTGATTTTGATTGTTTTGATGATGCATTGTGTTACTGTTTTGGTGGGAAATGGGTATAGCTATAGCCAATGCTCTTGATGTTGATGTAAACTTTCTTATTGGTCATTTACCGCAAGGCAATAAAAAAGCTTCCGATTTATTTATCGAAAGCCTTTTACAAAATTTCACAGAAAAAGATAAGCAGTTTTTGATAGAAGTAATATCTGCTATGAAGGCATATAAGTCAAGCTAACTGCTAAAATCTTCCAGAGCACGCATAAGCTCTTCTGCACCTGTCACACGTATACCTTGCTGTAACCTCTGCTGCTCTTCCGCGGCCAGCGCAGTAACAGGTCTGCTTGTTAGCTCTTTTATGCTATAATGCTCATCATCATAAAACACCGCAATATAGCCTTCATGTACACCTATTACATATAGGCGATACTCTACTTGCGTGCTTTGCCGCAAGTGTACCTCTAGCGGCGAAAAAGACAACACCTCCCAATCTGCGAACATATTAGTCAGTTCTTCTTGTGTCATGTTCAGTAAAAATTGGGCAGGATGTTCTATTATCGTGTCAAAGCCACCGCTTTCTGGGTGGTAATAGTCATATATAATGCGGGTAAAGGACGAAATTCTAACTACATCATCAACTTGTACAAAAAAACTGCTTGCTTCGTCACCGAAGGAAGGTGGCTCGCTGTCATCTGTGGTGGCATTATCAGGGATAAGGGTAGCTAGTTGTATTGTGTCATCCACCTCTCCGCTGTTGTTTGCCAAGGACACAACAAGCCACACCGCAAATCCAATGAGGGCTATGGTCATCGTTATCATGCCTGAATATAAGAATTTTCTCATAAAAATCAACTTCCAATCTTTTTATGAGAAGTTTTACCATTTTTCAAGCGATATATACCATAGACACTCTTTGTGCCACCCGCAGTTGCCACATATATGTTCCACATCGTGCTGCGCCTTGAAAGCGGTATTAACCAAATCGATAGCTTGCGAAAACGGCATGGTAGCATTCTCACAAACTCTGATGCCCGCAAGCACATCTTTATCCATACTCTTTATCCTACCATCCGCTCCATCGTCTTTCATGCACATTTTGTCATGCGCATGTGGGCATCCATCGCAAATATCATCGCAAATATCCACAATCTGCACTATTTGCCCAGGGTTGGCACGCAAAAAGGCGACTATGTCGCCCAAATGTGCTACAAAGTCGCTATTATATCCATATCCTTGGAAGCCCTGCATACAAAGCAGGTGGTGCGCTCTAATTTTCATTTACGAATTTACGTCCCCTTATTCATCATTCAATATTAGCATCTCTATGTATTCTTCCAAAACCAAATCCATTTCAAACATGGTGGTAGCATGTGGAACACCTACATATCTAAAATGCCATGGCTCATAGATAATATGCGTTATGTCCTGCTTATGGTATGGGTAACGTAGCACAAAGCCGTAGCGATGACTATTTTCCGCTAACCACATGCCCTCTGGTGTTTCACTAAAAGATGCCGTCAAACCTAGGTGGTTATTAGATACAATATCTACAGCCAGCCCTAGGTTATGCTCGCTTTCACCAGGGTAAGCCACCACGCGGCGGGCATTGTCAAAAGCCGTTTCTTCATCATATCCCAAGTCAAGCTGACGGTTTAGCTGATTATTAAAAAGTGTGGTTTGGCGAGCAATGGAGCGATGCCCAGAAACCACAAGGGGCGAAAGCCCCTCGGCGCGTGCGCTGTTAAGCATAGCAACAAGGCTATCCACCGCACGAGCATCAAAATAATGTCCGTTACTCGCCTCAGCGGTATATACCGTAAAGTCTTCAGGTAGTATGTTGTAACGGTTCACAAGGGTGAGATTCCACGGAATATCGCTGTAATCGATACTTATACCCAGTGATTCTTCTTGGGTTTCTACATACACTTCTTGCGCCACAATCACTTCATCGATAGGCATATTATCTCGCGGTGGTAATACCAGTGGCGTGGGCGTTGCTGCTACCACCTCTGCTGCATTTGCATTTGACGTAATAGCCCAAATAGCCCCAACAGATGCTGTGCCAAGCAAGATAAGCACGCATATTACCATGACTGCCGTTTTTAGTCTTCTCATTATGTATGTACCCCCATTTTATCCTGTGGGTTATAGTAATATTACCTGAAAACAGTAACGGCAAATTCTTGAATGAACAACGCTTCAAGTTCATTCAAGAATGCAGATGTTACTTGCTTTGAAGTTATTATTACTTTAGTCATTTATCACAACACCCACAGGCAAATCACCTGATATATCAATATATCCAGCAGAGATTATGTTGATATCGCCCCGCCAGTTGTTTGGTATACGTACCGTTAGCGTGCCGCCACCAAATTGGTCAGCATCCCACACAGAAATTGCATCTTGTTCACTCAAAGACAACATCATTACATTGCGACCGCCACTATCAAACATAATATGCGGGTCGTTATGTGTCAAAATATGCAAGTCATTATTCGTGCCAAGATTGATGTCTATAACACTATAAAACTGACCCATCGTTTGGAAATTCCCGAAAAACATGCCATCTTGAAAGATAAAGCTATCTACCCAATTCATGATATTATCTTCCAAGTCATCCGCCCAAGCCATAATGCTTGTTTCTAGGTCGCCTGCCCAAATATTTGCACGCGTTTCTATCTGCGTTGCAAAATTATCAATTCTGGTGGCTTCCATGGTCATAACTTCTGTGGTAACTCGCACATTGTCTGCGGCATTCCTAAAAAGTGTCGTACCCACAGCAGCGGTAGATGCTATAGCAATCAAAACCACAGCCCCAAGAGACATAAGGATTATTAAAGGTACGCTCACTTTACATTTGTTGGCAATAGGTATTGGCTCAGGAGCATAGCCTGTAGGCGGCGGACCATTGCCTATAACCTCATTTTTTTCTGCACCTTCTCTCAGGTCTATAAAATCTTTTTTGTCATTCATCTTGTATTTCCCCTTCCATCTATTTTATCACACTATCAACATATACGCAATATGCGTCCAAAAAGTTTCGGGAAAATTGAAGTTATTTTGAATGTTTAGCCAAGACAAAACTGCGTAAACTATGTTGACGGAGAGTGATGTATATTGCGAGTTATATCAAAAATAATATCGGATAGAAGTCTTATTTGCTTTATGGAAGATTTGCGCCAGATATTGGTTTTTTTCAAAAACCAAATGCCAGAGCATATGCATTTTATAAATATCGAAAGCTTTTATTACTATATGCGTCTGGCATATCCGCAGAAATACAAGGAGCTTACGGCTTTGATAGACATTATAGAACCATATATTCCACTTATCATCTCGCCACGCAATCTGGAGGAGGTTATTTTTGCATATGAATATGGGGATTCACACGAGCTGGCTAGGTTGGAAGCAGACTTTCTTGGCCGCTCCAAATTCATCTTCATGAACTCTGTGATGGCAGCAGACGAGGAAGATTGGGAGAATATATCCGCTATTTGCCGCAGGATACGTGAGATAAAGTTGCAAGAAATGGGTTATGTGTAATTTTGCGATATTTTCGTTGCATTTGAATTATTTTTGTGATATTATTAATACTGCGTTCATAATTAATTATAGATGGAGGTATATTTATGTCAAATCAATTCCCTAACCAGCCACCTTACGGCGCACCTGGTGGTATGCCACCGCATGGCTCGCCATATCAACCCTATGCACCTACACCACCTACGGCAGGTAGTTTTATAGAGCATCTACATAACCAAGGCAAGAGCGGCCTGTTTTTGGTAGGCTCGATACTATTTACTGCTGGTACATTGCTTTCTATTTTTGTTGCCTTTAGTATTTTCGACATTTTCGGCTTGTTGCTTGCAGCTTTGCCCATCACGGCTTTATGGCTTATCTTTGCCGCATCCAAAGCCCCTAGGTTGCCAGAAAAGACCCTTACGGCTTTAACGCTCTTTAAGGTTCACACAATTATAATGCTCGTGCTTTTCTCCCTTGTCGCGCTTTTGGCACTCATAGTGTTCATAATTGCATTTATTGGGGTCTCTCAAATGGGCGGCATTGGTTTTGGACCTTTATTCCTCGTTTTTTTACTCACAATGGGTATATTTGTGTGCGTGATAGTATTTTATTATGCCGCTATCCTTAAAATTATCAATAGTATTAGGGACAATATCAATTTCAACACCTTTAACCCGCTACGCGGCGTGTTGCCTTTTACCATAATAGCTATGTTGATTACAGGTCTTGGCTTGCTTTTATCTCTTATCGGGCTTGCCACTATTGGCGCAATGGGCTTTGCATTTGATATGATGATAAATGAAATTATGTGGGAGTTAAGATGGATAGCTCCTGAGTTGGCACAGTTTGGTATACTTGATATGCTAAGCAACCTCATGAGAGACCTAACATTGACATTCCTCTTTAGCATAGTTACCTACACAGGTACTATTTTGCTAGTTGTATCTCTTAACAAATTAGCAAGCGGCGCAAAAAGAAGGTAAGTTTTTTGACAAAATTCCAAAACGCCCCGCATATTATTTGTCGGGGCGTTTTTTATTGTTCTTATAATCCTAGATGCTCTTTTATTTCATCCACTCTTTGCTTTTGATGCGGCATAAGCTCATTATAACTTGTGCCAGCCATGGCGTATATAAAAGGGTCGCCTACATTTGTGGACATGCTGCATAGCTCCTCTATGATGGCATGTGTGCAAAAAGGCACATATGTAGGGCAGTAGCCGCCCTCATGCAGACATACCAAGCGGCCGTCCGCATATTTATCCGCGAGTTTTTTGATAACGCTCGCCATATACTTATAGCCGCTAACAGAGAGCATCATTCTAGCTAAGGGGTCAAAAATACTAGCATCCTGCCCAGCAGAAATCAGTATCAACTCAGGCGCGAAATTGGCTATAGCAGGAGTGATGATTTGCTCAAATGCGTATTTGTACACAGCATCCCCAGAGCCAGCATATAAGGGTATGTTGACTGTATACCCCTCACCCTTGCCCTTGCCTATATCCCGCATCTTCCCTCTGCCTATAGGTTCTAAATTGTCTTGATGTATGGATATAAAAAGCACGCTATCATCTTCATAAAAAGCATCTTCTGTGCCATTGCCATGGTGTGCATCCCAATCTATTATGGCTATTTTGCCTACACCTAGCTCTCTTTGTGCATACTTAGTAGCTATCACAATATTATTAAATATACAAAAACCCATGCCTTGGTCTGCCTCAGCATGATGCCCTGGTGGTCTCGTTAGCGCATATGCAGTTTTAATGCTATCACTTTCCACAACCGTTTTTACGGCAGTTATGGCACCGCCTGCTGATAGCTTTGCTATTTCATATGAACCGCGCCCAACAATAGCAGAATCGCCACAATCACCGCCGCCTGTTTCGCTCAATTTTTTCACATTATCTATATGCCTTTGTGTATGAAAATACCGCAATTGCCCATGGGTTGCGAACATGGGCTTTATTTGCACCAATTGCTCCATCAATCTGCTTTTTTCAAGCAAATTCTTTATCCTGCGCTTGCTTTCTGGACTTTCTACTGAACCATTTTCTTGAATATAGCCGCCAACTGGCTCAAAAAGCGCGCCGCCGCCAGCATTATGCCAAAAATAGCTTTCGTCCCATATGAAGGCGGTTTTTTTCATTCTGACACCGCCTCTTTTTTCACCCACATAGCAGGTCGAATGCCTACATTAAAAAGCTCTGTGCTTTCGCGGTTTACAAAATCACCTGACAAGCAAATGCGTCCGTCAACTGTAACCACGGCGACCATGTTTTTCATACTTCCTAAGTCGTCCAAAAACCAGCGTGACGGCGAGCCATCAAGCATGGTTGCTTTGCGGGCGTTATTATAAATGTCATCGATATAAAAATTTGTCTCAGGATGCCACCGCCGACCGCTGTCGCCAAAATACTTAATCACTTCCTCCACATCAAGCAGGGAGATTTTATCACTCCGTATCTGTTCTCGTTCCTCTGGCTTGAAGCGATTAAAAAATTCGTTATTTAAGTATTTATGTACAGAAGCTTTACTATGAAAAATTTCCTCAAAGACATCGTGATACTTTCCATGCTCTATTACCTTTTCAGATAATAGGAACAGGTATTTACCATATCCCTCCAAAACATACCAACTATAGCCACCAAATCTCACAACTTTTTTCTTCTGCGCTGGTCTCCATAGTGGATAAAGCACAGCCGTATCAGAAAAATGCATAAGCTCACCTACGGGCTGATAGCCAAATTTGCCATATACCCCACCTCCATGATATGGTGTGCTTGCTTCTAAATATGTAGGTATGCCCATATTATCAAACATATCCAAATTATGCCCCAGCAGCTTAACACCAAGCCCTGCACCTTTTGCCTGTTCGTTGATAACAAAGCCTACAAGCTGATAAAACGGCTTCATTGGCGGTTCGCTAAGGTGCGACCAATCTGCCACAGCACGGAAATTTTTAGCATATATGCCCGCTACCGCATCTATATCATCGTATATCTTGGTGTCCACATCGTGTGGTAGCCATACAGATGCACCCATTATCTCGCCGTCTGCACGCTCCACCACATTAACAACGCTACCCTTTGCGCCAAGATATACCTTGTAATAATCAGTTACAATAGGGTGACGGTCTTCGTCGCTTTCTACCACCCATTTAAAGAATATATCGTCATAATATCCCCAAGAAATTAGGCTCGCAATATCGTCTAGCTCTTCCGCCCTCATGGGTCTTATTGTAAAATCTTGCATATTGTACGCCCCCTACAAAAATATTAAAATACCAAGGAAATGACACACGGCACCCAGCCCTACAAAGAAATGCCATACCATATGGAAAAACCGCTTGTCTTTTTTTGCATAAAAATATGTGCCAGCAGAATAAAATACACCTCCGCCAAGGATAAGCAACTGCATACCTAGGCTAGCATTGCTAATAAACATGGGAGCCACAAAGATAATAGACCAACCCATGATAAGATATATAGTGAGCGATACTTTTGGTATTCTTCGCCTTGATATGGACTTATATAACACACCGAAAATAACCATGACCCATTGCAATGAAGCAACCACAATGCCCTGCCACCCACCAATAACAACGAGGGCAATAGGTGTATACGTACCCGCAATGGCTACATAAATGAATATATGGTCTAAAATTTGTAGCACCTGACGCTGGCGTGTGTCCACCTTCATGCTATGATACAAGCAAGACGACAGAAACATCAAAAAAAGCGAACACATAAAAATAGTAACACTAACAGCGCCCAGCGCGCCATGTCGCAAAAAGGCATGTATAGCCGCAGGAGATATGCCACCAAGTGCCGCCAAAGCCATAGCACCATGGCTAACAGAATTGCCTATTTCTTCGCCTAGCGTATAGCTAGGTAGCTTTTTTATTTTTTCCATAGCAATTTTTAACCTCTACTCGTATAGTCTTTTTCGGGTCTACTACTTGGCAAATGCACACATTACCCGCTAGTGATATTAGCATGGTAGCATCCGCCAGTGTCATGCCTTTTTCTTCCATTAGATACTTTACCATACTTTCTGTTGCTATGTCTACAGCCATGTCCAAGTCTTCATGGGAAGCAATTGTCATTATATGTGTATCATCAAAAATCATAGGTGTTTGCAGTTTTTTACCCTTTATTACATCTACAGTCACAGTGACACGCCCTGCTACTTCTAGCCCACTAACGCCGATTTCACCATCTCCCATGGCTGCGTGCAAATCGCCCATAGCCAGAAGTGCGCCAGATACATTTACGGGCAAAAGCAATGTTGCACCCTCTGTAATCTTTTTGCAGTCCAGATTACCTCCATGCAAACATGGCGTACCGCAAGAAATTTCGCCTTCACTGACCGCAGGAGCAGTGCCTATAACGCCAACCATTTTATTTATCGGAAATGAGATGTCATCCGAAAAAATAACCTTATCCTCCACAATGGACAAAATTTTTATATGGTTTTGGTCAAACAAATGTCCCAAAGTACCCATGTCTTGACCACAAGCTACTACACCTTTGTCAGCTATCTCAATTTTCTCTATGGTAACAGACAAAATATCCCCAATCTCTGCACCTTCTACATAAAGAGGACCTGTTGCGGGATTTATGCGCCCCCAATCCAAGCCGTCAAAAGCATCTGTTTCGCATGTTATTTGTCCGCCAAAGCAGTCCTTTGTCTCAAAAATAACGCGGCTACCAGCCAACACCGTTAAAACAGGCGCATTAGCGGCACTCATAGCGTATATGGATTTATCGTTTGTGATTATATTCATCGGCATTCACTCCTTGCTCGGATATTCCACAAACTCAATTCTTTCGCCGTCAGGTCCTTCAAAAAAGACATTTTTTATGCCGCCTAAAATGTCCAAACTCTTAACCTCGGAAGCATCTATGTCTATGCCTTTGTCTTTTGCGCAAGCTATGGCAGCTTCTATATCATCCACAATTACAGCAAAATGGTCCACAGGCCCTGTTGTGCGCGGTGGTAAGTCCTTTTGTTCTACCAACTCTATCAGGCATGTGCCCGCACTTAAAAATGCAAGGCGAATATGAATGCTCTCTATTTTATCTAGCGTAAAACCTAGCCGCTGATAAAAATCTATGGAGGCATCAATATCTTTAACGAATATGCCTATATGCGCCAATCCCTTAATGTCACCTTTGCTCATATTAGCCCTCCTATACTATACACATAATATATTTATACAATATATATCTCCTGGCACCCATATAGCTCCAAAGCCTTCTATCTAGGCTCTTGATAGCAACGACCATTAGCTTTCTTTCGTCATCACTTATCTCATCATGTCCATAATGTGCGCGGGAGAAAATTTGCGATAGGTCTGCCATCAAAATTTTCTCGTTATCAAAGGTTATTTTGTTGCGTACACGCCGCCCAAAAGTTACTGCGGTTTCGTGCGGTTCTATTTCGTAGTCAAACAGACACATATAGCGCAGTATTTGTCGGTAATAAGCTACCGCTGCCTCATTATTACTAGGTTTGTTGGTAGCGGATAATTTTTTTGTTTCATAATAAATTACGCGCGAAACCATCAAGGCTATGGCAAGTGATGATGTTATTATTAAAGACCATATAAAGATTTGGGTGATAGATAAATTTATACCCGCATTTGCAGCATCGCCTGTTTGCATTTGTACTGCGGCAGGCATATGACCATATATAAAATAGTCATCCAAATCATCACCGCCCCAAAGACCCTCCCAATTGCCGCTATCTGACCAATCCATCAACTGAGCTACATCGTACCAATCATCATAAAAAGGGTCGGCACTTGTTGCTTCTGGCCATGTGAAAATAGCTTCTGGCGGCGTAGGGTCAAAGCGATGCCAGCCAAAGCCCTCAAAATACACCTCTGCCCATGCATGACCTTGACGGTTTATAACCGTTAAATATCCATCTGCATCTGCATCACCACTAACAATAAAGCCTTCAACATATCGCGTTGGCAAACCCAAAGAGCGGGCCATAATAACGAAAGTCGATGCGAAATGTGTGCAATAGCCCATTTGTAGGTCAAAAAGGAAATGGTCTACAAAATCCCTGTCCATAGGCGTATTGCCTGGCGAAAGATTATATCCAAAGCTGCTACGCAAAAAGTCTTCAAGTACCACTGCTTTTTCTAGGCTTGTAGCAGCATCTGACGTATCCACAACATTACGAGCTAACTCTCTTATTCTTTCTGGGAAATGGCTTGGCAATGTGGTATAAACCTCTTGTATGTTTGCTGCACGACCTATCAGATAGTTCCAAACCAGCTCTTGATACGGTATTTGTATGCCGTTATGGGTAAACAATAACGGGTCATCAAAGCCATTTTCTAGCCGCTCCTCCCATAGGCGATTATAAACATCCATAAACAAGCCAGGGCGGCTAGCCGCCAAAAGCGCGGCATGGTTTATCTCTTCTGGCAGATTCGCATAAAAGATTTCATAGCGTGCGCCACGCTCCAGAAGTATGTCAGACTGCACAGAGCCGTTAAAATCACGTATAAAAGTTGTGTATTCATTAGGCGGCACAACATTAGATACCAAGCCTGTTGTAAATACCGTGAGTTTGCGCATATCATGCTCTACAAGCAGTCTGCGCTCTTCTAACTGTATCTCGGTTGCTTCTGCCACAATCGTCTCTGGTAGGTTAAGCTGAGGTAAATGCACATGCCATATATGAGCAACAGCACCCTCTTGATGAATCATGCGCACTGTAGTATCGCGGTCTCTATGCTCCATGGCGTAATTATATCTATCAAAAAAACTAAAGTACTCACTGTCAATATTCATAGTAAGCGGGCTTGTTAGTCTCTCAAAGGCTTCAATATTTGGTATCATTTGGGTAAAATCTAGCTCATATGAAAATTCACGGTCGCTATTTATCCAAGAAAAGCCCGTGTATGTATCAAAGACATTGCCTGTGAGGTATAGTGGTCCTTGGTGGTTCACTCGCATAAAAGTGTCGTAGTTTGCCGTAACATTGCCGCCGAGATGACGCGTGTTGCCCATGCCAAAGCCCGTATGCGCCAAGCTAAAGTGGCGCGGATGAAAGGCGGATTGGAAGAAATTGTTTGCATTTGCAAAAGGCTGACGGATAAAGTTTTCTACAAACTGCGCACCCGCACCAGATGCAGGGGCAGGCAAAGCTATAGCTATAGCCAAACATACAGCCGTAAGCGGCAAAGCATAAAGCGAAAATGGAGAATATTTATGTTCTTTGCCCATGCTGCGCAAATTTAGATGGCGAATAAGATACGAAATCAAGCAGAATATAAATACATAAAACGAAATTGTGTAGAAGAAGAAGCCTGTATTTAGCATCAATCCAAAAAGTAATGTAGTGGTCAAAATTGCAAAGAAGTTAAACCAAAAGAAGCCAAATACAAAAACAAATATGGACAGACCGATTATTAAAGCCCATTGAATGGCAGAGTCATAAGCGGCTGTATATAGCTCAAAGCCCGTAACAAAACCTATCGTGCCTTGTATGAAGCTCGAAAATTCTGAAATCATGGAATAGCGTGGAGTGAAGGCTTCGTGATATAAATAGGCATGTGCATCATCAATTACAGGTGCGGCAGATGAAGCCAACACCATATCTACTAGTAAAATAAGCCCAGCAACAGCAATAACAGCTCCAGCGAAAATAAGTGAAGATTTGTTTAAAAAGATAAGGCGTAAAATAATCATTACAAAGAACACGCGCATTAATGTGCCAAGAGGGTCAAACGCCAGATATGTACCTGCTATAACAGCCATGGACAAGCTCCATACAAGCAGCGTTCCTACAACAAGTAAAAATACCGTATCTATCCGTGTAAAACGCGAAAATAAGCCGCTTTTTGTGTTTGTAAAATTGGACAAGTTAATCCCCTCCTGCATCAATTCTCTTCGTGTAACATCTTTCTTGGACGACCCACGTTACCATATTTTGAATATCTTCGCGAATTAATATATGCTTTCATGCACCGATAGCCATTTCTATTTCTCAAAGAAACAAACCAATCATCAGGGCGTTTCTTTTCTGCATACTCCCATAATTTACTTACGTAAAGGATATTTTCGTCTCTCACAAAACCTATCATTTCATCTATGGTCTTCAAATCCTTCTTGGTAAGTTTTTGCCTCATAAGCAAAGTCCCCATGGCTTCCTACGCAAATATTTTCCTAAAATCTATAGCATCGATACCCATATCCGCCAAGCGAGCAACTCTTTTAAATTCTTCTTCGTTAAGGTCTTTGAAATAAAACACCGATACAATGCTGCCAAAGTGGCTTAGGGTCTGTACTGTAGCAAAAAGCGTGTCCGTTATCTCCTGAGCAAAGATGAGTATATTGTCCGCATTTGCTTGCATTTTGGAATATGCCGACAGATAAGCACCAAAAGCACCACGCGGCACAAAGTCTATTTTTGCAGCTATAGCGTATAGATAGTCAAAGTTACCAGAAGCACCTTCGTTTTGCTCATCACCCATATAGTATAATGAACATGCGTACATATGCCTTGTACCATACGAAAGCGTGGATACATACGCCTCCATAATAAGGTCTTCCATTGCCATAGCGACCATTTCGTCCTTTTTATCACCTATTGGCATAGAATTATCTAAAAGCAACACAACAGAATTGCGTTTAGTATTTTGGTAATTTTTGCTAACAAGCTCGTTTTTCTTAGCTGATGCTTTCCAATGAATTTTTTTGTAACCATCGGATGGTTGATATTTTCTAAGGTCAGAGATAATGGCATAGTCTTCTTCTGCCATAAAGTTTTTTACATTTTCTGCGCCGCTTTCTGTTTTTGATAGCGGCAGTTCTGTCAAATCAAGAACCCTAGGACGTACAGTTAGCATAAAAGCACGGTCATGCTTTTGCTCAAAACGAAAAAGCCCAAGAAAATCAAAGACAGTAATATTTAGCACGCCAATTTCATAGTTCCCACGATATTTTGCAGATATATTAAATATGATTTCGTGATTCTTATATGGTCCAATGGAGAAGAATTTATCGGCAAAATCCGCAGTTACGGCACTGGAGTTGGCCTTAAACCGTACACGTACAGATGTGTATGGCAAAAAGCTATGGTTTGTGACATTGAAAACATACTGCACTGTTTCGCCTTTAATGATATTGTCCTGCGTTAGGCGTTCCTCCACAGAAAAACGGCGGCGCGAAAGAGCCGTTAGCGCGAAAGAGAGTATCGGCAAGGCTAAGGCAGTATAAAGAGCCATATATGTTATGCCATCTTCATATAAAAATATAAGCAGGATTAGTACAGTTAGCACAACCCCATATGTTAAGCGGTTTTTTAGCATATATTACCTCTTGCGCTTCTTTTTCTTTACTTGCTAACACTAAATAGGTGTACGCACAGACTTTACAGCCGCACCAACTACGTCTTTGGTGGTTAGTCGCTTTAGCCTGGCTTCTTGCTTCAGCACCAATCTATGTTCCATAACAGGCACAGCCATTTTTATAACATCATCAGGCAGCACATAGTCGCGCCCATTATACAATGCCCATGCTTGCGCCGCGCGGTATAGGCATAACGAAGCTCTCGGGCTACCACCCAGCGCAACATCTTCGCTATTTCTCGTGGCACGTACAATCGCCACTATATAATGGTTAATCTTTTCATCCACATGAATTTTCGCTACCATTTCTTGCGCTTCTACCAAACCCTCGGCATTTGCCACAGCCTGTAGGCTTTTCATAGGACTTGCTTCTTTGAAGCGAGAAAGCATCTTGCTTTCCTCTTCCGCTTCAGGGTAGCCAAGCGATATGCGCATGAAAAAGCGGTCTAGCTGGGCTTCTGGCAAAGGATATGTACCTAGATATTCTATAGGATTTTGTGTAGCAAAAACGATAAAAGGCTGTGGTACAACATATGTTTGGCCATCAACAGTCACTTGGTTTTCTTCCATAACCTCAAGGAGGCTGGACTGCGTTTTCGGCGATGTGCGGTTTATCTCATCCGCCAAGATGATTTGCGACATTACAGCACCTTGGTGATAGTCAAACTCGCCTGTTTTTTGATTGTACATAGAAAAGCCAGTGATGTCAGAAGGCAAGATATCTGGCGTAAACTGTATACGCCTAAAACTACAATCAAAGGACTTTGCCATAGCCGATACAAGGCTTGTTTTGCCCACACCAGGCATATCTTCTATAAGCACATGCCCCGCACACAAAAATGAACACAGCGCAAGCTCTATAGCCTCTCGCTTACCTATTATTACCTTTTCCACATTATCAATAACATCTGTTAGCATCTTGTTTATATGTTCTGCCATGGGTTTACCTCCGTGGTTTATAGTTTAGCTAATGCGGTTTCTATGCGCGTTATGCTCTCTTGTCTGCCAAGAATTGCTAATAAATCTGATGCGCCGCCTGGTGTAGCTGGTTTGCCAGAAAGCGCGGTGCGCAATGGCCATAATACCTGAGAATTTTTTAACTCATTGACCTCCGCAAAGTCGGTCATGAATTTATATAAATATTGGTTATTCCAATTGTTTTTATCAATTTTAGCTAGTTCTGGTGCAATTTTTGCAAGTACATCTTTCGCTATGGTTTCATCACATTTCGATTTTTTGTGAATATATAGTTCTGTGCTATATTGTGGCAAATTGTCTATAAAGTCCAGTGCTTCTGAGATTTCACCCAGCGTAGCTATACGGCTTTGTACCATTTTGGCCAGTGCCACCCTATCCGCATCAGGTTTTTTAATGGCATCTATCAAATGATTTTCGGCTAGACCATAGAATTTATCAAAATCCATTGCCTTTAAATATTCGCCATTAACCCACCTTAACTTGGATATGTCAAATGTAGACGGCGACTTGCTTATGGCCTCTGCGCTAAAAATTTGCTCTAGCTCTTTTAGACTATATATTTCGCGGTTATCAGGCGGACTCCAGCCTAGCAAAATCACATAATTCACGATGGCTTCAGGCAAGAATCCTTTGTCTAAGAAATCTTCAAAAAAGGCATCGCCATGACGTTTGGAAAGTTTGCCGCCATTCGCACTCAAAATAAGAGGCAGATGAACATATGTTGGAATTTCCCAGCCTAGTGCTTGATATAGCAGATTATATTTCGGTGTGCTGGTAAGATATTCGCTACCACGCATAACATGAGTGATAGCCATTAAATGGTCATCCACCACATTTGCAAAATTATAGGTCGGCATACCATCAGATTTTATAAGAACTTGGTCTTCTAGCTCCTCATTTTCAACGGTAATTTCACCGAAAACCTCGTCCGCAAAGGTGGTTTGACCTTGGGGAATTAGTTGACGTATAACATATGGTATGCCATCGTCTAGCATTTTTTCAACCTCGTCGGCAGCTAAATTGTAGCAATGGCGGTCGTAGTCTTCCAGACCTTCAAGCCGAGCTTTATCACAAAAACAGTAATATGCCGCGCCCTTTGCTACTAGCTCTTTAGCATACTCAATGTAGTTGCTCTTGCGTTCGCTTTGCACATATGGACCATAGCCACCACCTACATCGGGACCCTCGTCGTATGTAATACCCACTGTATGCAAAGTCTCATAAATTTTATCCATGGCATCCACTACCAAACGTCCTTGGTCGGTATCTTCTATACGCAACACAAAAGTGCCGCCCATCTTGCGCGCTAGCAAATAACCAAAAAGCGCGGAACGCAAGTTGCCCAAATGCATATATCCCGTCGGTGACGGCGCAAATCTTGTTCTCATATATCGTGTCCCTTCTTTCTGTAACATGTCTATTCCAAACAAAAATGCTTTTCTAGCATCATCAAGGTGTCCTCAACTGTGCTTTCGTCATTACGCATTATGCTAAACAAATCATATTTCTTAGCCCTTTCAGCCATTTCTTTTGCACCTATGCTAAAAAGTTCATTCTGGGTCTCGAATTTCTTTTCGGGGTCTTTTAGCGATTGTATGCAATCAGTAAAGTCTTTGTGGTCTTCACGTTGATAATAGTCACGAATAATTATTTCTGCTGGAGCTAACAAACAAGCGATTCTGCTATTGCATGAAATTTCCATTAGCAAGTCCCAGTCTTCAATCCAAATATCAGCTATCACCTTATTATTTTGCGACAACTTTGCAAGCTCAATAATCGAAAACTCCAACTGCTCATTCGTTCCGTGGTTATCATTTTTGTCTGCCAAAAATTCCTCAACAGACCTACTAAAATATTCTTCCCAATCTATTTGTCTCCTTTTGGTAGAGCTAGGTTGATATTTTTCGGTAATGATTGACCCCACACTTTAAAATTATCCTCATTCCAATTATCGTTAAAGTGAACAAACCCGCATTTCTTAGACAGCTCATTCGCCATAGTAGTCTTTCCGCCACAAGCAGTCCTCACTAGAAAAAACACGTTTTGCAGGCTGTATTTTAAAATATTATTTGCTATATTCATAATGTCACTCCACTGCAATTTTTGCATCAAAGTCATAACAGTCTTATATTACATTAATATGACAAGAAAGTCAAGCCCAATTAAAAAAGGGCGGTATTTAGCCGCCCCTATTAAGGTTTATTATTATCTAAAGTTAAATGATTGCATAACAGCAGCTTGCATCTCTGCTCTCCAGCTTTGGTTGCCGTTATGTGGCGTAGATTCAAAGAAATGTAGGCATATATGACCATTCATGCCATTGTCGGTTATGGTAGAACCCGCATGTGGCATGGTATGTATTGCCGCCGCATGTGTCTGGCCATTAAAGGTAGCTAGCACAGGGCGTGCATCCCAAGAGTACACTCCGCCGCTTGTTTGGCGCATAACATTTGTGTCATGTTGAGTCAAAGTTTCTACGTCTGCATGGTTGCCGTTAGAGAAATTTCTAACATAGTATGTAAGTCCTGTGCGAATATCATAAATCTGTATGGTTGTTCCTATTGGTATCACACCAGTATCGCGCATTGTCCACCATGACATTTTATGAATATCACCATTAATGGTAGGGGGAGCAGAAGGTGTTGCATTGCCTGTTGTTTGTGTTGCCACGGGCATCACAGGTGCTGTTTCGCTAAATGGTGTGAATGGTCTTGGTTCTATGTATCTTGTAGCTACATAACCTGTCACTTCTCCAAACATAACGCGCGAGAATGTATATTCGTCATCTATGTCTGGCACATAATTTAGCACAAACACTACGCCGCCGCTAGGTATTAATGTTACGCGGTCATGGTCGGTGCTTGGACCAGTACGAAGGTTGAGATTGGCAGTGGTTACATATTCTGCGCCAGGTATAAAGTCTATATCAAGGCTTGAGGCATATACAGTAGAAGAAAAACCTACCGTAATTATTACAGCTAAAAAGGTCGCCGCAAGTTTTGTATAAATACGTGATTTGCTTCTTAAATCTTTAGTAAGGCGTGGCATAATATCCCTCTTTCGTGAAAATATGTAATTTTTGATAATTTATTACGACGTTACATCGCTTTATTAAATATATTGTAACAACTCCGTAACAAAATGTCAACCCCTTTTTGTAAATTTTCTCAAATTTTTTTCCATATATCACGACAAAGCTGTAGCATCAAGGCTTGTTCATCGCCGAAAAACGGTTTATTTACATTCTAAGCTCTTCACATATGTCGAAATAGGAGCGAAAAATATAGTTATTTGTAACAAATATGTAAATCAAACGAAAATATCGGTCAAGGTTGCGACCGCGCATATCACTTTGGATATATTTCTAGCAATTATATTGTTCAAAAGTTTTATGTTTTGCATCGGTAGAGCAGATGTTTACCACCACTCCTCCGCATTTAGACAATTACAAATAACACTATTTGTTATTAATAAAATAGGCATTGACCCTAATTCTTAATCCCTGATACAATCCTATTTATATCAAGACATTATTTGACAAAAGATGGCATGGAAACATCTATGGAGGGATAGATAGTGAACAAAAAAAGAATAATTGCGCGCTGTATGATTTTATGCTTGGTTTTGATTTTGGTCTCTTTTGGAACCACAAATCTTTTCGGTTATGAAAACGACGAAGCGGCAATAGTCGAGGTCGATGACCTCACAGGTTTATCGGGAGTTTATCTTCAAAATGATATTATTATTCGTGCCGCAAACCCAGATTTTGATATCTTGGTAACAAATATTGCAGGGAATGGCAATATTATTATAGATGCAGATTATGATGGGCGTATACTCTTCAATAATGTACACATAGAAGGCAACATTATAATTAAAGATGCAAGCGGATTTGTAGACCTTACGCTGAACAACAGCAATATATCTGCCATTGTGTTTGATGGCACGGGCAGGGCAAACACCACATTGCTCGCGCTTGCCGCAGAAGATGCACATTTACAAAATGTCGTTATCAATACTACTGGCGTGCATTTATTAGGTGATTTTGGTAGGATAGACAGCAATATTCACGAAGGACTAATCTATCTGCAAGGAAACATAGTAGGACTTTATGCCGTGGGAAATATTGTTTTGGTTGGCTCAGGCGATATTAGTTACACTGTTACCCCTATAGGTATAATGGCAGAGATTTTTGACCCGTTAAACCAAACACAGGGTTTGGTCGAGGAGCTAACTGCCGCCATAGATGCCCTTCTTCATCAATATTTCTCCCGCTTCGAGCTTAGTTTGCTTGAGGGGCTTTGGAATATATTTTCAAATTTGAATTGGCCTAGCTTTTCCTTTGCGCCAGCCCAATTGCCACAGACAACACCGCGCCCAACACAAACCCCTCAAGTGCCGATACTTACGCCGCCGCCAAGTCCACAGCCCTCATCTGGACCAGGTTTTCCTGATGGCGGGTTCACGCCACCAGTCGGAGACCCTGTAAGCATCATAAATATAAATATAACACCTCCTAGCCTAACAGCATCTGTGCAAAGAAGCATATCTGGTGATGGATTTGTAGGGATAATAACATGGTTTGATGAGCATGATAATGAATTTACTGGCAATGAATTTGTGCCAAATACCACATATATAGCCAGAATAACACTGATATCGACCAGCAACAGATTTTTTGTAGATGGCATAAGTTCAAATATACATATATCTTTGGCGGACGGCGGAGGTTACGACCGCACAATCCTAACGGAAACGCGCAATAATGTGGTGCTTACCTTAAAATTCAATGCTACAAGCAAAGTGTTAGCCCAGAGATTTGTTTTGCGGGATATTCAGGGAAGTTTTGACCATGTGTATGTTGAAACGCATTATCTTGGAACATTGACCACCGATAATTTCCGCGTTCATTTTGGCAGCAATCCTACAATTCCAAATATTAGCGACCATGTATCTGTAATTAATGTTAGTCCATATAGTCATAGCGGAGGGTATTATGTATTGACATTGGACACACTGGACGAGAAATTATGGCAACCTAGCGATGTTAGTAACTATAGGCTAACGGTAGAGATGAGGGGCGACCTTGATTATTACATGCTATATACCGCCCCAGTGTACACAATACCCGAATATGTTCCGTCATCAATAACGCAACCAAATAACGACCCTGTGTTGATTAGCTCTATAGTAATTGCAGGCGAAAGTGCTAGCATTATCAACTTCCCAAATGACACAAACTACGCTATCCTCGTAAGCTCTGTTGAAATACCCAGTTTTGACCATTGGTTTGCTATCACCGTGATTTTTGAACAAGCAAGGCAGGTGATGTTATCGAGTTTAGCAAATCCAACTAATCAATCATTTGTAGTGCCAATAAATAGCCATCTCGGCACCAACACTATTTATTTGGTAAGCATGGCTGGAGAATATATTATACCCGTTGGCAATATATATGTCGAGGCAGCAAACAATTCGTTAATCCTAGGGGGATTTGGATTTGCTGTTGATTTTGATGTAAAAGAGACCGCTCCCATTATTGTTCAGCCTGGTGGCAACAATCAAGGTGGTCGTGATGATGAAGAGGAAGGGGATAGCGAGGAGGACATAGAGCCAGATACCGAAGATAAAGAACCAGAGACAAGAGAAGATGGCAATGTCGAAGATGAAGTGATGTCATTTGAATAATGCGCAAAGGCAGTCCGAGCGGACTGCCTTTGTATTTAATTAGGCTTTATATCACGGCGATTATAGAAGAAAAACCCTGCCGCCGTCAAGCAAATAGCAATGGTTGTAAGGATAGCCATGGAAAGCCAGTTCATATCATCCATGGGTAGTTCTGGGATATAATGAAATGGCGTTAGATGCCCAACCCATGCAGGAAGAATATCTGGCAACCTACCAATAAATACCATAAGAAAAGCAAAACCGAAATAACCCCAAATTGCCGATATTGCTTTTGGCGAAGCCCCCAGTAACAATGTAGCAATACCTATCATCACCCACAATGCAGGTAGATACACCAGATTTGCTTGTAACAACATATCAAGTGGTAGCTCACTGGGGTCTGGCAAAACAGCTATTGCTGCAAGGTACAATCCAATGGTGTTGGCTAATTGCATTATCACGCTAGCCACGAAAGTCATGCCTACGAAACATGCGAGATAGGTGCTACGTTTTACAGCCGATGCTAGCACAGCTTCTGTGCGTCCTTCCTTTTCCTCACCCCTAGCACGTAACACAATTATAATAAGCGGCACAATCGCAATAAGTGCCATCATGGCATTTTGCATGGCGGCGAAAAGCACAGTGAAAGAGAAATCATCTGCATTGCCAAGAAGCATTTGATAAAATTCGTTATTGGCTACAAAATCGTCAATATCGCCTAAAATACTACCATAAGATGCCCCAAGCAGAAACATAACGATAACCCAAGTAGCAACACCACCCATTAACAAACGCTTTGCCAGCCCAAAAGGCGAAAGTAAGCTCCTTTTAGCCTCTGCCCGCCCTGACCGTTGCGGTATAAAGCCTTGGTCAATGTCTCGCAATGAATTTAGCTTAAAGGCAACAAGGGTGATAACAACCGAGATAGCCATCAGCACAAATATTGGCCACCAGTAATCATTCACATAAACTTGTGTGCGCAAAACTAATCCTAGCGGACTTATTAACGAAAGAATTTCGGCATTGAGGTCGCCTGCCGCACGCATAATATAAAAGATACCCATTGCCATAAAAGCATAGCTAGTCGCGGCGCGCGAAGTAGGGAAAAGTTGAGCAAAAAGTGCGGTAATAGCCGCAAATACAAGCCCTGTAACGCCCATAGCCGCACCATAAAGCATAGAGCCATTAAGCCCCATGGAATAGTCGCCAAAAGCATAGAGTCCAAGCCCAACAAGAACAGAAATCAATATGTTTAAGTCAGTGGCAAATATCATTGTTGCGCCAAGATTAGACATGCGCCCGACTGGCAAGCTTCGCAATACCTCATATCGCCCTAACTCTTCATCTGCGCGGGTATGACGTACTACAAGAAAGATATTCATAATAGCAACCGCCATAGCAGAAAACAGTAGCATCGTATTGGAATACATAGCTCCTAATGTGTAATTGCACGCGCCATATACAGGTCCCATCATTCCTACCATTGCAGGGTTTTCCATTGTTATGCCCAATGACATTCGTGCTGCTGGCTCTATTACATCGCCCATAGGGGCGGCAAGTCCCGCCACTATAGCCACTAGCAAAATTATCCACATAGCAGAAATAACTCGCTCGCGCCGTAATATGAAAAATGCAATGCGGATTGTGTTATCAAAATTTCCCATGCCTATACCTCCTTCTCGTAATGCTTCATAAAGAGGTCTTCTAATGTTGGTGGCGCGCTTTCTAGGCTGATAATACCAAAGCTACTTATATGTGCTATTACTTCGCCCATATTTGCTCTTTCCACATCAAAAATCAAGCCGCCTTCATCGCGAGTGATGTCAAAAATACCTTCCATTTTATCTATGCCCTCTATAGTTCTTTCTGTTTTTGCACTTATCTTGTAGCGTGTAAGATGGCGTAGCTCTGCCAAGGTGCCCGCTTCTACCACTTCACCCTCTCGGATAATGCCTACGCGGTCGCATAATCTCTCAACTTCACTTAAAATGTGGCTGGAGAGAAAAACCCCTTTACCTTTCGCCTTTTGTTCCAGCACACATTCTTGAAAAACCTGCTCCATTAGTGGGTCTAGTCCGCTTGTTGGCTCATCTAATATATAAAGGTCAGCTTCGGAAGCAAATGCTGCTATCAGCGCGACTTTTTGGCGATTACCTTTGGAGTATGTGCGGCATTTTTTGGTAGGGTCTAGGCTAAAGGCATCTATCAGCTTATCACGCCTCGCTTTATCCGCTTTGCCGCGCAGACTAATGAAAAGGTCAATCACCTCTCCGCCTGTTAGGTTTGACCATAAATTAACATCCCCAGGTACATAGGCTATGCGCTTGTGTATCT
This sequence comes from Defluviitaleaceae bacterium, assembly GCA_009784575.1. GTDB lineage: Bacteria > Bacillota > Clostridia > Lachnospirales > WRAX01 > WRBK01. The sequence goes on along the minus strand of WRBK01000005.1, from coordinate 79,635 downwards.
CTACGCTATCGCGCCAAGCATCTTTCCCAAAAACCTTTGTTTCGCCAGATGTAGCTTGCAGAATGCCCAGCATTATGCGTATTGTAGTAGATTTGCCTGCGCCATTTGGTCCTATGTAAGCAAAAACCTCGCCTTCATTCACACGAAGGTTTACGCCCCTCAGTGCTTTGGTTTTACCAAAATGTTTTGTTACATTGTTCACCTCAAGATTAAGCATGTGTTGCGCCCTCCTTATATAAAGTTGCTTTCATCATATCTAGCAATTCGTAAAACTCTTGTGCGACCTCGTCGTATTTTTCTATATCATTTAGCATTTGCAACTCTGCCACCAAGCCATTGCCTGCCCAGTTTATAAACTTTGCAATCAAATGCGGGTCTATCTCATCTCTAAATTTTGCTAAATCTGTTTCCTTCATTAATATACGGTTACCTATAGCAGATGCCTCGTCCACAAGCCCTCTTATGTCGTCTTCCACATCTTTATCCTTCTCACTCATCATGCTAACCAGAAACTGCATAAGGGCGGGATATTCCCGCATAGCTGCCACCTTTATCTCTATGCCCATACGTATTTTATCAAAAAAATCTGTTAGCTCTACATCGAAATATTGCTCAACTTTTTGCAAAATTGTTTTTTGCCCTAACTCTGCCAAATATAGATATAGATTCTTTTTGCTACCAAAATAGTATGTCACCATGCCTTTAGCAATGCCTGCCGTTGCTGCTATATCTGCTACACTAGCTTTTTTGTAGCCCTGCCTCCCAAAAACAGCAAAAGCGGCGGCTATTATATGTTCTTGCTTTTCTGCCCGTATTTTGAAGAAATTTTCCATATTTTAACCTTTCCCTTTCGACCAAATTAAATAATACGAATCATTCTATACAAAATATATCATAGATTAAACTATAATGTCAAGAGTTTTTTTATTTTTTTCTTGACATTATAGTTTCTTCATGATATTATAGTTAATAACATTAATTAACTAACCTTAATTGCGCGAGGTTTCTTATGATAATAGTAGCATACATAGCAGAAGAAAAATTTAGCAATCTGCGTGCAGGCGATATGGAGAGGCTCACACATGCAAACTTTGCTTTCGCCTTAGTTGTGGACGGCAAGGGCAGTGTAGTGCATTGGAAAAACCAGAGTGCTGTACGCAATTTTATTAAAAATAAGGGCAGCATAAAAGCCATGCTAGCTGTAGGCGGCTGGGCGGCAGGTGGCTTTTCTCCCGCTGTTGCCACTGTCGAAAGTCGTGAGATGTTTGCACAGTCTTTGGTGGATATTGTACATGACTTTGGTTTCGATGGCATAGATATGGACTGGGAATATCCTTGTGACGATATAGCAGGGATAGAAGCATCTTCAGAGGATAAACCAAATTATACGTTATTCATTCAGTTATTGCGCGAAAAACTAGGGGGTGATAAATTAATAACAATGGCGGCGGGTGGTTCGCAGCAATGTGCCGACAACTTGCAGATGCCTAAGCTTATTAAGTTAATGGACTATATAAACATTATGACATACGACCTATGCCCTTGGGATTATGTTAGCTATCACCCTAGCCTGTATCCATCCAATATCACAAAAAACATAGCTGGTGCTGATGTTATAGATATATACGAAAAAGCTGGTGTACCAAGAAATAAATTAGTGATAGGTGCAGCGTTTTATGGTCGCATATACAAAAATGTAGATGGTCTGAACGCTAAAGGTGGCGTGCCTGAATTTACAGAGGGCTATGATGATAGTGCGGGAATAGCAAAAGCCGCAGGCGGCACATCTTATGACAAAAAAGCCGAGGCGATATATGCTTACAATACGGAAGACAGAACATTCATAACATTTGAAAGCCCGCAAACATTAACAGCAAAAATGAACTATGCAAAGTCTACAGGTCTAGCAGGCATTATGTTTTGGGAATATCATCATGACACACAAGATAGCATATTGCTAAAAACCATATACAATAATCGAGGATGAACCTATGAAAGCTGATAGCTCCACTATAAGAATAATAAATCAAAAATCATTGTTAGAGGCTATATATGAAAACGACGGTATATACAAAACAGCTCTGGCTACCTTGCTAAACCTTTCAAAACCTTCTGTATCCAGAAATGTTGCAGACCTTATATCTATGGGCATTGTAGAGGAAAAAGGCGAAGGGGAATCTACCAAAAATGGCGGCAGAAAGCCTACAATGCTTTGTTTTAACAAAACATACCGCTATATAGCATCTTTGGAACTCTCTCTTAAACAACCTGTGTGTGCAATAGGCGACCTAAAATACAATCTTCTTAGTTTGCGCAAAATAGATGTGGACAGAGAGGTGTGTGCCGAAGAAAAAAAGCGTGTTATAGCAGAGGCTTTTCACGAAATGTTGAGGGAGCTTGAAATACCCATAAGTAAGCTTGGCATCATAGCTATTTCTCAACCAGGTATCATAGGTGATGATAATAAAGTTTTTTATGCAGAAACCATACATCACCCATGGACAAATATAGGGCTAAAAGAGTACCTACAAGCAGAGTTTGACACCCCAGTTATGCTAGAAAACGATGTAACACTAGCTGCTATTGGTGAAATGACCATGGGTTTTGATAAGCAGATTCAAAACCTGATATACGTGAGCTGTGGCTATGGTGTTGGCTCTGGTATAATTTATAATGGTCAGCTATTTGAGGGCTACAACCGTGCAGCAGGCGAGCTTGGCTTTTTCCTTACACATGATGGCAAGCGGCTAGAGGAAGTAGTTGGTATGGGCGGTTTGCTAGACCATATAAATGACATAATGGTCAAAAATGGATGCAAGGGTAATCTTAGCTTTGAAGATGTAGTAGAAAAATCGCTTGCAAATGATGAATTGGTGAATCAAGGCCTAAAGGAGGTAGGTCGTGTATTGGGGCAGGCATTATACAATTGCTGTGTGATGATGGATATACCCACTGTTATTTTTGGCGGCGATTATATAAGGCTTGGCTCAGCTTTGCTAAAAAGCATAGAGGAAACAATGCAACAGTCGCATTTTCCTCTTCGTCCCACCATACAAAAAAGTGGGCTACGTGAAGCGGCGGGTATATTTGGTAGCTTTGTGATTGCAAAGGATGCAATACTGCAAAACGAGTTAGGATTATAGAAAGGAGGTAAAGTCTCTATGAGATTATTTTTAACACGAAACAAAAAGACATTGGCAATAACCATGATGATGCTCCCTGGAGCTATATGGCTTTTGCTTTTACGTTATCTGCCCATGGGCGGTGCTGTTATTGCTTTTCAGGACTATAGGCCTCATCCGCCAAATCCTACATTGCTAAACAATATTCTAAATAGTAATTTTGTAGGCTTTGATAACTTTAGATTTATCTTTGCCACCGACCGCGCATGGATAATGATACGCAATACATTGGCTTACAATGCGGTGTTTATAGTGCTAACAACAGTGTTCGCCATAGCCGTTGCTATATGCCTAAGCGAGCTACGCAGCAAATTCTTCGCCAAGCTGTACCAAACGCTGATGTTCTACCCATTTTTTATTAGTTGGGTTGTGGCGGGTTACTTTGTATTTGCTTTTTTAGACCCTACATTTGGTATGCTATCTCATGTGCGCGATTGGTATTTTGACCCTACAGGCTGGCCTACCATCCTTACTTCGGCACATCTTTGGAAGAGCCTGGGTTTTAATACTGTAATATATCTGGCGGCCATAACAAGTATAGACCATGGCATGTACGAAGCCGCCGCAATAGATGGTGCATCAAAATGGCGGCAAGTTTGGGCCATTACTATACCAAGCATACGCCCAATGATAATAATTCTATTCATCCTTGCTGTTGGGCGCATATTTAACGCAGATTTCGGACTTTTTTGGAATATACCGCAAAATATGGGACCTTTACAAAATGTGACAGAAGTTATAGACACATATGTATACCGCGTTATGCAGGCAAATATAGCGGGGGCTATGGGCATGGCAACGGCGGCAGGTCTTTTCCAAAATGTAATAGGCTTTATATGCATTATGGGTGCAAATGCGCTTGTGCGTAAATTCGACAACGAAAACGCGCTATTTTAGAGGAGGTGAGCGAACATGACAGCAATACCGCAAAAGAAGTTTCGTGGCAACAGTATTAGTCGATTAGCAGAGGCTGCCATCCACCTTATAACAGGCAGTATAGCTCTGCTATGCATCATACCATTTATTTTCATCGTCATTATCGCCTTTTCCAGCGCGGAAAGTTTGCGCACAGTAGGCTATACTTTCTTTCCCACCGAATGGACAACGGCATCTTTTCAGGCAGCTTTTGACATGGGTGGTCAGCTTTGGCGCAGCTTCTATAACAGCGTGGTGGTTACAGTTGTTGGTACATTTTTATCTGTACTTATAACAATAATGTACTCATATGGGCTATCCCGTACAGATTATCCGCTACGCAAGTTTTTTGCTTTCTTTGTATTTTTTACCATGGTATTTGGCGGGGGTCTTGTGCCTACGGTATTTGTAATACGTAATGTCCTGGGGCTTAGCAATAGCTTGGCGGCTCTTATAGTTCCTGCGCTCATCATTCCTTTCCATGTAATCATTATGCGTACATTTTTCAAAACATCTGTACCAGAATCCTTGATAGAATCTGCGCGATTAGATGGCGCAGGCGAGTTTCGTACATTGTTTTCTATAGTTGTACCTATAGCTAAGCCAGGTATAGCCACAGTGGCACTGCTAACAGCAATAAACTATTGGAATGACTGGTTTTTGGCACTACTTTTCATACGTGACCGTGACTTCTTTCCGTTACAGTATTTGCTAATGGAAATGCAGCAAAATATAGAGTTTTTACGGCGTAACCTAGCTATGATTGGTGCGTCAAATATTAATTTTGCAGACCTCCCTGGCGAGGGGTTGCGTATGGCTTTATGCGTAATAATTGTATTGCCTATAGCTTTTGCTTATCCTTTTTTCCAGAGATATATCATATCTGGGCTAACCGTTGGAGCGGTAAAAGAATAGTGCAGGAGCAGGGCATACATAAATATAGCAACAAACTAAAAGGAGGAGAAAAAATTGAAAAAGAGATTTTTGTTAGTATTTGCAATTTTGGTGGCAACGCTAATCTTTGCAACGGCTTGTGGCAACAATGACGACACAACAGAAGTAACCATATGGTTTATGGGCGCATCTGTAGCAGATGATTCTGATGTGGTAGAGGCAGCAAATGCACGCCTTGCAGAGCTCGGCGTACCTGTTACCATCAACCCTGTCTGGACGGGTGGGTGGGCTATGGGCGACCCTGCCCAAATCGCGCTAGACACAGGCGATAGCTCTGTTGACATCTTTTGGACTGGCTCTTGGGGTCTGGATTTTTGGATGAATGCTCGCGTGGGCAACTTTATCCGCCTGGACAATCCTGACAACAACCTTCTTCATCAGTATGGTCAAGAGGTGCGTGCCGCTGTTCCAAATGCATTATGGAATGCCTTCACAACCGATGGTCCGTCTGGCTTTGGTATATATGGCATACCAGGTTACAAAGATTATGCGCAGATGTATGCATGGGATGTTAATAACACAAGGTTAGCCGAGCTTGGTTTTAATTTCGATGACCTTTTCGATGCAAATGGTATCAACTACGATGTGTTATTTGACCCGCAATTTGAGGCGGCTCTTGCCGCCGCAAAGGCTGCATGGGGCGATACCTTCTTTCCATTAGCTATAGAACCAGAACTTTTTGCCCGTGCGCTTTCCAACGCAGACTTTGACCTAACAGGTCTACATGCTTTCCATTTTGGTTTCGACCCCGCAAATCCCGCGCAACCCGTTAATCCAACCATTGGGTTGTATCTGGAGAATGAACGTTTTGTAGCCGTAATAGAGCGTCTGCATCATTTTTGGAATCAGGGCTTCATCGACCCACGCATGGCCATACCAGGCGAGGCTAGTACCGTACTTGTAGAAACGCGCAATGCTGGGGAGTATCTTTTCTCACAAACGGTATATGCATACGGATTTTCATCATCTATGGTTGCCGAAAGAGGTATAGATGTTCGATTCCCTGCTATCAGCAGACCTATCGTTTCCTCTGTTTCTGCCGCTGGTTCTGGCTTTGCAATATCTGTATATTCTCAAAATCAAGAGGCGGCTATGCAGCTTATGAATGCATGGTACACAGATACTCAGCTTGCCGTTATTCTTTCTGAGGGCGTAGAGGGTACACATTGGCAAAGAGATTCTAATGGTCTTATCTCCCTTATTAACGAAGGTAGAGCGAACTTTTCGCCATGGAGATTTGGCATGGGCAATATCTTTGTCCTAGAGCCAAGAGATACCGATGGTATAGGCTATTTCGAGCGTTTCCAAGCATACAATGCTGCAGGCGTAGGCACATCTATACTTGGCTTTACATTCAATAGTGAAAATGTAAGTACAGAGATGGCAGCTCTCACTGGCGTAGTAGACCAATTCCATCAATCGCTAACCGTCGGAGCTTTAGACCCATCTGTGGCAATTCCTGAATATTTGGCAGCATTAAGAGCAAATGGTATAGATACAGTTATGGCAGAACTAAACTCCCAACTCCAAGCCTTCTATGCCGCAAGATAGCTCGCATTAAATATCTCTAACAAAAACAGCGTTTACCTTAATTGGTCAGCGTTGTTTTTATGTTACAAAAAATTACACTTGACAAGTGATTAGTCCTAATATATAATAGTAGTTAATTTATACTATTATATATTAGGACTAATTTAGGAGGGCATCATGCCAAGAAATCACATCAAAAACACAAAGCATGCAAATGTTTTCAAAGCAGCTAGAGAAGAGAAGGCGGCGGCATCAGAAAGCATCAGCAAAAAACCAACATGGAATCATCTATTAAAATTTGCTCTGCCTACGATTTTATCTATGCTCATAATGAGTACATTCGGAATTGTGGATGGTATTTTTGTATCAAGATTAATCGACCCTATTGCATTATCAGTTGTTAGCCTTGTTTTCCCATTTATGTCATTTGTTATGGCTTTTGGATTTATGATGGGTGTGGGCGGCAATGCGTTGGTCGCAAAAAAGATAGGCGAAGGGCGTGAAAAAGAAGGCAGAGAAAATTTTAGTCTAATCACGCTTGTTTCTTTCGTCGTCTCATTAGCTCTTACTCTTATAGGTATACTATTTCCAGATTTCATACTGGGCATTTTGGGCGTTGATGCTTTTGCGCGCGAAATGTCTCTGGCTTACCTACAACCAATGCTATGGTTTTTGCCCACAGCTGTACTGGGCATGATTTTTCAGCAGTTTCTTATCACGGCTGGCAAGGCGCACTATAGCGCGATTATGTCTTTAGTAGGCGGACTTACGAGTGCTGGGCTTAATTATGTATTTATTTATATATTGGACATGGGGCTTAGCGGTGCGGCTCTTGCTACGAGCATCGGTTTCACCCTGCCATTTGTAGTCGGCTTTATCTATTTCATATTTAACAGAAATGGCAAAGTGTATTTGGTGTGTCCAAAATGGGACTTTAAAGCACTTGGAAGAGCATCCGTAAACGGGGCATCCGAAATGGTTACCATGCTTGCCACAAGTATCGTTGCTGTACTCATGAATAATATTCTAATGGATTTGGAGGGCGGAGGTCATATGGCTGTTGCCGCCGCCGCGATAATGTTTGGCGGTATGGGTATATTCTCTGCGTTATTTGTTGGTTATTCATCTGGTGTTGCTCCAATAATAAGCTATAATTATGGCAAAGGCGACACGAGCAACCTAAAAAAGACATATTCAAATAGCTTACGCTTGATAGGAATACTTTCGGCGGCTTCTATCGTCATGGCAATCTTGTCGGCGGACCTATTAATAAGCATTTATGATATACCAGCAGGCACACCCATGCATGACATGGCACGAACAGGGCTTATGTTTTTAGCTAGCGGATTCATATTTATGGGTTTCAATTCCTTTGCATCAATGTTTTTCACCGCACTAAACAATGGGGTGGTATCCTCGATACTTTCCTTGTTTAGAACACTGATTTTCATATCCATTGCATTTTTAACCCTGCCAGCAATATTTGGCTTAAATGGTGCTTGGGCAGCAATTCCTGTGGCAGAGGTTTTGGGAATCGTAATGACCATACTTTTTTTTAAACTGATGAAGAAAAAATATAAGTATGCATAAGAGGGGGCATGAGCAATGAGCAATGAATCTAAGAAAATGATAACAACACTAAAGGAAACTTGGCATAAAATGGACAGCTTGTACGATGCTTACGCCAAAGCATCGGGGCTGAATTTTACCGGGCTAATTGTTTATGAGCTTTTGTATTATTCCGATGAAATTCATACCCAAAAGGGCATTTGTGAGCAGCTAAGTCTGCCCAAGCAACTTGTAAACTCTATAATCAAATCCTTATGGGAACAAGAACATGTAAAATTGGTTGAAGCCAAAGACAGAAGAAATAAAGAAATAATCGTAACATCCCAAGGCAGAAAATATATTTCGAGCATATTGGAGCCTTTGGAGGATGCCGAAATGGCGGCATGGGAAGGGTTTGCAGACGACGAAATTGCGAATTATGCAAATATAATGACAAAATATGTGTCAGCTTTGGAAGATATTTTGGGTAAATTCAAGTAATAACAAAACCATGCCCAGACACTATGTTTGGGCATGGTGATTGTTTATGTAGTCAGTTATTCAGTTTTCGTAGCTGCCGCCTCATTAGCATATGCTGCCATGCTATACTTTTGTAACACGGCATTCTGTATACGCTCGCGCACCTCAGAAGATACAGGATGAGCAATGTCGCGAAAATCGCCATTATTGGTTTTCCTGCTAGGCATTGCAATAAAAAGACCACGCTCGCCTTCCACGATTTTTATTTCGTGTACTACAAATTCGTCATCAAAGACAACAGAGGCTATCGCCTTCATTCTACCTTCTCTCTCAACCATCTTTATCCTAATATCAGTAATCTTCATAATCCCTCCAAAAAAATGTGAACTAAATGTAGATAATTGCACATGGGGTATCAGCAGACTACTATTTTACCACAGTCATTACAAAAATACAATACCTTTTCTGTATCCCTACAGAATAGTATTTTTCTTAATAATTTTCGGGCTATGTGGCTCGCCCTTAATCTCGACATTGCCAGATAGTGTCACATCTTTGTCCAAAATGGCATATTCTACAACGCATCCATGACCAATGTTACAGCCTTCCATAATAACAGAATTGCGCACCTGTGCTTTCTCACCTATTCGCACACGCCTAAATAGTACAGAATTCTCTGCCAAGCCATCTATAATAGCACCACTTCCCACAAGGCAATTTTTTACCTCGCTACCTGTGTTATATTTTGCTGGCGGCTCATCTTTGCTTTTGGTTTCAATATATGGCTCTTTGGCAAAAAGCAAATTTCGCACATCGCGGCGCAAGAAATCCATATTGATATTATAATAGCTTTCTATGGAGTTTATGGAGGCCCAGTACCCATCGTACATAAAACAACATACCTTTAATTGCTTGCGGTAGCGCACGATGATGTCACGCACAAGGTCATAGCGACCCTCTGGTATGATGGTTTCTAAAAGCTCTATAAGCAACTCCCGCCTAATAACATATATACCTAAGGAAATGGTGGAAGAAAATGCCTCTAATGGTTTTTCCTCAAATTCTACGATTTTTCCATCATCATCCATTTTTACCACGCCGAAATTGCGCACATCCATACCCGCAACATCTTTACACATTATGGTTATGTCAGCTTCTTTTTCTACGTGAAAGTCGATGATATCATTATAATCCATTTTGTATATGCCGTCGCCGCTGGTTATCAAAACATATTCTTCGTTGCTACGCTTTAGAAATGAGATGTTTTGATAAATCGAGTCCGCAGTGCCTCTGAACCATGAATTACTATCTTTTGATAAAAATGGCGCAAAAACAAACATGCCGCCTGTTTTGCTACCAAAATCCCACCATTTTGACGAGTTTAAGTGGTCATGCAATGAGCGTGAGTTATACTGTGTTATTACGGCCACTTTTTTAATGCCGCTATTTGACATATTGCTAAGCGAAAAGTCTATGGCACGGTAGCAGCTACCCACAGGCATAGCAGAGGTGGCTCTGGCTTCTGTAAGTTCCTTTAGCCTATCATTATTGCCGCCTGCTAGGATAATCCCTGCAGCTCTCATAATATCACCTCGCCATCTAATTCTATTGTATCACCAGATTCTAAGCGAGCATTTTCGTAATGCTCCATGGTGGTATTTCCACATATTACACAGTTTTTGCCTATCACAACATCATCGGGTATAATAGAATTTTCTGCAATAACAGTAATGCCAGTATCATAAATCTTTGGCTTGCGCTTGTTTGGCACATTTTCGCCCATACCTATTTTTACATTTGCACCTATTGTACAGTTTTCATCTATTATACAGCGGTCTATGACGGTATTTTCGCCTATCACACAGTTTGCCATGATGATGGAATCGCGGATAACAGCCCCGCTTTCTATTATGACATCAGGTCCTAGAGTGGAATCATACACACTTCCAAAAACCTCGCAGCCCTCAGATACAAGGCTTCTCTTCACATCGGCATCAGCCCCTGTAAATTGTGGCGGCTGATGGTCTGCTGATGTGTATATTTTGGTTTGCTCTTCATAGAGATTAAATTCAGGCATGGTCTTGATAAGCTCCATGTTTGCGGTCCAATACGATTCTATAGTGCCCACATCTTTCCAATAATCTTTAAAGCGATAAGCGTACAAAGCCTCGCCTTCGTCCAAAAACATAGGGATGATGTGCTTACCAAAATCTAGGTCTTCGTATTGATTATTTGCTTCAATTAGTGCCGCCCGAAGTTTATCCCATGTAAAAATATATATGCCCATGGAAGCCAGATTGCTCTTAGGGTTTGGTGGCTTTTCTTCAAACTCATAAATCTTGTCGTTTTCATCTGCATTCATTATGCCAAAACGGTTCGCCTCTTCTATGGGTACTTCTAACACAGCTATAGTGGCATCGCAATTATTCTTTTTATGAAAACGTAACATCCTAGCATAATCCATTTTATAGATATGGTCGCCCGATAACACAAGAACATAGATGGGGTTGTATGTGTCTATAAAATTGATGTTTTGATAAATAGCATTGGCTGTGCCGCTATACCAGTGACCTTCTTCGCCATCTTTTACATGGGGAGCAAGTATGGTAACGCCGCCGTTTTTGCGGTCTAGGTCCCATGGTATGCCAATGCCTATGTGGCGATTTAGCTGTAATGGTTGATATTGTGTAAGCACGCCAACGGTATCCACGCCCGAATTAATGCAATTAGACATGGGAAAGTCGATTATTCGGTATTTTCCACCAAAAGTTACGGCTGGTTTTGCCTTATTTTTGGTCAAAACACCCAAGCGGCTACCTTGGCCTCCAGCCAAAAGCATTGCCAGCATCTCTTTCTTGCGCATTTTAATCCCCTCCTGTATAGTTCAACGATAAGCTTATGCTTGGTCCATAGATATTATGCCGATATTATATTGGATATAGTTTACCATAATTTTCGGAAATAGTACAGTGTATTTTGTGAAATTCTTCCCAAAAAAATTAAAGGTTTATTTTTTTCATAAAATACCATATAATTGTAAGTGGACGATGAATTTTCAGGAGGAACATATGAAAAGGCTAAATATTGAAGAAAACTACACCAACTACCATTTTATAGGCATTGGCGGCATAAATATGTCTGGTCTTGCAGAGATTTTGCATAATGATGGTTGCGTTGTCACTGGCTCTGATAGAAGTGGGTCTAAGATTATAGACTCCTTGCGCAAAAAAGGTATTGATGCAAGAATTGGTCATGATGCGAAAAATGTAAGCGAGAATGTACAGGTCGTTGTGTATAACGCTGCCGTACCCGCGGATAATGCCGAAATATTGGTTGCAAAACAGAGGTGCTTGCGCCTTATGGATAGAGCAGAACTTTTGGGTCTACTAATGAAAAATTATGAAACATCAATTTGCGTAGCGGGTACACATGGCAAAACCACCACCACATCCATGCTTGCCGAAATTTTTATGATGGCTCACAAAAACCCTACCGTAATGAGCGGCGGCATACTGCCTTCTATGGGTGGTGCTATGCGCATAGGTTCACAAGATTTCATTATATCCGAAGCTTGCGAGTATAATAATAGCTTCTTAAAATTTTATCCGCATATAGGCATTATTCTTAACCTAGAAATGGACCATAGTGACTTTTTTGCTGACATAGGTGCTATGCGCAAGTCTTTCTCTGCTTTCGCACAAAAAATACCGCGCAATGGTTTGTTGGTGGTGAATAGTGAAATAGATGAACTTGGACAATTAATACGCGGGCTGGATTGCGATGTAGTTGCCTTTGGCAAAAACGGCTCTGTCGTTACACAAAACATACATCTTAGCAAAGAAGGGTATCCTTTATTCCAAGTTGTAGGCAATGGTAAGACACTAGGTGAAATAGCCCTAAAGATACCTGGAGACCATAATATACAAAATGCCATGGCAGCTATATGTGTTGCCATGCACTGCGGCATAGATTTTGCCATCATAGCCGCCGCATTTTCACAATTTGCAGGGGCTATTCGCCGCTTTCAGCGCATCGGAAACTACAATGGCGCAACCATCATAGACGACTACGCCCACCATCCAACAGAAGTGGCAGCAACCATAGCCGCCGCAAAAAATATGCCGCATAACCGCCTGTGGGTGGTCTTTCAACCGCATACACGTGAGCGCACGGCGGAGTTTCTTAACGAATTTGCACATGAGCTAGCGCAAGTTGATGAACTGATAATTCTGGACATCTTTAACCCCGCTGGGCGCGAAGAAGAGCATTGCAAGGTGCATTCAAAGGACTTGGTGGAGCAAGCCGAAAAGGTCAATGTTGCAAATGTACATTATATGTCTAGTTTCAGCACTTGCGTAGAGCATTTAAAACAGCAATTAGCGCAGAATGATTTGTTGATAACTATGGGGGCAGGGAATGTGTATGAGGTGGCTGAAGCACTATATAATTCACATTAATTTTGCGGTGTGTTGTATACAAAATTTAAAATCTCTGTTATAATCGTTCAATAATGATGAGGTGAATTTTGGAGGTATCTATATATGTTATTGCGTTTTGATTTTAGGAATTTTCGCTCTTTCAGAGATAAAACTTCGCTTTCTATGGTAGCTACGCCTTATAAAGGGCTAGATGATATCTTAATTTACGAGAAGAATCATCGCCTTCTGCCTTCTGCTGTGATTTATGGGCCAAACGCAGGCGGGAAAAGCAATATTATATTGGCTATGGAGACTTTGCGCGAAATTATTGTCAATGGTTCAGTTTCTGATAGAAAGTATTGGCCTATGTCCGCACTAGAGCTTTTTATATTTGCACATGATAGCAATACCGAACCCATTTCTTTTGAAATTGAATTTTTATCAGAAGACAGGCATTTCATTTACAGTCTGTCCATAGATGTTGATGCTCTCAATCAAGGAGGCAATAGAAGTGTATCAAAAGAAGCATTAAAACTAGCGTTGTCTGATGAGGTCATTACACTGTTTGACCGCACAAAATACGATATTAATTTAGGTAAAAACAAAGATGTGTGGAAGATGTTGGGTCATGATGACATAGAGCAATTCTCAATTCTCCAAGAAGTTGTGGTTTTAAATTTGGACGAAGAAAAACCCTTTTTAACCGCAGGCTTTAAATCAACCATATCTAAACATATTGCAGACAAAGTTATAAATTTTCTTGACAATAGGGTAAACACAATAATAGACTATAACACTTTCGTTGATGACACTTCTTTTGTTACAACAGAAGAGCCGCCAACAAAAAACTCGCTTAAATCTTACGGCCTCTTTGATATGATTATGCCAGCCATAGATGCAGGGCCGCAGCCAATTCTGTTAAAGCCTGAAGATAAGGATGAACGTGGCATAAGAAAAATGGTACTGGTTTCTGGTTATGGAATAGACGGCAAAGAGACTATTATTCCCTCTCACTTGATGGAGTCTGAAGGTACGTTCAAGTTTTTATACTTTGCCCCATTGCTTCAACGCCTCCTATCAAAAGGTGGCCTTTTAATGATTGACGAAATGGACAACTCCATCCATCCAGAAATCGTAAAAGCAATAATTGCGGTATTCGGTAATCCTGATGTAAATACAGGCAAAGCTCAACTGATATTCACATCTCACAACCCGATATTTATGGACTTAGACCTACTACGCCCCGACCAAATTCTTTTTGTTGAAAAGAATGATGAATACAAAAGCAATCTATATTCTTTAGCAGATTTCAATCCTTCTAGCTATGAAAGAGTCTCACTCGTTGAAAACTATTTCAAAGGACGTTATGGAAAATTACCTTATTTGGATTTGGAGGATATTTTAACAAACGCAATGGAGGAGGGCAAAAATGAGCAAGAAAACAAAGCCTAATACCATTCAATATCTATGTATACATGATGGTCAGCAGGAGAGGATGTATTTCGAACATCTTGCAAAGCTTCTAAGAAATAATGGACATGCCATAACCTTCACTTATAAGCTGAACAAAGGCAATATACCACGGAAAATTAGCGCAATCAAATATGAAAAAGTATTTGTGTTTGACCATGACGGAGAAATGGGCAAGTTCAAAAAAACGCTAGAAATTTGCATTGAGTTTGGCTACACCAATGCCTACAGCAACCGTAATTTTGACCTATGGCTACTATTACACAAAAAGCATTTTGCGAATGCCGTTTCAAGCAACGACGATTATATGCCGCATGTACGAAAAGCATTTGATTTGAGCAAGACAGATGATATAAAAAAGGGAGAGATTGTCACTCGTATCCTTGAAAAAATCTCTCTTGACGATATTAAAACTGCTTTGCATAATGCAAATCGCATACGTGACGGCAAACTAAAAAGCGACACCAATAAGGTTGGCGCAATCTGTTTTTACAGCAACCCAGATTTATCAATACATAGTTTCATCAAAAATATATTCAAAGAATGCGGCGAGCCAACAGAAAACACATATCGAGAGAATTAGTCTAAAGTAGTGACAAATGTCACTACTTTAATTTTATTTTCTCTGCTATACTAAATCCAGAGTTAAAAAGCAAATAATAAAACAAAAATATCAGGAGGACACAATTATGATAGCTACCATGAAAAATATTGTAAAGAGATATGGAGACACATTGGCACTTGACCATTTGAACCTAAATGTAGTGGAAGGCGAAATACTCGGGTTGCTTGGATCAAACGGCGCAGGCAAAACAACAGCCATACGCACATTATGCGGGCTGATTGATGCCGATTCTGGTGAGGCAACTGTTTTGGGGCATAAGCAAAGCGTAAGGAATTTGGAAGCCCGCAGGGATATCGGCTTGGTCACGCAGGAGATAACGGTATTTAAAGACCTTAATGCAACCGAAAATCTGCAATACTTTGGTGGCTTGTATGGCTTACGCGGCGCAGAGCTTGCGGCAAATGTTAAAGAAATGCTGGAGTTTGTTGGGCTAACCGATAGAGCAAAGAAGAGACCAGGCACATTTTCTGGTGGTATGCAAAGGCGGCTCAATATAGCTTGCGCTCTTGTGCATAAACCAAAGCTTGTTATTATGGACGAGCCAACAGTGGGCATTGACCCGCAGTCACGCAATCACATTTTGGAATCTGTGAAAGATATTGCCAAAAACGGAACGACCGTAATATACACAACCCACTATATGGAAGAAGTGCAAGCCATTTGTGACCGCATATCCATCATGGACAGTGGCCGCGTGATAGCAGAAGGTAGTCTGGAAGAGCTTGTGGGTCGCATACAGCATGAGCAAAAGGTGTTTATGACAGCTATAGCTCCATCCGATGTCCTGACAACAGATATAAAGGCAATATCTGGCGTAAAGCATGTTGAAGCAATTGGCAATCAGTATATCATAACATCTGCTACAGGCAGCGGTAATGTTAGCCGCATTATGGAGATAGCAGGGCGACACGGCGGCGTTTCATCCTTCACAGAGGAAAAGCCAAACCTAGAGGCTGTATTCCTAACACTAACAGGCAAAAAACTACGTGATGACGGGGAGGTATAGAGATGAGAAATTTTTTCCTAATTTTTTTAAGCTATGTTAAACGATTTTTTAGAGATATCAAAGAGGTGGTGTTGCTTTTAGTTATTCCTATAGGGCTTATAGTGATAAACAGCTTTTTTGGCGATGCTACATTGCTAGAGGACTATAATATAGGAGCAAGCACTAATATGCCAGCTTTTATGCTTGCTTTTCAATTTTTTAACATGGGTATTATGCTATATTTTCTCTTTAATGACTTTAAAGGCGAAATGCGCTGGCGTTTAAGAGCCGCCCCTCACTCTCTATTAACCTTTGTGTTGCCAGCCTTTGTGGCAAGCTGGGTGTTTTCTTTAATAATTGGGGTTGTCATCGTTCTTGTTTCAGTCATATTCTTAAATGCATACTTGGGCAATGTTCTTGTGCTTGTAGTTGTGCTTTTGATAGTGTCACTTATGGCATCCTTTATCTCCATGCTAATTTTCCTCTTTGCAAAGAACTTTAAAGTGGCAAATGGCTTGGTATATGTTATATCATTCGGATTAATGATTCTATCAGGCTTTATGTTCCCATTAGGCAATAGCGATATAGCAGTATTCATGAACAGATTTGGCACACCTCTGGCTCTCGGGCAACGAGCTATTATGTATTCAGGTCAAATTAATGACCTCTTGGGCGGTGGCATGGAACAGTCCATTATAAACATTGGCATTTTGGCGGCGATTACGCTTGTGCTAGGCATCGTTACCATCGTTGCGGCTAGGAGGATAAAAATATGAATACGACAATCTTTCGTTTCGCATTAATAAAAGGATTACGCAATCCCCTTACCCTCATATTCAACTGCATTTTGCCGCCTGCGCTTATGCTAATTCGTCCGCTATGGACAGGCGAAAACTTCTTATCTGGCTATGGTCTTCTCATACTTGTTATTTGGGGCGGAGCATTCCTTATGGCACAAGGCACGATAAGTGATAGGGAAAGTGGTGCTATCACCCGCATTATGTCAGCACCAATATCTATGCGCAATTACTTAATGCAAAATCTTTTTGCATACATGGTACCTTTAACAATACAAGTTGCCTTAATTACAGCTTTGGGCGTAATTTTATATGATTGGGGTTTAACGCTTGCGCTAGGGCTGTTCCTTTGCTATACTGTATTTACAGCTACATCTGTTATGATGAGTTTTGCATGGAACTGTTTGTTTAAGAAAAAGGAAAGCAGCTTTACTACCTTTGGTGCTGTAGTAACATTTGGCAGTATGCTTAGCGGTGCATATGTACCCCTTGAGCTTTTGCCAGAAGCTTTGCAATATGTAGGTGCTATCTTCCCTGCATATTGGGGCATGAGAGGGATAAGCTCTCTGCTGGAGCTAGGCGCAATAAGCATAGATTATTGGATAGGGATAGCCGCCATGATTATGTTCATGATAGTTTTCCTACTGTATGGTGGTAAACGCAGAATGATATGATTTCTTTAAAGCCAGAAACAGTATTTTTATTATGCAAAATAGCAGGATTTGGTCTGATGCTAGCCCTTTGGTTGACAGAGAGTGACACAACAGGCTTTTTCCTGTTTTTATTTTTGCTTGTTATGTCTTTATTGCGCTGGCGTTTTCCTAAGCTAGGTGCTACAGTGATGCTTGATTGCGCCGCTTGCATTTTGACATTTTTTGTATGGCCATATGCGCTATATGGTTTAATATTAATTTTATTTGAGGGAATGTATCGTCGTTTTTATTTTGTGCTACTTGCAGGGCATGTGTTTTACTTCATGGACTATTTTGATTTATCTTATGCCCTTTTGCTTGCCTTTGGTGCGCTTAGCGGTGTGTTTCTTAGCGGTTGGAGAAAGGAGCAAGGGCAAAAGCTGACCATACGTGATGAAGAAGCTGGAAAATACTATGAGTTGGAGCATCTTCAAAGCGACCTTGTAGCTACCATTCCTCAGATAGAACGCATGACCGTAGTTGCGGAGCGTGCGCGGATAGCAAGAGACATTCACGATAATGCGGGACATGAGATAGTGGCGGCATATATCACTTTCCAAACGGCGCGAGATATGCTGGATGGCGCAGATACAGATGCCTTAGAGCTTTACGATGCCGCATTAGCAAGGTTAAATAGCGGCGTAAACAAAATTCGTGAAACAGCGCATAATCTACAAACCGTTACAACCCTAGGCGTAGAGAGTTTGTTAGAAATCTGCGAAAAATTCCCTGTTTGTCCTGTGAATTTCAGCGTTTATGGCGACACCTCCCGTATTCCTATATATGTTTGGAGTATGCTTGAATCTTGCTTAAATGAAAGCTTAACGAATGCTACGCGCCACGCAAGACCCAGCTATGTTTCTGTAGAGCTTGATGCAACGCAGCATCTGGTGCGGCTTTGTATAGAGAATGACGGCGCAAAAAAATCCAAAGGCGGCATGGGCAGCGGTTTGCGCAACCTTCGCCATCGCGCCATCGCTATAGGCGGCACTTTCTCGATGGATATGGGAGAAAAGTTTCGTATGATTTGCGTAATACCAATTAAGGAGGAAGAAAATGAAAGTATTAATAGTTGATGATGATTCACTCATCCGAAAAAGCCTATCCCTAATGCTTGCGCGTGAGAAAGATATCGAGATTGTGGCAGCCGCAGAAAATGGCGCAGAAGCTTTTGAAATGTGCAAAAAACATCAGCCGAATGTTGTTCTAATGGATATACGTATGCCTCATACAGACGGCATAGCCGCCACGCGCATGATTAAAAAAGACTATCCGCATATAAAAATAATGATGCTAACCACATTTGATGATAAACCCAATATACAACAAGCCCTAGCCGCAGGAGCAGATGGATATCTCCTAAAAACCGATGAAATATCAGCTATAGCGGGAAAATTGCGTACATTGGTGCAGGGCGTAGGCATATTGGATGCGGAAGTGCTAAAAAAGCTGACCTCGCCAGAGAATCCTGCCCTAGATGAGCTAACCTCAAGGGAGCGGGATATCGCGCGCTTAGTAGCTCAAGGACTCGCGAACAAAGAGATAGCAGAGCAGCTATTTCTTAGCGAAGGTACGGTGCGTAATAATGTTGTGACTATTATGGAAAAGTTGGATGTTAGGAATCGGACACAGTTGGGGATGGCTTATTATGGTAATTAAATCATTTATGCACATGTAATAATGACCATAAAATTGCTTGAATCTACGGACAGGACGGCTTTTGCATTTTTTTGTTGACATAAGTTGCATATGTGCTATAATTAACTATACCACACTATACAGTGAACATATTACGTAGAAATCGGGCATAATATTCAATGGTGATTATTTATGGCTTGGTTTGTGTTTTTGCGAAAAAGAAAAAGGAAGGGGGCATGATGTATGACAGATTCACTTGCAATTTCGAATAATATTTTACGTAGAGCATTCAATGAAGGTATTGAAATCAGTCCTATGAAGTTGCAAAAGCTCCTTTATTTCTTGTATGCTAGATATTTACATGTCAGTCAGGGGGAACATCTTCTTTCAAGCAGGTTTGAGGTATGGAAATACGGTCCTGTGCTGTCAGAGGTTTATCACTATTTTAGTGACTATAGGGCGAAGCCTATCAAAAAATACGCTCAAGTTGACGGCGAAGCCTTTGCCTTAAATGAAATAAGGAATCCTCTGTTCAAAGAAGCCTTGGACACTACATGGGACAAGTGGAAAAGTTACTCCGCACAGCAACTTTCGGCAATAACTCATTTTGCTGATTCCGCTTGGGATAAAGCAGACAAAAGAGGTGACCGCTTCCTGAACGATAACGAGGTCAGAACGGACGGGGAGGTATTCTTTGAGTGACAAATTCCCTAAAGATTCTCTAAAAATTGATGAAATAGGCAAAATCGATGAGCGAAAACTGGTGACATTCCTACCTCTTCACTTGATTGGAATCTAGAACAAGTAAAGCTTGAACACAGCAATGAAGTGGAAAAAGATAAACTCCGTACAAGTAAATTGATTTTGGTAGCTTGCGGTCTCCTGCTTTTATTATTTTACACCGCCGAAATTATTATAGCCGCCGTAGGCATAGAAATCGACGCACAGATTAGAATGATGTTCATAGAGCCAGTTCGTTTTGTTCTTACGGCTACTATCGGTTTCTTATTTGCTACAAAAAGTGGCTCAGATAGGTAACTAAATACGACAATTTGACAAAATTAGAAACTGCAAAATATGAGCCGTCCAGAAATGGGCGGCTATTTTGTAACATGGCATAAAAGTAACAGTTTTTCCTCCCCTACATAGTATGAATTAGAGCCTGTTCTAACCAAAATCATTTAACTTGAAAATCATCTTCTGCCTTCACATGAAACACACAAGAAACACGTGTGCTTCATGCTTGACACAAGACGTTTTCAACTAAAACGATTATAAAACAAAGAACAGACCTAATTTTCATAAAAGGAGGAAAAACTATGGAACCTTGGGGAAGCTTTCTTCTCGAAAGCCTATGTGAAAACATAGGTAAAACCGTAACTATTTTTACCACATCTGGCGGCATTTCTGGCTCTGGCTTTACGGGCGTTTTGCTCACTGCCGACCGCGAAGTAGTGCGTCTGCTGTGCGACGTAGGTGCTGCTCCTGCTTGTCCTGTAGGCTCAAGCTGCACAAACATGTTCGGTCCATGGGGCAACATGGGTAACGACTTTGGTGGCTTTATGGGCAATCCGCTCGGTGCTGTGGCTGTTATTCCAATATGCGCCATCGCTTGCTTTACACATAATGCAATCTAATCGATTCGCACTATGTCAAAATCTTTATCGAAAATACTGCCGCAGAGCTACATCCTTGCGGCAGTATTTTTGTATACAATCCATATGACCTCTATAGCCAAACATTTCAAACAGTTCGTTACCAAAAATATTTCCAAAAAATTAATATCAGCAAAATCGGAAATACAAGAGAAAAGAATAACGTCATTTGTCAAGGGCGTAAATAACGCAAATAAGAAAATCGAATCTTGAATATAGTAATTTTCCTCTTGACATTAACGATGCGCCATGCTATAATCTTAACAGTGATAACTTAACATAGTTAAGAAAAGGAGATTTTTATGAATAATAAGTCATATCACCACGGCGACTTACGAACCGCTTTGATTGAAAGAGGAATTGAAGTGATTGACCAAAAAGGGATTGAAGCACTCTCTTTACGAAAGTTGGCGGCAGCTTGCGGGGTTAGCGAAGCAGCGCCCTATGGCCATTTTGCCAATAAAGATGATTTGATAAATTCGATTGAGCATTACGTTTCAAACAAGCTATCAACGGCGTTAAAAGAATCTGTAAAAGAAACAGGTGTGACGATGGAAGGGCTTGTAGAGTTGGGTTGTGCGTTCGTTATGTTTTTTGTACGTAACCCGCAATATTTTGATTTAATTTATAGCCATTTGAACATCAGTGCTGGAGGCGAAAATAGATATGAACCATATGATTTTATTGTGAGTTTCATGCAAAAACTGTTCGAAAACATAGGTCATCCACCAGAACTTCGCGAATTAACATTTGTCGCTCAATTTTCATTTATACAGGGTTTGATGATGTCTTCGATTATGATTAAGAACCATGATGCTGCAGCAAAAGAAGGTGCAGTGCGCAAGTTGTTATCAGCAAACCATTTGTTGTTCATAAAAAATAATTAAGGAGCTTACTAATATGATTACTTTATTCAAAGAAAACAAAATGTTTCGCTTATTTTTAGGCTATCAGCTTTTCTCTGGTCTTGGCGGAGGTATATTTCAAATCTTTATGCTTCTCTCCGTTCATTTGATTTATGAAAACCCGATGTACACAGGTATTGCTGGATTCTTAATCGCATTTCCGTTTATATTTTCATTTGCGGTCGGCCCCGTTGTAGATAAAAGCAAAAAGCCCACCATAATGCGGTGGACAACACTACTAGAATTTGCGGCATTGGCTTTGTTGGCATTTACGCCCTTGCATGAACAAATCGGCATTTTATTTATGTTTGCTGTGATACTTGTGTTTTCAATTGCGGCATTATTTGAAAGCCCGTCTAAAACAGCCTTGTTGCCGCAAATTGTTCAAGATGAGAATATAGTGAAGGCAAATTCGCTCATTCAGATTATTCAATTAATTGGCGGCATTGGCGTTGCCGCCCTCTTGTTTATAACTTTGAGAGAAGGCGCAAATGCAAATTTTTCGTTTATATATGGTGTTTCTGCAATTTTTTTGATAATTGCGTTTTTGTTTGCTTTGCTTCTAAAAGAACCTGATAGAAAAGAAGTAAATGCAAAAACTGAAACTTCAAATTATATAAGCGATTTGAAAGCTGGAGTAAAGTTCCTGAGGCGCAATGTTTTGCTATTCATAGTTATTGCCTTCGTATCGATGTCGGTATTTACGGAAATCGCTTCCATTAACAGGCCAGAATTTTATGAATACTACGCAGGGGCGCAAGGATATATCATTTTTATGATTATGGCTTTGATAGGCGGGATTATTGCTTCTGTGCTTGCAGGAACGCTGGGAAGTAATTTTAGAGTCGGGCGGCTGCTTTTTGTCCTGTTGATGATTACAGGAGTCATACGTATTGTTTTTGTTATAGTGATTCCTGGCAGCCTTATAGGTGCGTATATAATAGCGGTTCTTTATGCTGCAATTTCAGGGCCGATAGATATTGTGTTTACATCGCTGGGACAAAAAATACCACCAAAAGATATGGTAGGGCGCGTAGACACCATTGCTACAACGATTGCGGCTATTTTCGTTGCAATTGGAGCTTTGCTTGGCGGTTTCTTGGGCAGCGTTGTACCTGATGTTGATTACATTTTCATTTTCCACGGTATAAGCTATGGTGTAATCGGTGTGTTTATTCTACTTGTTCCAAGCATAAGAAAACTGCCTAAGATGGATGAGTTGTAATACTATAGTGTTAAACAACTATAGATTTGTTCTGGCTCAATGGGCTTGATGCTTTTACGCAAAATTTCACTTCCAACATATTGGGTGGCATGGCAATATGTGTTGTGCTTTCTGTCGGTGCTATTATTTATAAATTTGAACGCTTGCACTACGGTTTGCAAACAATTATACACATAGCCATCGGACTTAGATGCCGTTTGGGTAGCGATGTTTATTGTTGTTTGGCTTGGTTTTTATCTGTATGGCAATAAGGAGCTGAAAAAATAATGAGAGAATAAAAGGAAGAAATTCAAAAGAGCGATGAGCTTGTCTGTAGTTACTACCAATACCGTAGGCTCAGGCTTCACAAACATGCTCGTTCCATGGGCAACATGAGTAACGACTTTGGCGGCTTTATGGGCAATCCGTTTGGTGGGGTTTCTTGCTTTGCGCATATCAAAATCTTTATCAAAAACACTGCCGCAAGGTTACATTCTTGCAGCAGTGTTTTTATAGCAATTCATAGCTTTTCTAGATATTTCAAGATATCTTCTGCATTGGTATCTGGTTTTGCGCGCTTAAAGACCTTCTCAATCGCGCCTTCCTCGTCAACAATATAACTAGCTCTAACCAGACCAAAAGCCGTATTTCCAAAATTTGTCTTCTCTTGCCAAACACCATATGCCTTTATTGTCTCCAAATTCGTGTCGGACAGCAAGATAAACGGAAGGTCATTTTTTTCTGCAAACTTTCTATGTGATTCCTCGCTGTCCTTGCTTATCCCAATGACAACAATGTCACCATCTTTGAATTTATCAAAATTATCCCTAAATGCACAAGCCTGCCGCGTGCATCCAGGTGTGTTATCTTTCGGATAAAAGTACAACACTACCTTTTTGCCCACAAAATCGGATAGGCTAACTATGTTGCCATTTGAATCTGGCAGCGAAAATGAAGGTGCTTTGGCTTTTACTTCTAACATTATAAATCCCCCCCTTAAAAAGTAGTTCTTAATTAATTGTGTCTGGAAACAACAACCCCGTATTTTGTGGTTTGATTTTGAAAATGTATCCATGTATCAAACAAGTGGGTATTGAAGCTTTAAGTATGTGACGAAACCATACCTAAACAGCTCAACGCTATTCTCAACACGATTTGTAGCCTTCGCCGAGAATGTTTCTTTATGCTTGCTGTCCAGTCGGGTTCTTAATGTTTCAAGCCCCCAAAGAACAACATCGGAAATTTTACATAATATTTTACCACATTTCACGTCAAAACTCCACAATTAATTGACCTTTAATTATAATTGTTTAACTTAAAAATGGGCTTCTGCCAAATGATTTTCCACCATATACAACATACGACCGTTTGGTCATTTTACTGTAGGGTCAAGGAATCAATAAATGATTACAGAAACTAAAACATACAAAACGTCCGATATATCGGGCGTTAAGCTTGCTTATATAATCTCAATACTTACGGTGTATGGCTTTGCTGTGAAGAGCCATAATTGAACATGTCTATTCGAGACGCTGGGAGATTTTTAAGCTTTATCAATCCGACTTCCAACAAAGTTATACCTCTTACCAAAGATTAATACAGCCGCCGTAGACATGATAAACGCAAGCCCGACTGCTATCGGTAGTGCCATCCACACACCATCCATATCAAACCAGCGCGGCAGCAAAATAATTAGCGGCGTATTAAACGCTAGTATAAATGTGAGCGAAAGGACTGTAGATATATGCCCCTTAGACAAAGCTGTAAAAATTCCTGTAAAAAGTGAATTGAAGCCCATCACGACAAAACCAATCGACACAATGCGAAGTCCTCTTACAGCGAGCTCGCGCATGAAGATTTCACCTGGGTCTGTAAGCGATGGTAGATATATGCGCATTAGAGGCTCTGCCAATAAAACGGCTATTGCCACAAGCACAAGCGACATCACAGTGATTATAACAAGACTTTTCTTAAATAATTGCTTCAACCTATCGTAGTTTTTCTTGCCGTTATTAAAAGAAAGTAAACCTCCAATACCTTGCAAATAACCGAAATACACCTGTCCCAACATACCTTGTAAACCCATAACCATACCTGCTATAGCAATACCCATTGCACCCACACCAGGAAGCCCCACAAGTACATTGTTTTGAACAGTCATCATAATTGAGCCAGCCGCCACAGGTGCTCCTACTGAGAAACCATTTATGAGGAGCGAGCCAAATGTTTTGCCATCAATCGATGGTCTTATAAAGCGGAAGTTGCCTGTCTTGTTGCGCAAGAACACGATGAAATACCATATAGTTGTGATGCCAGTACCAAGAATCGTTGTCCATGCCAGAGCATAAATGCCCATATCAAAGACAAAAAGCACTACATAGTTGCCAGCTGCGCCGATAATTGTACCAAAAACACTGATGCCCATGCCAAGCCCTGGCTTGCCGTCTGCAATCAAAAAGGCGTTAAACACTTGTCCTACCGCCATGAACGGAAACGCCCATACTGCAATGCGCAAATAGGTCGTTGCGAGGTCGTATATCTCATAGTTAGCACCTAAAATACCAAGTACATTACTTGGGAATATTGCTATCAAAACTGATAGGGCTAACATGATAATGGTAGACAAAATACTTATAAATGTATAGTTTTGTCTTGCCTCATTTGGCTTACCTTCGCCTAGTTTTTTTACGATAACAGCACTACCGCCTGCAGCGAAAAACATCCCCACTGCCATAACAATCATAAACAATGGCGTAAATATGGCTATTGCCGCCATAGACTCCATACCAAGCGCACGCATGGCAAATATGCCGTCTATAATAGCAAATGTGTGCAATACTACGATTGCAAAAATCGTGGGAAGTGCAAACTTCATTATAAGTCTACCTGTTATCGGCTTATCCAGTTGCGATTCCTCTTCTGACACCTCCGAGTTTACTGGTAAATTCTTATCTTTCATTTTAATTTCCCCCTTTATTTTTGTCAAAATAAATTTCTAATACCAACTGCATATAATCGTAAGCGATTCTAATTTTTTCCTTTTCTTCAGCATCCATTGCGGCTGTGCCTCCCTCGTCACTTGCCAAGCTCGCCAATGATTTCTCAAATTTGGTCAGCATCTTGGCATCTTTGCCAGTGATTTTTTCTATAGTTGTCCACAGCTCCTTGGCTAACGCTTGCCCCTCGTTACTGTCGGGGGAAGCACCAATCTTGTGCAAACGCACCGCCTCCATATGCAGGCTGCTCCATGTATCATGCAAGGAGCTATCCGTGATTGCTTGAGCACGTATGCCGTCCATAATGTCATCGTCAAAATGTTTGATTGCCCAATAATACTCACTCTTCATTTGCAACTGTGCCACGATGTCAGCATATTTCTTAAAATTAACCGATTGCATCCTCATAACTTCCTCTTTAAGCACCTCAACCGCCACCAACGTATTGGTTAGAGATTCCAATTTACTGCGTATTGCTATGGCATGCTCTGCAAGTGCCTTCGCCACATCATGAGGCGTATCCAATGACACAAGACGAGTTTTTATATCCTCTAGCGAGAAGCCCAAGTGTTTCATGGCCAATATTTGGTGTAGAATCACTATGTCCTTGTCGCTGTATAGTCTATAGCCGCCTTCACTTTCACCAGACGGCGAGAGTAGCTTCTGCTTGTCATAATGATGCAAGGCACGCACGGTTATGCCCATCTTCTTTGCCAGCTGACCCACAGTCATGTATCCCTCTGGTATTGCCCTGTATTTTTCCATATTCACAACCTCCTTGATTTATAGTATAAACCCTAACGTAAGGTCAGAGTCAAGGGTTTTTTGAAATTTTTTTATGTAATTTGAGGCAATTAATCTCCAAAGCCATTGTTATTTGATGCTTACTGCAAAACATACAAGGAGGCGATAGCTCATGATGGCAAATATTGGAACGAAAAGAGCGGAACTCTACGTCTGATTTGCTTTCACAGCTAACCCATCAGAAAAGCGAAGCCAAGTGCTGGGAGGGTAACTATAACAACCCATGCCGCCAACATGTTCAGCCAAAGAGAAGTAAGGTGTTTGGCGATAGAATAGTAGCTAAAAACTCTGCAATCTAAACTGCTTCCAGACCAAACAAGACCGAACATTCATTCTTGTGATAGGTCGGCATTTATGATATACTACGGATAGGGTTTGTTTTGTGCGGTGTTTGCTTGGCAAAAGATTTTATAGAAAGTGACTACTACGAAAAAAGGAGATAGATTCGTGTGATAAGGTCGAAAGGCTTGCTCCAACTGTTTTCCCATTTTTTAGTGATTTGTTTAAAAATTTGCTTCGCTTGTTTTGCAATGCCTTTTCAATCAGGCTAACATTGTTCATATTATAGTATACTTCTAATGGTTAGTCATTAAAAATCAAATGCCAAGCACTCTGCATACGATAGACCAACAGTGTTTATTGTAATGGAGGGCTTTTTATGTTGTGTGAAACTATGCAAAATGGCAATCAAAATCAAACAGAGCAGGCGTGCTATATACGCTTTTTTAATGGTGCTATAGGGATGGATACGGCGAATGTCTTTGTTAATGGAGAACTAATGGCGCAAGATTTGCGACATGGGGCTTTTTCTGCTTTCCGCAAAGCAAAACCAGGGGTATACAAACTCGATGTGAGAGTAGCGAGCGACGGCACAGATGAAGTTTTTTCTGAACTCATAGCATTAATGGAGGATGTGGCATATACCGTGGCATTGGCAGGAGATATAGAACTCATGTCCATAGCGGTTTTGCCGCTAGATTTACGCCAGGATGTGCGGCTGCCTAGCATACGCTTTGCAAATGTTATGGCACATGATACAGTGCTGGACATAAATATTGATGGACAAAAAGCCGTGACAGGGCTTATGTTTAAAGAAATAAGCGAAAATATTGAAATAGAACCAAGCAATCATTTTGTTGCAGTATATGATGCAGATGACCAGAAGATTTTGGAAGATGGCTTTGCTATAGCCTCACGCAAAAAATATCTGGGAATAATAGCAGGGGACATGGGCGAGACAGATAACCCGCCTGTGCTATATATATCAACAGATATGCCAATTATGTAAAAGAAAAAGCTTGTCATAAAGCAACATGTTTTCGGTATACTAAAGTAAACAAGTATATAGAAGAGGTGTTGACATGATATCACGAATAAAGAATTTTTTTGCACAAGACCCTAATAAAGATGGTTTTGACGCACGCCGCGCTACAAAACTGATTTTATTGGCAGCTCTCACGCTTCTGGCGATTATCTTTGCCATGCCTTCTGTACAGGTTGTTTTTGCCGCAGAAAAAAAGATGCCCATATATTCTGTACAAACAGATGAAAAGGTAGTGGCAATAACCTTTGATGCCGCATGGGGTGCGGACGATACAGATGTGCTAATAGAAATTTTGGCTGAATACGATGCGCTAGCCACATTCTTCATTTGCGGCTATTGGTTTGAAGAAAATCCAGATGCTGTACGCAAATTTCATGCTGCAGGGCATGACATAGCAAATCACGGCGACACACACGCCCATGTGGCGCAACTAAGCCTAGAAAAAAATAAAGCAGAAATACTGGGCGCACATAAAAAGGCATATGGGCTTTTGGGTATAGAAATGGATTTATACCGCACGCCTTATGGCGAATATAACAATGCTGTGTTAGAAGCGGCGGAGCAGGTGGGCTACCACACCATCCAATGGGATGTAGATAGCCTAGATTGGAAAAAGATGGGCGCAGACCATATGGTCAACCAAGTGCTTAACCATAAAAATCTACAAAATGGCTCAATACTCCTCTTTCATAACGACATACCAGAAACACCAATAGCCCTGCGCCGCATATTAGCGGAACTAAGAAATCAAGGCTATGAATTTGTGCCTGTTTCTCGGCTTATTATGCGGGAGGGGTATAAACTAGACCATACAGGGCGGCAGATACCAGAAGAAAGATAAAACGGAAACCTCGGATTTAACCCGAGGTTTCCGTTTTAATTTATATGCACGCGCCCTAACCCATCGAACGAAATATATCCAAGGTATCATCTATATCAAACCTATACTTAACAGTGGTAGCAAGCTTAAACACATCATAATTTGTTGCTATGTTCGTGCCATTTTCTATGCCTGTTATTGTTTCATGGGGTATGCCCACAATTTTTGCTAATTCTTCTATCGGCAGCCCGATTTCTTCACGATGCTCGCGGATGGCTTTCCCTATAACTTGGTCAAAATATTTTTTGTTCGCGCTTAGGTCAGAAAAGAATTTAAATTGCTCAATGTCGGCTAACATCATTTTGTACACTTCTTCTGCATCAGACCCAAGCCCTTTTAGGTCAGCCAGACCATCTGCTGTATACCAATCATTTCCAGCAAACAATCCCCATCTTATCTCGGCTACAGCCTTATGTATAGGGTATTTTCCATCATATCCGCATATTCCTAAAATCTCATCGAAATAGATAGAGACCCTGTCTTTATGCTCCTCAAATGAAATTGAGTTATCCGAGTCAAGATATTTAGCCCGCAATATGCGGTTCATGGTGTTTAAACATAATGCAAGCTTAATATTTTTATATCACTTATCATCAGAATATCTTTCTACTACCTCCAGTGCTTTTTCCGCAAGGTTATAGGCTTGCTCAGCTGTACGAGTGCTACATAAAGAGGCGGCAACAAGCCAAGCATCATAAAAATCCTAGTAGTCGGCATTGGCTAATCTATCAAACATTGGCGATACAATCTCACGACTAATATTCAAGTCATTACTTTTGTTTTCTACCAAATGTGCTTCTAACATCCTCAAACCATCTCTTATTTGAACATCATCGCCATTGGCTTCAATGTACTGAGACAGCTTGGTTTTCATTGATTCAATTTTATCAATCTCATGGTTGCCAGATAGGGTAAATAATTCATCAAGTAATTTGTGTTTTGACAAAGGCTACACACCTCTCTGCTCTTTAATATTATTATCTTTTAATCTTCCACTGACCCTTCGCAACAGCACCATGTAAAAGGAGTAAACATACGCGTGAAAAGAGATAAAAACATCATAAAAGACACCATCCTCGTAAATACACATGATACCACAGTATCAACTAATAGTTATTACAAATAATAACACGAATCGACATCCTTGTCAAGCTTTTTTTACCGATTGTGTGTAAAAATAAATTATACATTCTACATATAAAGGCGGACCTTCTATATCATCAAAAAAACCTGCCCAAGAATCGCCCTGAGCAGGTTAATACACATAATTACTTCATTTCATTAAGGTTTTGCAGCAACTGCCAATCTTTATCCACTTGCGCTTGATATTCTTCTATCAAATGCTCGTTGCCTTTGGCAAACATATGACTAAAGCGACCTTGCTCTTTAAGATAAACTTCCACAGGAAGCTTTTCTTTTGGAATATAGTTAAGCGTTAGCTTGCCCTCAATAATCTCATACATTGGCCATACGCATGTTTCCACAGCCAGCTTGCACATTTCCATAAGTCTGTGGGTTTCGTATCTCCAACCACGCGGGCATGGCGCAAGAATATTAAGGAAAGCAGCACCTGGTGTGTAAAGAGCTTTTTCGCATTTCTCGCTCATGTCTTTGAAGTTAGACAAAGGCAATGTTTGCGCCACATAAGGTATGTTATGACCCATGATGATAAGTGTCAAATCTTTTTTAGGTTGGGACTTGCCAGGTATCACAGTGCCAGCAGGCGTTGTAGATGTTGCGGCATTTTGCGGTGTAGAGCTGGAACGCTGGATGCCAGTGTTCATGTACGCGCCATTATCGTAGCATACATAAACCATATCATGACCACGCTCCATAGCACCAGAAAGTGCCTGCAAACCGATGTCATATGTGCCGCCGTCACCAGCAACAGCAATGAATTTCGTGTTTGGCACATCTTCGCCTTTGCGCTTTTTAGCTACATAGTTAGCTTGTGCGCCAGATATTGTGGCGGCAACGTTTTCAAACGCGCTGTGTATGAAAGAATCTTCCCAAGCTGTGTATGGATACAAGAAGCTAGAAACCTCTACGCAGCTAGTAGCAGCAGAAACCACAGCATGGTCTTCTGGCTTTAGCGCGCGCATTAATGTACGCATAACAGGAGATGCTCCGCACCCAGCGCAAAGTCTGTGTCCGCCAGTAAAACGCTCAGGCCGTTTAGCCCATTCTTTTAAATTATAGCTCATTTAACTAAACCTCCCTTACGCCTAGATAATTGTATACTTCTTTAACCTTGCCAGTCTTCGCAATTTCTTGAAGATTGTCGTATACTTCTTTGATATTGTCTGTTGTAACGTCGCGACCACCAAGACCATAGATGTAGTTGATAACCTTAACGCCATCGACACGCCCAAACATAGCAGATGTAACATCTGTAAACACAGGGCCACCAGCACCGTTCAAAGAATCGGCCTTATCCAAAACAGCAACAGCCTTACATTTTGACAATGCTTGCGCTATTTGCTCAACAGGGAAT
Organism: Defluviitaleaceae bacterium; assembly: GCA_009784575.1. GTDB lineage: Bacteria > Bacillota > Clostridia > Lachnospirales > WRAX01 > WRBK01. The sequence goes on along the minus strand of WRBK01000005.1, from coordinate 48,139 downwards.
GGTCTGTAAACGCGGATTTTTATAAGACCAGCTTTAATGCCATTATCTCTAAGCATATCAACAACATCTTTAGCTGTACCAGCCGTAGAGTTAAGAATAACGATAGCTACCTCGGCATCATCCATTCTATATTCTTCAAACAAACCATACTTGCGACCAGTAACTTTTTCAAATTCTGCCGCCACTTCAAGGATTGCCTTGATGGATGTCTTCATAGCTTCAGCTTGCTGACGCTTTTGCTCAAAATAATAAAAAGGAAGAGAAAGCGGGCCCATAGACATAGGCTTTTCTTTGTTCATAAGATGGTAAGGCGGGTTGTATTTGCCAACAAAAGCCTTAACTTCTTCGTCTTCCATGATTTCGATGTTTTCTACTTTATGAGATGTGATAAAACCATCGTAACAATCCATAACAGGCAGCATAACATCTGGATGCTCACCTATCTTAACAGCCTGGATGAAGTTATCATAAGCTTCTTGGCAGTCTTCGCTGTATATTTGTATCCAGCCACTATCCCTTGCACCCATCGTATCAGAATGGTCGTTATGGATATTGATAGGACCAGAAAGCGCGCGGTTTACAGCCGCAAGCGTAACAGGGAGCCTATAAGCAGATGCGATGTATAGCATCTCCCACATAAGGGCTAAGCCTTGAGCGGATGTAGCTGTCATTGCACGACCACCAGCGGCTTGCGCGCCGATACATGCGCTCATAGCACTATGCTCAGACTCAACAGGAACAAACTCGGTGTCTACTTCGCCATTTGCTGCATATGTAGAAAAATACTGCGGAACTTCTGTAGATGGTGTTATAGGATATGCCGCAACAACGTCAGGATTAATCTGTTTCATAGCGATGGAAACAGCTTCGTTGCCGCTTAGTTTTTCTCTTCTAGCCATTTACACGCCCTCCTTCTCTATAGCTTTAAATGGGCAAGCCATCATGCAAACCAAGCAGCCCTTGCAAAAATCGTAATTAAAGCCTTGCATTTGACCATCTTCTAAAACGATTGCAGAATCTGGGCAAACAGGGAAGCAAAGCAAGCACTGCTTGCAATTTTCTGAAATAAAAATTGGCTTATCGCTTCTCCAGTCACCAGTTTTGAAGTTTACGGCATTACCTGCCTCAAAAACATGGGCACCATGGGTCATGTTTTTCCAAGATTCCAACTTTACGCCTTTTCCAGCATTCATAGACCCTTCACCTCCGATACCGCACGCTTTAGTGCGTTCATATTGCCTTCAACCACATGTGGCTTGCTTGCGAACTTATGGCTCAACGATGTTTCCATATCTTTAAGGAAAGTAGCCTCATCCACAACGCCAGAAACCTTTACAATAGCAGCAAGCAGTGGTGTGTTAGGGAAATATCTGCCTATGCAGTCTTCCGAGATAGCTCTAGCATCTATCGTACACACCTTGCCTTTGTATCCGCCAAGCCCTGCCTTAATTTCTTCAGGCGATTTAGCGGTATTAACAACAATAGCGCCGCTTTCCTTAAGACCTGCCGTGCAATCAACACCCTCAATAAGTGTTTCATCAAGAACTACAACAAAATCAGGCTCATAGATATTGCTATGGATTCTGATTTTTGAATCAGCAATACGATTGTATGCCGTTATTGGTGCGCCCATACGCTCTGGCCCGTACTCGGGAAAGCCTTGGACATATTTTCCTGCCATAAAAACTGTGTCGGCAAGTAGTTCGGACGCAGTCTTTGCGCCTTGCCCGCCTCTGGCGTGCCAGCGAATTTCTACAACATTTTTTGCCATCTTTGACCTCCTACATTGATTATTTATAAATGATTAAACTAACTTGCAACTTAGAACCCATCCCTCAATAAGCAATCTCGCATATTTTCGGTCTTTTCCCTCAACCCTTCGTCAGCAAAATCCTTATGTGCCTTTGGGTACACCACGGATTTCGCTTCTTTGTTTTGAGGAAAAACCCTCAAAAATCTGCTTCGTTGTTATTAAGGGATAGGCTCTTAACCAATACTAACCGCGCGAGTACATGGCATCACTTTGCAGCACGCACTCGCGCGATAAGTATTAACAAAATATTGCAGTTAGCAAAACACAACAATGAAACATAATAGATTGACATTACTTTAACAGTTTAATACAAAATTAATAAAATGTCAACAAATATTACGATAGAAATTTTTATGTAAAATAGCGGCACATGCTATGCGCCGCTATCATATCGTATTATCTCTTTTCGTTCATCATCTTATTATCCCCAAGCTTCGCAAAAAAATCTGTGCTGGATGTATGCGGAGGGCGCAAGAAGCGGTTCAAGCTATACAGGCTATCCTCATCGCCCACTCGTATAAGATTGGATTTTTCCTCGCAGGACAAGCTAGCCAAATATCCCGCCTCTTTGATAATATCGTCAGATTCCAAACTAATTGCACCAAGCGGGTACACAAGCGTGTTTGGGACAATGCCCGTATAACTATGCAAAATCTCAGCAAACTTATCTAGGTCTGCCAATAGACGTTCACGATATGCCTCCACGCTTTCGCCCTTTTTCTTTTTTGCGCCAATTGTGCCATGCAAATCATATGTGTGGCTCTGTATCTCCACACGACCTGTCTTGTGGGCTGCAATCACCTCGTCCCATGTCATATGTGGATGGCGCGAAACTTTGCCTTGTCTGTCTATTTCTGTATAACGGTCTGTTTCATGACCGATAATAGCCATGGTTATCTTAGCATCATACTTTTCTAGCATGGGTAAAATAATGTCCATTGTGGGCATACGCCCATCATCAAAACTTAATACAATAGGCTTTTCTGGTAATGGCTTGCCATCATGCACAAAATCTATTAAATCTTGCATAACAACGGTTGCATAGCCGTTTTCAACAATATGCCTTAGGTCAGATTCAAATTCCTTTTCTGTTATCTCCCATCTGTTGTCTGGCGTGTCTTCTAAGGCGTGATACATGATGATGGGTACCTCTGCGACCTCGCCCATAGCAAGACCCATCAAAGTTTCTAGTGGCGATGCATAAACATTTACATGTGCGGCCACAAGTAAAATAGCTAATATAGCAACAAATGTCCTCTTCATAATAGATAAACTCCCCTTTGGATGTTTGTACATTTATTATTCATAAATGTTTTGTAGAATATAACAGAAAAATTTAGGTGATTTTTTATGCTAAAAAAAGTGATGGCTACAATTACAGAATATAGTATGCTGGCTCGAGGTGATGGCATTGTTATCGGGCTTTCTGGCGGGGCAGATTCTGTTGCGATGACACATTTTTTGCATAATTGTTTAACTGAACTTGAACTAAGAATAGTTTGTGTTCATGTGCATCATGGCTTGAGAGGCGAAGAGGCAGATAGCGATTTAGAATTTTGTCAAGAATTTTGCGAAAACCTTGGTATAGAGCTGATAATAGTTAGATATAATGTAGCGGTCGAAGCTAATAAGCGCAATATAGGGATAGAAGAGGCGGGGCGCATATTGCGCTATGAGTGCTTTAATCAAGCCCTGCAAGAACTCAGATATAATAAGATTGCGGTTGCGCATAATCAAGATGACATGGCAGAAACCGTCATAATGAATACAACTCGCGGAGCAGGTGGTATTCGTGGTATACCGCCAATAAATGGTAATATCATCCGTCCGCTCATAAATGTAAGTCGCAAAAAAATCTTGGAATATTGCGGGCATTATCGCATAAGCTATCGCACCGATTCTACCAATGAATCCAATAACTACACCAGAAATTGGGTTAGAAATTTTCTTCTGCCTCAAATGCGGGATAATCTTAATCCTCATATCAATTTGGCTCTTAGTAGACTAGCAACAATATCTGCTGATGAAGATGGGTTAATTAGCAATATCGCCAAGCAAGCTTATGAAAAATGTGTAAAATATAGCAAAAATAACCAAGATGGATTAATTATAGACCTAGGGCAATTTGTTACGCATGATATAGCTATAAAACGCAGGATTATTCGCATGGTCATTGAGGAGATGCTTGGCAACACAAAAAATATAACATATGAACATGTGAAATCAATATTAGCCTTAACTAGCCTACAAAGCGGCAAACAGATACCTCTGCTAGATGGCTATATGGCCGAAAAATCATATAATGAAATTTGCATAAAAAAGCCAAGTGCCAATGATGGATTTTCCTTAGATTTAGCCAAAAATATCCCAATATATGTTTCGCAAATTAATAGATGGATATGTCTTAGTGAAAATATTATAAAGGAAAATGCTTTTACAAAAGCTATAAATTGTGATAGAATAACAGATGGCTCTTTGCAGATAAGAACACGCCTGTCTGGAGATAGAATTTTTTTTAACAATGTAGGCACAAAGAAGATTAAGGATTTTTTCACAGACAAGAAAATAAGACGTGATGGGCGAGAGCAAGCTGTGTTTATCGCATATGGGCAAGATGTAATCCTTATTTTTAACATAAATGGAGACAATGATAAACCCATAGAATCACACAAGTTTAACCCTAGTGAAAACGATAGCAATACAATATTTTTGCAAATTTGGAAGAAATAGTAAAAACGGAGGTACTAAATGGGAACACAGAGAAAAAATTTCGGTATATATATGATTGTGATAGTGTTTATCATGTTTATTTTTATTGCTTTAAATATGAATACAAACACATCAAACACGCCGCCTTTTGATTATAGCGACCTTGTGGCGGCACTAGAGGCGGGCGAGGTAGAAAGCCTAGATATCGCACGGCATTCTGAAGTTGGCGGCGCGGCAAATGTGGAGGTTACATTGCGCCCAGGTGTTGATGTTGTGATGCCAAGCACGCCCCGCAGAGTGCAAGTGCCTGATATGAACAGCTTTATGGAGATTGTGCATTACCATATGGCTACGGATGACATTGCGGTTGATGTGACCATACCGCAGAGCAATTTCTTTCTATCGCTATTGACACCATTTTTGATACTGCTAATACCCCTTACAATAATGTTATTCTTCATCCACCAAATGCAAGGCGGTGGTGGAGGAGGCGGAAATCGCGTTATGTCTTTCGGCAAATCACGTGCGAAAGCTGTTGTGGATGATAAACGTAAAGTTACATTCCGCGATGTGGCGGGTCTTGAGGAAGAAAAGACAGACTTGCAAGAAATCGTAGAATTTCTAAAGCAACCTAAAAAGTTCGTAGAAATTGGTGCTAGAATCCCTAAGGGTGTGCTTTTGGTAGGTCCGCCTGGCACGGGTAAAACGCTTTTAGCGCGCGCTGTTGCTGGCGAGGCTGGCGTACCGTTTTATTCTATATCTGGCTCAGATTTTGTGGAGATGTTTGTTGGTGTTGGCGCATCGCGTGTACGTGATTTGTTTGACCAAGCCAAGAAAAGTGCGCCATGTATCGTGTTTATTGATGAGATAGATGCTGTCGGTCGTAAGCGCGGCGCGGGCCTTGGCGGCGGACACGATGAAAGAGAGCAAACACTAAACCAATTGCTTGTAGAAATGGATGGCTTTGGCGTTAATGAAGGTATAATCATTCTTGCGGCAACAAATCGCCCAGATATCTTAGACCCTGCACTTTTGCGTCCTGGTCGCTTTGATAGGCGTGTTGTGGTAGACCGCCCCGACGTTAAGGGGCGTGAAGAAATCCTTGGTGTTCATGCTCGTGGTAAAAAGCTGGCAGATGATGTTGAGTTAAATGTGGTCGCTGGTATAACTTCGGGTTTCACAGGGGCTGACTTAGAGAACCTACTTAACGAATCTGCACTTTTGGCGGCTAGAGAAGGTAAAAAAGAAATTACAATGCTTGATGTCCGCCAAGCTTTTGTGAAAGTGGCCATGGGAACGGAGAAAAAGAGCCGCGTGGTGCCTGAAAAGGAAAAAAGAGCTGTTGCATATCACGAGGCTGGTCATGGAATTATAATGGAGGTGCTTGGCGAGCTTGACCCTGTACATGTGCTGTCTATCATTCCTGTTGGCAGGGCTGGAGGCTATGCAATGCAACAACCTAGCGAAGATAAAACAACACATTCTAAGAAGTTTATGGAGCAAACAATAACTTCGCTGATGGGCGGTCGAGCCGCAGAGTACCTGATATTTAACGATATCACAACAGGCGCAAGCAATGATATCATGCGCGCAACATCCATAGCTCGCGACATGGTAACAAAATACGGCATGAGCGAGGTTTTGGGGCCTATCATGTTTGGTAATGAAAATGACGAGGTTTTCTTAGGTCGCGACTTTGCGCAAAGCCGCAATTATGGTGAAGAGGTGGCGGCACAAATTGATAAAGAGATAGAACGTTTTGTAAATACTGGCTATTCACAAGCCTTGGAGATTTTGCAACGCTACATGGAAACAATGCATAAAACAGCAGATTTGCTAATGCAAAAAGAAAAAATTACAGGCGACGAATTCCGCAATCTTTTTGACCCGCCATTACCAAAGAAAGGTGAAGATTGGAATATTGATGAAAGCAATGTTTTTGGAGAATCACCACTTGTGGATTTGACAGACGGGATGAATAGTTGATATTATGGATAATTTTGGTTATGTAAGCAAGATACACATTATTGTAGCAAAGATAACGATTTGCCTTGGTGTTTTGTTTGTGATTGCTGGGCTTGTAGTCTTCTTGACGATTGAAGGCACGACAATGGGTTTTAGGTTCGCTGTGATGACACCTGCGCTATTAACTCTGATATGCTATGGATATTCGCTAAGCAAATGCAGATGTCCACATTGCAAACTTGGAGGCGAACGTTATAGTTCACTTTGGAAACAGTTTACGCCCAAAGGCATAAAGGCGGGCCATGTGGTCTGCCAAAATTGCGATAAGCAAATTGAGATACGTTAAAATGGTCAATAATTCTAGCGAGGCGACCATTGGTCGCCTTTATCACTTCTGGAGGACTTATGGATTACAAGTTGCAAATTGGTACAAGCCACATAACTGAAAAAACTGTAGAAGAGCGCGACACAGCAGCATTTATGGGCAGTGGCACGGTACAGGTTTTTGCTACACCTGCCATGATACTATTAATGGAACTAGCCGCACGAAATGCTGTGCAGAGCGACCTACCAGATGGCTCAACCACTGTAGGCACACTTGTCAATATACAACATATGGCGGCAACACCGCTTGGAGCAAAGGTTTCTGCCACGGCTATATTGAAACAAATAGATGGACGTAAGCTTACCTTTGACATTGAAGCAAGTGACAAAAACGGTATAATAGGAAAAGGTGTGCATGAGCGCGCCATTATTGATGTAGAGCGATTTATGGCAAAGCTGGTGAAATGATGGAAAGACAAGTTTTGGCGGCGGCTAGCTTTTATAGCCAATCTTACTTTTTCAATGATTTAGAATTTGCGAGTTTGCCACGGAGCATTCAAGAAGATATTAAAATATTGCTCGTTGATTCTTGCGAATACACGCGCGGCGTTATGGCTTTAGGGTTCACGCAAAATGGCGAAACCTTTCTAGAAGCATCCCATTCAGCAGATGACTTTGAATATGACGAAATCGGTGCAAAGTATCATGTGAACAGTATCATAAAGCAAGAGGAAGAAATGCTGCAATCGCTTAGCTTGTGGTATAATTTAGTAATCAAGGGGAATCAAGGATAATGCTATTAGTTATAGATGTAGGCAACACAAATATTGTTTTGGGGCTATATGATGGCGAAAATCTTGTGCGTAGCTGGCGTATGGCAACGAGTGCAAACCGCACCTCGGACGAGGTGGGTATTTTCATTTATTCGCTTTTGCAACATAGAGGAATCGCGCCAGAAAGCCTAAAAAATATCATAATATCGTCCGTTGTGCCTAATGTCATGTATTCACTTACTAATGCTATAAGGAAATATTTTGATATTTCTCCAATGATTGTTAGCAAGGACATGGAACTTGGCATAAAACTTAATTTAGTAGGCGAGCGTGAGCTAGGCGCAGATAGAATTGTGAATTGCGTTGCGGGATATCAGCTTTATGGTGGCCCCATCATAATCATTGACTATGGCACAGCAACCACATATGATGCCGTTGACGGCAATGGTGAATTTTTGACAGGCATTACAGCACCAGGCATAAAAATCTCTGCCGATGCGCTATTTTCACGCGCCGCACTTTTGGGGAATGTGGAACTAGCTCTCCCGCCCTCGCTTATGGTAAATACAACAGCGGAAAGTATGCAAGCGGGCATTTTATTTGGGCGTATTGGTGAGACAGAATATATCGTAAACAAACTACGTGAAGAAATGGGTACGCCCAATGCAAAAGTAATTGCCACAGGCGGTCTAGCAAACACCATATCCCAAGGCAGTGATATTTTTGATGAAATAGTACCTGGTCTAACGCTGGAAGGTCTAAGGATTTTATATGAAATGAACAAAGGTGAAAGTCAATGAAAATCGGCGATGTAGAACTGAAAAGCCCTGTGATAATGGCGCCTATGGCAGGCATAACAGACCTTGCCTTTCGCAAGATATGCCGCGAATTTGGAGCGGGGCTGGTGGTCACAGAAATGGTCAGTGCAAAGGCAATGTCCTATGGCAATGACAAAACAGCCGACCTATTAGCTACAGAAGATATAGAAAACCCAGTGTCTGCACAGCTTTTCGGCAGCGACCCTGATATAATGGCTCAGGTTGCCGCCGGCCTAAACGATAGTAAATTTGATATTATTGACATAAACATGGGCTGTCCCGCGCCAAAAATAGTAAGAAATGGTGATGGTTCTGCACTAATGCGCAACCCATCTCTAATTGGTAGGATTGTAAAAGCTGTGTCGCGCGCATCCACAAAGCCCGTAACGGCAAAAATTCGTCTAGGTTATAACTTTGAGAATCAAAACTACCTAGAAGTGGCTAAAATAATTGAGGATAATGGTGCGGCGGCCATAACGGTTCATGGGCGCACGAGACCGCAGATGTATAGCGGCTTTGCAAACTGGGATGCTATAGCAGAGGTAAAAAATGCGGTAAAAAGCATACCTGTTATTGGTAATGGCGACATAGACTCTCCAGAGATGGCTCGAAAACGGCTTAATGAAAGCGGTGTAGATGCCCTGATGATTGGTCGTGCGGCATGTGGAAACCCTTGGATTTTTCGCAGATGTATACATTATCTGCAAACAGGCGAACTATTGCCAGAACCAACAGCAAATGACCGCGTAGAGCTGGCTTTGCGACACACACAACAGCAAATAGCGCAAAAAGGCGAATTTGTAGCTATGCGTGAGATGCGGAAGCATATAGCGTGGTATACAAAAGGCATACGTGGAGCTACCGCCGCGCGAGATGCAATCAATAAATGCGAGGATTTTACAGCAATAGAGAAAATACTACAAGATTTATTGATTGACAAATAAGGCAGTTCTGGTGTATAATATGAGGTTGAAAAAGGTTGAGAGGAAGGTTAAATGCCAATGGACAAGAAAGTTGCTTTAACATATGAGGGAATAAGGGATTTAGAAGAAGAGCTAACGATGCTAAAGGTGACACGCCGCAAAGATATTGCCCAGAAGATAAAAGAGGCGCGTGCGCAGGGCGATTTGTCTGAAAATGCGGAATATGATGCGGCTAAGGACGAGCAAGCACGCATAGAGGCGCGCATTGTTGCCATTGAAAAGATGCTACGTAATGCGGTGCTTATCGACCAAGATGACACGGATAAGGACACCGTAAACCTAGGTAGCAAGGTAACTCTTTTGGACATGGAATTTGATGAAGAAATAACCTATCATATCGTGGGTAGTGCTGAGGCAAACCCTGAAAAAAACCGCATCTCCAATGAATCGCCATTAGGAATGGGCTTGATAGGACATAGAGTGAATGATGTCGTAGAAATTGATGCGCCAATAGGTATCATTAAATATAAGATTTTGGCTATTGCATAAAGCCTTGGAGACAATTATGACTGAAGATAACAATATTGTACAAACTGAAGAAAATATAAGTACCCTTTTACAAATCCGTAGAGATAAGCTTGCAGAACTGCAAAATAGCGGCAACGACCCTTTTAAAATTGTGAAATATGACACGGATACACATTCAGACGTGATTCACAATGATTTTGATAATATGGAAGGCAAAGCCGTAAAAATTGCTGGCAGAATGATGACACGCCGCATAATGGGCAAAGCATCTTTTTGTGATATATTAGACGAAAAAGGACGCATACAAGTATATGTGAAGGGCGACGATGTAGGGCAAGAGCCTTACGAATCATTTAAAAAATGGGATATTGGCGATATTTGTGGTGTAGTTGGTGTGGTTTTTCGCACACAAAAAGGCGAAATATCCGTAAAAGCAACGGAAATTACATTGCTTTCAAAATCTTTACAAATTTTGCCAGAAAAATATCATGGCTTGACGGATATGGAACTGCGCTATCGCCACCGATATGTGGATTTAATTGTAAATACTGATGTACGAGAAACTTTCCTAAAGCGTTCCGCCATAATCCGTAAAACACGCGAATTTTTAGATGCACAAGGATATATAGAAGTAGAAACACCTATTTTACAGACAATACCAGGTGGCGCATCTGCACGTCCTTTTGCAACACATCACAATGCACTGGATTTGCCTATGTCATTGCGCATTGCCCTTGAGCTACCCCTAAAAAGGCTGATTGTAGGTGGGTTAGAGCGCGTTTACGAGATTGGGCGTTGCTTCCGCAATGAAGGGATAAGCACTAAGCATAATCCAGAGTTCACCATGCTAGAGCTATACCAGGCCTACACAGACTATCATGGCATGATGGAGCTAACAGAAAACCTTATTCGCAAGTTAGCAGTAGAGGTTACAGGCTCTGCAACGGTAAACTATCAGGGTATAGAAATTGATTTCTCCAAGCCATTTGAACGCATGACCATAGTTGAAGCTGTACGCAAATACGGCAATGTTGATTTTGATAAAATTACAACCCTTGAAAAAGCGCAACAACTAGCAAAAGAGCATCATATCGAATACACCAAGATGCATAGAAAAGGTGATATCCTTAACCTTTTCTTCGACAAATACGCAGAAGAGCAACTGGTACAGCCGACATTTATTATTGATTACCCAATCGAGATTTCATTTTTAACGAAACGCAAGCCAGATAATCCTGATTATACTGAACGTTTTGAGCTATTTATCGGCGGCAGAGAATATGCCAACGCATATTCTGAGCTTAATGACCCAATAGACCAGCGCGAACGCTTTATGCATCAAGAATCCTTGCGTGCGGCGGGAGATGAAGAGGCAAGCCAAATAGACGAAGACTTCTTGCTTGCGCTAGAATATGGCATGCCGCCAACAGGTGGGCTGGGCATAGGTATGGATAGGCTTATCATGCTTTTAACAAATTCGCCTTCTATCCGTGATGTGCTGTTTTTCCCAACAATGCGCCCTTTGTAGAGGTAAGTTATGGCAAACTATGACACAGAAAAAATAAGAATAATGGCAAAAATGGCTGTTTACGATAAGCGAGATTTTGAACGTGACTCAAAAACAGGTCAATATTTTCGCCATGATTATATCTACAAAAAGAACATGCAAATGCGCTTTTTCCTAGGCATTGGATGTGCTGTTTTGTTGCTCTTTTATGTCATATATCTTCTGGCAATAGAAGGTGCGGATGTTTTTGCTATGGATTTTCAAACCGAAGCTATCCGCTTGCTATTCTTTGGTCTTGCACTGATGGCTGGCTATAGCTTTATAGGCACTATTATATACACCCGCGAGTTTTTGAAGTCAGAAAGGCGCGTAAATGCTTACTTTGCCCTTATGCGCAAGCTAGACCCAGATGTCATACAAGATGATTATGAACCTGTTGTAAAGAAAGAAAAGCCAAAATTCCGCAAGAAACATCAAAATTATGATGACATGACAGAGGATGACTACGAAGAGCATGTGCCTTACACGCATTACGACAGAGCTAATCTGGAGTATCATTATCGTAGCAGCGACGACCCAGAATTTTGGGAAGATGACGACGAAAGTAACATAAGGCGACGATAACGCAGGGGGAAGAGGGTTAAAATCTCATGGAACAATTAATTCATATAAGGCAAACGATGATAGGCTTTTACAAAAAATTTGAAGTTATCATCAATTACTTATTAAAATTCATAGTAGGCATGTTTATATTCTCCAGAATAAATTCGCTGGGCATGTATCGCGAAGAGTTTGAGGTTTTGTTTAGTGGTGCGGCCTCTATTGCCTATTTGGCTTTGGTTTCTTTGCTGTTTACCATTTCACCTCCAAGCGTTGCGTTATTTTTAGTTGCTATAGCTGTCACCATCCAAATCTCCGCTGCGGCAGAGGTTGCGCTATTTGTTTTCTTACTAATGGTGTTGCTTATTGTATTTTATGCCCGCCTTTCTCCGCGCCGTAGTATGCTTATGTTGGCTATAGTGTTTGGTTTTCATTTTAATATGCCATATGCAGTGGTACTGTTTGCTGGTTTGTTCTTTGGTATCTCCAGCATAATACCTATTGTTCTAGGTACAGCAATTTGGTATTTCTTACCATTCTTTACCAACTTAGCGACAACACTTGTCGGTGTGACAGATTTAACAGGCGAAATCGACTTATTTGAGTTGCCCGTTGTGTTTATGGAAGTGTTTGCACAAATATTTGGTCAGCTAACCACTGATTTTAACTGGATTGTAATAGGTTTTGTATTTGCTATGATGATATTGGCGGTACATTTAATTTCTTTGATTGCCATAAACTATGCTAAGGATATAGCCATTGCTGTAGGTGCTATTGTTGGTATGATTTGTATGACCATGGTGGTAGTTGTTACTGACCTTGATATGAGCATAGGCGGCATTTTCATTAGTGCCATATTCTCTGCCTTATTAGTATGGATTACCAAATTCTTTGATAATGTAACGGATTACAGGCGCGTGGAGCATGTGACCTTTGATGATGATGACAATGTGTATTATGTAAAAATTATACCAAAAGTTACGGCAGAAATGGCTAATATGCAACCTAAGGCTAAGACGGCAGGTCGCAAACGTGGTGTACCCATACCGCCTACCAGACCAGATATGTCAAGATATAGTACGCATATGTATGATCCCGATGCCACCTATGAGGATGATTCACGATGACAGACCTTTTCAGTAACTTATTCTCTAATTTGCCATCATTTGCCTTGCCGCATCTTGGGTTAAGTTCAATTTTGGACATTCTCTTTATCACCTTTGTGCTGTACAGAGTGTTGGTGTGGATTAAGCAAACCCGCGGCTGGACATTGTTTAAAGGCATTATAACCATTGCGCTAATATATCTTGGTGCTGTTATTATGCAAATGGACACCACAGTATGGATTATAGAGCAAAGCCTGACGGTGGCTGCCTTAGCGACTGTTATCATTTTTCAACCCGAAATTCGTAAAGCACTAGAAAATCTCGGTAAAAATCGCAATATCCCATTTTTTAATCCATTAGAAGAAAACCGCGAGGATAACTCCGCGACCTGCATAGAAGAAATTATAGATGCGGCGCACAAAATGTCTAGGGTAAAGACAGGTGCGCTTATTGTGATTGAACAACAAGTGCCGCTAGGCGACTTAGAGGACAGTGGCGTAGCCATCGATGCTGTTGTTACAAGCCAGCTTCTTATTAATATATTTGAACATAACACACCGCTACACGACGGTGCTGTTTTGATACGCGAAAACCGCGTAAAAGCCGCCACATGTATATTACCTCTTACATCAGAACCCCTTTCTAGCGACCTTGGTACGCGACACCGCGCGGCTGTAGGTGTTTCAGAGACCTCGGATGCCTTCGCTATCGTGGTATCAGAAGAAAGCGGTAGCATCTCCATTGCTAAAGATGGCAAGCTAAATCGCAATCTAGACGATGACCAAATACGCACCATACTTCTAGCCAATTTGCGACCAAAAAAATCCCGCAGAGGCCGTAAAAACCGCAAGAAGGGGGATAAGTCATGAAGAAGCTGCAAATTCTGCTAACAAAACTAAAAGACAATTTTTTGACAAATCTACCATGGAAAATTGTGGCATTCCTTATGGCTTTTGTGCTATGGTTCATTGTCATGAATGTGGAAGACCCCATCCGTAACGAATTTATAACAATACCATTAGAATTGCGCAATGAAGATGCGCTTTTGATGGGTACAGAGGGCGGCATACATCTAGAAAATATTGCTGAGCTACGCGCGCAATCGGTGCGCTTTCATGTGCGCGGCACATCGCGTACGATAGGTGCTATACGGCAGACTCTGCGAGCATACATCGACCTATCCACATCAGATATTATGGCAGCCGCACAAAATGGTGAAACTTTACGCATAAACATAGAGGTGGAGGGCGGCGAAGGCTCCGCTGAAATCCATGGCAGAACCCCAAGCAGTGTCGATTTAATTATGGACATCATAACTTCTGTAATTTTGCCTGTGGAGATTATTCCGCAGGGTGATGTTGCAGAAGGTTTTGTGCTATTAACAGAATCAATCAGAATTTTCAATGATAATTATGTAACTGTCACGGGCCCTTCTAATGTAATAAACCGTATAGACCGCTTGGTTGTCAACGTTGATGTGGAAAATGCTAACCAAACCATATATTTGGAAAATCACGCAATATCGGCTCTGGACATCGGTGATATACCCATTTTTTCGCAACATCTAAATGTACAGACTATAAGCGCAGAGATACCCATTTTTAGTCGCGGACAAGTGCAGATTATGCAACCTCTGCTTGGTAATGCTCAATCACCAGAAGGTTTTGGCATACACAACATAAGTTGGAATCCGCAGACCTTGGACGTGGCGGGCAATGAGGATATTATAGCTGAACTTGTACCAATTTTACTTTCTCATATACCTGAAGAAATGGTCATGCACAACACCACGGATTTTATCGTAATATATGATATACGAGAATATTTGCCTTCTGGCGTATTCTTGATAAATCCAAACCATCATACCATAAATGTAGATATTTTTGTAGAACCCATCTTGCAGCAAGACTTTGTGATACCAAGAGAAAATATATCAATAATAGGTCTACCGCCAAATGCTGAGGTGCTTACTAATGAAGTTACCATAAGGCTAGCAGCCCTGCAATCTACAATAGCGGGGATTACAAGTCTAACGCCCACGGCTTTTGTTGGTAATGTAAACCTAGTATCTGGTCTTAATGAAGTTTTGCTGGTAACAGCCTTGCCACCTGGAGTTAATCTTGTGGGAGACATGCCTACCATAATGGTATACTTAGATGCTCAAGAAGAAGACGAATATGACGAATACGATGACACCATAGATGCAGAAGACGAAGAGGAAGATGAAGAAGAGGAGATAGAAGAAGACGAAGAGGGGGATTAAGAAATATGGCTAGAATGTTTGGTACGGACGGTGTTCGCGGTCAAGTTGGCACAAAAATAACAGCAAAATTGGCTTTTGACCTAGGGGTAGCGGGAGCACATGTCTTAGCAAAATCTGATAAAAAACCTGTTGTGTTAATAGGTATGGACACACGCGTGTCCTCTGATATGCTTGCGGCGGCACTGGCAGCGGGTATATGCTCTGTTGGAGCGGATGTGCTTTTGGCAGGTGTTGTACCTACGCCAGCTGTGGCCCATTTGGTACAAAAATATGGTCTTTCAGCTGGCGTAATGGTGTCGGCATCACATAATCCTTTTGGTGATAATGGCATAAAATTTTATGATGGCAAAGGGCATAAACTTTCCGACGAAATAGAAAATGAAATAGAAGAAATATTTGGAAATGAAGCTAAGCAAGCCACGGGCGCGGATATTGGGCGAATTTTTCAAGCACAAATGGCAACAGCTGACTATGTGGAGTTTCTGCAAGATAAAGCTGGCTCAAACCTAAAAGGTAAGAAAATTGCGCTAGACTGCGCTAATGGAGCTACCTTTATGGCGGCTCCTGCTATTTTTGAGATGCTGGGCGCAAATGTTACTACAATAGCTTGCGAGCCTGACGGAATCAATATAAACGACGATTGCGGCTCAACGCATATTGAAAAACTAGCAGAAAATGTAAAATCAGGCGGTTTTGACATGGGCTTTGCCTTTGACGGCGATGGCGATAGATGTTTTGCGCTAGATGAAAATGGCGATATAATAGATGGCGACATGATAATGTCAATCATTGGAAAACATTGGTTAGCTAAGGGCAAATTGGCAAAAAATACTGTGGTAGCTACTGTAATGAGCAATCTTGGATTCTTTATGGATGCTGAAAAAGCAGGACTTGTTGTTGAACAAACTAAAGTAGGCGACCGCTATGTGCTTGAACGCATGATGGAAGGTGGCTTTATCCTCGGCGGCGAACAAAGCGGTCATATCATCTGCTTAGACCATCACACCACAGGCGATGGTATCCTAGCAGCATTGATACTAGCATCTATCTCACAAGAAACAGGCAAAACTTTGTCTCGATTAAACACAATGCAAAAAATGCCGCAGGTTTTGGAAAATGCCAAACTTGGCAATGCTACCAAAGAGGCTGTGCTAGCTGATGCTACAATACAAGCCCAAATTGATGCTTTGCATAAAAAGTATGAAGGTAACGGCAGGGTTCTTATACGCCCATCTGGCACAGAGCCACTGTTACGCGTAATGATAGAAGGTGCAGACCTAGAAGAAATTACAAAAGATGCCAAGCATCTAGCAAAGATGATGGAGGATTTTAACGAATGATAGGGATTATAGGGGCTTTGAGTGTAGAGGTTGAAGGCTTGCTGACCAAGATGAAGATAGCGGATATCAACACGATAGGCGGCATGGTTTTCTATACAGGCGAAATTGCAGACAAAAAGGCAGTTGTGGCGCGTTGCGGCGTAGGCAAGGTAAATGCGGCCATGTGCGCTCAAGCCATGATTGTCAGCTTCCCTGTGACAGCGATTATAAACCTTGGCGCGGCGGGTGCTATTGATAACACATTAAATATCGGTGATGTAGTAGTTGCCACAGACCTCGTGCATCATGATGTAAATGCTGGCTCTTTCGGTTATCTACCTGGGCAAGTGCCTGGTATGGATGCCTTGCCCTTTCCTGCCGATGAGCGCATAGCAAAATCCGCTCTATCAGCATATAGCGCAACTTTTGCGGGAGAGGCAAAGGTGCATCACGGGCGCATAGCTACAGGCGACCAATTCATAGAAGATGCAGATGTAAAGCAACATATTTCAGAAGAATTTGCAGCATTATGTGTGGAGATGGAAGGTGCGGCTATAGCGCAAGTGTGCTATCTAAATAGGATTCCTTTTGCCGCCATACGCGCCATTTCCGATAAGGCAGATGGCTCTGCTCAGGCAAACTTTGATGAATTTGTAGCTCAAGCCGCCGAAAACTCTGCGAAAGTTGTAGAAGTGATGCTGGGGGAAATGTCGTGAAAAAACCTGACCGTGTAAAAGCCGTTTTGGAGGCCCTTGATACGCGCTATCCGTATGAAGACAAATGCTATCTTAACTACACAAAGCCATATGAGCTACTTTTTGCGACCATTCTAAGTGCGCAATGCACAGATGACCGCGTGAACATGGTCACACCCCAACTTTTTATAAAATATCCCACACTTGAAGCTTTTGCAAGCGCAAGCCTTGCAGAAATGGAGATGGATGTAAAACCAACAGGCTTTTTTCGCAATAAAGCGAAAAGCCTTGTTTTTTGCGCACAAGCCCTGCTGGAGCGGCATGGAGGTGAGTTGCCATCCGACATTGAAGAGCTGACAGCATTGTCAGGTGTGGGGCGCAAAACGGCAAATGTGGTGCGCTGCCACATCTTTGGTTTGCCTAGTGTGGTAGTAGATACGCATGTAAAACGCATTTCGGGTCGCTTAGGCTTTACAAAAAACACAGACCCCGTAAAAATAGAATTTGACTTAATGAAGCTTTTGCCAAAAAGTCACTGGATACGCTACAACCACCAATTAATAGCCCTTGGGCGTGAAATATGCAAAGCCCCACGCGCAAAATGTGGAACATGCTTTATGACCAATCTCTGTCCTGCTTATAAAAAATCTACATAGCGGGAATAATAGCTTTATATAGAGGAGGGCGGTTTATGAATCATGCTGATTTTGTAAAAATGAAAGAACTATTTAAAAGCGCAGACACAGCGGGGAAAATTGAAATTTACGTAAATGCAAACGGATTGGATTCTGCACAATATAGGGAATTGCTAACACTGTTTCCGTTAAACGAACTCGGTAAATTGGAAGCGGCATTAGGATAGTTTACTTAAACAAAAGCACTTGCTAGGTTCTAGCAAGTGCTTTTCGTCATATTGTATGTATTTTTGGTAATAACACCATCAATATTGTTAATTTTTTTGTTAATCACATATTGATTGTAGTCTCTTATTGTGCTATAATCATTTAATATGAAACATGAATCATAATTCATATTCGTGATATGATAGTCTGTTGAAAGGCGGTGGTTTTTCTGAGCAATGTTATTTTAAGGACAGAGGGTCTTTCTATTCAATTTGGCGCACTAAAAGCCGTTAATAATGTCAGCTTGTCCATAGAAGCGGATAAGTTCACATCCATACTAGGTCCAAATGGTGCTGGCAAAACAACCTTTTTTAATCTGGTTAGCGGGCGTTACAAGCCCACAGGCGGCAGGGTGTTTTTTAAAGACCAAGATGTAACAGCACTCACACCGCAACAGCGCATACATGCGGGCATGGGGCGCAGCTTCCAACTCACCAATGTGTTTCCTGCCCTTAGTGTACATGAAAATGTGCGGCTATCTGTACAAAGTGCAGCAAAAGTACGATACACCAAGCTTTTCCGTAGTTATAAAAAATACACAGATATTTACGAAGAAACAAATAACATACTAGAGCGCATATTGCTTAAAGACAAGGCAGATGTAAAAGCGGGCGACCTAACCCACGGTGAACAACGCAAACTGGAACTTGGCATGGTGCTAGCGCAAAAGCCAGAGGTACTTTTGCTAGACGAACCAACGGCGGGCATGAGCGTGGAAGAAGTGCCTGTAATGATAGACCTTCTAAAAAATATAAAAGATGCAGGCGAAACCACAATAGTGCTGATAGAGCATAAAATGAACATGGTTAAGGCATTAAGTGATGTGCTGGTGGTGCTTGTAAATGGCGAGCTGTTATGCGAAGGCGACCCCGAAACCGTATCAAACAACCCTGACGTTATGACGGCATATCTGGGAGGTGGTGTGATAAATGTCGCTACTTAAAGTTTCTAACTTGGTGTCATACATAGGACTTTTTACCATATTGCACGGCGTAGATATGGAGATAAAACAGGGTGAAGCTGTGGCAATACTAGGGCGAAATGGTGCTGGCAAAACCACATTCCTGCGCTCTGTGATGGGGCTTGTTAAAACACGCAGCGGCAGCATGGTGTTTGACGGCAACCCACTTGTAGGCAAACCACCACACAAGGTATCACGCATGGGCATTGGCTATTGCCCAGAAGATTATGGCGTGTTTGACCATCTAACAATAGAAGAAAATCTCAATTTGGCTGTACATAAAAAGAATGCCGCCACAGCGGAACGCATGGACTACATCCTTGACCTTTTCCCCGACCTAAAAAAGGCGCACAAGCGCAATGCCCATACACTTTCAGGCGGACAAAGGCAGATGCTTAGCGTGGGACGTAGCTTGGTAAATGACCCAAAGATTATCTTAATAGACGAGCCTAGCAAGGGTCTTGCACCCGTTGTTATCGAAAAAATGGCTCTTGCTCTAAAAGAAATCTCCAAGAAATCTACAATCTTGCTAGTAGAGCAAAATTTCCACATGGCAACCATAGTAACCGACCGTTACTACATAATCGATGAAGGTCGCACAGTGCATACAGGCATGATGAAAGACCTAGAAAATGATAAAGAGCTGCAACAACAGCATCTAGGACTATAGGAAGGGGGTAGCGTTTTGGCTAATATTTTAACACTTTTGTTTAATGGCATATCAGAAGGCGCGCTCTATTTCCTTATGGCGGCTAGCTTGTCCGTTATTTTGGGGCTTATGGGCGTTGTAAACTTCGCTCATGGCACGCTGTTTTTATGGGGTGCATATGTGTTTCGCATGGTCTTTATCTTCACTGGCAGCTTTATTCTTGGTATTATTGCCGCTGCCGCCGCGGGCTTTGTGCTAGGCATTATTTTTGAAAAAGCCTTTATATCACGTGTATATGGCAATATAGGCGCGCAGATTATGATAACACTGGGTTTGCAAATAGTTTTCACAGAGCTTGTACGCGTATTCTGGGGACCCACAGCCCTCGTGGTTGCACGTCCCGAGTTTTTGGAAGGTGTATCGCATATCGCGCTTGGCGACATAGGAACAGTTATTATTTCGCACTATAGATTGTTTCTAATAATCGTGGGTGTGCTAATAGCCATCGGCGGTCATCTGTTGCTCACCAAAACGCGTGTTGGCATGACAATACGCGCTGGCGTGCAAAACAGCGAAATGGTAGGTGCGTTAGGCATAAACATAAATCTCTACTTTACCCTCGTATTCGCTGTAGGCGGCGCACTTGCAGGCTTTGGTGGTGCATTATTCGCCCCGTTATCTGGCTCTATCAATCCCGACTCTGGCAATATGTTCCAGCTAATGGCATTTATCGTAGTGGTAGTTGGCGGCATGGGCAGCTTTATGGGTTCTGCGCTTGGCAGCTTGTTTATGGCTGTTATGGTGGCTTTAATAGGCTGGACACTGCCAGACATCTCCCTCGTTGCCCCTGTTGCACTAATGGCATTAATACTTATATTTAAGCCGCAAGGTTTGTTTAGATGGGCGGTGAAAAAATAATGAAAAACTATATTTCGGGTCTTTCTACAATCGAGAAAATAGAAAAATTGCTGTTGCTTGCTGTATTCGTTGTCTTGGTGGTTGTTCCGCATGTTTCTGGGACAGCAACCATCACAATGGTCTCACGCATAATGATTTTTGCGGTGTATGCTATGGCATATGACATCCTGCGTGGCTACATAGGCGTTATCCATCTAGGTTTCGCGCTGTTCATCGGCGGCGGCGCATATTTTGTAGGCATTATGATTTCGCAATTTGGCGTTAGCCTGCCTGTGCTTTTGATGGCTGTAGTGGGTACAGCTATATATTCCGCTATTTGGGCATTAATCGTCGGCAGAATATCAGGCAAAAGCGGACTTTTAGCTACAGCTATGATAACAATGGCTTTTGCAGAAATTATGCGCAGTCTAATGACAGTGTGGCGCACAGTTACACAAGGCGAAGATGGCTTGACCTTCCGCGTGCCATCACCATTTGACAACAGAATGTTTATGTTTTACGCCAGCCTTGCCTTTATGATACTAATGGCATTTGTGCTATACAAATTTACAAAATCGCCCACAGGACGCGTATGGCAAGCCGTGCGCGAAAATGAGCAACGTGCCATTTTCCTTGGCTATGACACAAACCGCGCCCGCACCATAGCATTGCTTGTAGCGAGCATCGTGGGCGGTCTTGCTGGCGTAATGTTCGGGCTTCTAAACCGCTTTGTAAATACAGACCTTTTAGGAATGCAAATGACCTATAATGCCATGCTCTACTCGCTCCTTGGCGGTAGCGGCACATTATTTGGTGCAATCTTGGGTAGCGGCGTGGTCGTTCTTTTCCAAAATCTACTACTAGACCTACGCGGCGTACATTTCATCTTCGAGCGTTGGCTGTTATTCTTCGGCGGACTTTACATTGTCGTAGTAATGTTTATGCCGCGCGGCATTATGGGCTTCTACTATGATTGGAAAGAAAAAATGGCATATAAAAAGCGCGTAAAAGACGGCGAAAAAGTCTAAAGGAGGTGATTTTGTGGCTGACTTTAACTCAATTTATGAATCAAAGAAAAAATCTGCACCAGAGGCTTTGAAGCTCATCCGTAATGGTGATGCTGTAATGACGGCTCTAGGAGCGGCAGAACCTATGGAGCTATTAAAAAATATCCACAATATAGCCGATTATGGTACAAAAGGTGTAGACATCACAAATTGCCTGCCAATGTATGAATATGACTTCATTGCCAATGCAAAACCAGATATAATCACAAATAGCGCATGGTTTTTCAGCGGCGCACAGCGCAAGGCGGCAAAGGCGGGCAACATGCATATATCCTATGTTCCGCAACATCTGCATGGTGCTGGTCTTCGCAGGATGTATGCCATGCGCGAAGATGGGCGGCGCATGGTACTTTTGGCATCATGTAGCCCAATGGATGAACATGGGTTTCTAAGCCTATCTCTTAGCGCAACATATGAGAGGCTATTAGTGGATGATGGCGCAACTATCATCGTTGAGGTAAATTCGCAAATGCCGCGTACCTTTGGCGATGTGACAATACACATAAGCGAAATAGATGCGCTAGTAGAAACAGACTATGCACCGCCCCAACTACCCCATGTGCCATCCACAGAAAACGACGAAAAAATAGCGGCATATGTGGCAGAACGCATAGAAAATGGCTCTACCATACAGCTTGGCATAGGCGGCATACCGAACGCCCTAGCAAATGGTCTGAAGAATCACCGCCACCTAGGTATCCATACGGAAATGCTTACAGATAATATGGTTGACCTAGTGTTATGCGGTGCTGTAGATAATAGTCAAAAAACGCTATATAAACACAAGACCATAGGCACTTTCGCCATGGGTTCACAAAAGCTATACGATTTTATTAACAACAACCCATCAGTTATGCTAAAAAACGGCTCATGGGTAAACGACCCCGCTGTGATAGGTCAAAATCACAAGATGCAGTCCATTAACACCACGCTAGAGATTGATTTATTCGGTCAATGCGCCTCCGAAAGCATAGGTCCTATGCAATTCTCAGGCAGTGGCGGGCAAGTGGACACGGCTGTGGGTGCGCAGCGCACGAAGGGTGGTCATTCCTTTATCTGCCTATACTCCACCGCCATGGTGAAAAATGCGCAAGGCGAAAGAGGAATGATTTCTAAAATCGCACCCATGCTAAAGCCTGGTGCAGTGGTGACATTAAGCCGCAATGATGTGGACTATGTTGTCACAGAATACGGCATTGTAAACCTACGCGGCAGAAGCCTAAAGGAACGGGCAGAGCGTCTAATATCTATCGCTCATCCAGATTTTAAAGATGAGCTAAAATTCCATGTAAAGAAACATCCAGAAATATATTAGGCAGTAATTAACAAAAATATATCCAAATTTATCAAAGGGAGAGTGGAAAAATTGAAAAAAATAACAAAAGGCATTTTGTTGGCTATGATGCTAGTTTTAATGGCACTATTGCTCGCTGCATGTGACAGTGACAACAACAATGACCAAGATGGCCCAATAAGAATTGGTGCTATCACATCTTTAAGCGGCGCATTGCAAGATTACGGCGAGCAGTTCCAACGTGGCTTCTTGCTTGGGCTTGAGTACATGACAGATGGCACAATGCAAGTTGCTGGTCGCGACATTGAGGTTATCTGGGAAGATACTACAACAACGCCAGAAGTGGCGCGCGACAGAACCCTTGTGTTACTAGAAACCCACAATGTAGACATAGTAACAGGCTTTGCGGCATCTGGCGATGCTCTTGCCAGCCTAGCACTCTTCGAAGAATTTCAGACAGTAGCGGTTATCGAACCTGCCGCATCTGACCTTATCATCAGCTATCCAAATTGGAATCCATATGTTTTCCGCACAGGTAGAACATCTGGTCAAGATGCCTTGGCTCTTGCAGCTGTGTTAGCAAACCAACATCCAGGGGGCGGCAGAACGGTAGCGGCTCTCGCGCCAGATTCCACATTTGGCTTTAGCATGGTAGACCCATTTATCCCTGCTGTGCAGGCACATGGTTTCGATTTTATCCAAGCAGAATTTGCACCTCCAGGGGCAACAGATTTTAGCCCATTCATCCTACGCCTAAGAGAGCTTGCGCCAGACTATCTCTATGTTATCTGGGCTGGTGCTAATAATCCTTGGATGCAGTTAATGGAGCTTGACCTTGAAAGCGTAGGCACAACAATAATCACAGGCGCACCAGAGCTTGCTGCATTGCAAGGTATGCTTGAGCTTGGCCACATGGGCGGTTTTGGTTTCTGCGTATACTACCCAACATTGCCGCAAAATGAGCCAATGAACGAATGGATGATTGCTCGCCACTGGGAAGAATACGGCATACCAACAGATATTTTCACATCTGGCGGCTTTGCGGCGGCATCTGCCATCATCACAGCTCTTGAGCTAACAGAAGGCAACACAGATTCTGACCTGCTAATAGAAACCATGCGCGGCATGGAATTTAACTCGCCTACGGGTACGCGCTATTTCCGCGCAGAAGACCATCAGGCTATCCAGCCGCTATTTGAAATCAAGTTTACATATGTACCAGGTGTAGACCACATGGTACCTGAGTTTGTACGTACAATACCAGCAAGCGAAATCGTACCGCCTATTATGAACAGACCATAACTTTCCATTATAGCTACTTGTAGTAAAAGTGGCGCTAGCCCGCCGCAACGTCATTGCGAGGAGGGTGCTTTGGCTCCCGACGTGGCAATCCATGGGTTGCTTCGCAAGCTCGCAATGACGGTTTGCGGGTTTTTTAATAAGAGGTGATACTATGCTAATTCCATTTAAAAACAAGCAAATCTATGTAGAATGTCACGGCGAAGGCGCACCCATTGTTATTCTTAACGGCATAATGATGTCAACTGCAAGCTGGAAGCCATTCATTGTAACACTTTCCAAGCATAACAAGCTTATTTTGCTTGACTTTTTAGACCAAGGACAATCTAGTAAAATGGACAAAGGCTATGATATTGCTATACAGGCGGATGTCGTAAAATGTGCGCTAGATGCACTTAGGATTGAAAAGGCCCATTTTATCGGCATTTCTTACGGCGCATCTGTTGCTATGAATTTTGCGCTAATGTATCCGCAATATGTAGATAAAATGGTGCTTTACAATTGTATACCATATTCTTCGCCTTGGATTTTGGCTGTAGGAAAAAGCTGGCAACTGGCTCGCACCTCGCCAGAGGCTTATTACTACACCGCCATACCAACGATATACTCCATGGATTTTTATAATAATAATCAGGATTGGCTAGATAGGCGCAAAGATTTTTTGATGAAAAACGTATTTAATAACCCAGAGTTTTTGGGTGCTATGGAAAGGCTGTCTCAAAGCTCTGCAACCCATGATGTACGCGAAAGATTAAGTGAAATCAAAGCTAAGACGCTGCTTGTTGGCGGCAATGCGGATTACCTCACGCCCATAAGCGAGCAAAAATACATACATGAACGCATAGCTGGCTCTAGCCTTGTGATAATGGAAGGCTGTGGTCATGCCGCTATGTATGAGCAGCCAGATATTTTTGCATCCTTGCTAACTGGCTTTGTAAACAGCGATTCTGTGATACTTTAAGGCAATACTAGAGGAGGTTGAAAATAATGAGACTACAAAATAAAATTGCTATAGTAACAGGTGCGGCGGCAGGCATTGGCAGATGTACAGCAGAGCTTTTTGCCAACCAAGGCGCAACCGTGATAGCTTGCGACATGAATGAGCTACCATATGAGCATGACAACATACATGGCTATGTGCTTAATGTAGCAGATGCTACGGCATGTGCGGCTTGCTTTGCGAATGTCATAGAAAAATACGGACGCATAGATATATTGGTAAATAACGCAGGTATAACCAAAGATGCCATGACGGCAAAAATGACGGACGAGCAATGGGATGTGGTCATTGATGTTAACCTCAAAGGCTTGTTTAATATGACACGCCACATTGGACCAGCTATGGAAAAGCAAGAAAACGGCGGCTCTATTGTCAATATCTCTTCTGTTGTCGGCGAATTTGGCAATATTGGTCAGGCAAACTATGCCGCCACAAAATCCGCTGTATTTGGGCTAACCAAAACATGGGCAAAAGAATTTGCTAGAAAAGGTGCGCCAGTTCGCGTTAATTCCATTTCGCCTGGCTATACAATGACAGACATCCTAAAAACCGTGCCACAAGAGCTTTTAGACAAATTTTCTGCGCAAACAATGCTCGGCAGATTGGGTCAGCCAGAAGAAATAGCCAATGCCATATTATTCCTTGCTAGCGATGATGCCTCATATGTAACAGGTCACAACCTAAGCGTTAATGGCGGTATGAGACTGTGATGGGCGCGGATTTTATGAAACAAAATCATGCTGGCGTAATGGGTCTTGGCGTTTATCTGCCAAAAAATGTAATGACTGCAAAAGAAATATCCGAAAAAACCAAAGGCGTATGGAGCGAAGAAGCCGTCATTGAAAAGCTAGGCATAGTACAAAAAACCATGCCAGCCGACGGCGACGGCGCGCAACAAATGGGTGTATATGCGGCAGAAGCAGCGATAAAAGATGCAGGAATATCTGCGGACGAAATAGATGTTGTGCTATGTATTACCGAGGAATGGAAAGAATATCCATTAACAACATCCGCAAACTACATCATTAACGAGATAAATGCCACAAATGCTTGGGGTATTGATGTACAAAACAGATGTTGCACCTGTGTTGCGGCTATAAAAATAGCAAAAGATATCCTGATGGCAGATGAGGGTGTAGGTACAGTGCTAATAGCGGGCGGCTACCGCAATTGCGACCTTGTGAATTACAAGGACAAGGAGCTTTCCTTTGTATACGACCTAGCCGCTGGCGGTGCCGCCATGATACTGCGCAAAAATCTGGGCAAAAACCTTGTGCTAGGCAGTCACATAATCTCCGATGGCTCCCTGGTCCGTGCGGCTGGTGTAGAGGTTGGCGGCACAGCCGTACCCGTCACAAATGATAATATAGAACAACACTTCATGCTAAAAGTCATGCAACCCGACATCATGAAAGAAAGACTCAAAGAGGTATCCATGGAAAATTGGATGCAGTGCATAGACAAGGCATTTGAAAAATCGCAAATTCCAAAAAAAATTGATTACCTTGCCATGCTGCATTTCAAACGCTCGGCACATGAGGCTTTCGTTGCGGCAAACGGTCTTGAACCGCATCAAAGCATATATTTAGAAAACTATGGACACTTGGGGCAGCTAGACCAAATTCTGTCCCTAGACCTTGCCCGAAAAGATGGCAGGGTAAAAGATGGCGATAATATAGTAATGCTAGCCGCAGGAATAGGCTACACTTGGGCGGCAAATGTGATAAAATGGGGGAGCATCTAAGTGATGCCCCCTTGTTTTTGTGATTGACACCCTAAACTAATGTCTGCCAAGTCTCATAGGTTTCTCTCATTACCCCCGCCACATCCATATCATAGACGACCTCTAGCGCATCTGCTGTAATATTGCCCATAGCTACTACCTTGCCCGCTTTCATCAGCATAATATTATCGCAAAGGCGCATAGCTAGGTTTATATCATGCAAAACACCTATGATGCTACGGTTTTGTTTGCTTGCCCAGTCTTTTAGATAGTCTATAAGCTCAAGTTGAAACTTTAGGTCAAGATGGTTTGTTGGCTCGTCTAATAGTACAATTTGCGGGTCTTGTGCCAATGTACGCGCCAAAAAGACTCTTTGCAATTGCCCGCCACTTAGGGCATTTATACTTTTTTCACGCTCACCCCACATACCAACTGTGGCTATGCAGTTTTCTGCTATTTCTTTGTCTATTTTTGATGGTGTGCCAAACATGCCTTGCATATGGGAATATCGCCCCATCATCACAGTATCATATACGCTATACGCAAAATACACAGGCGAAACCTGCCCAAGCAAAGCCACTTTTACCGCACGATTTCGCGGCTTCATATCGGCTGTGTTTTCGTCATCAATATATACTTCACCTCGATGGGGCATAAGTCCACTAATCACTTTTAGCAGAGTGGATTTCCCACAGCCATTTGGGCCTACTATAGCCAGATTCTTTCCTCTTGGTAGCTCGAAGCTTATGTTATGTAGCGCATCCATGCCGTCATAGCCCGCGTGAATATTTAATAGTTTTAGCATTTGACTCTCCTTCATATGTATAAAAGCAGGGCGACTACAGGTTAAATCAAATCTCTTCCCTGCAATCGCCCGCATACAATTAATTATACGTTTTCTTAGGTTTCTTGCCTTTAGATGCGCTTGCTGTGTCACCTGCATCATTATTTACTGGGTTATTAATATTGTCATTAGCTACTGCTTTACCTTTTTTTGACATACCATAGTCCTCCGCTAAATGTGGTGAATAAAGCTATTTGCCTTATTCATAGCCTTTTTGCCGTCTTTTAACATTCTTTTGCGCGTACGCTTATCGCTCATAGCCACAGCAAGTCCTATAGCCCCCATAACTCCACCCGCAATAAGCCCGCTTGTAAATCTTCCCATGTGAATCACTCCTATACTATATAATGCTTAGTTAAAGTGTTCACATAAAGGCGGCTTTTTATTCAAACTAAGCCTTAGCAGATTTAGGCTTTGTAAAATGCTTTGCATAGCCATGAGCAAGCATGATAAGCCCCAAAACAGCAATAACGGCAGACATTATCATGGATACAGAAAGATTTGTGCCAGATAGCAATAATTGGTCTGTACGTAAACCCTCTATGAAGAACCGCACCACACCATACACAAGGAAATAGTATGCCAAAATCTCGCCATTAAACTTTTTGTGCTTGCGATAGAGATTAAGTGCAATGAATAGCACAACAAGCGTTATTGCCTCATATAAAAATGTAGGATGCACAGAAATATATTCTATGCCGCCGCGCATAACAAAATTGTCGCGCATTTCCTCAGTTACTGTGTTCAAATTATGCACTTGGTCTAGGCGTATTTCCATAGCAAAAAAACCAGTATAATAGCCGCCAAACGCCTCACGATTTATGAAATTGCCTATGCGCCCTATAGCATGACCTATTATCAAACCAACTATGCCCGTATCCGCAAAATGAAAGAAATTAATCTTTTTGACCTTGCAAAAGATAAGCGCAGTAATGATAGCGGCAATAACAACACCATATATAGCAAGCCCACCTTGGCGAATGTCAAAAATACGAGCAAAAGTCCATGTAGCATCCCATGCGAAAATAACATAAAATAGACGCGCACCTATAATGCACGCTGGCACAACAAATAACGCAAAGTCCATATAAACATTAGGGTCTTGCCCTGTGCGCTTGGGTGCAAAAACTGCACCAAAATACACACCTGCAATAATGCCCAACACCACACATATGGCATACCAATAAATTTCGATACCAAATACCGAAAAGGCCACTGTGTTTATATTTTCGAGGGTCAAGCCCAAGTTAGGGAAAACAATATCTGGCATAACTTCTATCCTCCGTCTTTATATTATTATATCAACCAATTATAACATAAATTACGGCAATGTCAAATCATAGTTGACGACTAAGGATTATTATGGTACAATTAACGAAATATATTCCATGACATGGGGGGGTTTCTTATATGAAAAAAGAACGAATTAAGATTATAACAGCCTTTGTTGCGGGTGTTGTGGCTACGCTCTTGATTTCTGGGGCAGCACTCATAGCGAACCCTGTAATGCGTGAAGTTGTTTTCGGTGTCAATGTAATTGTGGATGGCGAAGTGGTTCATTTTGACCAAGATATGCGCCCATTTATTATAGACGGTCGCACATTCCTGCCTGTACGCGCTATGGCGGACATAGCGGGTTTTAACGTGGATTTTGACAATGCAACAAACACAGTTGTACTTACTACAGGCAACGGGACAAATGTTATACAGCCGCAGCCTTCTCCATCACCAAGTCCAACAGCTAGTCCATTTCCCTCGCCAAGCCCAACGTCGTCGCCCACATCAAGCCCTAGTTCTACTTCATCACCCACATCAAGCCCTAGTTCTAGCCCAAGCAGTCAAAGTTCAAGACCCACCAATCCTGCTATATCTCTGCAAAACGCCATAGACATAGCATATAACGACCTAGCGAGCCGTAATATTTCTGCCACATTCCATTCAGACTCTGGAATGGATTGGGAGAGAGGTCAATGGGTTTGGGAGCTAGAGTTTAGAATAGATGGTAGCAGAACCATTGTTGAGTATTACATCAATATAGATATAGGCACGATTGTAAAATTCGAGATTGACAATTAGGGGAATGTAATATGTCACAAACAAAAAGAATGCCCATGAAAAAGATGTTTCTCATAACAATTGCTGCCATCACTGTACTTGTTCTGGCAGGTATTGCCTTTTCACGATTTGCATCAACAGATATCACCTCCGCTCAAGCCGAACAAATTGCTATTGAGGTCACTGGCGGCTGGTTGCTAACCAGCCTAGAATTAGAGTGGCAAATATGGAGGTGGGTGTGGGAAGCAGAGGTTCTCGGTGATGGCGTTATCCACGAAATCTATATAGACGCAAACACTGGGCGAATTATTAGTCATGAGAGAGATATTTTGGATTAGACTTTTTTGTAACTATAGTACAAACAAAATCAAACAGCCCTTGGGGTGCAAACCCGCGGGCTGTTTTTATATATCCAAAATCAATATTCAGGCAAAATTAATACCTGCCCAATGATGATATGGTTGGGGTCTTCTATATTATTTACCTCCATGATGCGCGCCACCATGCCAATATCGCCAAAGAACATTTGCGCTACAGCAAACAATGTATCCCCCGCCTGTATTGTGTAGGTTTCTGGGATATTAGCAAAGGCAGGTGTTACTTGGTCTATTGGTGGCAAGGTTGGGTCCGGCGTTGCCGTTGGTGTGGGGGTAGCTTCTGGTGTTTGCGTTGGTTGCGGTGTTGGCGTTGCCACTGGCTCTGGCGATGGTGTTGGCGGCGGTGTTATCGCGGGATATGGTGTGACGATAGGTTGCGCGGGCGGGGCATAATTTTGTGTGCCATCCGCCACATTGCCGCTTGTATAGCGGGTTATATGGTCTTGCTCCACAAAAACAGGCATACTAGAAATCTGGCGTAGCTGGTCAGCTATGATGATATGATTGCCATCTATTGTCACAATAGCGTTTTCCAGCGCGCTTATGCGTCCATCGCTTTGCAAAAGCCCAGCACCCATAATAAATGTCGTAATAAACAGCACCGCACATAGCCCTATAAGAAGATTAGACATTTTGCGCACATCCTCCATGCTTTTGTCTTCTCTTTCTGTTGTCTTTAGGCTAGACATAGATGAACTTCTGCGGCTTGGCGCGCGGCTTGTCTGTTTTTCATCCTCATTTTTTCTTGCTCTCGTTTTAGGCGTGCTATCTTCAAAAATCTTTAGCCTTGTAGACGGCATATCATCTGTTTGTTTTGCTTTTTCGCTAACCCTCGCACGGCTAATGCGGTTGTTGTTCATATATTCTTGCATACCCTTGTTTTGGTCATAGTATACAAAATACCCACCGCACTCCTGCACGCCCGACATTTCGGGATTCCACATATAAAACACATTCAGCTTTTCTATTGGGTCCATCACAAAAAGCACCTGATATGGACGGGTGAAATTATTCATGTGATAATCGGCATAAGATGGATTTAAATGCACGCCATATCCAGGCTGAGACTGCATCCAGCCCAAAATCTCACATCCAGAAAAATATCTGGCTAGCTCGTCCTCTGCATGGTCATAGGATGCATCAGTAAAGCACTCCATATTGTCAGTATATTCGCTATGCTTGCCCTGTATTACACCCTGCACAAAAACATATGGCACAGCATCAATTATCATATACTTGCCCACAAGAAAGGCTATTTTCTCCGTATGACCACCGCTTTCGGCATATTGCTTTAGATAGGAGCATACATAGTCTTCCATATAGATTTTCATGGGCGACCCCTCTGTATTACCTATTTGCCTGATATTGGTAGGCAGTGCAAACTTATTCATATGGCATTTCCTCCTGATTATTAACTTTAGAGGGATTGTACCATATTTATACAAAATAAAATGGAAATTAATGTCATCATAGAACCTCTTTCGTGTGAAATAAAACGACAGCATTGTCAATTATAGTAAAATTACTATACCTTATTGCCCATCCAGTTGACATATCCAAATTTTATGGTATAATGACTTTTATATTATCACAAAAGGAGCTATCATTATGGCGAAAGAAAACGCAAAAGGGCAAAAATTTGTAGAAGCCATCACGGATATGGAAGTGGATTTTGCGAAGTGGTACACGGATATTGTTAAAAAAGCAGAGCTTATTGATTATAGCGGCGTGCGTGGTTGCTTTATTTTGCGACCATATGGGTATGCCATCTGGGAGCAGATAAAAAGCGAGTTTGATGCACGTTTTAAAGCGACAGGACACGAGAATGTATATTTCCCTATGTTTATACCCGAAAGCCTGTTACAAAAGGAAAAAGACCATGTGGAGGGCTTTGCGCCAGAGGTGGCTTGGGTCACCCATGGCGGCGATGAAGAGCTAACAGAGCGCATGTGCGTTCGCCCTACATCTGAAACGCTATTTTGCGACCATTTTGCAAATGTGATACAATCCCATCGCGACCTACCAAAGCTCTACAACCAATGGTGCAGTGTTGTTCGTTGGGAGAAGTCTACGCGCCCATTTCTACGCGGGCGAGAATTCTTGTGGCAAGAAGGTCACACGGCTCATGCCACAGCCGAAGAGGCTCTGCAAGAAGCCCTAGACATCCTAGAAATCTACACAGATGTTTGCGAAAATATCCTAGGTATGCCTGTTATAAAAGGTAAAAAGACTGATAAGGAAAAATTTGCAGGCGCGAAAGAGACTTATACATTTGAAAACATGATGCATGATGGTCAGGCTCTGCAAAGTGGTACTACACATAACTTCGGCGATGGCTTTGCTCGCGCATTTGGCATACAATATACCGATAAAGAAAACAAGTTATCATATGTACATCAAAGCTCTTGGGGCATTTCCACGCGCCTTATCGGCGGCATAATAATGACACATGGCGACAATAGCGGACTCGTGCTACCTCCGAGGCTTGCACCAATCCAAATTGCCATCATCCCGATAGCGCAACACAAAGAAGGCGTGCTTGACTTCGCACGTGGTCTAAAAGAACGCCTAAGCAATTTCCGTGTTAAGTTAGACGACAGCGACCGTAGCCCAGGCTGGAAATTCAGCGAATACGAGATGAAGGGCGTGCCATTGCGCATAGAAATAGGGCCAAAAGATATCGAAGCGGGACAATGTGTTCTAGTACGCCGCGACACCAGAGAAAAAACCATTATTGCACTTGGTAGCCTAGAAACAGCCATAGCAGAAACCTTGGAAGATATCCAAAAAGCACTTTTCAACAAAGCTCTGAAAAACCGCGAAGATAGAACATATGTGGCACATAGCCTAGAAGAAATGAAAGAGCAGCTAGATACAAAACCAGGCTTTGTAAAAGCCATGTGGTGCGGCGAGCTGGCTTGCGAAAACAAAGTAAAAGAGGTGGCAACAGCCACCAGTCGTTGCATACCTTTTGAGCAGGAAAGAGTGGGCGAAACCTGCTTCTGTTGCGGCGGCGAAGCAAAGCACATGGTTATTTGGGGTAGAGCTTATTAAAAATTAAATATAAGGTGTGCCTGAAAACCACCTTGTAAATAAAAAAACAGGAGTGATTTATCATGAAAACAAATACCAAATTTAGCATCAGAACCATGGCTGTAATGGCAATGATTGCGGCTATTTACGCCGCCGTTACGGTGGCACAAGCCGCCATTGGCTTTGGACCAATACAATTTCGCATAGCCGAAAGCCTTAATCTGCTAGTCTTTTTCAATCCCCTCTACATGCCAGCGGTTTTGCTTGGTGTTTTTATCGCCAATTTCATAGCATCACCCTATGGTCTTGTAGATGTAATAGTCGGCACAGGTGCATCTTTTATTGCCCTAGCATTGATTTTGCTCACAAAAAAGCTCACAAACAATCTATTTGTTGCCAGCCTATGGCCCACAATCGTCAATGCACTGATGATACCACTCGTATTTTTAATTTACGCAGGAGAGGGCGTTAGCTGGGAGGCTTTTTTGCCATTTGCTGCCAGTGTAGCTATAGGGCAGTTCGTAGTGGTAACTATTTTTGGCTATATCTTGCTTCGCTTTCTAATGGCAAAATACCCTAAGTTTATCGAAATTATAACTGTAATGCGTGTAGGCTAGTATGATACATAACAATTTTTTTGGGGGGTTATAGAAATGAAAAGAGCTTTTATGGAAGCAATAGTAAAAAACAGTACTCAAGCAGTTACATTTTATCAAAGAGCATTCAATGCAAAACTCATTGCCGACCATCGAAACGAAGATGGTAGCTGCGCTCACGTCGAACTTGACATTTATGGTCAAACATTTGCGCTAATGGAGTTACAAGATGATGTAGTCATTGGTAATACCATGATGTTCGCTTTACATTTTGAGGCAAGCGAAGAAGATTTGGTACAAAAAGCATACGATGTGCTGAAAGATGATGCAAAAATCATCAGCGAATTAGGCCCATGCCTGTATAGCCCATTTGAAACCGATTTGATTGACAAGCTTGGGGTTCGTTGGTGTATTTTTACTTCCAAAGGATAGGTGCGTATAGGGTCAACAAAATAAACTAACAAAAAATGATTAAAAATGTCCATAGCGGTATATATTTTTCTGCTACCCTTTATGATGTTACCGTGATATTAGCTACTACAATCACATCAGGGAGGGTGACTATATGTTAGTCCCCTAAAAAACGGAGGAAAAATATGAATCAAAACGACCTTAAGAAAATCCACTACTATTCTGGCTGGTTTGATGAAGCATTGCCCGAAAGCTACCTAGAATCACTACGCAATGACATTACAGAAAGGAAATCCCTTGTTTTAATTTGGGGCTGCTGG
This sequence comes from Defluviitaleaceae bacterium, assembly GCA_009784575.1. GTDB lineage: Bacteria > Bacillota > Clostridia > Lachnospirales > WRAX01 > WRBK01. Next base: position 13,368 of record WRBK01000005.1, on the reverse strand, counting down.
GCTGGAGATGAGCTTATCGATTTTGTGAGGGATAGCTGGCTTGCGCCTGGCGGCATTACCTTTGACGAATATCATTTGGTAGATAACCGCAAAACAAAAGAAGAAGGACACAAACTCATCAGAGAAGCCTCCGCGCTACTTCTTCTTGGGGGCGAAGACACTCTACAGGCTGAGTTTTTTAAGGAGTATGAGCTTTCCACACCAATCAAGGAAACTAAAGCTAACATTATTATGGGCTTTAGCGCAGGAGCTATTAATATGCCATCTAAATGCATTAGTTTTGATGATGGAAAAACAACAATTTATGATGGTCTTGGCTTAGACAATTTTTGCTATATTCCTTATTTGGATAGACATGATTCAATTGAGAAGAATTTGTTTCCGCTATCGCAAGAAATTGATATCTATACTACATGCTCAAAAAGCTTTATTCGTGTGAAAAATGGTGAGGTTGCAGTTTTTGGTAATGTATACTTAATTTCAGATTCAAAAATGGATGCCCTTTAATCGGGCATCCATTTTACTTTATTTTAATAATTCGCCCTTATATACTCAATAGCCTGACCAACAGCATTCTGATGGTCGAGGTTCGAACGATTGCTACCATGTATCAAGCTACCCGCAAAGTGCAAACACATATGCCCGTCAACCCCATTACCCTTTACCGCATCAAAATTCAGCCCGCGCCCGTAGCCGCCGCTACGACTATTTACCACAGCCAACGCTGGCTCGCCATCTACGCCAGCGTGCGGGAAGTTGGTAAGAGAACCCGCAAAAACATAATTGCCCACATACACAACAACAGGGCGGCGCGCCCAGCTATGCCCACCCCATATCTCATTCATTATGGCGGCATCTTCTTTTGTTAGCGGCTCTATATCTGCATGATTCGTGCCAAAGGTACGACGTATATTAAATGTATGCCCCGTGCCAATGTCACGAACTACAGCATCTGTGTCGCGAGCAAAGATATGCTGGATTTCATTAAACCAAGTTGCATCATATTTTGCTATATATGTATTTGCTACGATTTGTGGTTCATCTATGCCAGAATAATTAATATTTTCGTAATAATTGTTATGGGTAAAAGGCATATTGCCAATGCCAAAAACTGCGATTAATGCGCCTGTAGATAATACTTGTCTAATCATATATCCTCCTTGGTCTTACCAAATTTTTTACTATTATATTTCAAATATTAAGGAAAATCAACTGGAAATTAATAGAATTGTAATAAATTCATATGACAGTATCCATAAAACAAGCATATATTTGTCATGAGGTGATTATTATGGCAGCAAAATTACGCAATAGAATCAAACAGGTTATCTATAGACCTATTAAGAAAAAATCTAATTTAGATTTCGTAACAAAAAGGCTAAAAGATGCGGAAAACGCGCTTGATGCCACGGTTGGCGGCGCATTGAAGAAAAAGGAACGCAAAAAGAAAAAGGAAGACGAATAATTTTTGTATCAATTTGACAAGAAAGTCCTTGACGTGAGGACAAATTTTTCATATAATAGATTCATCTGACTGTCGATAGCTTTGAATAAATAATATAGCAAAGCCACTAAAACTCGAGGAGGTGTATGTATTATGAAAATGACATTTCAACCTAAAAAACGTCAACGCTCTAAAGTGCATGGTTTTCGCCAAAGAATGTCTACAAAAAATGGCAGAAATGTAATAGCTAGAAGACGCAAAAGAGGCAGAAAAGTGCTTACTGCGTAATATCACTACTTTAATGGCTGGAAGGTCTTGATGATTTGTGCTAACAACTTCCCTTAAAAAAAATACCGATTTTCAGCGTGTGTATAAAAAAGGCAAGTCCTTAGCAAACAGGCATATTGTTATGTTTGTGCTAAAAAATGGAAGAAAAACAAATCGTTTAGGCATATCTGCAAGCAAAAAAATTGGCAAGGCGGTGGTACGCAACAAACAGCGCCGCCGCCTTAAAGAAGCCTTTAGGGCATTGGAGTCAGGTATTTTAATGGGACAAGATATCGTCGTTCTGCCTAGGGTAGGTATTGCTGATGCCGATTTTTTGGATGTAAAAGCAAGCATAAAGCACCTATTGCGTAAGCATGGTTTATATAGTAGACATGCCCCATAGCCTGTTTCACACAATACGTTGATGCTAGCATCAACAATCTTTAACTTTTTCTTCTCGGTGTTTTTCAAGCGGTTTTCTCGAAAAACACCGAGAAGAAAAAATGATTCAATATCGGTTATCGGACAAGTCTAAACGGAGGCAAGATGGCTAAAATTCTGCTACTTTTGATAGTGTTTTATAGAAAAGGCATATCGCCTTACTTTAAGCCTCGATGTCGCTATAGTCCTACATGTTCGCAATATGCATATGAAGCCGTAAATGTCCACGGCGCGCTTTTGGGGAGTGCGATGGCAGTCTACCGCATCTTACGATGCAACCCCTTTAGCCGTGGCGGCTACGACCCGCCACCACCAAGAGATTTCCATAAGATGGGTCTATGGTGATGGCGAATAATGTTCCACGTGGAACACACAATTTCTGCGTTTTGACTGAGGAGGAAGTTTTTTGACACAGCTATTTTTGCAAGACAGTGTAACATTTATGAACCAGATGATACAAAATCCACCTGGTGCTATAGTTGGGCCCATATCTGTTGTTTTGGGTGCTATAATTGATTTTATCTATGGCATAGTGTCTTCAGTGCCTGGCGCGCTTGGTATTTCTATCATCATCATGACCATTATAGTTAGAACTGCATTGCTTCCAACCGCTTTTAAAATGCAGAGAAATATGATGAAAACCAGAGCAATGCAGCCAGAAATGGCCAAAATTCGTGAAAAATATGGAAATTCTAAAGACCCTGAAATGAGAAGAAAGATGTCGGCAGAAATGCAGGCTCTTCAATCCAGACATGGGGTTAATATGTTAGCAAGCTGTTTGCCTATGCTTATTACATGGCCGCTGTTTATCGCGCTGTTCCAAGTGTTGGGACAGGCCTTTATGTTCGTTGGTAGCATTGGTGAAGCATATAGCGCGATTTCGCATATCTTAATGGCAGAAGGTAGTCAGTTTTTATCTGATGTTGTTGGGCCTTTGGTACAACCATATGTACCTGTGAATATGGTTTTTGACATGACGGCATCAGTAGAAAATATGAATAGAGCAATACATGTACTTAGCCCAGAAAACTGGGATATTATTGTTTCTCAAGTTGCTGTAGAACAACAAGCAAACCTACGTGGATTACTAGATCAAAAGGGGTCTATACTAACTTTCTTTGGACTTAATCTTGTAGCACCTGCTGGCTATCTTTGGCCAGGGATTATATTGCCTGTGCTATCTGCGGGAACAATGTTTTTATCCCAATTTTTGATGATGAGAAGCAATCCTTCCACAGACCCTCAGCAACAGAATATTCAAAGAGTTACCATGATACTATTCCCGATTATGTTTGGTTTCTTTACTATACAAGCCGCGGCAGGCGTGGGTCTCTACTGGGTTATGCTTAATGTGTATATGATTGTTCAACATTATTTCATTAATAGATACTATGTTAAAAAAGATGCGGAAAACCAAGCAGATGGGAAGGCAAAAGCATAATTTGCTGCCTAGGATAGGTTGGTTAGGAGGTTTCATATAGTGGATTATATCGAAAAATCAGCAAAAACTGTAGAATTGGCTATAGAGGAGGCTTTGAAGGCTCTTGCTATGTCACGAGATGAAGTGGATGTTACCGTGCTTGAAGCTGGCACTAAAGGCTTCATGGGTCTTGGTGCCAAAATGGCCCGCGTAAGGGTAGATGTAAAGCATAATCCTGAAAGAATAGCGGAGACATTCATAAAAGAGATGGGTATGTCCATGGGCATACTTATCGGAGTTAAAACCACTGTTTCTGAAAAACAGCTTGATATAGTGCTTACTGGAGACAATATGGGGATTTTGATTGGCAAGCGAGGTCAAACATTGGATGCCATACAGTATCTTGTCAGTTTGGCTGTAAATAAAGGCAAAGCCCCATATGTTAATGTTGTGATAGATTCTGAGAACTACAGAAAGAGACGTAGGGAGATTTTGGAAAGCTTGGCGCATAATTTGGCTAAGAAAGTAAAATCGACCAAGAAGCCTGTAACCCTAGAGCCTATGAATACATTTGAAAGACGTATTATACATTCCGCTCTTCAAAGTGATAGGTCGGTTTCTACTTACAGCGAAGGTGCTGACCCTTTCCGAAACATAGTGATAGCACCGAAAAGACATCAGAGCCATAACAATCAAAAATAATAATTGACACCCTGTTGATTTTACAACTCAACAGGGTTTTTCAAAACAGAGGAATGTTTTACATGAGTGTTAGTGCATTAAACAAATTGAATATGGATGATACAATTGTAGGGGTTTCAACGCCTACTGGCGGCTCTATTTCTATTATCAGGATGAGCGGCAAGGGCAGTCTGCATATTTTGAAAAAGGTATTTGAATGGAAAGATGCTGGCAAACCAAAAAGCCATAGGGTTTACTATGGTTGGATTTGCGGCGGTATGAGCGAAAAGGTTGATGAAGTTTTGGTTTCCGTTATGCTTGCGCCGCGGACTTTTACACGTGAAGATGTGGTGGAGATAAACTGCCATGGCGGGGCTATGGCAACGCAAAAGGTCTTGATGTTGCTTGTGGAGCATGGAGCGCGACTAGCGGAGGCTGGAGAATTTACCAAAAGAGCCTTTTTGAATGGGCGCATAGACCTTTCACAGGCAGAAGCAACAATGGACATCATCAATGCAAAATCCGAACTTTCACACAAATCTGCTGTAAATCAGCTACAAGGACGGCTTGCTCACCTGCTCAGTGAAGCCTGTGAGGGGCTTGTGTCGCTTTTAGCGCGGATAGAAATGGCAATAGACTATCCTGAGCATGAAGAAGCGGACATTGTTGCGGAGGAGATTAAAACTAAGATAATACCCATAGCTGGTGAACTGAACAAGTTGCTTGATGTGGCGAGGGCAGGGAAAATCATACGAGATGGCATAAAAACAGCCATAATTGGCGAGCCAAATGTAGGTAAATCCTCACTTTTAAATGCACTTGCGCGGGAGGATAGAGCCATTGTTACGCATATACCAGGCACAACACGGGATGTACTGCGTGAGACAATAAAGATAGGCGACATCTTTTTGGAACTAGCTGATACAGCTGGTATACGAGACACCGATGATTTGGTGGAAAGTGAAGGGGTTGCTAGGTCGCTTAAAGAAAGTGTGAGGGCAGACTTGGTACTTCTGGTATTTGATGGGTCTAAACCCTTTGAGCATAATAAAATCGCGAGCATTGTAAATGAAGATTGGGAAAATGTTATAGTGATAATAAATAAATCTGACTTGCCGCAGGGGATAGACAAGGACTATTTGACAGATAAGTTTGGTGAATCATCCATTATTGAAATTTCTGCTAAAAACCACATAGGAATAGATGAATTGGGCGATAAAATTAAAGATATGTTTTTGCAAGGGCAAATGGAGTATGGAGATGATTTGGTGACGAATGCAAGGCATATCTCGCTCATTAATAGTTCGCGAAACAGCCTTGTGCACGCCATAGAAACTATAGACACGGGGCTGCATGTGGATTTTGTGGCAATAGATATACAGGCGGCATATGCGGCACTTGGCGAGATATTAGGCATTGCCGTAGACGAAGAGTTGATAGAGAAGATTTTTTCGGAATTTTGCTTGGGGAAATAATAAGGTTGGTGATGGATATGAGAACAACCAAAGAAATTTTATATACAGCTGAACCCGTGGATGTGATAGTGATAGGCGGTGGTCATGCGGGATGTGAGGCGGCTCTGGCGGCGGCGCGCATGGGGTGCACAACTACCTTATTTGCTATGAATATGGATTCTATAGCCATGATGCCTTGCAATCCAAATATTGGTGGGACATCAAAAGGGCATTTGGTGCGGGAGATAGATGCACTAGGCGGTGAGATGGGTAAAAATATTGACAAAACCTATATACAGTCCCGAATGCTAAACACGGGTAAAGGACCTGCGGTGCATTCTTTGCGTGCGCAAGCGGATAAGCAACGCTATTCGCAAGAGATGCGGAGGATGCTGGATGCTACGCCAAATTTGCAGCTTGTGCAATCGGAAGTGGCGGATATAGTGGTTGAAGGTGGCATTGTTACGGGGGCTATTAGCGTAGCGGGGGCTTTGTATCCTTGTAAAGCTATTGTGCTAGCCACTGGTACATACCTAAATGGTAGATGTGTTTGGGGTGAGGTTAGTGTGAACTCTGGGCCAAATGGGCTTGCGCCCTCTCTGCCTCTTAGGGATAGCTTGGAACGCCTAGGAATCACGCTCTATCGCTTTAAAACAGGCACGCCAGCGCGAATAGATGCATCTACCGTGGATTTTTCAAAAATGGTGGAGCAAAATGGTGACGAAGAAATTACGCCGTTTTCATTTGAAAATAATCGCGCAGATATAGCGCGCTCGCAGATATCATGCTATCTTACGCATACAAATGAGCGTACACATGAGATAATAAGGGCTAGTCTGCACCGTTCGCCTATGTATTCTGGTGACATTGAAGGCACGGCTACGCGCTATTGCCCGTCCATTGAGGATAAAGTGGTGCGCTTTGCGGAAAAAGCGAGCCATCAGGTTTTTGTTGAGCCAGAGGGCGAAAATACGAATGAGCTGTATGTTTCTGGCATGAGTACATCTTTGCCAGAGGATGTGCAGATGGCCATGTACCGCTCTGTGGTTGGCTTGGAAAATAGCCGCATAGTGCGTTTTGGTTATGCCATTGAATATGATTGTATAGATGCAACACAATTATTACCAACATTGGAGTTTAAGGCGATAAGGGGTCTTTTTTCGGCTGGACAGTTTAACGGCACTAGCGGCTATGAAGAGGCGGCGGCACAAGGACTTGTGGCGGGCATAAATGCAGCGGCGGGCGTGTTGGGCAAAGAGCCGCTGACCATAGACCGCTCTGAGGGCTATGTTGGCGTACTGATTGATGACCTAGTGACAAAAGGCAGCAATGAGCCATACCGCATGATGACCTCGCGCGCAGAATACCGCCTTTTGTTAAGGCAAGATAATGCGGACTTGCGGCTCACGCCCAAGGGTTATGGATATTTGATTGATGAAAATAGATATCAAAAGGTGCTGGAAAAGCAACGGTTAATCAATGAAGAAATCCGTAGATTATCCAAAGCAACTATTGCGCCTAGCGATGAAATTAACACACTCTTGAAGCAACATAATAGCTCTGAAATGACATCTGGCATGAAACTAATAGAGCTAGTAAAGCGTCCAGAGCTTACATATGCGGTGTTGGCAGATGTGGATGCAAATAGACCTGCATTGCCTGAAGATGTGGCGGAGCAGGTGAATATAGCCATAAAATATGAAGGTTATATTCAAAAGCAAATGCAACAGGTGGAGCAATTTAAAAAGCTAGAGGGGCGTAAGTTGCCGCAAGACCTCGATTATAGCACTATAGATAATTTGCGGCTAGAGGCAAGGCAAAAGCTAAATGCGATAAAGCCGCTAAATGTAGGGCAAGCAAGCCGCATAACGGGTGTGAATCCTGCTGATGTGTCGAATTTGCTTGTGTATATGGAGCGCAGAAAACATATGGAGAAAAGGGCAGATGAATGATTTAAAGAAGATGTTGCTTGATGGCGCAGGTGAGTTGGGCATAGCCTTAGACAATACTGCTGCTGATAAGCTGTTGGTATACAAGGATTTTTTAAAGGAATACAATCAAAAAGTCAACCTCACGTCCATTGTGGATGATGAAGGGATTATTGTTAAGCATTTTTTGGATTCGCTTACATTGCTTGGTGAGATTGGGGTAGCGGGCAGTACAAGCATCATCGATATAGGCACAGGGGCGGGTTTCCCTGGGCTTGTTATTAAAATTGCGCGTGAGGATGTTAGCTTAACGCTGGTGGATTCCACAATGAAGAAAGTGCGCTTTTTGGAAGAGGCTGCAAAGCTGTTGTCCCTTAAAAATGTGAGCTGTATACATGCTAGGGCAGAGGAGCTAATACGCCAGAAGCCAGAGTATAGGGAGGGTTTTGACTATGTCACTGCTAGAGCGGTAACGCGCTTGCCAAAGCTTTCGAAATATTGCTTGCCATATGTAAAGCTGGGCGGCGAATTTATTGCAATGAAGGGGCGTAACTACACTGAAGAACTAGAAGAGGCTCGCCGCATAGTCAAAAATTTAGGCGGAGAGGTATGGGATATCAAAGAAATCACGCTGCCAAACAGCGATATAGTCCATAGTTTGATAAAAATTAGGAAAATAATCTAAATTTTACAAAAAATGGGTTGACATTTCCGAAAATAATGTGATATTATTATACAAAAGGCAAAATATTACATTTTTGGAGGAGATAGGTATATGAATACAGCAAGAAATTTGGAATATCCCCATGAAGTGCATTCAGATAACAAGATATACAATTTGCCTGTAGAGATGGTTTTGCCCAATCCATTTCAGCCGCGGCGGCATTTTGAACCCATGGCATTGGTTGATTTGGCTACATCCATAAAGCAGTATGGCTTGATGCAGCCTATTAGTGTGCGCATGACGGATGTGGGCTATGAATTAATAGCGGGTGAGCGTAGGTTACGTGCCACAAAGCTAGCCAATATCACCACCATACCTGCCGTGATTGTGGACATAACTGATTCTGAAAGTGCTATTTTGGCTCTTGTGGAGAATTTGCAAAGACAAAATTTGAATTTCATAGAGGAAGCGGAAGGATTTTTCTTTTTGATAAGCAAGCATAGCCTAACACAGGATGACTTGGCAAGAAAACTAGGGAAAAATCAGTCGACCATAGCGAATAAACTACGACTGCTGAGATTGCCAAGCAAGGTAAAAAAGGCTCTTATTGAAAACGGTCTATCTGAAAGGCACGCTCGGGCTTTGCTAAAAGTTATGAAAAGTCGCGAAGGGGCGCAGGCGGAAAAGCTTATGATGGAGATTGTAGAACGCATAGTGGCGAACAATCTAACCGTGCAAAAAACCGAGGAATACATAGATAAAGTCCTTAATTTTCAGGAGAAAAAGACGGCTGCAAAGCGCAATGTAAAGGCATATATACGCGACATACGCATTTTTACGAATACCATTAAACAGGCTGTGGATGTTATGCAGGATAGCGGCGTTAATGCCACATATGAGGTGGAAGAGGGCAAGGATGGATGTGTAATTACGGTGCTTGTGACATACTAAATAAATATCCCGAAGCTTAGAGTTAAGCTTCGGGATATTTATTATGTGCTCATAGTGTGATTGATTATTTCCCCTACCAGAGATTCGGTCTGGTCCATGCTAGGGTCTGAATTGGTCATCACGACAATGCCCCTTTGGCTCTCGTGGCAAACACGAAGCTTGCATTGCATACCGATGCCCCAGCCTTGGGACATAAAGTGTGATTCGCTCTTGTCGTCTTTGTCAAGAAAAAGGAATATGCCCAAGCCCACATCATCTGTACAGCCATATGGGGTCAGCATTAATTGCGCCATTTCTTGGTTTAGCACCGAGCCGCTATTGCTATGATAGGATTTGAGCAGGTCAAGGGTGATGCTTGTCAGCTCGTTTGCTGTTGTCCATAGTGCAGCGCCTTCGATGTTAGGGTAGCTTGCCCTAATTCCATCAACCACATCGCCGCTGCTATTATGACCAACGGCGCAGTTGTGTATGGAAATATTGCCATATGAATCTTTGTCTATCTCCCAAAAGAAGGTTTGTTTTAAGCCTAGTGGCTCAAAAATAATCCTTTTTGCAATCTGCTGAATTGTCTCGCCAAAAACATCCTGTAGCACTTGGCTTATTATGCAATAGCCTGCGTCAGAATATTCGCAATCTGTTTCGGGGACATATTTTACGCGGACTTCTTCGGGACAGTAAGGAGTTGTGCCTCTTAAAATATCAATTGTTTTTGGGATTGCATCGTCGTTTTTATATGGGCTAAAGCTGCCCTCGCAATCATAAAGCCCTGCTTGATGTGCCAACAAATTAGCCAATGTGACCTTTTTCTTTGTGGTAAATTCATTATCGGGCATTTTCCATGAGGTCAGATATTCGTTTATATCTTTATGCAAATCCAATGCTCCATCTTGCATCAGCCTTAGGACACACAAAGCAGTAATCATCTTGCTTATCGAGCAAGCATGGAAAATGGAATCATCATTTACATTTTTATCCGTATTCTTTTCAAGTGTCCCAAAATGCTTGCTCCAGCCTACTTTTCCATTATCAAAATATGTTGCACTAACACCAGGCACATTAAAATGCTTCATTCTTTCTGGTATATTCATTATTACCCCCTATTTTATAGCTTTATGACAGGTATCCAAACTTCTTCATAACACATGCCATCCTCATCTTCATAATAAATCTCCATCTCTGACCCATTTGCCTTATTGTAGCCAGATGTGGGCAGCCATTCGCTATATGCGCGGCTGTAGAGATTTGGGATTTCTTCGCCAGTTTTATCGGGCGTGAATTTATCGCTTTTAAACACTGCCCATGTGGCCTTGGGAACGGTGGCTGTGGTAAAGCCGTCTACCTTGCTATCATGTATTATTTCGGCAAAAATCATATAAGGAAATGTCTCGTCATCAATTTCTCGATAACTGCAAATGGCATTTAAGGCACTACCTCTTGCTGCCTCTGATAGGCGGACATAACTGCCATTATCCAAGCATTCCTGCCAAAAAATTGCTATTTTGTCAGTATCATCATTGTGAAAAACTCCTTCAAGCCCGAATACTTCAAACTCCTCGCGTTCCTCAATTCTCCAATTTATGGCTTTGCCCCCTTTTATTTTGATTTGGAAGGTAAGCGGAGGAAAAATGGATAGACTGACACCCTTTTGGCGTGCGGCAGACGGCGTTACACCGTGTTGTTTAACAAAAGCGCGCGTAAAGCTATCCGCGCTGTCGTAGCCATATGTTATTGCAAGGTCTAAAATTTTCATTGGTATGTTGCTGCTTTGCAACATTTGTGCCGCCAAGGAAAGCTTGCGCTTGCGGATATACTCCGAAAGCGGCATTTCAGCGATATAGCTAAACAGCCGCCCAAAATGAAATGACGAATATGATGTGACCTTGGACACATCCGCCAAAGCCAAATCATTTTCTATATTTTCTTCGATATAGGTTACTGCGGCGTTTAGCTGGGTAAGGATATCCATATGCTTGCTCCTTCCAAAGTTAGTATAGCATAGAATATAAAGAGGTATCCGACTTTTTTGGTAAGATAAAGAGGGGTTTTGTGTAATGTTCAATTGAGGTATATAAATCTTGGATACGTAAGGTATAATTCTCAGGGGCATTTTTGTGGAGCGTGTTCGGGATAATGTGTCTATACAATAATGGGCGGCTAAGAGCCGCCCCTACGATTTATCGTGCAGTATCTATAAAGTTGGCTGTATTGAGCGGATGACCTTTTGCCATACAAGATAAATTAAAATATTATACATTAGTCTATTAAAGTATTGGGTTCATTGAATAAAACCTATGATTGCGCTATTTTGTTCAATCAGTTCAAAAGTCCAAAGGTGTCCTAGGGTGTTGGACTTGGACTTTACGGCAACTATCCCTCTTCAATCTCAAAGTCTATAGCACTTTTTAGCTTTTCCATCCCGCTATCTTCATAATTAAAGTCATCTGTGAGATTATACTTTTTGCGATGTCTATCATCATAGAAATTCTGTGCGATAATATTTACTGAAAACTCTAGCCCATAGCGTTTTAGCAGTCTCTCTGCGACATAATCTGCACGATTGCGCAGATGGCTTTCTGTGAAGATATCGGAGCAGACGATATATAGATGTTCGTCCTCCAAAAAGCCAGCCTTGGTCTTTGCTATAAAGGGTGCGAAGCTTGGCTCGAAATCTGATATGAAGCTTTGCCAATCTGCTAGGACATTGCGTATATCGTCTGGGATGGCTTTTTTCTTGGGGGATTTGGGCGGTTCGGGTTGTTGTTTTGGGATGGCTTGTTGCCTAGGGGCGAGCTGCTGAGAGCCGCCACTATGAGTGATATTGTGGTTTTCGCTGCTGCTATTCGGTTTGCCTACGATTTCTTCTATGCACATCACCTCTAGCGCAAGGCGTGCGTTTGTGCTTTGGCGCATACTTTTTGCCACCTCTGAAAAGGCGGCTATTAGGCGCATTATATCATCATAGCCTACTAAATTTTGCGTGGTGGCGGCTATTAAGCGACCACGCAAATGTGATAGCATTTCTTGCGTAAATTGTGTGAAATCGCGGCCCTTAGCAGATAAATCTTCTATGATGGCAAGGCATCTATCGGTTTGTTTGCTGATGAGCGCGTTCGTCATGTCTGAGAACACAGCATCATCCACAGAACCCGTGATATCCCGCGCTCTTTCCAATGTTATTTCCTCGCCATAATGTAAAGAAGCGCACCTATCTAAAATGCTAAGGGCATCACGCATAGAACCATCCGAAAGTCGGGCTACATAGGCTAGCGCATCAGGTGACACCACTATACCTTCTTCTGACATATATCTCGCAAGTGCCGCCTCCATCTCGGTTGTGCTGATTCTATGAAAATCAAAGCGCATAAGGCGCGAATGAATGGTGGCAGGGATTTTGTGCGGGTCGGTGGTGGCAAGGATGAATATGACATGTGGGGGCGGTTCTTCCAATGTCTTTAGCAGGGCATTAAATGCTCCGCTAGAAAGCATATGCACCTCATCAACTATATACACTTTATATCGACCCATAGCAGGATAACGCACCTCTTCGCGTAGCTCGCGAACGTTGTCTACGCCATTGTTGCTGGCGGCATCTATTTCTATTACATCAAGGCTGGCACTGCTTGCTATGTCCTCGCAGTTCTTACATGTACCGCAAGCTTCGCCGCTCTGCGGGTTTTCGCAATTAACTGCCCGCGCAAAAACCTTGGCGCATGTGGTTTTGCCTGTGCCGCGTGTGCCGCAGAAAAGATAGGCGTGGGTTATGCGGTTATGCTCTATTTGGTTTATCAATGTTGCCTTGATATGGTCTTGCCCTACAATGTCTGCAAAGGATGTGGGGCGTAGCTTGCGGTATAGTGCCGTGTATGTCATTGCGTCACACTCTCTCTTGATTTTAATTAATTTATATGATACAATTATAGCATACTTGGTTTGGATAAGGGAGATTGTTTATGAATAATGAAGAAAAGATTCTTGCGACACTTGAAACACTTGTAACTAAAATTGATAAACTCGAGCAAGGTCAGGCTAAACTCGAGCAAGGTCAGGCTAAACTCGAGCAAGGTCAGGCTAAACTCGAGCAAGGTCAGGCTAAACTCGAGCAAGGTCAGGCTAAACTC